>CALRPY020000049.1:0-33025 GCA_943370145.1 Hydrogenophaga intermedia | reverse complement strand
CCGCCAGCGCGGTGCCGCGGGCGGTGGCACGCGCGCCGTCGAGCTGCGCGGCGGCCCGCGTCACGCGGCCCCCGCCCTGGTTGAACAGCGGGACTTCGAACGCGAAAGTGGGGCCGGTCAGTTCTCCGCCGTCGGGTTCGTCCTCGTGTTCGACGCCGACCTCGAAACTGCCCAGCCAGCGGAAGCTCCGCGCGAGACCCAGCGCGTCTTCGAGCAGCACGACGCCGCGCTGCGCGGCGAGCAGATCGAGCCGGCCGGCTGCCGCGATCCGCTGCAGGGCCGCCAGGTCGTCTTCCTGCGCCACCGGCAGCGGCAGGCCACCGGCGACGGTCCACGACTGGCCGGCGTCGACTCCCATCAGCAGCGCCAGCGCGGCGCGGGTCGCGGCGACCTCGACCTCGGTGCGCACGGCCTCGATCGCGAGTGTCTCGGCCGCGGCGCGTTCACGGTCGAGGGCGAGCTGGTTGATGTTGCCCGCCGCATGCAGCGCAAGCGCGAAGTCGGCGCTCACAGAGCCTGCCTCGGCAATCGCGCGACGGAGTTCGCGCACCGCAAGCGCGGTGACGTGACGCCAGTACGCGGCTTCGACGTCCGCAGCCAGCGCGAGCAGCGCCGCGCCGGCCTGCTGCTGCGCACGGCCAATCTCGCCCTCGGCGATGCGCCGGCGTGGCGACAGCGTCAGCAGATCGGCGACGTTCTGCGCCAGGCCCAGCGTGATCTTTTCGCCGCCGCCCGCGGCGTCCAGCCAGGCGAGCGAGAAACGGGGATTGGCGAGACGCGCGGCGTCATAGGCGTCCGCCTGCGCGATGCCGAGCGCGGCAAACTGCGCGAGCAGCGTCGGGTTGTGCGCGAGCGCGAGGCGCTGGGCGTCGTCGAGCGTGAGTGGCGCGGCGAGCAGCTCGGGCGCCGGCGCTGGAAAACCGGCGAGCGCGGCGGCCGTCGGGGTCGCGGCGACCCCGCGCGCGGCGAGTTCCCGGTCGACGGCGTCGAGGCCGCGATCGGCCGGTATCCCGGCGCAACCGGCGAGCGCCAGCGTGAGGAGGATCGGGCCGGCCAGGCGGCCCGGAGAGAGTGTGAACACGGTCGTCTCCTGCGAGTTGAAGGCGGGCGCCTCCTCGGGCGCCATGCCTGGACTTCCGCCCGGGCCGCGGCGCGGGCGTGAACGGACTCAGCAGTGAACGGAAATCGGGGGGCGCAGGCGTGGCGTCGCGGCGGCTTCGTCGACCCCGACGGCCGGCGTCGGGAAGTGCGGGCTGCTTCGTGCGGGCGGCGGGCGGACGCGCGCCTGTTCGGACAAGGTCGGCGCGTGGGCGCAGTGCAGCGCGCAGCGCCCGGCGTCACAGTGGTCCTGCGGCCCGGTCTCGGCCGCAGCCTCGTCGCAGGGATGTCCCGCATGGGCCGACGCCGAGCCGGGGGCCGCGTGGGCCATGCCCGCATGGGCAGCGGTGTGTGCGCCGGCCGGTTCAGCGGGACAGCAGGACGCAAAGGCCGCCAGCAGCTGCACAGGCAGGGCCAGCAGCAGGCAGCAGGCGACCAGACTCCGGAATACGCGCATGGGACCAGTATGGCAGCCCGGGACGACGGGCAAAAGGCGTGCATTCGGGGGCACCGTCGGGCATATTCCAGCCGCATGACGCAGCGCAATTTCCTGTTCGTGTCCTGGTCCGGGCTCATCACCGACATCGCGTGGCAGGTGGCCAAGGAAGGGCACGCGGTGAAGTACTACATCCGCGCCGAGGGCGACCGCGACATCGGTGACGGCTTCGTGCCCAAGGTCGATGACTGGACCGCCGAGATCGACTGGGCGGACGTGATCGTGTTCGACGACACGCTGGGGCAGGGCGAACAGGCGGCGGCCCTGCGCGCACGCGGCAAACTCGTCGTCGGCGGCACGCCCTACACGGATGCGCTCGAGGACGACCGCTCCTTCGGCCAGGAGGCACTGAAGAAGGCCGGCGTCAACATCCTGCCCTACCGCCAGTTCGAGGATTTCGGCGACGCCATCGCTTACGTGCGCGCGCATCCCGAGCGCTACGTGATCAAGCCCTCGGGCGAGGCGGGCAACGTCAAGCGTCGCCTCTTCGTCGGCGACGAGGATGATGGCGCCGACGTCATCCGCGTGCTCGAGGCCTACCGGAAATCCTTTCCCGACGAGATCAGGAGCTTCCAGCTGCAGCGGCGCGTGACCGGCGTGGAGGTCGCGGTCGGCGCGTTCTTCAACGGCCGCGAGTTCGTCCTGCCGATCAACATCAACTTCGAGAACAAGAAGCTCTTTCCCGGCAACATCGGCCCGTCGACGGGCGAGATGGGCACCAGCATGTTCTGGAGCGGCCCGAACCGGCTGTTTACCTCGACGCTGAAGAAGATGGAGCCGCTGCTCGCGCGCGAGGGCTATGTCGGATACGTGGACCTGAACTGCATCGTCAACGGCCAGGGCATCTATCCGCTCGAGTTCACGTCGCGCTTCGGCTACCCGACGATCATGATCCAGCAGGAAGGCATGGTGACGCCGATCGGTGAATTCCTGCACGATCTCGCGGCCGGCACGCTGACGAAGTTCAGGGTCAAGGCCGGATTCCAGCTCGGGGTGCGGGTCGTCGTGTCGCCGTTCCCGTTCGACGACGAGGCGACCTTCAACGCGGTGTCGAAGAACGCGGCCATCATCTTCAGGAAGGGCATTCCCGAGGAAGTGCACATCGAGGACGTCAAGCAGGTCGACGGCCAGTGGTACGTCGCCGGCACCTCCGGGGTGGTGCTGGTGGTGTGCGGGCTCGGCCAGACGATGCGCCAGGCGCAGTCCCAGGCCTACGGACGCATCCGGAACATCCTGATCCCGGACATGTACTACCGCGACGACATCGGCGAGCGCTGGTTCGAGGACCACGACAAGCTGCACACCTGGGGCTATCTGAGGGAAACCTGAACGCAATGAATGACGACTCCGGACGCGCGCTGCTCGCGCGGCACGCCCACCGCAAGGTGGCGCTCGAAGGCAGCTGCAACTGCCGCGATCTCGGCGGCCTCGGCACGGCCGGCGGTGGCCGCACCCTTACCGGCCGGGTATTCCGGTCGGATGCGCTGGCGACCCTGACCGACGCCGACCGCGCGAGCCTCGGCGGCCTCGGCATCCGCGCGGTCTACGACCTGCGCACCGAGGAAGAACGCCAGCGCGCGCCGAACCGCCTGCCCGCCGACACGCCGGTGCAATACGTGCACGGCTTCATCCCGCGCGGCAACCGCGAGATGTTCGAGGCGATCAACACGGGTCGCATGACGGCGGTCGAGGCGCGGGCGACGATGCGCGAGCAGTACGAGCGCCTCGCACTCGACCACACGGACATGCTGGGTGCGGTGTATCGCAGGCTGCTGGCGGCCGACGGCGCGCCGGGTCTCGTGCACTGCGCGAGCGGCAAGGACCGCACCGGTGTCGGCGTCGCGCTGCTGCTACTGACGGTGGGCGTCGCGCGCGACGAGGTGGTCGAGGATTACCTGATTTCCCACTACCAGCGCCGTCCGATCGATCTCTTCCTCGGCGAAGCCGCCCACGACGTCGTCGACCAGGTGATGTCCGCGCGCGAGGAATACCTCGCCGCGGCGCTCGGGGCCATCGATCGCGAGTTCGGGTCCTTCGATGCCTTCGTCCACCGCGGCCTCGGCCTCGACGCCGCCGCGCGCGCCGCGCTGACGGCCCTGCTCGTCGGGTAGCGTCAAGGTGGCGTGGTGACCGCGGCGCTGCGGCGGTTCAGCTGCCGTTCAAGCCCCCGGGGGCAGTCTGCAGGTCCAGCCGGCGCTCGGCCGCGCGTCCGGGTTTCCGAGTGGCGATGGTGGCGTCCTGCGGCACAACAGATCGACGCCGCCAACCGACCGCCGGCTGGCCAAATTCCCCGGCGAGCGCGCGATGCGTGACCTGATCTTCCTGCTCTTGCTGATGCTCGCGGTGCCGGTGCCGGCGAACGAAGTCGCCGGGGCGGCGCGCCCGGACTATGCGGCGGGCCTGCGCCTGTACGAGCGCGGCGACTTCAAGGGCGCGGTCAGCGCCTTCGAGCGCGCCGCCGCGCGCGAACCCGAGAACGACGTCTACGCCTATTGGCTCGGCAAGGCCTGCGGCCGCGTCGCCGAGCGCGCCAGCGCGCTGGCGGCGATGCGCTGGGCCGGTCGCACGCGCGACGCCCTGGAACGCGCGGTCGAGCTGAATCCGGACAATCCGGAGGCGGTGAAAGCGCTTGCTCAGTTCTACGAAGAGGCGCCGCGCTTCATCGGCGGCAACGCGAAAAAGGCCCGCGAGCTGCGGGCGCATCTCGCCGTGCTCGAGTCACGCGCCGCGCCGGCCCCGGCCGAGTCACCGGACCCCGCTCCGTAAGCACGACCGCCGCGCTCACCGCGCCGGATCGATCTCCGCCAGTGCGTCGACTATCGCGTCCGCCGCGGCGGGGCGCACCAGGCGCGCCACTTCCGCCCCGTCGCGCATGAAGAGCAGTGTCGGCCACAGTTTCACCCTGAACGAACGGCCCAGCGGCCGGCCCGGGCCGTCGGCTATCTTCAGGTGACGGACCCCGGGATGCGCGGCAAGGGCCTGCGCGAGCAGCGGCTGGGCGCGCAGGCAGTGGCCGCAGGTCGGGCTGCCGAATTCGATGAGCGTCGGGCCGTCGTAGCGATCGACTTCGGCGCGCGCCGGCTCGGTGCTCGAGTAGATTTCATTCACATCCGTGATCCCGTACTGGGCTGCCTGGGGTTACGTGGCGGCGTCAGGCGCCGGATTCATGGTCATGGACAGCTGCCTGCCGGCGGGGCGGGTACAATCGAGCCAGGACCGGACAGAACATTCGCACAGGAGTGGAACGTGCTCAATCTCAATCAAAGACCCCCAATCATCGTCTCGACGCTCGACGCGGAGCGCCTCGAGCGGCTGCTCGATACGCTGACCGATGAGGCCTTTCCGGGCAAGGCCGCCCTGCTCGAGGAGCTGGCCAGGGCCGACTTCGCAGACCCCGAGCAGGTGCCGCCGACCGTGGTCACCATGAATTCGACGGTCCGCTTCCGGGTCGAATCGGCGCCGGAGGCGTTCGAGCTCACGCTCGTCTATCCGAAGGACGTGGACGGCAGCGGGACCAGGATCTCGGTCTTCGCGCCGGTGGGCAGCGCGCTGCTCGGGCTGTCGCAGGGCGATGAAATCACCTGGCCGGGGCCGGGAGGCGAAGCCTTGCGCGTGCGCATCATCGAAGTGGTGTACCAGCCCGAACGGGCCGGCGTCTTCCACCACTGAGCCGTGTGCCGGGCGCTGGCCCGGCCTCGTCCCCCCTCACGGCTCCTTGCTCGAGTCCATCATCGACTGGAGTGACGTCAGGCCGTCCCGGTTGACCTGGATGAGCCCGCGGCGCGGGCGGTCGATGTCGACGATCACGAACACCAGCAGCACGATCAGCATCAGCATCAGGTAGCTGATATTGAACGGCCGGTGGTCGCCCAGCCCCGCCGCGTAGCCGACCACCCCGGCGACGAAGATCATCGTCACGTACAGCACGAGTGACACCGCTTCGGGCACGTGCCGGTCGAGCGTCGCGCTGCGTCGACCGTAGGCGTCGATCAACTCGTTGAGCGCCTGCACGTACAGGCCGGTCATCACCGAATGGGAATCCTGCGCCATTGCCCGGTGCGCGAGATTCCACAGTTCGATCTGCGCCGCGCCGGCGGCCGCGAGCAGGGCGTCGCGCTCGGTGCGATGGTCCAGCGCAACCGCCGCTTCACGCACCCGCAGGCCGACGTAGGCGCGCAGCGCCTCGCGGGTCGGCTCGCGCACGCTGTCCGGCAGCGCCTGCGCGCGCAGCCAGGCCGTGCCGATCGCGTTCGTCTCGTCTATCACTGACACGCTGCGGCTCTCGTAGCGCCCGAGCGACAGCGAGAACGTGAAGCCGAGCAGCAGCGCGAGCAGGCCGAGCATCGACGCCTGGACGTTGTCGACATGCTTGCGCGCCGCTGCGCTGCTGCGCGCCTGTGCGCGGAGACCGAGTCGATAACCGGCCTCGGTGGCGCCCACCGCCGAACCGAGCAGGATGCCCGCAATCGCGTAGCCGCTGTGCGTGTACAGGAGTTCGGTCAAGGCGGGTCTCCGCGCCACCCTCAGGTCGGCGCTGTCTCGATGTTCAGGATGCGCCAAGGCTAGCAAAGCGGGTGGTGCCCCCGCCACGATCGCGGTGCCTGCCCTCGGGCCCCACCCGGAACAGGCGGACCCGGCCCCACGTCGCGGCTGTCCATGCGCCCGCAGGCGCGGCGTGTGGAACAGGCACAGCGCGGTGATTGAAGCGGCCCGGTCAATCTGCTGTCATGAATCGGGCGCCCCGGGTTCGCGCAAGTGCGTCAGGGCATGCCTTCATCTGAACCGGCCGCAGGGGGAGCATCGATGCAGCATCTTCGAGTCGCGGTGGATATCGGGGGAACGTTCACCGACATCTGTGTCCTGGACGAGCGCAGCGGCGAGCTTCGCATCGCCAAGATCCCGTCGTCGCGCGATCCCGCCGACGCGGCCTTCGAGGGCCTCGCGAAACTCGGCGTCGACCTGCGCGACGTCACGCTCTTCGCGCACGGCACGACCGTCGCGACGAATGCGCTCATCACGCGCCGCCTGCCGCGGGTCGCGATGGTGACGACCGAGGGTTTCCGTGACGTCATCGAGATCGGCAACTCGACGAAGCAGGACCTGTGGGATGCCTACCAGGACAATCCGCCGCCCTACATCCGCCGCCGTGACCGCCTGCCGTTCCGCGAGCGCACGAGCGCGCTCGGCAGCGTGGAAGTGCCGATCGACGAAGCGGCCGCCCGCGCGCTGGCCGCCAGGCTGCGCAAGCGCGGCTACGCCGCGGTCGCCGTGTGCTTCATGAACTCCTTCGCCAATCCGGCGAACGAGCGCCAGATGAAGCGCATCCTCGAGGCAGAGCTGCCGGGCGTGCCGGTTTCGAATTCGGCCGACGTGCTGTGCGAAATCTTCGAGCACGACCGCTTCTCGACCGCGGTCGTCAATGCGGTACTCCATCCGGTCGTCGGCGAGTATGCGCTGCGCATGCAGTCGCGCCTGCGCGAGGGCGGTTATCGCAACGACCTGCTGCTGCTCCACAGCGGCGGCGGGGTGATGACGCCGAAGACGATCGACCGCCAGGGCGCCCGCCTCGCCGGTTCGGGCATCGCGGCCGGCGCGGTCGCCGCGAAATACCTCGGCACGCTGTGCGGCTTCGACAATGCGATCGGCTTCGACATGGGCGGCACCAGCACGGACGTCGCGCTCGTGTTCGGTGGCAGGTTGTCCGTCACCCGCGAGTGGTTCATCGAGTATGGTCACCCGATCTGCTTTCCGAGCATCGACATCAAGACGATCGGCGCCGGCGGCGGCTCGCTGGCATGGATCGACGACGCGGGTTCCCTGCGCAACGGCCCGCAATCCGCCGGTTCGATTCCCGGCCCGGCGTGCTATGGCAAGGGCGGCGAGCGCCCGACCAACACCGATGCGAACATCGTGCTCGGACGCCTCGGCGGCGGGCTCGCGGGCGGGGACCTCAGTCTCGATCGCGACAAGGCGCATGCGGCGATCGTCGAGCACGTCGCGCGCCCGCTCGGCTTTGGCGACATCGCGGCGGCCAAGGCGATCCTCGATGTCGCGAACGCGAACATGGCGGATGCCATACGCCTCGTGTCGATCATGCGCGGCTACGACCCGCGCGATTTCGCGCTCGTCGCCTTCGGAGGCGCCGGCGCGCTCCACGCCGCGGCGCTCGCGCGGGACCTCGCGATTCCGACGGTGATCGTGCCGCCGAATCCGGGCGTGACTTCCGCGCTTGGTTGCCTGCTCGTCGACATCCAGCACGACCTGACGGTCGTGCACCTCGCCGACACCCGCACCGCCGACCCGGCGGCGATAGAGGCCGCGTTCCGCGAACTCGAGAGCGAGGCGCATGAACGGCTCACGCAGGAGGGTGTCGCGCCCGGGCAGATGCTGCTCAAGCGCTCGATCGACATGCGTTACGCCGGCCAGTGGCGCGCGATCGCGGTGAGCGTGCCGGCGCCCTTCGTCGACGTCGCGTCCGCGGTGCATGCCTTCGAGGAGGCGCACCTGCGCGAATACAACTACAAGCGGGAAGGCGCGGCGCTGGAAATCTTCCGCCTGAACCTGACGGCCGTCGGCATCACGCCGAAGGCCAAACTCCCGCGGCATGCGCCGGCGACGGCGACCGCGCAGCCGCGCGGCGAACGCGCCGTGATCTTCGACGACGTCACGCAGTGGGTCGTCACGCCGGTCTACGCGCGCGCGGATCTCGGTGCCGGCATGGCGTTCGACGGGCCGCTGATCGTCGAGCAACTCGACGCCACGACCCTCGTGCCGCCGGGCGCGCGGATGCGCGTCGACGACTACCTGAACCTCCTGATCTCGGTATGAGGACACAGCGATGAACGAACGCACGCCCGCTCCCGTCACCCTCGACCCGGTCACGTTCGAGGTGCTGCGCAACGCCTTCGTGACAATTGTCGACCAGATGGCCGAACAGGTCCGCCGCACCTGCTATTCCTTCGTCGTCTACAACCGCGATTTCTCGAACGCGCTGTCGGACGCCGAGGGCAACACCGTCGCCCAGGGCAACCAGGATCTCGCCGCGCACGTCGGCACCCTGCACTACACCTGCAAGGCGGTGATTGCGGCATTCGGCAACGACGTCCATCCGGGCGACGTGTTCCTGATCAACGACCCCTATGCCGGCGGCACGCACTTCAGCGACACCCGTGTGCTCGTGCCGATTTTCGTCGACGGCGAACTGCTCGCGTGGAGCCAGGCCAACGGGCACTGGGCCGACATGGGCGGCAGCGTGCCCGGTTCGTTCGACGTGACCGCCCACGACATGTTCAAGGAAGGCATCCGCATTCCGCCGACGCGCATCTGGCGGCGTGGTGAATACTGCGGCGACGTCGCGCGCCTCATCGCGAAGAACACGCGCGACCCGGACGCGATCATCGGCGACATGGACGCGCAGACGCAGGCCTGCAAGCTCGCCGAGCGCGAACTCCACCGGCTCGCCGCGAAATACGGCCTGGCGACGATCAAGGCGGCTTTCGTCGAGGTGCAGGACTATGTCGAGCGCGTCGTGCGCAGGCGCCTGCGCGAGCTGCCGGACGGCGAGTGGTCGACGGTCGACTACGTCGACCAGGATCCGGACCAGGGCGAAGGGCTCATCCCGGTCTGCGTGAAGATGATCATCCGCGGCGACGAAGTGGAATTCGACCTCACCGGTTCGCACCCGACGATCGGTTCCATGTACAACTGCGCGTTCGGCGGCACCTTCGCGGCGATCGTCTCCGGCATGAAGACCTTTTTCCCTGACATCCCGCTGAATTCCGGCTTCTACCGCGCAGTCAAGGTGACCGTGCCGGACGACACCATCGTCAGCGCGCGCTGGCCCATCGCGGTGTCCGGCTTCGTGATGCCCTTCGAGAAGATCATGAACGAGATCTTCGAGCTGTGGTCGATCATCATGCCGGAGCGCGCGATGGCCTGCGCGTTCAACATCGAGTACCTGCAGACCGGCGGCCATGACGCGCGCTTCGCGCACAAGCCCTACTTCATGCTCTATGACTGGCTGTCCGGCGGCTGGGGCGGGCGCAACGGCAAGGATGGCCTCGGCGGCACCGCCTCGTGCTTCGGCGTGGGACTCATGATCCAGCCGGTGGAGGGCCAGGAGCGGATGTGCCCGGTGCGCACCGATCGCTTCGAAATCGTCACCGACAGCGGTGGCCCGGGTGAATTCCGCGGCGGCGTCGGCCTCGACAAGGAGGGCACGCTGCTCGACGTCGAGGGCGGCCGCTTCTCGTATTTCTGCGATCGCGAGCGTTCGGTGGTGTGGGGCTCGCGGGGCGGGCTGCCGTCGCGTCCGCACGGGCTGTGGCTGGAGCAGGATGGTGAAGCGAAGTTCCTGGGCGCGGTGTTCTCCGACGTGCCGGTCAAACCGGGCACCCGCTTCTGGCGCGGTACCGCCGGTGGCGGCGGTTATGGCGATCCGCTCGCGCGTGATCCGGAGAAAGTGCGCCAGGACGTCGAGGACGATTACGTGTCCGTCGCCCGCGCGCGGCGGGACTACGGTGTGGTCGTGACCTGCGTCGACGAAGACCTCGCCGAGTACGAAATCGATTACGACGCGACCGAGCGCGAACGCGCCGCCATTGCACAGGCCCGCTGCGGCTGGCTGGAGGAGGATCCGGAACAGGTCGCTGCGAGGTTCCGGGCCGGCGAAATCGACGTGATGGATGCGCTCCGCCGCTACGGCGTGATCCTGAACTGGGGCACCGGCGAGCTCTATCCGAAAACGACCGCGACCTTCCGCGCGGCGATGAAACGGCGCAGCGCGGCGTTCTGGAGCTGAAGCCGGTCTTCGCCTCTCCCGTGCGCGGTGCCTCTTGGTCACATTTGAGCGCGGGTGCCGGCGTTGAGGTGCTGTTGGGCCACCGGGAACGCCGGGAACACCGAGATTTTTCAAGTGGCGCTGAGCCAGCGGTCGACAGCATGGCCATTGCCCGGACCACGCTCGAAAATGGGACTGCTCCGTTTCCTCCTTGCTGTCCGTGGTGAAACCCGGCGTTGCCGCGGCAACAGGCGCCGAAATTTGACCATGGAGAGCACGGAGGACACGGAGAAGAACGGTGAATGGCGGAATGCGCCTCGGTCGTGGCAATGGCGGCCGGGCGGCACCTGCCCGCCCGATCCTCTCGGTGTTCGCGGTGTTCTCGGTGGCCCATCAAGGTCTGTACCCCGGTACCCGCGTCCTGACGTGACCAAGAGACAGCCCGCCCCGGGAAAGGCCGCGCGGAGCGCGGGTGAGGGGCCTTTCAGCGTGGCGCGGCGCCCATCGAGACGCCCTTCCACCCCCTCCCACGCACGCGGGCACGAGAGGGAGACACCGGCTCGGCTTGCCTCGACCTGCCCCCGGCCCGGACAATGGCGGCCATGAACGAGCAAGTCCTCCACTTCCAGCCCGCCGCCCGCCCGGACCGCGTACGCCACGAGTTCGGCAAGCTGCAGCAGCGTCTGCGGCGCAACGTCGGCAAGGCGATCGCCGACTACAACATGATCGAGGAAGGCGATCGGGTCATGGTCTGCCTGTCGGGCGGCAAGGACTCCTACGCGATGCTCGACATCCTGCTGAGCCTTCAGAAGAAGGCGCCGATCGACTTCGAGATCCTCGCCGTCAACCTCGACCAGAAGCAGCCGGACTTCCCGGAGCACGTGCTGCCCGACTACCTGCGGTCCATCGGCGTGCCGTTCCACATCCTCGAGCAGGATACCTACAGTGTCGTCAAGCGCGTGGTGCCCGAGGGCAAGACGCTGTGCGGACTGTGTTCGCGCCTGCGGCGCGGCAGCCTGTACACCTTCGCGAAGGAACGCGGCATGACCAAGATCGCGCTCGGCCATCATCGCGACGACATCGTCGAGACCCTGTTTCTCAACATGTTCTTCGGCTCGAAGCTGAAGGCCATGCCGCCGAAGCTGCAGTCGGACGACGGCGAACACATCGTGATCCGTCCGCTCGCCTATTGTCGCGAGACCGATCTCACGGCGTATGCGGAGGCGCGGGCATTTCCGATCATCCCGTGCAACCTGTGCGGCAGCCAGGAACACCTGCAGCGCAAGCAGATCAAGCAGATGCTCGCCGACTGGGAAAAGCGCAATCCGGGCCGCGTGGAAAACGTGTTCCGCAGCCTGCAGAACGTCGTCCTGTCACACCTCGCCGACACGACGCAGTTCGACTTCGCGAACCTCGGCGCGCGCGACGGCGCGCGGCGCGCGAACCTTCAGGAGTGGCTGATCGAGGGCGCGTGACCGGTTTGATCGAGCGACCTCTTCACCTCTCCCGCTCCGGGAGAGGCGACGAGGTTTCGTGCCGCGGGCTGACGCGGGACGCCCGACGAGCGCCGCCTCAGTCCGCCTTCAGCAGGCCCTTCAGATGGGCGAGCGTCGACTTGCCCTTGCTGCGGTTCTCCTCGCCGCTGTCGGCGGCGCCGTCGAAGCGCAGGTCTTCCTTCGGCAGTTCGTCGAGGAAGCGGCTGGGCGTGCATTCCTCGATCTTGCCGAAGCGGCGGCGGGTCTTCGTGTAGGAAATCGACAGGGTCTGCTGGGCGCGCGTGATGCCGACGTAGGCGAGCCGCCGCTCTTCCTCGATGGTGTCGGCCTCGATGCTCGAGCGGTGCGGCAGCAGGTTTTCCTCGAAGCCGACGAGGAAGACGTGCGGGAACTCGAGGCCCTTTGCCGCATGCAGGGTCATCAGCGCGACGCAGTCCCGCTCGTCCTCGCTCTCCTGGCGCTCCATGATGTCGTACAGCGTCAGCGATGCGACGATGTCGCCGATGTTCTTGCCCTCTCCCTGCTTCGCGATCCTGTCCACCCAGTTCATCAGTTCCATGACATTGCCCCAGCGGCGCAGCGCGTCCTGCTCGTTGTCGGTGGTCTGCAGCAGCCAGTCCTCGTAGCCTATGTCCGACAGCAGCACCTTGAGGAGCGCGGCCGGCGCGTCGTCCTCGCTGCGGCGATGCAGGCTCATCAGCCAGTGCGCGAACTCGCGCGCGGGCTTGAGGCTGCGCGCTGGCACGGCGCTGGCGAAGGCCATGCTGTCGATGGCGTCGAGCAGCGAGCACTCGTTGACCGACGCCGTCTTCACCAGCGCCTCGATCGTCGACGTGCCGATGCCGCGGCGCGGGCTGTTGATCACGCGCAGCAGCGCGTTGTCGTCGGTCGGGTTCGCGAGCAGGCGCAGGTAGCAGACGGCGTCCTTGACCTCTGTGGAGTCGAAGAAGGACCGCGCGCCGGACAGCACATAGGGGATGTCGCGCTCGCGCAGCGCGTGTTCGAAGGCGCGCGCCTGGTAGTTGCTGCGGAAGAGTATCGCGTAGTCGCGGAAGCTGCGGCCGGACACGAGCTTGTCGTGCGCAATCTGGTTGCCGACCGCCTCGGCCTCGCCCAGTTCGTCGGACGCGGCGCGGATGCGGATCTTCTCGCCGAAGCCGCGCTCGCTCCACAGGCGCTTGTCGAACACGTGCGGGTTGTTCGCGATGAGCTTGTTCGCCGCCTTCAGGATCACGCCCATCGAACGGTAGTTCTGTTCGAGCTTGATGACCCGGATGTCCGGGAAGTCGCGGGTCAGGGTCGCGAGATTCTCCGGGCGCGCGCCGCGCCACGCGTAGATCGACTGGTCGTCGTCACCGACGACGGTCAGCCTGCCGGTGTGCATCGCGAGCAGCTTGACCAGTTCGTACTGGGCGAGGTTCGTGTCCTGGTATTCGTCGACCAGCAGCCAGCGCAGCTGCGCCTGCCAGCGCAGCAGGGTGTCGGAATCGCCGCGGAACAGCTGGACCGGCAGGCAGATGAGGTCGTCGAAGTCCATCGCGTTGTAGGCGCGCAGCGCCTGCGCGTACTGCACGTAGCACTTGGCGGCGGCCTTGGACGGTGGGTCCACCGCTTCGGCGAGCGCGGCCCTGGGGTCCACCAGCGCGTTCTTCCAGTTCGAGATCCGCGACTGCAGCGCGCGGCCGTCGAAGTTCGTCGAACCCAGCTCGCGCCGCGCAATCTCGGCGATCACGCCTTCCGCGTCGCGCGCGTCGAACAGCGTGAAGCGGGTGCGGTAGCCGACCGCCGCGAACTCTTCCTTCAGGATGCGCAGGCCCAGCGTGTGGAAGGTCGAGATCCAGGGTTTCGCCCTGCCGCCTTTCGGCAGCAGCGGACCGACGCGCTCCTTCATTTCGCGCGCGGCCTTGTTCGTGAAGGTGATGGCGGCGATGCGATCGGGCGCGACGCCGTGGTGCGCGATCAGGTGCGCGATTTTCTGCGCGATCACGCGTGTCTTGCCGCTGCCGGCGCCGGCCAGCACCAGCAGGGGACCTTCGGTATGGCGCACCGCCTCGCGCTGCGCTGGATTCAGTTGGCTCACGTGTACTTCGGGGCGGCCGCGGGGCCAGGTCAGGGATGTCCGCAGCGGCGCTGCGGTGACCGGATTCTACGGAAGCCGCACCGCCCCCGCCATGTTGACTAATCAGGCGTTTTCCCGGCCATCCCCGCGGCGGCGGCAAGGCGGGAAAAGAGGTGCGGCGGCGTGGTTTTGGAGGCCACGCCGCCGCGAGGGAGGGAGGGAGATCAGTCCGAGTAGTAAAAGGAGAAGCCGCTGCGCGGGTAAGCGCCGCCGTGGCCGTAGTACCCGCCGCCGTGGCGATACCCGCCGTGGCGACGACCCTGGTGATGCCCATGACCGCCCTGCCAGTCGTGGCGACCGTAGCCGCGGTGGGGCGCAGCGTAATGGCGGCCGTAGGCATAGGGGCGCGGCACGTAGTACGGGCCCCAGGCGGGCCGCGGCACATGGCCGTAGACCGGCGGCGCGTAGTAGCCGTAGCCGCGATAGCCGTGGGCGGAAGCCAGCGTGGTGACGGCCAGCAGGCCGATGCCGAGCACGATTGCGATGATCGGTGGGGCTTTCATGTCGAAGCTCCTCGGTATGACGCGGAAGCGATGCTACGCGCGGCGCACTTAACGCGCCCTGAACACGCGAAGCCGCGCCGTTCGTGCCCGTATACTGGGCGCGAGTCATTTTCCGGGACCGTGCGCCATGACCGATGCCAGCCAACAACCGCTCCGCGACCTCGTGCTGGACGACAGCGCCGTTCGCCTGCTGGGCACGGCCCACGTCTCGAAGGCCAGCGCCGAAGCCGTCACCCGCGAGATCGCCGGGGGCGACTACGACTGCGTCGCGGTGGAACTCTGCGGCGGACGCCATCGCGCCCTTGCCGACCCGACCGCCCTCGCGAAGCTCGACCTCTTCCAGGTGATTCGCGACGGCCACGCGCCGATGATCACCGCGATGCTCGCGCTCGGCGCCTTCCAGAACCGCCTCGCCGAACAACTCGGCACCGAGCCGGGCGCCGAGATGCGCGCCGCCATCGAGGGCGCCGGGGCGAAGGGCCTCGAGCTCGCGCTGGTCGACCGGGACATCGGCATCACCTTGAAGCGCATCTACCGCAACGTGCCGTGGTGGAAGCGCGCCTACCTGTTCTCGGGGCTGCTCGCGAGCGTGCTCGCGCCGGAGGACATCGATGAGGACGGCGTGGAGCGCCTGAAGCAGGACGACCTGCTCGAAGCCACCTTCGCCCAGTTCGCGCAGCGTGCGCCGGCGATCTACGAGCCGCTGGTCGCCGAACGCGACGCCTACATGAGCGCCCGCATCGAACAGCTCGTCGCCGCCGGCCATCGGCGCATCCTCGTCGTGATCGGTGCGGCGCACCTGCCGGGCATCGCAAGCCGGCTGCAGGCGCGCGACCGCGATCCGGCCGCGACGCTCGCCCGGCTGGCCAGCGTGCCGCCGCCCGCGCGCTGGGTGAAAGCCCTGCCGTGGCTCTTCGTGGCGTTCATCGTCGCTGGCATCGGCATCGGGTTCCTGCGCAACCCCGCGCTCGGCTGGGACATGGTGCGTGACTGGATCGTCTACACCGGCGGGCTGTCGGCGGCCGGCACCGTGCTCGCCGCCGGACACCCGCTGACGATCCTGTCGGCCGTGATCGGCGCGCCGCTGACGACCCTGCACCCGGCCATCGGCATCGGCTTCATCACCGCGCTGGTCGAGGCGTGGGTGCGGCGGCCGACCGTCGGTGATTTCTCCAGCCTGCGCGCCGACACGGCCCACTGGCGCGGCTGGTGGCGCAATCGCGTTGCGCGCACCCTGCTGGTGTTCGTGCTGAGCTCGGTCGGCGCCGCGGCCGGCGCCTACACGATGGGCTTCCGGATTGGCAGCCAGCTGCTGCAGTGACCCTGCGCAACCCCTCCTACCGCAAGGAAGAGAACCCATGAAATACCGCTTGCTCATCGCGTGCGCGCTGGCCGTCATTGCCCTGGCCGGCTGCGGGCGGCAGCCGTCATCCGCCGTCGAGGACGCGGTGCTCGCCTTCTACGCCGCACGCCCGAGCCATCGCGACGTCGATCGCGGCCTGCTGTCGCGCGAACTCGCGGCATTGCTCGCCGCGGCCAACGCTGCCGAGGACCGCGATCGCGCGCGCGTGAAGGCCAGCGAATTCCCCGACGAGAAGCCGCTGCTGATCGAGGGTGACATCTTCACGAGCCTCTACGAGGGCCAGGACCGGGCGCGCGTCGAACACGTCGAGGCCGACGGCAGGCGCGCGCTGGCCAGGCTGGCGTTCGAGAACACCGGCTACGACATTGCGTGGACCGACCAGGTTGCGCTGGTCGACGAGAACGGCTGGAAAATCGACAACGTGATCTACGGCCGCGAAGACGCCGCCCAGCCCGATCTCCGCACGCTGCTCGCGACGTTCACGGCGACGGTGGGCGAATAGCGCCATCTTCAGCCACCGGCAGCAAGCGCGGCAGAAAGGGACATTTCACTGTCCTGGACGGCCGCCGCGAACACACGCGCGGGGCCTGCCGGAACAGTGGGATGTCCCTTTTCGCCTGCGCGGCTCAGTAAGAAGTACCGGAAGCGGAATGGCGCAATGGGCGGCAAGCCTGGTGGTCGGACTCATACCGCCGGCGGGTGCCGGCGTCCGGGACGCGTGAGCCAGACGCCCCCGGCGGCCAGCGCGACATGCCCCAGCAGGATGAGCGCCGCTTCGTCCGGCCGCAGCCACGGCAATGGCGCGAGCAGCCGCCCGACCACCGGCAGCCCGGTGAAGGCGAGGATAGCGGGTAGCAACCAGTACGCCAGCGCGAGATAGACGATCGCGGTCATCTCGAAGCGGCCCGGCCGCGCACCACCGTTGAGGCCGAACAGCACGATCATGTCACGCACTGCGTAGAGGAACACCGGCAGCGCGCCGGCCGTGACCTGCTCCAGCAGGGCAGCCGTCAGGCCGGAACCGGTATTGACGCTCGCGCCGGTGATGTTGCGCGTGGCGATTGCGAATACGCCACCCACGGCGAGCGCAACCAGCGGAAGGGGCAGCATCGAAAGCGCTCGCAGCCAGTCGCCGTCGCGCACGGGCACGGCAAGACGCTGCGGCAGCAGCGGGTCCGTGCGCAGGGCGAACGCGCAGAAATAGGCAGCCGCCAGACTGAGCAAAAGGCCTGTGCCGGTCGTCACCAGGCGGCGCGTGAGCACGGCGGCGTGCGCATCGACGAAGAAGCCGGCGACCAGCGCGGTTGCGAACAGGATGAAGGCCGGCAGCGCCCACGGCAGCGTGCGCACCTGCAGCGCCTCGCACATGAGGCGGTAGGCGCCGAACACCGCCCACGCGGCCAGCAGCGACACGCTGATCGCGATGAAGGGGAGTGCGGGGTAATCCGCGCCGAACCACGCCAGCATGCCCGCCGTGCTGCTGGTGAACGAGAAGGCGGCCCACACCACGCCGAGCGCGCCCAGGGTGCGCAGCGCCTGCGACGAACGGCCGGCCGGCGCCCGTTGCAGCAGCAGCAGCGCGCCGAACAGCGCCAGGCCGTGCACGAGCATGGCCCCGGCGGCAAGGAGCAGGAGCTTCCACGGCAGGCCCGGGGTCGTCGTCGCGCCGGCATGGGCCGCAAGCGCGATGAGTCCCGCCAGCCAGGGCAGTGCGCCGGCGCCGGCCAGCTTGCCCCAGGTCATCGTCCACGGTGTCAGCGCCGACATGCGCTGCTGGTCCCAGGTGCGCAGGCGCAGTTCGTCCAGGACCGACGCGGAGACCTGCATCGCGCCCCACGCTAGCGTGAAGATCACGAAACCCGCCAGGGCGAAGGTGCTCGTCGTCGCGCCGGCCGCACGACCGTCGACGAGCCAGCCGAGGGCCAGCATCGCGACCATGGTCGCCATCACCGAACCGACCCGCGTCGGCGTGAATTCCAGCCAGAGCAGGCGCCGCAGTTCAGGATTCATGGCGCATGATTCCGTTGGCCGACGCTCGCCAGGTAACGTTCCTGAAGGTCGCTGCCCGCCGTGCCGAAGCTGACGACCTCGATGCCGGCGCCCACCAGTTCACGCAGCAGGGCCGCCTGCGCGCGCGCGTCACCGCTGAACTCGAAGCCCACGCGAGGCCCACGCCAGTCCAGCGCCGAGACACCGTGGTGTGCGGCGAGCAGGGCTTCGAGCGGGGCCCGCTCGCCCGCGAACTCGAGCGACAGCGGGTGGCCGCCGGAGATGCCGGCCAGCGCGCGATGTTCGAGCAGGCGTCCGCCGTCGAGCACGAGCATGTGGGTCGCGTACTGCTCGAGCTCGCTGAGGATGTGCGAGGACACGAGCAGGGTCATGCCGTCCGCCTGCAGGGCGCGGAACAGCGCGGCGAGCTCGTGGCGTGCGGCCGGATCCAGGCCTGCGGCGGGTTCGTCGAGCACCAGCACGCGCGGCGCGTGGATGATTGCCTGCGCGATCGCGACCCGCTGGCGCAGGCCGCGCGACAGCGCCCCGGCGCGTTCGTCCAGGCGGTCGGCGAGGCCGAGCCGGGCCGCGGCGTCGCGCACCCGCGCGTCGAGATCGGCGCGGATGCCGTTTGCGGCGGCCGCGTAGCGCAGGCAGCGCGCGATGCTGAGATCGTCATACAGCCCGAAGAAGTCCGACAGGTAGCCCAGGCGCTCGTGGCAGCGCCGCGGTTCGTCGACGACGTCGATGCCGTCGATGACCACGCTGCCGGTGAGCGGCCGCTCGAGGCCGCACAGGCAGCGCATCAGGGTCGTCTTGCCAGCGCCGTTCGGGCCCACCAGCGCGGTGATGCTGCCGGCATCGATGCGGAAGCTCAGGTCGTCGAGGGCGCGCACGCCCGGGTAGTCGAAGGAGAGTTCGCGGACGTCGATCATGGGCCGCATTGTGCGTGGAGTGACGCGCGACGGATAGCGCCGCCGCCGCCCGTGGCTTACGCCGGCAGACGCTGCGGGTACACTGGCGCGCATGAAATTCCGCCCCGAGTCCCCGCGCGCAAGGTCCACGCGCAGCGGCCTCGCCCGTGCGCTCAGCAAGCGGGGCTACTGCTCGCGCAGCGCCGCCGCGGCACTGATTGCGGCCGGCCGCGTGAGCCTCGACGGGCGTGTCGAACGCAACCCCGAGGCACCGTCCACCGCCGACAGCCGCATCGAGGTCGACGGCGTCGCACTGGCCGCGGCGCCGCTGACCTACCTGGTGCTCAACAAGCCGCGCGGACTCGTGACGACGACGGCCGACGAACACGCACGCGACACGGTCTACCGGTGTCTGCAGGACGCGAACCTTCCGTGGGTCGCGCCGGTCGGCCGTCTCGACAAGGCCAGCGAGGGCCTGCTGCTGATGACGAACGACACGGTCTGGGCCGCGCGCATCACCGACCCCGGGCGCGGTGTGGAGAAGACCTACCACGTACAGATCGATCGGGTGCCCGACGCGGCGCTGATCGCCGCGCTGCGCGCCGGCGTAAGCCTCGCTGACGGGACGCGGCTCGGGGTCGTCGGCGCGCGCATCCTGCGCACGGGCGAACGCCACGGCTGGCTCGAGATTGTGCTCGACGAGGGACGCAACCGGCACCTGCGGCGCCTGCTTGCCGCGCTGGGAGTTGACGTGCTGCGGCTGGTGCGGGTCGCAATCGGGGAGCTCGTGCTCGGCGATCTCGCCAAGGGCGCGTGGCGCCTGCTCGACGCCGACGAGGTGCGCCGGCTCGACGGCACGCGGGCGACGGGTCACTGAACGTGCCGGACCCGTGCGCGCGCCCTGAAGCCGCGCCGTGGCGCCGGCATGTCGCACGGCGCGCGCCAACCCCACCACACCATGTCGCAACGGAAGAGGACGAGCGATGACGCCGCACGAACACGACGAGGCTGCCGCCGCACACAGACCGCCGGTGCCGCGTGCGTGCACCGAGCCCGACAGCCTTCAGTTCGGCGTCTGCGTGCTCGCGACCGATCGCGGCATCGCGCCGCCGCGACTCGCGCGCGAGGTCGAGGCGCGCGGCATCGACATGCTGTTCCTGCCCGAGAACAGCCATATTCCCCTCGACCGCAGCCGCGACTGGCCCAACATCGACGGCATGCTCGATCCGCTGTCGCGTCTCTATGATCCCTTCGTCGCGCTGTCGGCCGCCGCCGCCGTCACCGACCGGTTGCTGCTCGGTTTCGCCGTGTGCCTGCTGACCCATCGCGACCCGATCAACACCGCGAAGGCCGTCGCCTCGCTGGACTTGCTGTCGCACGGCCGCGTGATCCTCGGCGTCGCCGGCGGCGCGCTCGACGTGGCGATGCGCAATCATGGCACCGAGTTCAAGCATCGCTGGCGCGTCGTGCGCGAGCGCGTGCTCGCGATGCGCACGATCTGGACCGAGGAGGCCGCCGAGTTCAGCGGCGAGTTCGTGGACTTCGGCCCGCTGCTGTCCTACCCGAAGCCCCTGCAGGCGGTCGGACCGCCGGTGTGGATCGGTTCGAATTCGAAGTGGGTGCCGGGTCGCGTCGCCGACTACGCGGACGGCTGGATCGTCTACAACGGGCGCTACCAGGGCGACGCGATCGCCGACCTGCGCGAGGCCTGTATCCGCAAGGAGCGCGATTTCACCGAGCTGACGCTCGCGCTGATGGACGCGCCCTGGGAGGACGACGCAGCCGCGCGCTTCGTCGAACACGGTTACCGCAAGCTCATCTTCCTGGTGCCGCCCAGCGCGGACATCGAGGCCGCGCTCGACCGCATCGCGGAGATTACGGGCGGACTGCGGCTACGTTTCGGCGGTTGACCGGGCAGACGAAACAACCGAGAAATAGGGGACAGACCACGAGAAATAGGGGACAGACCACGGTTTCACCCGGTTTCAAGAAATAGGGGACAGACCCCGGTTTCACCGGTTTCACCCGTTTCTTTCCCGAGAAATCGAGAGACAGGGGAAACCGGGGTCTGTCCCCTATTTCTACGGTTTCTCTGCCTCGGGAGAAGGTCGCCGACAGCGGCTTTGCGTCTGCCTAGCGGAACACGTCCTTGCGCGCGCGGGTCGCACCGAAGACTTCGTGAAGCGGCGCGCCGACGCGTTCTACCGCGGCCTGGATCTCCGCGCTGTCGGGCCGGAGAAAGGGGTTCGTCGCCAGTTCCTCGGCCAGCGTGGACGGCACCGTCGGCTGGTTCGCGGCGCGCCGCGCGTCGACGTCCCGCATCCGCGCGACCAGCGCCGCGTTGCCGGGCTCGACGCTCAGTGCGAAGCGGCCGTTCGACTGTGTGTACTCGTGCGCGCAGTACACGCGCGTATCGCCGGGCAGTCCGCGGAGTTTCTCGAGCGACGCCCACATTTCGGGCGCGGTGCCCTCGAACATGCGGCCGCAGCCGAGCGCGAACAGGGTGTCGCCACAGAAGAGCGCGTGATCGGCGGCGAAGTGATACGCGATGTGGCCGCGCGTATGCCCAGGCACGTCGAATACCCGCGCCCGGCTGGCGCCGAACTCGAGGACATCGCCGTCGCCGAGCGCAACATCGATGGCCGGGATGCGCTCGCGGTCCGCGCGCGGACCGACGATCAGGCAGCCGGTCGCCGCTTTCAGCGCCTCGTTGCCGCCGACGTGGTCGTGATGATGATGCGTGTTGAGAAGGTGGGTCAGGCGCCAGCCGTGGCGTGCGAGCGCGGCGAGGACGGGCTCCGTGACCGCGGGGTCGACGACCGCGGTGAGCTTCGCGGCGGGCTCGTGCACGAGGTAGACGTAGTTGTCGGAAAGGACGGGGATCTGTTCGATCTGGAGCATGGCGGGCGTCCCTGGGCTGCGGATGAGGGCCGATTATACTGTGGCGGGACCGCCAGGCCGCGCGGCGCGGCCCGATTACCGGCAGTTGCTCGCGGTGTCCGCCATCGTGGCCATGCCCCCGCGCGGCGCGAGATGGCATACCCGCAACCCTGATGCGCTTCGCACCGTCCGCGCCGCGGCGTGCCGTTCGTGCTGCACGGCGCTACCGCTCGCCGGCGGCCGGCTTGCGGGAAGCGGGGGCGGCGACAATGCTTGCTCCGTCGAGATCTGACCGCGGGGAGCGCTGACCATGCCACTCTACGATTACTTCTGCGAGGAGAACGGCCAGACCGTTCCGGTCCGGCACGGCATCGACGTCGAACTCGGTACCTGGGGAGAAGTCTGCTACGCGGCGCAGGTGCCGATGGGCGACACGGACTTCCTCGCGCCGGTGCGCAAGCTCATTTCGGCGCCGGCGATCGCCGTGCCGGTCAGCAATTCCGACCTGCGCGGCAAGGGCTTCACCAAGCTGGTCAAGCGGGACGACGGCGTCTACGAGAACGTCACGCGCAGCGGCGACGAGGCGCGCTACATGCGTGCCGGCCAAGCCGACACCCTGCCCCACCTGCACAAGAAGATCGGCGACTGAACGCCGCTCAGCGCAACGCCAGTATCCGGCGAATTTTCTCGCCGCCGTCCATCCGGTAGAAGCAGCGCAGCTCGCGCACGAACGACGCCTGGTGTTGATGGCCGGGAAAGCGTCGGCGCAGGTCATGGCAATAACGTGCGGCGAGCCGGTTGGCCTCGACGTAGCGCGCGTGATCCGCAACCGGCAGCAGCGTGTCGAAGCGCACGTCGTCGAACAGCCGACCGTGCAGGCCCGAAGGCACGTGGCCGTTGCCCTGCGCGCTGAAGAGGGTCGCCGACGCCACGTACTTGTCGACTTCGGCCTGCAGTTCCAGTTCGAGCAGCGACACGGGCTGCGACAGCCCGGCGCGGAAGATCAGGTACTGCAGGTGGCTGACGCCCTCCAGCGCGATCAGGAACTCGTCGAGGTTGCCGTCGTGCAGGGAGACCGTCGGGTCGTCGACGCTGAGTGCGGCCAGCACCGTCGCATCGATGTACAGCGAGAGTTCGAGATTCGTGACATTGTCCCGCACCAGCAGGCGCTCCCGGTTGGCGAGCGTCGCGCCGGATGGCGTCAACGCGGCCGCCGTCGCGCGGTCGGTGATCAGGAAGTCGTGCACGTCGTACGGAATCGGCGCGGCATAGAAGCCCGCGAGCTGAGTCTGCAACTGTGACAGCAACATCGGCGGGCGCTCAGTGCGAAACGCGGATCGAAGCCTGCGCGGTAGGGTGGATGCCCCGCCGCTCGAGTTTCGCCCGCGCGCGCGGGCTTCCCGTGCGCAGCCACAGCTCGTACTGGCGCAGCAGATCGTTCGGCGCGCCGAGGCGCGATTCCTCGCTGACTTCGGCCAGCACGTCGACGAGCAGCGGGAACTTGCGCGAGAGCTCGTCGAAGACGCCATCGCCGCCGGACAGCCGGGTGGTGACGAAGTCGTGCAGGTCGCGATAGGCGCTGCCACCCATCGCGATGTAGTAGTCGACATCGACGAGGCGGCGATTGAGGTAGCCGGAGAACACGCCCGCGATGAACAGCGCGACGTCGCCGAGCGCTTTCAGTGCAAGCTTGCGCTGTCCCGCGCCATCGGCGTGCGCGGCGTCGGCATAGTGGTCCGCGAGCGCGCGCAGGACCGGGCCTTCGGGGGTGGCGCTGAACAGGCTCCGCGGATCGGCGAAGCGGGTCAGCAGATCGACGAGATAGCCGGCGGTGCCGTCGTTGACGGCCACGTGCTGGCGCTTGAGTGAAGTCTGGATCTGGTCGCGGAAATGGTCGCGGATTCCGATCGTGGTCACGAGCAGGGTCGGCTCATTCGGCATCGTCACACCTCGACGTACGACACTGGACTGACGCCATTCGCATGGCACACCGGCGTCGTGCCGGGCGCTGTCCGAGCGCCAGGCGCCGCCGCCGCTTCCAACGTGATGACGCAAGGAGCTTGCCACAGCCGGGCGGGGTGCTTTAAACGACCAGCGCTCGGCGGCTGCTGCTGCCAGCCGATATCGACCCACAAAAAGAAAGCCCCGCAGAGCGGGGCTTTCGAGGCGGAAACGTCAGGCGACGTTTACATCATGCCCATGCCGCCCATGCCACCCATGCCGCCCATGTCGCCACCCGGCATCGGCGCGCCCTGGTCCTTCTTCGGCGCGTCCGCGACCATGCACTCGGTCGTGAGGATCAGGCCGGCGACCGAGGCGGCGTTCTGCAGCGCAGAGCGCGAAACCTTGGTCGGGTCCAGGATGCCCATCGCGATCATGTCGCCGTATTCGCCGGTCTGGGCGTTGTAGCCGAAGTTGCCCTGGCCTTCGATGACCTTGTTGACCACGACCGACGGCTCTTCGCCGGCGTTCGCGACGATCTGGCGGATCGGCTCTTCCAGCGCGCGGACCAGGATGTCCACACCGATCTGCTGATCGTGGTTGTCACCCTTGACGGCCCTGGCCTTGCCCTGCGCACGGAGCAGCGCGACGCCACCGCCCGGGACCACGCCTTCCTCGACCGCGGCGCGGGTCGAGTGCAGCGCGTCTTCGACGCGGGCTTTCTTTTCCTTCATTTCGACTTCCGTCGCGGCGCCGACCTTGATGACGGCCACGCCGCCGGCCAGCTTCGCCACGCGTTCCTGCAGCTTCTCGCGGTCATAGTCCGAGGAGGTCTCCTCGATCTGGGCGCGGATCTGCTGCACGCGGCCCTCGATCGCCTTCTGGTCGCCGGCGCCGTCGATGATCGTGGTGTTCTCTTTCGAGATCTGGATCTTCTTTGCGCGGCCGAGGTCCTTCAGGTCAGCCTTTTCGAGCGACAGGCCGACTTCGTCGGAGATCACGGTGCCACCGGTCAGGATGGCGATGTCTTCCAGCATGGCCTTGCGGCGGTCGCCGAAACCAGGCGCCTTGACGGCCGCGACCTTCACGATGCCGCGCATGTTGTTGACGACGAGGGTCGCCAGCGCTTCGCCTTCGACGTCTTCGGCGATGATCAGCAGCGAGCGGCCGGACTTGGCCACGCCTTCGAGCACCGGCAGCATGTCGCGGATGCTGGAGATCTTCTTGTCGTGCAGCAGGATCAGCGGCTCGTCGAGTTCGACGCTCATGCTTTCCTGGTTGTTGATGAAGTACGGCGACAGGTAGCCGCGGTCGAACTGCATGCCCTCGACGATGTCGAGTTCGTTGTCGAGACCGGAGCCTTCTTCAACCGTGATCACGCCTTCCTTGCCGACCTTGTCCATCGCCTTCGCGATGATGTCGCCGATGTTGGAGTCGCTGTTCGCGGAGATCGTGCCGACCTGGGCGATGGCCTTGGTGTCGGTGCAGGGCTTGGAGATCGAGCCCAGCTCGGCGACGGCGGCGAGCACGGCCTTGTCGATGCCGCGCTTGATGTCCATCGGGTTGTTACCGGCGGTGACGGCCTTCAGGCCTTCGCGCACGATGGCCTGCGCCAGCACGGTGGCGGTGGTGGTGCCGTCGCCGGCGACGTCGGAAGTCTTGGAGGCGACTTCCTTCACCATCTGCGCGCCCATGTTCTCGAACTTGTCTTCGAGCTCGATTTCCTTCGCGACGGAGACGCCGTCCTTGGTGACGGTCGGGGCGCCGAAGCTCTTCTCGAGCACGACGTTGCGGCCCTTCGGGCCGAGGGTCTGTTTGACGGCGTTGGCCAGAATGTTCACGCCGCGCGCCATGCGATGGCGGGCGTCATCGGAAAAGCGGACTTCTTTAGCTGCCATGGTTCAAATTCTCCTGATTCGAATTCGGGGGATGCCGGGAGGGCTTACGCCAGCACCGCCATGATGTCGTCCTCGCGCATGACGAGGTATTCGACGCCGTCGACTTTCACTTCCGTGCCGGAATACTTGCCGAACAGCACTTTTTCGCCGACCTTGAGGTCGAGCATGCGGACCTGGCCGTTTTCAAGGACCTTGCCGTTGCCGACAGCGACGACTTCACCGCGAATGGGCTTCTCGGCGGCGGAATCGGGGATCACGATGCCACCCGGGGAGGTTTTTTCCTCTTCCAGGCGTTTTACGATCACGCGGTCGTGTAATGGGCGAATCTTCATGGTCTCTCTTCTCCTTGAAGACAGGTTAAGTTAATGAATTTTTTTGAATTTGGAGAATGTTATTAGCACTCTCCGGCGAGTAGTGCCAAATGATATGGCGTCGACCTCCCGATTTCAAGGCGGGTGTGGGGCGCGCACGTGCCGACGGCGGCTGTGGTCCGCGCTGCTGGCCGGCTGTCTGGGCAGCGCAGGCGCGCCCGCGGCGGCGACCCCGCCGCTCTGCGAATTCGATCGGGGCGGCCTTCATGTCGTGGCCCGCGACGCGAGTGCGGAAGGAGGTCTCGGCGTCGACATCGAAATCAGTGACGGCCCGCTGGTGCTCACGCGCGTCGGCATTCCGACCGAGGCCCGGGCGCTCGGCTGCTGGCAGGCCGACCTCGATGCCGACCGTCGTTTCGAACTCGTGCTCGGGATCGAGGAAGAAGCGGGCGCCGCACCGTCGCGGCTGATGCGCTTCGAATGGACCGGCGAACTGCTGGAATCCCTGGGCGTGCCTGCGATGGATGCCGGCCAGCGCCAACTCTATGGCGGCGACGAGCGGATCGAAGTCCGCAGCAACCAGCTGATCCGGTCGTTCGCGGCGCGTGTGCAGGACGGTGGCACCGGGCCGCGGCTGCATTTCCGCTATGACCCAGAAGCGGACCGCTGGGTGCGCCTGCAGATGCTCAGGCCCGCTCCCACGACTGCGGTGGACGCCGAACCCGCCCCCGCCGTGCAGTGAGAAAGCGTGAAATGCCTCACGCCGCGGATGGACCACCGCATCCGGGCGATATCCGCGCGGCGGTGCGCGCGATATAAAGTGGGGTCTCGATCAGCGAGGCCCGTAGCGGCTGGAAAGCACCATGGCGTTTGAGTTCTCTCCCGCGGACGACAGCGTGCATGCCTTTCTCGGGCACTGCCACCGGCGCCGCTACCCGGCGAAATCCGCGATCATCCGCCAGGGCGACCCGGCGGGCGACCTCTACTACGTCGTCAACGGTTCGGTGACTGTCCTGCTCGAGGACGAAAAGGGGCACGAAATCGTGCTCGCCTACCTCAACCCCGGCGAATTCTTCGGCGAAATCGGCCTCTTCAGTGGCGACGAGAGCCGGTCGGCGCTGGTGCGCGCGCGCACCGACTGCGACATCGCCCAGATTGGCTATTCGAGGCTGCGCGCCCTCAGCGACCTCTACCCCCAACTGCTCGAACTGATGATCGCGCAGATAGCCCGGCGGCTGCGGGCGACGAATCGCAAGCTCGGCGACCTCGCTTTCATGGATGTCTACGGACGAGTTGCCCGCACCCTGCTGGACCTCTGCGAGCAGCCCGACGCGATGAGTCATCCCGACGGAACCCAGGTGCGGGTGACCCGGCAGGAGCTGGGGCGGCTCGTCGGCTGCTCGCGCGAAATGGTCGGCAAGGTGCTCAAGGAGATGGAGGACCAGGAACAGGTCCGCGTCACGGGTCGGAACATCGTGCTGCTCGGCGTCCGCCAGCGGCAGCCAACCCTCCCCCGCGCCACGCCCGGCTAGCCGACGGCGCCGGGACCCGCGCGAAGGGCGCGCCGCCGCTGGTACAAGGCCTGGCGCAACGAGTTCGCGTGCAGCGCCAGTGCGTCATCGTCCTCGCCCAGCTGGCGGGTATCGGCGAGCAGCTCCTCGAGCGCCTCGATTTCCGCCATCAAGCCCCAGTGCATTTCCGCCACCGCGTCGCCACCGGCCGTGCGTTCCATCTGCGTTCCCGTCTGCTGGAAGATTGGCGGGAGGCTAGCGGGGTTCTTTTACCATTTGATGTCGCGCGCGCCGCCGCCGGCGCGATGACTGTCGCCGTCTGTCGCCAAAAACTGACGCAACCGCATCATCTGGATGACGAGAACGCCACGACCCCAATATACTGGGGTCCAGTTCCGAAGGACGACGACACGGCCCGTGAACCGCCCCAACAGCCGCCCACCCCGCCGCGCGGCGAAGCTTCTCCCGGCACTGTGCGCGTGTCTGGGCCTGCTGCACGTGTCGCCGGCCGGCGCCACGGAGCTCGAGGCTGCCCTGGCGGCTGTGGAGCGGCGCGACTATGCGAGCGCCATTCCCCGGCTGGACGCGCTGGCTGCCGCCGGCGACCCTGTTGCCTTGACGCAACTCGCGGCCCTCTACCAGGCCGGCAAGGGCGTCGGCAAGGACCCAGCGCGTGCAGCCAGGCTCTACGAGCAGGCGGCACAGCGCGGCAATGCCGACGCCCAGTTCAACCTCGGCAACATGTACCTGCTCGGCGAGGGCGTGGCGCAGGACGACGATTGGGCCTTCACCTACTACCGGGCAGCCGCGCGGCAGGGACATGCGATGGCTCAGAAGAACGTGCGCGAGTTCTATCGCGCCGCGGGCCTCACGCCGCCGCCCGATGAAGTGGCGCCGCCCGCTGCCGAGCCTGTGGCCGAGATGGCGGCCGAGATGGCGGCCGAGATGGCGGCCGCGCCGCAAACCGCCGCTGCGGGCCCCGGGTCGGATGCGGCTGTCGCTTCGCCGGCGCCGCCGCCCGCCGCGCCGGCCAGCCCGCCTGCGGCCTATACCCCGGACGAACTCAAGGCCATGCAGATTGCCCGCCAGCACGGGATCCGCATCGAACAGGCCGCCCTGCCGCCTGCCGGCGCCGAATCCGTCACACCGGATGGGCAGCCGGAAGAGCGCCAGCCCGATTCGCCGGCCGAGGCGACGGTCGCGGATGCGGCGCCCCCGCCCGCCGACGCGGATTTGTCGCAGGCCAAGGCGCTGCTCGCGTCCGGCCGGTCGGGCGACGCCCTGCCCCTGCTCGATGCGCAGGCGATGGCCGGGAATGCCGAGGCGCAGTTCCTGATCTCGCAACTGCTGGTCACGCTGAACCGCGGGCCGCAGGACAAGGCGGATGCGCTGCGCTGGCTGCAGCGCGCCGCTGCCGGCGGTCACGCCGACGCCCAGTTCGCGCTCGCTGCGCGTTACGAGCGGGGCGACGGGGTGGCCGTCGACGACGCGGAAGCCGTCACCTGGTACCGCGCCGCCGCGCGCCAGGGCCACGACCAGGCGCGGGAACGCCTGCGGGCGATTTACCGTGAGGCCGGCATTCCCCTGCCCACGGAAGTGGCGCCGCCGTCGGCGGACCATGACGGCGCGGCCCTGCCGCTCGGCCGGACTGACGTAACCCTCCTCGATGACAGCCTGAACCAGCGCCTATGCACCCAGCACGCATACTCGTTGCAAGCCGTTTGAACCTGGATTGCTCCGGACCCGCGCCTGACATGGGATTCTTTCGAGCACACGTCCTGCCGCAACTGCTCGGGTTCAGCGACCGGCTGTCGAGCATGGAGCAGGCACGCTGCCGCGCGGTCGAGTACGCGAACGGGCACGTGCTCGAGCTTGGCGTGGGGCTGGGCGCCACCCTGCCGCTCTACCACCACGAAATCACCTCGCTGACGACGATCGATCCGAACCCGCGTTTCAACACCCAGTTGCGCAGGCGCCTGCGCCACCTGCCTTTTCCGGTGGATGTGCGGGAGGGGCGGGCCGAGCAGCTGCCGCTGAAGGACAACACCTTCGACTCCGTGGTCACGACGTTCGCGTTGTGCTGCGTCAGCGATCTGGAGCGGGTCGCGCAGGAAATCCATCGCGTCCTGAAACCGGGCGGCCGCCTGTTCTTTGCCGAGCCCGGCCCCAGCCGCGATCCTGAAATCGCCAGGTGGCAGCGCCGCCTCGCGTCGCTGCAGCGGATGGTGATTGACGGCTGTCGCGCCGACCGCCCGATCGACAGCGCGCTGCTCGCAGCCGGATTCGCGCTCACGCGCCTGGACGTCAATTACCTCGCAGGCCTGCCGAAGTCGCTCGGTTGCATCTACGAGGGCATGGCCAGCAGGGAGCCCTGACGCTGCGCCGGCCCCGCCGCTTCAGACCTCGACCGTCGGTGGCGGGTCGCGGCGCTCCGCCGGGAGTGCATCGCGCAGCGCGCGCTCCAGCTTGCGCAGTTCTTCGCGCAGCACCGGCAAGCGCTGGTGAATTTGATGCTCGAGGGTTTCGAGCCGGTCCCAGAGTTCGGGCAGCTGCCCGGCGAGCGCGCCCGCCGAATCGTCGATGCCGCGCGTCAGCGCCTCCTGCAGCGTGCGGATACCTGCGAGGAGTCCGCGCAGGGTTTCCGCGTCGAAGGTAGCGCCAGGCGGCGGTTCGTCGGGGGTGGCCGCGGGAGCGGCCAACGCTGGAGACGGCGCAAGCAGCAGGCACAGTCCCCAAACCGTCAGTGCGCGCAGCCAGCGGAACCGGCGCGGCGACTTGCCGGTCATGGTGGGCTCACGCGTGCAGCCCGACCACTTTCGGGCCGCTGAACGGCATCATTTCGGGTGCCAGGATCTTGCCCATGCGCACCACCCGCTTCCATTCCTCGTCACTGAGGCTGGCGCGATCCCGCTCCTTCATCTCGGCGGCCAGCTCGGCGAAGCCATCGACCTGCTCGGTGATGTAGAACAGCTCCGCCAGCCGCAGCTTCGACTGCACGTTGCGCGGATTCGCGCGGATGGCTTCGCGCAGCAGGACTTCAGCCTCGGCATAACGGCCGTGCGCGATGCTGGTGTCGATCGCGACGTCCCGGTTCGTGTCGTTCACTGCGCCCGTCGCGGCCTCCGTGCTGTCGGCCGCGCCGAGCGGCGGCAGCGCCGTGATGGCGTGGGGCTGCACCGAGGTCGCGAGCGACACGCCGGGCGTGCCGCCCTTGCGGTCGAGCAGTCCCTTGATTTCGGTTTCCATGCGCACGCGGTTCTCCGCCTTCCGCGCGACTTCTGCCTTGCGATCGGCGTCCGCCGCCTGGTGCGTTTCGAAGCTGGTCTGCGCCCGCCGCGCGCCGAGGCGGCTGGACTGTCTGAGCAAGACCCACGCACCGAGCGCGAGGAGGGCGATCCCGATGGCGGCTTGGCGTGCCCAGCCGAGTGCGCCGTTCCGGTCTGTTTCCGCGCTGGACCGGGTGCGCGGTGGCGTGGCAGGTATCGCGTCGGTACTGTCCGCGGACGCTGCGGTCGGCGTCGCTGGCTGCCCGGCGGGGACCTCAGCCGCGCTCGCGGTCGGGGTGATGGGCGCATTGCCCGGGCGTGCGGCGACCGTCGTGGGCGCCGTCATTGCGGCGACAGGGGCGCCGACGGGGGCGGCGACGGGGGCGGCGACGGCCGTAGGCTGGCCGTATCTGGCGCGGATGGCGGCGAACTTCGCGTCGAGTTCCGCAAGCCGCGCGGTGAGCGCCGGGTCGCGCAACACGCGCTGTCGCACGAGCGCGCCGGCCGGCCGGTCGGCGTCGACGCGTGTTTCCCTGACGATCGCCGCGGTGGGCGCCGCTGGCCGCTGCGGAGCAACCTCTTCCTCGCGCCGCGCGGCCGCGCGTGCCGTGGTCGTGGCGGGCGCCGAGGCGGGCGCCGAGGCGGAGGCTGGCCCGGACGACGGCGTCGCGGCGGGCAAGCCGCTATCGTTCGGCGTCTGCAACGTCACGCCGACCCGCAGGCGCGACATGTCGCCGCCGACGAAGGCGTGGGGATTCAGCGCATGCAGCGCGCTCATCATCCGCTGGATGTCGGCGCCCGCGCCCAGTCGTTTCGCGATGAGCCACAGCGATTCGCCGCTGCGCACGGGTCCGTAGCTGCCGCCATCCCCGGTGCCCGCGGCGGGTACCTCCGCCGGCGTGCTTCGAGCGCTGCGGGGACGTGCGACAATCTCACGTGTCGGGGCCAGCGACGGCAGGGGGGCGAGCGCGGGGCGCAGGTCGGCCAGGCGCAAGTCGTAATGGCTCACGATCGCCCCGCGCGTCGTCGTCACGCGCAGACGGAAACTGATGCGATCCACTGCAAGCGGCAGCGCGCTCGCCAGGTGGATGAAGGAGCCGTTCGCGGTGTGTTCGATGCTGGCCGTGATCCGCGACAGCAGCGCGCGGTCGGCGGCGGCGTCCAGCGTGATGTCCGGCAGCAGCTCGACGCCCGTGATGGCTTGGCGCTCGCTCGGGGCCGTGTAGAGGGTGACGTAGGCGTCCAGGGGAGAACTTCGCCCGCCGCCGCCGCTGATGCCACCCACGCCCAGCGCATGCGCCAGCGGGACGGCGCAGAGACAGGCGGAGAGGCAGGAAATTCTGGAGCGGATCTTCACGGGACCTCCCTTGCCAACCGAGGAAACGGCGGAAAACGCTTGGCGATTATTGCGCCCGAGCGCGCTCAACGTAAGCAATTTTCAGACGAACAAAGAGTTACGGAAGGTATAGCGGCAATCCATGGCCAGATCTTCATCCCCGGCGGGCGACGCGCCGTTTGGCGAGCGTTATTTCAGGCAGTTCTACGGTGACCGCGACACCCGGGTATCCGAGCCGGCGGACAGCGTGAGACTCGGCCGCTTCATTGCCGCCTATGCCGGGCTGCTCGAGTTCCCCGTGCGCAGCATCCTCGACGTCGGCGCCGGTACCGGCCGCTTTCGCCGCCCTCTCCTGCGGGCTTTCCCCGGGGCGGGTTATATCGGCACCGACGTCAGCGAGTACGCGTGCGCGAGGTACGGCTGGCAGCGCTGCTCGATCCTCGACCTGAACCGCGGCAGCTTCGATTTCGTGATGTGCAACGATGTCCTGCAGTACCTGGATCGCGGCGACGCGGCGCGCGCCATCGAACAGCTTGCCGCGCGCTGCCGGGGCCTGCTGTATTTCGCCGCGCTGACCCGCGAGGACTGGCAACAGAACTGCGACCAGTCACGCACCGACCCCCACGTGCACCTGCGCAGCACGCGCTGGTACACGCAGCGGCTGGGTCGTACCTTCCGCAATCTCGGCGGGGGGATGTTCGTGCGTCGCGACGCGCCGGTCGTGGTCTATTCCCTGCACGCGCTCGATTGAGCCACGACCGGTGCCGGATGCTCCGCGCTGAGACGCGGAATGGCCACCGAACACGGAGAACACCGAGGGGAGGGTGTGAGGCGTACCGGCGGCAGTGTCCTGAAACTGACTTGAACAGCACGCCGAGCAAGGCCTTTTTTCTCCGTGCGCTCCGTGTCCTCCGTGGTCAAAAATCCGGCGTTTCGTTCCCTGGAAAACCTCGTCTTCACGACGGAGGACACGGAGGAGAAAAGGTGTCAGATTTCAAATCTGACACCTTTTCTCTTTTCTCCCCTCAGGCCAGCCGGGGAGCTTCTTTCATGATGGCGGGTGATGAACGCGCGTCATGACCGTTGCCGTGAAAGTGCTTTTCCGCTGCCCACTGGCTGGCGCCC
>CALRPY020000048.1:0-33078 GCA_943370145.1 Hydrogenophaga intermedia | reverse complement strand
TTGAGCGCGCTGGCCATGGCGTTGCTGACGGTGCTGGGCGCGACGGGCGAGGCGCTGGGTTATGACCGCATGCTGAAGGCCAACACGGTCAAGCGGCGCACGCACTCGCTGTTCCGCCAGGGGCTCATGCTCTACGACTGGCTGCCGCGGATGCCCGAGAAGTACTTTCGGCCGCTCATCGACGCGTTTTCGGACAACCTCGCACAGCAACGCGGCCTTGCTATCGTCTTCGCCCAATCGGCAAATTGAGGGGATGACTGAGGTGTCAGATTTTAAATCTGACACCTTTTCTCCACACCTTTCCTCCCCTCGATTTGGCAGCGGGTAAGCACTTTCACAGCAACGGTCATGACGCGCTTGCATCACCCGCGCCAGTCGGGGAGCCTGGCCCCGTCCCCCTCAGGCCTGGGGGGAAGGGTGTCAGATTTCAAATCTGACACCTTTCCCCCATGCCCTGAACGCCGCACGGTGCTGGCGCTTTTTGCCACCGAACACAGAGAACGCAGAGAGGGATATAGAGTGGGGTTGTGCCGACGGTGACGCCTTGTCGCCGATGAGAGATGCCGTTTGCCAGAATCTTTTTCTCCGTGCTCTCCGTGTCCTCCGTGGTTGAACCAGCCGTCTTCGCGGCGTCAGAAGCCGCATTTTTCCACGGAGGACACGGAGAGGATGAGTTGGAAGGTATGCGTTTCCTCAGCGGAGCTGCCGCGCAGGCGGCACCTGCCCACTCGCTTTCCCTCGGTGTTCTCCGTGTTGCTCGGTGGCTAACCCAGCGCCTGCGGTGGCGAACCAGCCAGGCCATGTCGCCGGCGCTTCCGCGGCGCCCGGCCGGGGAGTCAGACCGCGCCGCGCGCCTCGTTGCGGCGGGCGATCAGGCGATTGATCACGGGCGCGAGGATCAGCTCCATCGCGAACACCGTCTTGCCGGCCGGCACGACGATGGTGTCCGGTCGTGACATGAACGAACCCTGCAGCATCTCCAGCAGCCCGCGGAAATCGGGCATGATTTTCTTCCGGTTCGCGATGTTGATCACCACCATGCTCTCGTCGTTGGTCGGGATCTCGTGCGCCTTGAACGGGTTCGAGGTGTCGATGGTCGGCGTGCGCTGGAAATTGATGTCGGTGCGCGAGAACTGCGGGCAGATGTAGTTCACGTAGTCCGGCATCCGGCGCAGGATCATCTGTGTCGCGGTTTCGGCGCTGTAACCGCGCACCGCCTGGTCGCGGTGTATCTTCTGGATCCACTCGAGGTTGATGATGGGCACGACCCCGATCAGCAGGTCGACGTGGCGCGCGATGTCGTAGCCATCGGCGACCAGCCCCCCGTGCAGGCCTTCGTAGAAGAGCAGGTCCGTCCCGGCTTCGAGGGGCACCCAGTCGGTGAAGGTCCCGGGTTCGCCGCCGTGGATCTCGCCGTCCGCCTCGGTGTGGATGTAGTGCCGCATGCGCCCCGTGCCGTGTTCGGCGTAACCGGCGAACAGGCTTTCGAGCTCGTCGAACACGTTGCCGTCAGGCCCGAAATGCGTCAGCGTGCGTCCCGCGCGGGCGCCCAGCTCGACCTGCCGCGCCATTTCCAGCCGATCATAGCGGTGATAGCTGTCGCCCTCGATCCACGCGGCCTTCAGGCCTTCGTGCTCGAAGATGTGCTCGAACGCCGTGGTGACGCTCGTGGTGCCGGCGCCGGAGGAACCGGTCACGGCGACGATGGGATGCAGAACGGACATGCGGACTCCGGCAGCTTGCGCGAATGGGTGACGCGGGAGAGGACCGATTCTAAGCCCAGGTATCCGCCGCGACTAATCAGCGGCCGCGATGGCCGCCGACACCGGCCGCCCGGGATGCAAATCGGCCGTTGACTCGGCATAGTAACCGGATGAACCAGGCCCCGCGCGGCACCGCGCTCTATCTCCGCCTCCTGTCCCACGCCCGACCGCATCGCGTGATCTTCCTGTGGTCGCTGCTCGGCATGACGGCGCTGGCGGCCACCGAGTGGATCCTGCCGGCGCTGCTGCGCCATCTCGTCGACCACGAGTTCGGTAGCCGGCTCGGCGGCCTGTCGCTGGTGATTCCGCTGGCGCTGGTGGCGCTGTTCGCCGCGCGCGGCGTGATGGGCTACATCGCGACCGTCGGGCTGTCGTCGGTCGCCCAGCGCGTGATGATGGACCTGCGCGCGCGCATGTTCCGCAACCTCGTTGCCCTGCCCGCGAGCTTCTTCGACAACCGCACGTCCGGTGAACTGCTGTCGAAGTTCACGTTCGACGTCACGCAGGTGGCGCAGGCCGCCACGCACTGCGTGACCGTGATCGTCAAGGACTCGATCGTCATCGTCGCGCTGCTCGCCTATCTCATGTTTCTCAACTGGCGGCTCGCGATCTTCCTGCTGGTGCTGGGCCCGCCGGTCGCGTGGCTCATCCAGCGCGTGTCGCAGCGGCTGCGCACGATGAGCCGCCGCCTGCAGGGCTCGATGGGAGAGCTGAACTCGGTCGCCGAGGAAGCGATCGGCGGCCACCGCGACGTCAAGATCTTCGGCGGCGCCGCCTACGAGGCGGGCCGCTTCGACACCGCGATCAACAACGCACGCAAGTTCCAGATGAAGGTGATCGCGACCAGCGCGGCGACCGAGCCGCTGGTCCAGATGCTGATTGCGCTCGGCATCGGCATGATGATGGTCTTCGCGCTGCGCGAGTCCGCCGCCGGCAGCATGACGCGCGGCGACTTCGTGTCCTTCGTCACCGCCACGGCGCTGCTGTTGCCGCCGGTCAAGCGCCTGACCAGCGTCAACGAATACCTGCAGCGCGGCCTGGCCGCGGCGGAGAGCATCTTCGGACTCATCGACGAGGCCGCCGAACCGGCCGGCGGGACGGCGCTTCTGGACCACCCGCGCGGCGAAATCGTGTTCGACCACGTGACGCACGCCTACGGCGAGACCGTGGTGCTGAACGACATCGAACTGCGCATCGCCGCCGGCGAGTCCGTGGCCTTTGTCGGTCCGTCGGGCGGCGGCAAGACCAGCCTCGTCAACCTGGTGCCGCGCTTCTACGTGCCGCAGTCGGGCAGGGTGCTGGTCGACGGCCACCCGATCGACGCGTTGAACCTCGAATCCCTGCGCGCCGCGATTGGCTATGTCGGACAGCACGTGGTGCTGTTCAACGACACGGTCTACAACAACATCGCCTACGGCGCGCTGCGCGACCTGCCGCGCGACCAGGTGATGGCGGCCGCCGACGCCGCTTTCGTCAGCGACTTCGTGCGCACCTTGCCGGACGGTTTCGACACGATGATCGGCGACGACGGCCTGCGCCTGTCCGGCGGGCAGCGCCAGCGCCTGGCGATCGCGCGCGCCCTGCTGAAGGACGCGCCGATCCTCATCCTGGACGAGGCGACCTCGGCGCTGGACGCCGATTCCGAGCGCCGCATCCAGCAGGCGCTCGGCATCCTGCGCCAGGGCCGCACCTGCCTCATCATCGCGCACCGCCTGTCGACCATCGAAGGCGTGGACCGCATCGTCGTCATCGAGAACGGACGCATCGTCGAGCAGGGCACGCATCGCGAACTGCTGGCGCGTGGTGGCGCCTACGCGCGGCTCCACGCGATGCAGCGGGAAAGCGGGGAACTCGCCTAGGGCGCAGCGGAAAGGAGGGGCCTGATGCAGGCTCGTGACATGAAAATCGGCGTGTTGCTGCCGATGTGGACCGGCGCCTACGCGGGCGCGACGGCGTCGATGCGGCAGCTGCTGGATTTCGCGCGTCATGCCGAGGCCGCCGGCCTCGACAGCCTGTGGTTCACCGACCATCTCTATTTCGAAGCCCATACGGACTTTCGCGCCGTCGGCATCGAACTGCCGGACGCGTGGGCCGGCGTCATGGGCGGCCAGTGGGAGTGCTGGACGGCGCTCGCCGCGGTCGCGGCGGTCACCTCGCGGGTCGAGCTCGGTACGCTCGTCAGCAACACCTGTTTCCGCAACCCCGCCTTGCTCGCGCGCATGGCCGACAATGTCATGGACCTGAGCGACGGTCGTCTCATCCTCGGTCTCGGTGCCGGGGACTTCGTGACCGAGCACCGCGCCTACGGGTTCGACTTCGAGCGCCACGTCAGCCGCTTCGAGGAGTCGCTGCGCATCCTGCGGCCCCTGCTTGCGGGCAAGCGCGTGAGCTGGTCCGGCGAGTTCGTGCGGGTCGAGGCGGCGGAACTGCTGCCGCGGTCGCCGGCCGGCGCGCCACCGGTGCTGATCGGCACCCTGCTGGGTAAGCCGCGCATGTCGCGGCTCGTGGCGCAGCATGCGGATCTCTGGAACTGCATGATCGCCTTCGGTGACTGCGGCGTCGCCAGCTTCCTCGATGCCTGGGCCCCGATCGAGGCCGCCTGCGAGCGCCACGGGCGCGATCCCGCGACGCTCGGACGCAGCGCGACGGTCGCAATCAATTTCACCGACGGTCCCTACGGCGTCGTGCCGACGGCGGTGCCCTTCGCAGGCTCGCCGCGGCAGATCGCGGACCGCTGCGCCGAGTACGCGGAAGCCGGCTGCACCCACCTGTCCGTGGCCCCGCACCCGTGGAGCGAGGCGGGACTCGACCGCCTCGCGGACGTGGTGGCGCTGCTGCGCGCGTGAGCGCGGGGCAGCCGTATCTTGCCGTGAACGGGACGTGATTGAGCGATCGGGTCTTCACCTCTCCCGACTCGGGAGAGGCGAACATGCATCGCGGCCCGACGACGATCAGCGCTTGAAGTCCTCTTCGCGCGGGTACTTCGTCACCAGCGGCGGGTCCGGCAGGCGGGCGAAGTCGACTTCCTCGCCGTCCTTGATCACCGCCGAGAGTTGCGCTGCGTTCGTGACGTCGATAAGCGGGTTCTCGCGCACCACGAGGAGGTCGGCGACCTTCCCCACTTGCACGCTGCCGTGGTCCGTGAACTTGCCGTAGGCCTTCGCGACGTTCGAGGTGCAGGCGAGGATCGCGTCCATCGGCCTCATCCCCTTCTCGACCATCGCCTTCATCCACACGATGTGATCGTTGCCGAGGGTCCACGGCCGGTCGACGAGCTCTGCGGGCGGCAGGTCATGCAGCACGTCGGGATCCGTGCAGCCGGCATCGGTGCCGAGGATGATCTTCACGCCCGCCCGGATCATCCGCACGGTGTTTTCCTCGTGCGCGCCGCCCGCGTAACCGGCCCACGGATGCTTCGTGTGCTCGAGGTGGCATTGGTAGTCGTGCGTCGTCGGCTGGATCTCGCACCAGCCCGGGCCCTTGACGATGCGCTGGAGCAGTTCCTCGGGAATCGGGTGCTGGCTGGTGATCGTCGCGTGGATCATCACGTCGGCCTCGTGCTCGACCGCGAGGTTCAGGCTCTCGACCGACAGCGTGTGCGTCAGCAGCGGAATGCCGGCGCGGCGCGTTTCCTCCACGATGACGCGCAGCACGCGCTCGCTGAAGGTGAGATAGGGCGACTTCCAGCCGAGCAGGCCGAGGAGGTGATCGCTGACGGCGACCTTCAGCATGTCGATGCCGTGCGCGATGTAGTCGCGGATGATCGGCCGCACCTCGTCGGGCGACAGGGTGCTCAGCCAGCGTCCGACGCCGGCGTCGAACAGCCGGTCCATGCGGTCGGCGAAGGTCGTGCTGATCACCTCGCGCGCCTGCATCATGAAATCCGCACTGAACGGGCCGCCCATGCCGACGATGTTGCCGGCGGCGAAGATGCGGGCGCCGGCGGCCTCGCCCGCGTTGATGCGGTCGCGCGCCTTGAGCACCGGCACCGTCGCGTTCCAGGTGTCGAATACCGTGGTGCAGCCGCCTTTAAGCGCGATCTGCGCCGCTTCCTCGATCACCTGATGGAGGCGGCCCTCGAAGCGCGCGAGGTATTCCACCCCGCCCTTGCCCATCATCATGATGCCGTCGAGCAGGTGCACGTTGCCGTTCATGAAGCCCGGCAGCACGAACTGGCCGCTGGCGTCGATGACCCGCGCGCCCGGCGGCGTGCCGTCGCCGCGCCGGCCGACGGCGCGGATCCGGCCGTCCGCGATGTGAATCATCGAGTCCACGAGCGGCGCACCGCCGTTGCCGTCGATCAGCGTGCCGCCCAGGATGCAGAGTTCGCCATTGCCCATGGTGGAGTTCCTCACGAATTGCGCCGGCGCGCCGGCGCGGGTGTCATCGAATCGAGTCCGCGTCGCGCGGGTACTTCGTCACGACCGGCGGGTCGGGCAGGCGGGAGACATCGATTTCCGCCCCGTCCTTGATCACGACCGACAGCTCGCTCATGCAGGCGATGTCGGCCAGCGGGTCGCGCCGCACGACAATGAGGTCGGCGACCTTGCCGGGATCCACCGTGCCGTAGTCCGCGATCATCCCGTAGGCGCGGGCGACCTCGCGCGTGGACGACAGGATCGCGTTCATCGGCGTCATGCCCTTCTCGACCATCGCGCGCATCCACACGAGGTGATCGCTGCCGATCGTCCAGGGTCGATCGACCAGTTCCTCGGGCGGCAGGTCGTGCAGGATGTCGGGATCGGTGCAGCCCGCGTCGGTGCCGAGGATGATCGGCGCGCCGGCGGCGATGAGCCGCACCGTGTTCTCCTCGTGCGCGCCGCCGGCGTAGCCGGCCCACGGATGGTTCGTGCAGTCGAGGTGGTGCTGGTAGCCGTGCGTCGTCGGCTGGATTTCGGACCAGCCCGGGCCGCGCACCATCCGCTGCAGCAGTTCGTCGGGAATCGGTTCGAGGCTGGTGATCGTCGCGTGGATCATCACGTCGCATTCGTACTCCACCGCGAGGTTCAGGCTCTCGACCGACAGCGTGTGCGAGAGCAGCGGGATGCCGGCGCGGCGCGTCTCCTCCACGATCACGCGCAGCACGCGCTCGGAAAAGCAGAGATACGGCGATTGCCAGCCGAGCGTCACGACGAGATGGTCGCTGATGGCGACCTTCAGCATGTCGATGCCGCGCGCGATGTAGTCGCGGATGATCGGCCGCACCTGCTCCGGCGGCAGGGTGCTGAGGCGGCGGCCGACGCCGGCGTCGAACAGCCGATCCATGCGGTCGGCGAAGGTCTGGCTGATGTACTTGCGCGACTGCATGGAGTAGTCGGCGCTGAACGGGCCGCCCATGCCGACGATGTTGCCGGCGGCGAAGATGCGCGCGCCGGCGGCTTGGCCCGCGTTGATGCGGTCGCGCGCCTTCAGCACCGGCTCCAGCGCGTTCCAGGTGTCGAATACCGTGGTGCAGCCGCCTTTCAGCGCGATTTGCGCGGCCTCCTCGATCACCTGGTGCAGGCGGCCCTCGAAGCGCGCGAGGTATTCCGCGCCGCCCTTGCCCATCATCATGATGGCGTCGAGCAGGTGCACGTTGCCGTTCATGATGCCTGGCAGCACGTATTGCCCGGCGGCGTCGATCACGGTCGTGCCCGCTGGCAGCGGGACGTCGGCGCGCCTGCCGACGGCGCGGAAGCGACCGCCTTCCATCAGCACGACGGCGTCCGGCAGCGGCGCGCCGCCGTTGCCGTCGATCAAGGTGCCGCCGACGACGGCAAGCAATTGCCCGGTGCCCGTTGGCTTCGACATGTCCCGTTCCCCCGCTGGCCTGGCTGTTCGGTTGCTGCAGGCGATGCTTCGCGTGGCGCGCGCCGCATTGCCCGGCCCATGCTGGAACCGCCCAGGGGTCGGGAACAGTACCCGATTGGGTACTTTATGCGCGCGCCGGGGGCCGCTGGGGGGCGTCGTCCGGGGCGTGGACAGACAGGTTGCAGTCGACGTCGAGCAGGCCGCAGGACGCGCCGATCGCCACCGACTGGGCAATCGTCCTTGCGCCCAGTTTCCGCATCGCGTTCTTCAGGTGGCGCCGCACCGTGTCGACGGAACGGTTCAGCAGGCGCGCCGTCGCCGGTGCCGAGCGGCCGTTCGCCGCGAACTGCAGGCATTCGAGCTCGCGCCTCGTCAGGCGCAGCGTGTCCGCCGCAGCCGCGGGTGGGAAGCGCGTGGCGACGACGTGGTGGAAGGTATGCGCCAGCGCCATCAGCGGCACCATGGTGGCCGCGCTCAGCGCCGCCCAGTCCGCGCCCGTGCGCTGGGACACCCCGCTGACGAAGGCGAAGCGATTGCCCGGCAGATGGATGGGCACCGTGATGCCGCCGGGGAATCCCATGTCCGATTCGAGGAAGGCCAGCGCGGTGCGCTGTGCTTCGGTCAGCTCGGCGTGTCCCTTGACCACCTGCCAGTCGACCGGCAGCCCGCGGCGATAGGTCAAGGGCAGGATGGGGTCGAAGCGCCCGTATCTCATCCATCCCGCCTGCCAGCGGGACGGAAAGTTGCGCGCGAAGATGGGGCCGCGCGCCCACCCCCCGGTGAGCAGGCGGATCGACGGCAGGAAGGCGTAATCGACGCCGTCGAGGCCGAGGCCCAGCGTTTCCTCCGCCAGGAGATCCAGTGCCGCGTCGAAGCTGCGCGATGCGGCGAGTCGCGAACCAAAGGCTTCGATGATCGGCATCCCCATGTCCAAGGCCTCGCGCTGCGGGTGATCCGTGTCCGGCCATGGGCGGCACGGCGGCGGGCGCCTCCGCCTGGCCGGACGCGCCGAGCATAGTCAGGGGCGGCGCCGCCGCGCAAAGGATTTGCGCTCGATCATCACCGGCAGGCCCGAAGCCGGCGGGTCGCGGCGCGCTGCCGGGCCGGGTTTTGACGCGGGGAAGCGAAACAGTCATCGTGCTTGCGCCCGGCACACAGGAAACAGTCGATGAGCAAGGTGCAGTTCGAAACCCGCGGCGCCATCGCCTTCGTCACGATCAACCGCCCCGAGCGTCTCAACGCCTGTGATTTCGAGACCTACGAACTGCTTGCGAAGGCCTGGGAAACGTTCCGGGACGACCCCGCGCTGCGTGTCGCCATCCTCACCGGCAGCGGCGAGCGGGCCTTCTGCGTCGGCAGTGACATCAAGGCCAACTACGGCGAGGACCGCGCGGCCACCGAGCCCGTCAATCGCCTGTTCCCGGTGCTGGGGTCGATGACCAAGCCCATCATCGCCGCGATCAACGGCCACTGTAACGGTGGCGGCCTCGAGCAGGCGCTGGCCTGCGACATCCGCGTCGCGGCAAGCCACGCGCAGTTCGGGCTGGGCGAGGTGCTGATCGGTCTGCTGCCCGGCGGCGGCGGCACGCAGCGGCTGCCCCGCCTCATTCCACTCGGGCGTGCGCTGGAGATGCTCTATACCGGCGAGCGGGTCGATGCCCCGGAAGCGCTGCGCCTGGGGCTCGTCGACCACGTCGTACCGGCAGCCGATCTGATGGCGAAATGCGAGGCCATTGCCGCCGCCATCCTGCGCGGCGCGCCGCTTGCGGTGCAAAAAATCCGCGAGGCGGTGATGCGCGGCCTCGATCTGCCCCTGGCGCAGGGCCTGGCCGTGGAGCGTGACCTCTTCGAATTCCTCCGTGCGACTGATGATTCGGTCGAGGGCGCGGCCGCGTTCGCCGCGAAGCGGCCTCCGCGCTGGACGGGGCGCTGAGCCATCGCGCGGGGGAACGACGATGCCGATAGCCGACAGCGACCCCCGGGTCTTCTTTGCCGCCGAACGCACCCTGCTTGCGTGGCTGCGCACGGGCCTGACGATCATCGCGATTGGCGTCGTGATGGCGCGTTTCAGCCTTTTCGTGCTGGTGATGGGCGCCCAGCCCGGCGCGGTCCTGCCGCCGGGTGGCATTCACGCGTCGGCGCTGTTCGGCATCGGCTTCGTGGTCGTCGGCTCGCTCGGCATCATCGGCGCGGTCGTCCAGCATCACCGGTTCGTCGCTACACTGGCCGCCATTGATCTTCCGGCGCGCTACTCGCGCGTCTACGCGGTGGCGATGTCGCTGTCGCTTGCGGTGCTGGGCCTGCTGCTCGCGGGCTACCTCGTCTTCGAGACGCCGTAGGTGTTTTCCGCGACCGATGCATCCTGGTCGGGGTGGCAGGAACCCGCGCAGCGTTGCCGTGTCGTAAAATGCGGCACTGCAACTTTCGAATGTTGGAGCAACATCGATGACCCGAGACCAAGATGGGGGAAACGTGAAACGTAGAGAATTCCTGGCTACTTCCGCCGCCGTGGCGGCTGCAAGCACCCTCGCCGGCGGCCAGGCTGCCGCCCAGGCTCCGGCGGCAATCGAGCTGCCGCCGCTGCCCTATGCCGATCAGGCGCTCGATCCCGTGATCTCGTCGCGCACGATCGGCTTCCACTACGGCAAGCACCACAAGGCCTATGTCGACAATCTCAACAAGCTGATCGCCGGCACCGAGTTCGAAGGCCGCGCGCTCGAGGACATCATCAAGGCGAGCGCCGGGCAGGCGGACAAGGCCGGCATCTTCAACAATGCCGCCCAGATCTGGAACCACACCTTCTACTGGCACAGCCTGCGGCCCAAGGGCGGCGGCGAGCCGCCGGCGGCGCTGAAGGCGAAAATCGAAGCCTCCTTCGGCGGGGTCGACCAGCTCAAGCAGGAACTGCTGACCGCCGCGACCACCCAGTTTGGCAGCGGCTGGGCCTGGCTGGTGAAGGAGGGCGATGCGCTGAAGGTCGTCAAGACGCCGAACGCCGAGCTGCCGATGACCAAGGGCCAGACGGCGCTGTTGACCATCGACGTCTGGGAGCACGCCTACTACCTCGACTACCAGAACCTGCGCGCCGACTACGTCAACGCGCTGCTCGCGAAGCTCATCAACTGGGAATTCGCCGCCGCCAACCTGGGCGCTTGAGTTCCGTCGAGGCCAGGGCCGCGGTCGCGGCCCCGGCCTTTTCGGTCCGTCGCTGGCGCGGCGTCTCCCACCGTGAAAGATCTTCGCCTCTCCCGCCCCGGGCTGTCTCTTGGTCACAATTGAACGCGGGTGCCGGTGTTCACGTGCTGTTGGGCCACCGAGCAACTGTGTCCCGCGCTGCGCTCAGACGTTCTGTAGGGTCCAGGGGCCTGCCGGTTCTGACACTGGCATCGAGAATCGTTAGCCGAGAAAAGAGAAAAGGTGTCAGATTTCAAATCTGACACCTTTTCTCTTTTCTACCCTCAGGCCTGCGGGGGACCGGGCTAAGCTCCCCGGCAGACGCGGGTGCCGGCGTTCGTGTTCGTACGGGCCACCAAGAACACCAAGAACACCGAGAGGATCGGGTGGGCAGGTGCCGCCCGGCCGGCATTGCCAAGACAGAGGCGCATTCCGGCATTCACCGTTCTTCTCCGTGTCCTCCGTGCTCTCCGTGGTCAAGATTCGGCGCCTGTTGCCGCGGCAACGCCGGGTTTCACCACGGAGAGCCTGGAGGACACGGAGAAGTCGCATTGTCGAGCGTGGTCCGGGCAATGGCCATGCCGTCGACCGCTGGCCCAGCGCCACTCGAAAAATTTCGGTGTTCCCGGTGTTCTCGGTGGCCCATCAAGGTCTGTACCCCGGTACCCGCGTTCAAATGTGACCAAGAGACAGCCCGCCCCGGAAGAGGCCGGCCGCGAGGCCGGGTGAGGGGCGTCTCCGCTAGTCGCAGCGCCGGCGCATGCCTCCGCCTTCGGCGTCGACCTCTCCCGGAGCGGGAGAGGTGGAGTGACTCGCGCCGTGGCGTTCGCCAGTCGCTTCCTCTATGTTGCTGCGACAAGACTTCCGGGGGAAATGCCCATGTTGTGCTGCGTCGTCGGTGGTGTCGTCGCGAGCCTGCTCTTGCGCGCTGCATGCAGGCTGCCCGTGCTTGGACCCCTGCTCGAAGCGCGCCGCGCCGCGACGGTCGACCCGTCCGACTGGCGTCCCGCGCACCTCGGGGACCGCGCGCGATGAGCGCCGTCCTCGCCTCCGTCCGCCTGCCCGAACGCCACGGCAGCATCGGGCCGATCACCGCGAGCCGCCTGCGCCGTACCGGGCTCGCCTATCTCGCGCTCTGCGCAGCGGGCCTTGCGCTGGCATTTGCAGCGTCCACGCCCGGGTTGCAGGCCTTCGGCCTCGGGCTCGCGTTTCCGGGGGGCGGTTTCCTGCATTTCCTGGCCGGGGGGCCATGGAGCATGTTGCTGCATCTCGGCTGCGCGCTGCTGACGGTGCTGCTGTTCGTGGTGGGGCTGCTCCTGTGGTTCGGCACCGGCAACCAGGCCGCGCCCGTCGCGGTGTGGCTGGGCGGGGCGCTCGCCGCCGGCGCGATGGGGCACGCGCAGACCTTGCCCGGCTCGCCGATTCTCGTCGCGCTGCTCGCCGCGGGGACAGTCGGCGGCGGCTGGCGGATCCACCGCCGCATGCTCGCGCGCAAACGCGCGCGGCGCGACGCGCGCAACGCCGTGCTCGGCCACTGGCAGCCGGCGGCCACCGTCGTGCTCGCCGACGGCGTCACGCCACAGGTCGACGAACTCTCCGCCGACGATCTCGCGGCGCTGCGCTACGCGCTCGACCGCGCGCTGCAGCCGGTCGAAGGCTTTGCCGGCTTCGATTTCATCGACCAGTTCCAGCCGAGCGCGATCCGTTACCAGATCAACAACCTCGGCTACGTGCTGAGCCTCGCCAACTACGTCCACCTGCCGGCGCTGCGTGGCTACCTGAAGCAGGCCCAGGAAAACCTGATCGAGAAGAAGAAGCAGCACGTCGTCTGGAAGTATTGGGCGCTCGAGAGCCTGTGGGGCAACTTCCGCCACGAGCCCGACCCGATCGCGCGCGACAACGTGATGTACTCCGGCTGGTACGCCGCGCAGCTCGGCCTGTATGCGCTCGCGACCGGCGACCGGCGTTACGACGCGCCGGGCGCGCTGACCCTGCAGCGCGCGAGCGGCGAGCGCTACGTGCACGACCATCCGTCGCTCGTGCGCACGCTGGTCGAGAATGCCCGCAACTCCGAATTCTGCCTGTTCCCCTGCGAGCCGAACTGGATCTATCCGCTCTGCAACAACCAGGCGGCGCTCGGCATCCTCGCCTACGACCGCCTGCACGGCACGCGCCACTGGGCAGACATCGAAGCGCAGTACCGTCAACGACTCGAAGAGGAGTTCATCGACGTCGACGGCCATTTCGTGCTGATCCGCTCGACGCGCACCGGCTTCACGATCCCGGGCCTGTCGTCGTCCAAGGAAGACGCGATCTTCGCGTTCTGGATGCACCCCGTGTTTCCCGATCTCGCGCTCCGCGCGTGGGAAATCGCGCGCCAGGAACTGTTCCGCCAGGGCGCGCACGGCCTCGAGCTGATTCCGCTGAAGCCCTGGCTCGATGCCGGCAACTATCGCTTCAACACCGCCTACGCGCTCGGCGCGCTCGGCATGGCCGCCCGCGAGCTGGGCGACGGCGACGCGCTCGCCGCGGTGCTGGCCGCCATGGGCGAACTCCACACCAATCGCGCGGGCGGCGTGCTGAGCTACCCCGGCTGCTCGACGTGGTCGCACGCGTTCATGCTGAAGACGCGCGTGGGCCGCGCGAACGGCCTGGCCGATCTCGTCAACAGGGGGCCCAGCGAGCAGTGGCGCGACGGCCCCGTGATTGCCGACCTCGCCTACCCGGACGTGCTGCCGGCCCGCGCCGTCAGCGACGGCGCGGCCCTCGAAGCCGTGCTCTACCCCGGCCGCGGGGCGGGGCGCTTCGCGCTCGGCATCGCGCAGCTGCGACCCGGGGCGCGCTACCGCTTCGAAGGCTGCGTGGAGGACGGCGGTACGGCGGACGGCGGCGGCTGCCTGCGCGTGCACGTCGACCTCGACGGCCGCACGCCGCTGCGCGTGCTGCCGCAGGCATGAGCGCCAGGTACGACGCGGCTCGACCGCGCACGCGCCGCTGAAGCTGGTTTCGACCCGCGCTTGCCGGGCGCCCACGGAGGCCGCCGATGAATTTCGATCTCGATGACACCGAGTCCGCATTCCAGGCTGCGGTGCGGCGCTATGCGGATGAACGCCTGCGGCCGTTTTCCGCCGCGTGGGACCGCGGCGAGCCGCTGCCACGCGAACGGATCCGTGAACTGGGAGAACTCGGGGTGCTGGGCATCCGTGTGCCACAGGCCCTCGGCGGCAGCGACGGCAGCTACGTGCTGGCGGGTATCGCGGCGGAGGAACTCGGGCGCGGCGACCTGAGCATCACACTGTTCCTGCAGCTCGCGCTGATTGCGTCCGACCTGATCGGCGGCCACGGCGCGCCGGCCCTGCGGGATGCGCTGTTGCCGGGCATCGCGAGCGGCGAGCGCATCGTCGCCTTCGGTCTCACCGAGACCGGCGCGGGCTCCGACGCGGCCGCCATCCGCAGCACCGCGACACCCGACGGCGGCGACTGGATCATCGACGGCGAAAAAGCCTCGATCAGCCTCGGGGGATGCGCCGACGACTGCATCGTGTTCGCGCGCCTCGCCGGCAGCGGGCAGGGCGCGCGCGGCCTCTCCGCCTTCGTCGTGCCGCTGGATGCGCCGGGCGTGACGCGCGAGGTCTACCTCAGCGTCGGCGAGCGCCTGAGTGAACGCGGCGCGCTGCGCTTCGATCGCGTGCGCGTGCCGGCCCATCACCAGCTGGGCGGCGCCGGCGGCGGCTTCGTGCAGGCGATGGAGGCCTTCGACTACAACCGCGCGGTCATCGCGCTGGCCTGCCTCGGCACGGCCGCCCAGTCCCTGGACGAGACCATCGAGTACACGAAGGCCCGTCACACCTTCGGCAAGCCGCTCGCGCAGCGCGAGGGCGTCGCCTTCCAGGTCGCCGAACACCTGACGCACGTCGCGGCCGCCCGGCATCTCGCGTATCACACGCTGTGGCTGCGCGACCAGGGGCGCGCGCACACGAAGGAGGCCGCGATGGCGAAGTGGTACGCGCCCAAGGTCGCGGTCGAGGCCATCCATGCCTGCATCGTGCTGCACGGCTGGGTCGGCTACGACCAGTCGTTGTCCTTCGGCCAGCGGCTGCGCGACGTGATGGGTCTCGAGATCGGCGACGGTACGCCGGAAATCATGAAGGGCGTGGTCGCGCGCGAAGCCTACGGGCGCGCATACACCGCGTATCGCTGAGCCTCGCAGGCAATCCCTGCACGGGTCGCCCGCAGTCCCGCGCGGCACTATGATCGACGCCACCCAGCAGATCAGCGGAAGCAAGCCCATGACCCTTTTCGAAGCCAACCAGACCACCCGCGAACTCGCCGCGCGCATCAGCGCGTTCATGGACGAGCATATCTATCCCGCCGAGCCCCAGTTCCTGAAGGAAGCCGAGGAAGCGGGGCCGTGGGCGGTGTACCCCACCGTCGAGCGCCTCAAGGCAATCGCGAAGCGGCAGGGGCTGTGGAACCTGTGGCTGCCGAAATCAGAGCACAGCGACGGACTGACCAATCTGGAGTACGCGCCGCTGTGCGAAATCATGGGCCGCTCGCCGCTGGCGCCGGAAGTGTTCAACTGCAGCGCGCCGGACACCGGCAACATGGAGACCCTCCTGCGCTACGGCACCGAGGCGCAGAAGAAGCAGTGGCTCGAGCCGCTGCTCGCCGGCGAAATCCGCTCGGCGTTCGCGATGACGGAACCGGCCGTCGCCTCCAGCGACGCGACCAACATCGAGTCCTCGATCCGCCGCGAGGGCGACCACTACGTGATCAACGGCCACAAGTGGTACACCACCGGCGCGACGGATCCGCGCTGCAAGATCGCGATCTTCATGGGCAAGACGGACCCCGACAACGCGAACCGGCACAAGCAGCAGTCGATGATCCTCGTGCCGCTCGCGACCCCGGGCGTGACCGTGATCCGCTCGCTGCCCATCTTCGGTTTCTACGGCGTGCCGGATCGCGCGTCGGAGACGAAGTTCGAGAACGTGCGCGTGCCGCTGTCGAACATGCTGCTCGGCGAGGGCCGCGGTTTCGAAATCGCGCAGGGCCGCCTCGGGCCGGGTCGCATCCATCACTGCATGCGCCTCATCGGGCTTGCCGAGCGCTGCCTCGAGAAGATGTGCCGTCGAAGCATGGCGCGCGTCGCCTTCGGCAAGCCGGTGGCCGAGCAGGGCGTCACGCAGGAACGTATCGCCGAATCGCGGATCATGATCGAGCAGGCGCGGCTGCTGACGCTGAAGGCCGCCTACATGATGGACACCGTCGGCAACAAGGCGGCGCGCGCCGAGATCGCGATGATCAAGGTTTCCGCGCCGAACATGGCCTGCCAGGTCATCGACTGGGCCATCCAGGCGCACGGCGGCGGCGGCACCAGCAACGACTTCGGCCTGACCATGGCCTACGCCGTCGCGCGTCTGCTGCGCCTCGCCGATGGCCCCGACGAAGTCCATCGCGCACAGATCGCCAGGCTCGAGTTGCAGAAATACCGGTAGCAGCCTGTGTAGCCCGGGTGGAGCGCCACGCGCAACCCGGGATTCCGGGACCAGGTCCGACGCCGGCCCCGGGTTGCGCTGCACCCGGGCTACGGGATGCGGGCTTCTTCCATGGCGCGCGCTTCACCCAGCATCATGAAATCCCCGGCCCTTCTCTCGCAAGCGGGGCGACCTGCCGCGCTGCGGGGACTACACGGGCTGCTCGATCAAGCTTCTTTCACGGCAACCTACGGGGAATCGTGCTTCGCGATCGCTGCGAGGTCCCGTTCCCAGTCCGCGAGCCGACGCGCGGCGCGCGCGCGCTGTTTGTCGCTCGTCGACGCGTGGACGCGGGCGATGAAGTCGCAGTTGTAGGCGGTGAGCGCGGTCAGGTAGTCGCGGTAGGCGGCGCGCGGTGAGGCCGTGAAGCTCGCGGCGAGCATGCCGAGTGCTGCGCGGGCCGTGTCGGCGCGCCGCTCGCGCGGCGCGGCCGCGATTCGCTCGAGCGCGTCGAGGGTGTCGCGCTGCCCCGCCTCGTGTTCGGCGATCCAAACCGCGGCATCGTAGGGCGAGGCTTTGATGCCCTCGGCGATGAGGCGGCGCTGGGCGGCGTCGAGGCGTCCGTAGAGCTCGCGGGCAGCGTCTTCCGCGCGTTCGGTCGCGCGTTTCCTGCGGGCTTCGGGCGTCCCCTCCAGGAACTCCTCGCGCAGTTCCGCGTTCGACTCGGCGTAGCGGCGCGCGAGCCGCGCGCGTTGCGCCGTGTCGAGGCTCTGCGCGAGTTCGGTGAGCGGCGGCAGCGTGCGTTCCAGCGCGCGCTTGAAGTGCGCGCGGATCTCGTCGTTGACCGCGCAGATCCGCGCCGCGCTGGTCGGCGCCGCGACCTCGGCGCGCAGGCTCGCGAGCAGGGCCGCGTAGCGTGGGATTTCCTGCGCACGATGCCAGTCGAACCATTCCCTGATCGCTGCGCGCAGCCGCGCGCCCTGCGCGCGATCGACCTCGAGGTAGGAATCGAGCCACCACCAGGTCAGGAGCGGTGCCCGGTTGTAGACGAGCGTCAGCGCGCTGCAGCCGCCGAGCGCGAGCGTCGTCGCGACGAGCAGCGCCGCGAGGCGGCGGCTCACGCGGGATCCGCGCAGCGCGTCGCTCCGCTCGCCACCATGTCCGCGAGTTCGGCGGCCCCGTAACCGAGTTCCGCGAGGAGTTCGGCGCTGTGTTCGCCGAGGCGCGGCGCATGGCGCCGCACCGACGGCGGTGATTCGCTCCACGCGGCCGGCGGCATCATCTGCCGATACAGCCCCTCGCTCGGGTGCTCGACGAGCCTGAAGAAGCCGGTCGCCCCGAGGTGCGGATCCTCGATCAGTGATTCGAGCGTGTGCAGCGGCATTGCCGGGATGTCGGCGGCCTCGAACAGCGCGAGCCACTCGGCGGTGCCGCGCGTGCGCAGCACCTCCGCGACCATCGCATAGAGCGTCTCGATGTGGCGCGTGCGCGTGCCGATGTCGGCGAGGCGCGGGTCCCGCGCGAATTCATCGCCACGCCCGATCATCTCGTAGAAGCGGCGCCAGTGGTGGTCGGCATAGATGAGCGCGCACAGGTAACCGTCGAGGGTTGCGAACGGCGTGCGCTCGCGCGCGAGCATGCGCGGGTAACCGAGTGGCCCGAGCGCCGGTTCGAAGCTCGCGCCTGCGAAATGTTCGCCGAGCAGGAAGGGCACCATGGTCTCGAACATCGGCACGTCGATGGACTGGCCGACGCCGGTCTTCTCGCGCCGGTAGAGGGCGGCGCAGACGGCGTTCACCGCCGCCATGCCCACCGTGCGATCGACCATCGCGATCGGCACGTAGCGCGGCACGCCGTCGCCGACGTGGGCCACAAGCGAAGGCAGGCCGATCGCGCCCTGGATGAGATCGTCATAGGCGGGCTTCGCCGCGTAGGGGCCACGCTGGCCGTAGCCGAAGGTGCCGACGTAGATGAGCCGGGGGTTGATTGCCGACAGCGCCGCCCACGTGAGCCCGAGCCGCGCCATGGCCTGTGGTCGCACGTTGTAGACGAGCACGTCGGCGGTCGCCACGAGCTTCAGCAGCGCGGCGTGCGCGGCCGGCTGCTTCAGGTCGAGCACCACGCTGCGCTTGTTGCGGTTCACGTGCAGGAAGCCCGCGCCCATGCCGGGATGACTGGCCGGGCCCAGCGCGCGGCTGCTGTCGCCCGTCGGGGCTTCGACCTTGATGACGTCCGCGCCGAGGTCACCGAGCAGCTGGGTCGCGAACGGACCCATCAGCACCGTCGTCAGGTCGATGACCCGGATGCCGTCGAGTGCGCCGCTCATGCGCGGGCGCCCGCAGCGCGGCTTGCCTGCTCACCGGTCTTCGCGATTCGCTGTGACATGTCTCCCCCGTTGGTGTGCTGCGGCGAGTGGGTGTGCGGCATTCTATGCCGGCGCGCCGCGCCGGTTCACGTCGTGTCGCGGCGGGCGTTCCCTCATACGCGGAATTGCCTGCGCACAGGCCGGCCGGTAAGGTTCCGGGTTCCGAATCCACCCAGTAATACAGGAGTACATCGCCATGGCGGCCTATCTGATCGCTCACGTCAAAGTCAAAGATGCCCAGAAGATGCAGGAATACGGCGCACAGGCCGGCGCGACCTTCGCCCCCTTCGGCGGCGCGGCGATGGTCCGCGGCAAGGTCGTCGAGGTGCTGGCCGGCGCCCACGCCGGGCAGGCCGCGCTGATCGCGAAGTTCCCCGACGCGAAATCCGCGCGCGACTGGTACAACTCCCCCGCCTACCAGGCGCTGATCCCGCTGCGCGACGAGGCGATGGAGCCGACCTTCGTGCTGATCGAGGAGCCGACGGCCTGAGGCCTCAGCGGCCACCGCGCGCGCGTGTTGCCCGTGGCTCTGGTGGGGGCGGCGGGTCAGCCACCAAGAACTGTGTCCCGCGCTGCACTCAGACGGTCTGCAGGGTCCACGGCCTGCCGGTTCTGACCATGGCATTGAGAATCGTCAGGAGCTTGCGCATGCAGGCCGTCATGACCACCTTGTAAGGCTTGCCCTTGGCACTCAGTCGCTCGAACATGGAGAAAAGGTGTCAGATTTTAAATCTGACACCTTTTCGACACCTCAGCGGCCACCGCGCGCGCGTGTTGCCCGTGGCTCTGGTGGGGCGGCGGGTCAGCCACCAAGAACTGTGTCCCGCGCTGCACTCAGACGGTCTGCAGGGTCCAAGGCCTGCCGGTTCTGACCATGGCATTGAGAATCGTCAGGAGCTTGCGCATGCAGGCCGTCATGACCACCTTGTAAGGCTTGCCCTTGGCACTCAGTCGCTCGAACATGGAGAAAAGGTGTCAGATTTCAAATCTGACACCTTTTCTCCACACCTTTTCTCCATCTGTTCGCGACGCGCGTGATGCCGCGCTTCACCTAGCCACCGAACACCGAGAACACAGAGGGGGATTGAGTGGGCACGTGCCACCCGCAGGGCTCTGCCGCTGCCGAGGCGCATACAGCGAATCACTGTTCTTCTCCGTGCTCTCCGTGGTCTTCCTGGTAATGACGCCGCGTATCGTTTCGCGGAAAAGTCTGGTTCTACCACGGAGGCCACGGAGCACGGAGGGGAAAGACGAATTGAAGGCAGCTGCTTCCGCAGCAGTGGAGCCCAGCAGCCGCCTCCAATCCATTCTTTCTCCCTCACCCCTCGGTGTTCTTGGTGGCCCGTCCGAACACGAACGGCGCCCGAGCCTGCCGGGGAGCTTGGCCCCACCCCCCTCAGGCCTGAGGGGAGAAAAGGTGTCAGATTTCAAATCTGACACCTTTTCTCCTTTTCTCCGCTGACGATTCTCGATGCCATGGTCAGAACCGGCAGGCCTTGGACCCTGCAGACCGTCTGAGCGCAGCGCGGGACACAGTTGCCCGGTGGCTATCCTCTGACTACGCGGGCGGCGGACCGGGCCGGAAGGCCTGCACGCGCTGGCGCAGGGCGTCGAGTCCGGCCGGGGCGTCGGCATAGCGCAACAGGCTGTAAAGGCGACTGATCTCGCGCGCGGCGGCGCCGAGGTCGGCGCGCGTCGCGGCCACGCGTTCGGCGAACTCCAGCGGCCCCTCGTGCGGTTCGCGCGCGAGCCCGATGCGGGCGAGGCGGGCGCAGAATGCCGCATAGGCGCGCATGGCGGGCGTGCCCGGTGCCGGCCGACGGCGCAGCAGCACCACGGCCAGTCCTCCCATCGCCAAGGCCAGGCTCGCGGTCAGCGCCACGGCGAGTTCGGCCGCACCCATGTCGTCCAGACCGAGGCGCGACAGCAGGTCGCGTTGACGCTGCGGCGTGTAACCCAGCACCCACTGGCTCCATTCGTAGTTCGCGGCATCCCACAGCTGGCGCGCACTGCGCCACACCTCGTAGGCCGGCGAGTCTCCGTCCAGCAGCGGCAATGCGGAACCCCGGCGAGCCAGATCACCGATTCCCAGCGACACCCGTTCCGGCGCGACGGCGGCGGTGGGGTCGACGCGGACCCAGCCCTCGCCGGGCAGGTGGACTTCGGCCCAGGCGTGCGCGTCGCGCTGGCGCACGAGCATGTAGTCGCTGACGCCGTTGTATTCGCCGCCCTGGTAGCCCGTGACCACGCGCGCCGGGATCCCGCTCGCGCGCATCAGCACCACGAAAGCGGCGGCGTAGTGCTCACAGAATCCCTGCCTGGTGTCGAACAGGAACTGGTCGATCGGGTCCTCGTCGAGCAGCGGAGGTGTCAGCGTGTAGGCATAGGGAGCGGCTGCGAAACGCGCGAGCGTGCGCTCGATCACCGCGCGGTCGCTCGTGGCCGCCGCGCGCCAGCGCGCGGCGAGTTCGCGCGTGCGGGGGTGCGCGCCGGCGGGCAGTGCCAGCGCCGCGCGCCGCTCCGCGGGCGTGATGTCGGGCAGGCTGTAGGCGGTCGCCGATTCCAGCGTGTAGCGCGCGCGCCGCCGCACCGGCTGGCGCGCGCTCAATTCCAGCGCCCGCGAGCTGCGCGCGAAGGCATCGCTGGCCGTGACCGCGTCGAGCCCGAGCAGCCAGCGCTCGCCGTGCGGCTCGAGCAGCACCTCGTAGCGGTAGCGCGGGCCGCGCGGGACCACGGCCGCCGCGCCCCCCTGCCGCGCGATCGTGCCCGCCTGCCAGCGTCGGCCGTCCGTGTCCCACAGCACGGGGCCCCGCCAGTACAGGTCCCGCGCCCGTGGCCGCGCGCCCTCGAAGGCGACCCGGAATGCGATTTCGTCGGAAGTGCCGAGGTGCGCGATGCGGCCGATCTCCATCTGGTCCGACAGCCCGGTGACGGCGCTGTCGTCGGCGCCCGGCATGCCCCACAGTGGACCTGGCAGGCGGGGGAACAGCACGAAACACAGCGCCATGATCGGCACGCTCTCGACAACCAGGCGCGCGCCGAGCCGCAGGCAGGCGAGGTCGCCAAGCGTGGAGGGACTGTTGAAACGCACCAGCGCGGTCGTGACCAGCACCGTCACGCCCAGCAGGTAGAACGCAGTGGGAATCGACTGGGAGTAGAAGAAGTTCGTGACGACCAGGAAGTAGGCGAGGAAGCACGCGACGTAGAAATCGCGCGGCTCCTTCATTTCGAGCAGCTTCAGCCCGACCAGCCCGCTCAGCAGCGCGACGCCGGCGTCCCGACCGAGTTCACCCTGGTAGCGGGCGTAGATCGTGACGAACAGCGCGACCGCGCCGATTTGCGTGCCCAGCCACAACAGACGGTGTTCGCGGTCGGGCAACCGTAGCTTGCCGTGGGCCGCCAGCAGGCGCCAGGCGAGCAGCGCGACGAATATCAGCGGCAGCAGCGGCGGCAGCCGCATCACGTGCGGGGCAAGCGCGAGCGCGACACTGGCCGAACTCCACCAGAGCTCGCGCAGGGCGATACCGCCGGCCGGCGTCATGCGCCTGCCCACAGCGCGAGCGCCCGCAACGCACGGCCGCGCTGCACGGGGCCGGCGTCCGGCTCGAGGAGCAGGTGCGGCAACTCCACGCCGTAGCGTTCGCCGCTCGCATCGAGCATGACGATCCATTGCGCAAGCTGCGACAGCCGGGCTTCCGTGTCCGCCAGCGTCGCGGTGTCGTGCCAGCGCAGCCAGCGCGTACCGCCCGCGCCGCGCAGCTGCTTGACCAGCAGCGCCTCGCCGCGCGCAGCCGCCTTCCAGTGCACGCTGCGCAGCGAGTCGCCGGTGACATAGGGGCGCAGCCCGGCGAAATCGTCGACCCCCGCGCCGTCACCGCCTTCGCCGTCGGCGCCGGCGCGCCCTGGTGCGAGCGGCAGGTTGCCGGCCGGTGCCGGATACACGAGGCAGCGCGCGTCCTGCCGCAGGTCGGCCCAGGCGCGCAGGATGCCGAGCGGATAGCGGCTCGAGAGTTCGACGCGGCCGAGCGGCAGCCAGCCCCGGCGCTCCGTCGTGACCTGCATGACGATCTGGGCCGAGCCCGCATCCAGCGTCGCGCACTCGGCAGTGCCATCCACCAGCGGGCGCCACCAGCCCGCGCCCCTGCGTTTCAGCAGCCGCCGCAGGCGCAGCGTGTGCCGGGTTCGCAGATCGGGGTCGACGAAGCGGAATTCGAAGCGCGCGGGCGCGCCGGCGAACACGGGCTCGACCTGGACCTCCGCGAGCGCGAGGCCCGCGAGGTTGCGCCAGGTGTGGAGCATCGCGGTGAACATCAGGCCCACCAGCAGGAAGGCGAGGATGTAGGCGAGTGCGTTGTCGTAGTTGATGGCGCCGATCAGCATCAGCCCGATCACGCCCAGGAACATGCCTCCCGCGCGCGACGGGAAGATGTACACGCGCTTGCGATCGAGGACGTCCAAGGGCTGCGCCGCCGATGCGGGGCTCAGGGCACCGGCACCGTGCGCAGCAGCTGTTCGGTCAGGGCGGCGGCGCTGGTCCCCGCGTCGCGCGCGACCAGTCGATGACTGGCGACGCTGGGCAGGATGGCCTTGAGGTCCTCGGGCAGCACGTGGCCGCGACCGTGCGCCAGCGCCCACGCCCTGGCTGCGCGCAGCAATGCGAGTCCCGCGCGCGGCGACAGCCCGTGGGCGAGGCCGGGCATCGTGCGGCTGCGCGCCAGCAGATCCTGCAGGTATTCGAGCAGCGGTTCGGCGACGTGGACGGTATCGACCTGTGCCTGCAGCTCGAGCAGCGCATCGAGACTGCACACCGGTGCGAGGTCGGCCAGCAGCGCTCGGCGATCCCGGCCCTCCAGCAGCTCCCGCTCGGCGGCGCGAGCGGGGTAGCCAAGGGACAGGCGCATCAGGAAGCGATCGAGCTGCGACTCCGGCAGCGGATAGGTGCCGACCTGGTCGGTCGGATTCTGTGTCGCGATCACGAAGAAGGGCGCCGGCAGCGGCATCGTGCGGCCTTCGAGCGTGACCTGCCGTTCCTCCATCGCCTCCAGCAGCGAGCTTTGCGCGCGCGGCGTCGCGCGGTTGATTTCGTCGGCGAGCAGCACCTGGGTGAACACCGGCCCGGGATGGAAGTGGAACTGGCCGTCGTTGCGGTCGTAGACGGACACGCCGAGGACGTCGGCGGGCAACAGGTCGCTGGTGCACTGGAGGCGCTGGTAGGAAAGCCCGAGCAGCCGCGCCAGCGCCTGGGCGAGCGTGGTCTTGCCCACGCCGGGCAGATCCTCGAGCAGCAGGTGGCCACCGGCCAGGAGGCAGGTCACCGCGAGGCGCAGCACCTGCGTCTTGCCGAGCACGATCCCGCTCGCGGCGGCGACGATCGCCTCGACGCGCCCGCTCGCATCGGCGGCAGCCTTCGGTCTGAACGAAGTGATACTCACGATCGCCGGCACTCCTCTAGGCGCTATCCATGCCTCGGCACATTGCGTCTGTAGCTGCGCGAGGTCTGCCGGACTTTAGCACGGGCCGCTTGCCGGTCCGCCCCATGATCCTGGCGGACCGCCCGGTGCGCGCTGCCGGCCCTCACCCGCACTGCGTGCGGCCTCGCCCGGGGCGGGCTGTGTCCTGATCACATTCGGACGCAGGTGCCGGGGTCTACGCCCTGATGGCCACCGAGAACCCCGAGAACACCGAGATCTCTCCAGTGGGGCTGAGCCGGCGGTTGAAGGCATGGCCATTGACCGCACCACGGTCGGAAAAAGGGGCCTCTCCGGGTCCGTGGTGAAACCAGGCGTTTCCACGACACGAGAAGCCGAATTTTTTTACCACGGAGGAGACGAAGCAGAACGGTAAATGGCGAGGTGCGCCTCCGTCGTGGCAATGACGTCCGGGAGGGACTGCCCACGCCATCCCCTCGGTGTTCTCGGGGTCCTCGGTGGCTATTCCGAATCCCCGCCGGCATGACGGGTTGGCATCAGCCGGCAAGCCGGGATTCAGGTAGCACCACCGGGAAAATGTGGCCTGGAGACTGCCCGCCCCGGGAGAGGCGGAGATCCGGCGCCTCGCCTCAGTCGCCGGCGATGGTCATCTGCTCGAGAAGCAGCGAGCCGCACTGGATGCTGCCGCGGCGTTCGAGATCACTGCCGGCGGTGACGATGTTGCGGAACATGTCGCGCAGGTTGCCGGCGATGGTGATTTCCTCGACCGGATGGCTGATTGCGCCGCCCTCGACCCAGAAGCCTGCGGCGCCGCGCGAGTAGTCGCCGGTCAGCAGGTTGACACCGAAGCCCATCAGGTCGGTGACCAGCAGGCCCGTGCCCATCTGCCGCAGCAGCGCGTCGAGGTCGAGGCCCTGGTCGCTGACGATGAGGTTGTGGATGCCGCCGGCGTGGCCGGTCGGAGCCATCTTCAGTCGCCGCGCGGAGTAGCCGTCGAGTACGTAACCCTGCAGGACACCGCGGTCGACGAGCAGGCGCCGCCGGGTCGCCACGCCTTCGGCGTCGAAGGGCGCGCTGCCCAGCGCCCGGAGCAGGTGGGGTTGCTCGTCGATGGAAATGAAGTCGGGGAACAGCTGCTGGCCAATCGCATCGCGCAGGAAACTCGCCTCGCGATAGAGATTCGGGCCGGAGACCGCTGACACGAGGTTGCCGATGAGGCCGGTGGCGAGCCGGTTCTCGAACAGCACAGGTGCCTTGCGGGTCTTCATCTTGCGCGCGCCGAGCTTGGCGACCGTCCGCGCCGCGGCGCGGCGTCCGACCGCATCCGGCGCTTCCAGGTCCGCCGCGCGGCGCGCGGTCGTGAACCAGTAGCCGCGCTGCATTGCGCCGTCGCGGCTGCCGACGACGGTGCAGCTCTGCCCGTGGCGGCTCGCGCGGTAGACGCCCGCGAAGCCCTGGCTGTCCGCGTAGGCGTGCAGGCCGCGATAGCTGCTGACAGCGGCCTCGTCGACCTGGCTGACCTCGCGATGCGCATCGCGGGCGGCTGCCTCGCAGTCGAGCGCGAGCGCTATTGCCGCCTCCGGCTCGACGTCCCAGGGGTGGTCGAGATCGAGCGCCGGGAATTCCCGCGCGAGCAGCGCCGGGTCGACGAGCCCCGCGTATTCGTCGGGCTCGGCGTCGGTCGCGATGCGCATCGCGGCCGCGACCGTTTCCGCGACGGCGTCCGGCGCGAAGTCTGTCGTCGTCGCCGTGCCCTTGCGCTTCCCGTGATAGACCGTCACCGCGAGCGACTTGTCGCGATGGTATTCGAGGGTCTCCACCTCGCCGCCCCGCACGCCGACCGACAGGCCGTTGCCGGCGTTGATGGACACGGCGGCGGTGCAGCCGGCGCGCTGCGCCACGCCCAGCGCATGGGCGGCCACGTCGAGTGCGGTCTGGTCCGGAATCAGGGAGTCTTGCATGGGTCGGGTGCGTCACAGGCTGTGCTTGCGGCCATTGTAGCCGAAGCCCCGACGCGAACCCGTGCGTCGAGGGGTTCGCCGCAGGGGCGGCGCGACCGGTCTTCGCCTCTCCCGCTCCGGGAGAGGTCGACGCCGAAGGCGGCGGGTGAGAGTGGCATACGCTGGCGCTGCGCCACTCTGAGACGACCCTCACCCGGCCTCGCGGCCGGCCTCTCCCGGGGTGGGAGAGGCGAAGATCTTTCATGAGGCGTGGCGATGCACTTGCTTCATGCCAGTTGGGAAGCCAAGTCACGCGAAGAGCGGCAAGTTGTCGCAGGCGGCGCGAAAGCCACCCGGTCCCGCCCTGCGCGCCGGATGGCTGGGCGCGCGTCCGCCAGGGGCTGCGTGCGTGACCGCCCGGAGGTGGTGCCGGTAGAATCGGCGCATGTCCACTTCCCCGATCCTCGCGCCGCTCAACGCCGCGCAGCTTGCCGCCGTGACCACCGGTGCGCCCCAGACGCTCGTGCTCGCCGGCGCCGGCAGCGGCAAGACGCGCGTGCTGGTCCACCGCATTGCATGGTGCCTGGAGAACGGACTCGCCTCGCCGTCCAGCATTCTCGCCGTGACCTTCACCAACAAGGCCGCCGCCGAGATGCGCGGACGCATCGAGCAGTTGCTCGCGCGGCCGGTCGGCGGCATGTGGGTCGGCACTTTCCACGGCATCGCGCACCGGCTGCTGCGTGCCCACTGGCGCGAGGCAAAGCTGCCGGAGCAGTTCCAGATCATGGACAGCGACGACCAGCAGAAGGTGATCCGGCGCGCGATCCGCGGCATGAACCTCGACGAGAACCAGTGGCTGCCGAAGGAGGCGCAGTGGTTCATCAACGCGCGCAAGGACGAAGGCCAGCGGCCCCAGCACATCGACACCGCGGGCGACTACGTGCTGCAGACGATGGTCGAGATCTACGCGGCGTATGAGGATGCCTGCCAGCGCGCCGGGCTCGTCGATTTCGCCGAGCTCCTGCTGCGCGCTTACGAGCTCTGCCGTGACACGCCCGGGCTGCTGCGGCATTACCAGGAGCGCTTCCTCCACGTGCTGGTGGACGAGTTCCAGGACACCAACGCCATCCAGTACGGCTGGCTCAAGCTCATCGCAGGCGAGCGCGCGAACGTGTTCGCGGTGGGTGACGACGACCAGTCGATCTACAGCTGGCGCGGCGCGAAGGTGGAGAACATGCAGCGCTTCAGGCGCGACTACCCACGCCACGAGATCGTGCGCCTCGAGCAGAACTACCGCTCGACCGGCAACATCCTCGACGCGGCGAATGCGCTGATCGCGAACAACAGCGCGCGGCTCGGCAAGAAGCTGTGGACCGACGGCAGCCGCGGCGAGGCGATCCGGCTCTACTCCGGCTTCAACGACATCGACGAGGCGCGCTACTGCGTGGAGCGCCTGCGCGAATGGCATCGCGACGGCAACCGCTACGACGAGTGCGCGATTCTCTACCGCACGAGCGCGCAGTCGCGCGTGCTCGAAGATGCGCTGCGCCAGGCCGACGTGCCCTACCGCGTGCACGGCGGCTTCAAGTTCTATGAGCGCGCCGAGGTCAAGGATGCGCTCGCCTATCTCAGGCTCGCGAATTCCCGCGGCGACGACGCGGCCTTCGAGCGCGTCGTCAACCTGCCTGCCCGCGGCATCGGCAACCGGACGCTGGACGACGTGCGCCAGACCGCGCGGCTCGAGCGTCTCACGCTGTGGGACGCGGCACGGCGGCTCATCGAGCAAAAGGAATTGTCCGCGCGCGCCGCGGCGGCGCTGGGCCAGTTCCTGAGCCTCGTCGATGAGCTCGGCGCGGAGATCGAAGGCCTCGGGCTCGACAGCGTCATCGAACTCGTGGTCGAGCGCAGCGGCCTCGTCGAGCACTACAAGAAGGAGAAAGGCGAGCGCGGGCTCGATCGCATCGAGAACCTCGGCGAACTGGTGTCGGCCGCGCGCGACTTCGAGCCGCCGGAGCCCGAGGTCGGCGAGGTCGCGCTGCCGTTGATCTCATCCTTCCTGAGCCATGCGGCGCTCGAAGCCGGCGAGGGACAGGCCGGCAGTTTCGAGGACAGCGTGCAGCTGATGACCCTGCACTCGGCGAAGGGCCTCGAATTCGCGAACGTGTTCCTGGTCGGCATGGAGGAGGGCTTGTTCCCGCACCAGCGCTCGGCCGAGGACCCCAATCAGCTCGAGGAAGAACGTCGGCTGTGCTACGTCGGCATCACCCGCGCGATGAAGCACCTGACGCTGACCTACGCCGAGAGTCGTCGCCTGCACGGCACCGACTATTACCCGCGGCCATCGCGTTTCCTCAATGAATTGCCGCGCGAACTGGTGGACGAGGTGCGTCTCGGCGCTTCGTCCTCCTCGCCCTCGTTCGGTTCGCGCACGCCCTTGGTCGAGGATACCGGTGGCTACGGCTACAGGCTCGGCCAGCGCGTCGTGCACCGGACCTTCGGCGAAGGGGTCGTGCTCCATCTCGAAGGCCGCGGCGCGCACACCCGGGTGCAGGTCAATTTCGCCGGCAGCGGCGTCAAGTGGCTGGTGGCCGCCTACGCGGGGCTGGAGGCGGGCTGAAGCGGCGCCGTCCGGCGTCACGCGTGGTGATTGCCACCGAGCAGCACCGAGAACACCGAGCTGGAATGATTGAGTTGATGTCTGCCTGCCGCAGCGGGATGACCCAGGCTCAATCTGCATTTCTTCTCCGTGCTCGACGTGTCCTCCGTCGTGAAGGCGCGAGGTCCCTGCTCACGGTAACGCGGGATTTCGCCGCGGAGCCGAAGGCTTTCCGGGCGCGATGAGCGGCGCCGCATCGCAGGTGGCACGAACCCACTCGTTCCAGCTCGGTGTTCTCGGTGTCCTCGGTGGCTGATCGGGCGAGTGGCGCAGGGCGAAGGTCACGAGAGGCCAGAAATGAACAAGGGGCCCGCAGGCCCCTTGTCGCTCGGAGGACCCGGTGGGGTCCTACTTGCTGTTGTTGACCATGTAGTCGACGGCGGCCTTGACGTCGTCGTCGGAGATGTCAGGACGGCCGCCCTTCGGCGGCATCATGCCGGCCTGGCCCATGAAGCCGTTGATGGCATGGTCGTACAGCACGTCGTTGCCCTGCGCGACGCGCTTGCCCCATTCGGCGGCATCGCCGAGCTTCGGCGCGCCAGCGGCACCGGGGGTGTGGCAGACGAAGCAGACGCCGTCGTAGATTTCCTTGCCCTTCGCGCCCGCGTCGGCGACGGCCGGCGCGGCGGCTTCGGCGGCGGCAGCCGGGGCTGCCTCGGCGGCAGGCGCGGCTGCCGGTGCGGCAGCACCGCCCTGGGCGGCCTGTACCATGAAGTCCACGGCGCCCTTGACCTCGTCGTCGCTCAGGTTGGCCGCGCCGCCCTTCGCCGGCATCATGCCGGCCTGACCCTGGAAGCCCTCGATGGCGTGCCTGTAGAGCGTGTCCTTGCCCTGCGCGATGCGGGCTTCCCAGGCCGCGGCGTCGCCGGTCTTCGGCGCGCCCGCGATGCCCTGCGCATGGCAGGCGGCGCAGATCGTGTTGTACGTGGCTTCGCCGGGGCTGCTCGCCGCGGCGACCGCGGCGGGCGCGGCTGTGGCGGCGTCCGCGGCGCTGGCAGCGGTGCTCGCGACGGCGGCGGCTTCGCCGCTGGTGTTCAGCTTGCCGACCGGGGCAACGCGCGCGGCGATGTCGGCGTCATTGCGGGTGGTTTCCCTGAAGTCCGAGTAGACGCTTCCGGCCAGGAAGTAGATCGCCACACCGACACCCGCCAGGAACAGCAGCACGATCCCGAAATTCCGTACGAACACTGCGTCCTGTTCAGCATTGCTTTGATGCTTGTCCATGATGCTTTTCTCGCGCCGCCCGGCAGGCAGCTCATTCTGTGGATGGATGGAGACGCCGTGCCCCACGGCGCCGCCGCATTATAGCCAATTTACCGGGGCCGACTAGGGAAGTGGCGCGGGCCGGTGCTTGCCGCAGCAGGGCGCTTTGGTTACAAATGGACTGCTTCTTCCGAACGCTCTGGCGGGCCGTCAGCCCGGTACGAAAGGCTCACCTTGCAGCACGAAGACAGCGCCGCCGGGCGCATGATCCTGGACGAACCCTACTACGAGCCGCTGGGCAACGAGCGCGAAGTCTTCGCGGCCGCCTACGCGAACCAGCTGCCGATCCTGCTCAAGGGGCCGACCGGCTGCGGCAAGACGCGTTTCGTCCACCACATGGCCTGGCGCCTGCGCCGGCCGCTGATCACGGTGGCCTGCCACGATGACCTGACCGCCGCCGATCTCGTCGGGCGCTATCTCGTGAAGGGCGGCGAGACGCAGTGGCTGGACGGCCCGCTGACGCACGCCGTGCGCATCGGTGCGATCTGCTACCTCGACGAAGTCGTCGAGGCGCGCAAGGACACCTCGGTCGTCATTCACCCGCTGTGCGACGACCGCCGCATGCTGCCGATCGACAAGCTCGGCGAGCTGCTGCCGGTGCCGCGCGAGTTCGCGCTGGTGGTGTCCTACAACCCGGGCTACCAGAGCGTGTTGAAGGATTTGAAGCAGAGCACGCGCCAGCGTTTCGTCGCGCTGGAGTTCGGCTACCCGTCGGCGGAGCTGGAGCAGCGCATCATCGCGACCGAGAGCGGCGTGGCGGACGCGCTCGCCGCCAAGCTCGTCCGCTTCGGCGCGCACACGCGCAACCTGAAGGGCAGCGGGCTGGACGAAGGGGCGAGCACGCGGCTGCTCGTCAACGCGGGCAAGCTCATCGCGAGCGGCGTGCAGCCCGCGATCGCCTGCGACACCGCGGTGGCGCACGCGCTGACCGACGACGCCGAACTCCTGCACGCCGTGCACGAACTCGCCGCGGCCGTGTTCTAGGCCCGCCCCGGCCTGCCACGCCGCGATGACCGACGGTCCGCGCCAGAATTTCTTCAACCTGATCCGGGTCCAGAAGGACCTCGAGAAGATTGCGGGCTCCGTGCTGTCGCGCGCGCCGCGCGCGTCAGAGATCGTGGCCGATATCGCGGAGCTCGAGCGCGAGGTCCAGGACTTCATTTTCCACTGGACGGAAGTCATCGCGCTGTCGAACGAGGATCTCGCGGCGCACTTCATCGCCAACGCGCCGCATGCCTTCCGCTGGCTCGACGCGGCGGCGGTGGAGGACTGGATCATCAAGGCGATGGATGCCTTCGACAACCGCGGGCTCGGCTTCGCGGTGGAAGTGTTCGATTCCCTGCCCCTCTACGTCGAGAGCTACGCGAATGCCCAGACCAGCTGCGGCCTCGAGCAGGTGTCGGGTTTCCTGCGTCATTTCGTGCGCGGCCTCGGCGGCCGCGCGCTGTCGATCGCGAGCGACGCAATCGCCTGGACCGACACCGAACGCATCCTGTTGCCGGCGACGCTCGCGATCGATGCGGATCGCGCTGTCAACGCGCTGCTGTACAAGGCCACCGCCGTCTTCCTGTGGGCGCAGAACCGTTACGGCACCTGGCAGTATCGCGCGCTGGAAGAAGCCATCCGTCTGCTCGACGCGGCGATCACCTGGCCCATCTACCAGCGCCTGGAAAGCGTGCGACTCACCGCGTGCATCGGGCGCGACCTGCCCGGACTCGCGCGCGAGATCGAGCGTGTCGCCTACCAGGACGAGTTCGCCCGCGCGGCCTGGCGCGAGTTCACGCTTGCCGCTGCCGCACTGACCGCCCCCGGCGCGACGGCGCGCGACAGCCTCGCACTGGTCGCGCGCTTCATCGATCACCCGCTGCCGCCGCCGTTGCGCCACGCTGGCGAGATGCTGCCGCACAAGGTGCGTGAGGCGCTGTTCAGGCGCGTGCCGCGCGAGAAACAGGCGTTGCAGCGCGCGCTGTCGTCACTGGAGCGCGAACTCGAGCAGCAGGCGGAGGATACGCCGGCGGACCCCTGCGTCGGCCCCGAACCGGCGAACCGTTTCTCGGTGACGAAGTCGCCCGACGGCGCCCCCGGCAACGAGGTCGAACTGCACTACAACGACCAGGCGGTGCCGGTGGGCGCGGACCTGCAGGCGCTGCTGGCGTCGATCATGCAGGACATCGGTGAACTCGGGGACGACTACCTGCAGTCGGAAGGTGGCCAGGCGCCGTATCCCGGCGACGAGGAGGGCGGCGGCGTCCCCGGCCTGGAACTGGACGGCGACCTGCCGGGCAGCCACCTCTATCTCTACCCCGAATGGGACTACACGCGGCAGCGCTTCCGGGAAGCCTTCTGCGCGCTGACCGAACAGACGGTGCCGGACGGCGAGGAGGCCTTCGTCGCCGACACCAGGCAGAAGTACCGGGGGCTCGCGAAGTCGATCCAGCGCGTGTTCGAGGCGATCCTGTCCGAGGCACAGCGCCAGCGCCGGCAGCCGCACGGTGACGAACTCGATCTCGACGCACTGGTGGATGCCCACGTCGACCTCGTGCAGGGGCGTGAAGTCAGCGACCGCCTGTACACACACTTCCGCAAATCCGGCCGCAGCGTCGCCGTGATGTTCATGGTCGACATGAGCGGCTCGACGAAGGGCTGGGTGAACGACGCCGAGCGCGAGTCCATGATCCTGCTGGCGGACGCCGTCGAGACCCTGGGCGACGCGTTCGCCATCTATGGTTTCTCCGGGCGCACCAACAAGCGCTGCGAGATCTACCGCGTGAAGACCTTCGACGAGCCCTGCTCGTCGGCTGTCCGCCGTCGCATCAGCGGCATGGCGCCGAAGGCCTACACCCGCATGGGCGTCGCGATCCGCCACCTCGGCCAGATGCTCGCCGCAGTGCCGGCCCGCACCAAGCTCCTGATCACGCTGTCCGACGGCAAGCCTGAGGATTACGGCAGCTACCGCGGCCGCTACGGCATCGAGGACACCCGCCACGCGCTGCTCGAGGTCAAACGCGCCGGCATCCACCCGTTCTGCATCACCATCGACCGCGAGGCCCAGTCCTACCTGCCGCACATGTACGGCAGTTCCAACTACACGGTCGTCGACGACGTGCGCAAGCTGCCATACAAGGTCGCCGACATCTACCGGCGGCTGACGACCTGAACTTCCCCGCCCGGATCGGGAGAGACGAACATCGCTCCCCTCGAGAAACCGAGAAACCGGGGAC
>CALRPY020000047.1:0-33635 GCA_943370145.1 Hydrogenophaga intermedia | reverse complement strand
GACGAAGGCCTGCTGTTCGTGAAGTCGGCGGGCAATCGCGGGCATGCATCGTTCAACTCGATGACCGTGCCCGGCGATACCTACAACGGCATCACCGTCGGCAACATGCACGCGTTCGACTGGACGAGTTGCGGGCCGTCCGCCGTGCGCGAGCGGCACAAGATCTACGCGACGAGCAGCGTGGGTCCGGCCGACGGCCCGCGCCTGCTCGATCTCGTCGCGCCCGGCGTGCGCGTAACGACGACGGGGGTCGACCCCGCCTGGTGCCGCACGCAGTGTCGCGACGGCAGCGCGACGCCCTGCGCCTTCTGTGTGCGGCTCGGCCGTCCCGACGGCACGCGTGGCGGACACTGGAAGACGAATTCGGGCACCAGTCCCGCGGCGGCGCTGGTCGGCGGCGTGGCGCTGCGCCTGCGCCAGGACGGACTGCGCGATCCACGCCTGGTGAAAGCGGTGCTGATCAACAGTGCACAGGCCTGGGACAGCGGCGGCGCGCCCCATCCGGCGACCCGCGGCAACGGCCGCGGCTGCGCGACGGATGTGAACGCCACGCGCCACCGGCCATGGCCCTTCGGTGCACATCACGATCGCAGCTACGGCTGGGGTTATGTCGACCCACGGCGCGCACTCGCCGAGGCACGGCATGCGAGACTCGGCACCATCGCGGCGGGCCAAGCCGTCTGCTACCGCACGCGCCTCGAGCCCTGGGACAAGCTGACGCTCACGTGGCATCGCCACGCGGCAGTCTGCACGGACTGCGACCGCTGGCCGGCACTCGCGCCGCTCGATCTCGAACTGCACACCGACGACGCGGCGTCGCGCCTGATCGATCGCGACGCGCACCGCACGGCGCAGGACAACGTCGTACAGGTCTCGAACGGACGCGGCCCCGATGCACGACCAAGTGCACGCAGCGTCGTCGCCCGCGTCAACAGCGCGGCCACGCAGGGCGCCGAAACCTATGCGCTGGCGGGTCCCCGCCGGATGGAGAAACTGCCGCGCTGTCCACCGTCCCCCAGGTAGACCGGCTTGCGCCGCAGCCCGACCTGCTCCCCATGCATGGACACGCGGGCAACGGCCATTCGAGGCTGGACACTGCGCCACGCATGCCGTGAGATCGCAGGCACACGATGCCCGGCAACGATCATGTCAGCTGCCCACACGCACCACGAACCCGACCCTCGCGACCTGGCGCTCGCGGCGCGCACGCGGGAGTTCCTGCGCAAGCTCGATCCCGCGGCGCTGCCGGTGACCTATCGCAGCCTCGCGAAGTCGCTGGCGCTGGAGCCGCCGAACACGATCCACCAGCTGACGAACGCACTCGAAGTGCTGATGCGCGAGGACACGGCGGCCGGCGTGCCGATGATCGCGGCACTGGTCGTCAGCCGCTGGCGCGGCGGCCTGCCGGCACCGGGGTTTTTCGAACTCGCCACCCGCCTGGGCCATCACGACGGCGCCGAGACCGGTCCACAGGCCCAGGCTTTCTTCGAGCGGGAATTTGCGGCCGCGCTGGCCAACTGGGTGACGCGAGGGGGGGAAATCGACTGAGACCGCGGTGCAGGAAGACATTCCCCGACCCGCCGCCGCGCGCGGACGTCCCGGCCCCTGGCACCTTGCGTGCAACCCATGGATGATCGTGCGCCCGGCACGTGCGCGGCATTGCGAGAACTTCGACGACTTCGAAAGCGATGAGTCCGCCATGAATCCGACTTCCAGCACCGCTTCGTTCAGGCGCTTCTTCGAACTTGCGAGCCAGGCTCGCATCCTCCGTAACGCGCTGCGCATCGCGCTGTGCGTGGGCTCGGTGCTGAACCTCATCAACCAGGGCGCGAATTTCCTCGGCGCGGCGCCGGTATCGTGGCCTCACGTGTGCCTGAACTACCTGGTGCCGTTTTGCGTGGCGACCTACAGCGCCACGGCCAACGAAATGTCCCGCACACGGGACAGTGAACCGGGCTGAGATTGCGGCAGGAGCCTGTCACGTCGTTGACCGTCGCGATGGCACTTCGGCGCTGCAGCGTCATCCTTGCGAATGGCATCCCGGCCTTCCGCGGCGGGTTGGCTCCGGCCTGCCGACGCTCGAGGGCTCGTGCTCTCGGACGCTCGGGGCGCGCGGAATCCCGCCGATTCGCTGCACCGCACATATTCACGCGCGGGTATCGCCGGCATGCGAGGTCTGCTTAAGATAGCCGGACACCCTGAAGGAGAGCTGCAGCATGGCCCATGACCTCGTGATCAGGAACGGCATCGTGGTGGACGGCACCGGCGCGCCGCGCTTCCATGCGGACATCGCCGTGAGCGATGGCATCATCACCGAGGTGGGGAAGGTCGACGGCCACGCCGCGCGCACGATCGACGCCAGCGATCTCGTCGTTGCGCCGGGCTTCATCGATCCGCATACGCATTACGACGCGCAGATCTGCTGGGACACGCTGCCGACGTCCTCGTGCTGGCACGGCATCACCACCGTGATCATGGGTAACTGCGGCGTGGGCCTCGCGCCCTGCCGCCCTGGGGCGCGAGAAATCGCGGCCTGGGACCTCGTGAACGTCGAGGCCATTCCGTTCGACGTGCTGGCGAAGGGTGTGACCTGGGACTGGGAAACCTTTCCGGAATACATGGACGCTGCGGCGCGGCGCGGACCTGGCCTGAACCTCGGCTTCTACGCCGCGCTGACCCCGTTCCGCCACTACGTGCTGGGCGAGGAGTCGATGGAGCGCGCGGCAACAACGGCGGAGACGAGCGAGATTGCATCGCTGCTGCGCGAGGCGATGGACGCCGGGGCCTTCGGCTTCACGACGACCAATGCGGCCCAGCACATCGGCTACCAGGGTCGCCCGCTCGCCTGCCGCAACGCGAGCCACGACGAACTCAAGGCCTATGCGAACGTGCTGCGCGACCTCGGCCGCGGCACGATCGAGGTCTCGCTGACCAACGAAGTGTCGGTGGTCGACGATGCGGAGTACGCGTTGATGGACCTGCTGCTGCGCGAGAGCGGACGGCCCGTGACCTGGCTCGCGCTGCTGAACCGCGTCGACAATCCGGAAGCGCCGCTGCGCACGCTCGATCGCATGGCCCCGCTGCACGCACGCGGCGCCGTGCCGCAGGTGTCCTGCCGGCCGCTGATCGTGCAGCTCGATCTGCGCAAGCCTTTCATGTTCGCGAACATGGCGTGCTGGAACAGGGTGTTCAACCGCAGTGTCGAGGAGCAGTCCGCGATCTACCGCGAACCCGGGTTCCGCGACCAGTTCCGCGACGCGCTCAAGACGCCGAACATCTTCACCGGCGACTGGCGCCTGATGATCGTCCACGAGGTCGGAAATCCGGCGCTGTCGCCGCTGCTCGGCCGCAGCGTCGCCGACGTCGCGCGCGAGCGCGGCCGCGACGACGTCGATACATTCCTCGATCTCGTGCTCGAAGACGGGCTCGCGATGCAGTTCACCTACGAGCTGTTCAACTCGGACGAGAGCCGGACGCCGGACCTCATCTGCGATCCGCGCACGATGATTGGGTTCTCGGACGGCGGCGCGCACGTCGACATGTTCTGCGACGCGGGCTATGCGACCTACCTGCTCGGCACCTGGGTGCGCGACAAGCAGGCGCTCACGCTCGAGCACGCGGTCAAGCGTCTGACGACGGAACCCGCGGCCTTCTTCGGCATCACGGAGCGCGGCAGCATTGCGCCGGGCATGGCGGCGGATTTCGCGATCTTCGATCTCGCGACGGTGGGCTCGAAGAAGCGCGGCGAGATGCGCAACGACCTCCCGGGTGGCGGTCGTCGCCTCGTGGTGCCCGCCACCGGCATCGAGTACACGATCGTCAACGGCGTGCCGCTGTTCGAGCGCGGCCGGGACAGCGGCGCGCGGGCTGGACGGGTATTGCGCTCGGGGCGCTGCTGACCAGTTTGAGGGCCTGTTTTTTTACCACGGAGATCACGGAGTTCACGGGGAACCGTGGTGGAGCGGAGGATGATTTGCGCTCCTGCTGCAGGGACCGATCGAAACCGGTGCGCTTTCGTTTCTTCCGTCTCCGTGTCCTCCGTGGTAGATAAAACGGAGCTTACCGATCAAGACCGCACGTCGACCCGGTACACCTTCTGCGCAATCTGCCAGCGCCCGTCGATCTTCAGGAAGGACAGGATGTCGGTGAAGTAACGCGGCGGCACGGCGCACTTCAGCTTCACGTGCGCCATCTCGGGCCCGATGAGATCGATCGCGAGGATCATGTCGTCGCGCGCCTTACCGGCGGCCTGCGGTGACTCGCGGTTCTTCACGAGCTCGAACCACTGGTCGCGCGGAATGATCGACAGCTTGCCGTCGACGATCGCGGTTAGCGCGCAGGTGGGATGGAAGACGGCGCCGAGCTTGGCGACGTCGCCCTCGTACAGGCCGTCGAGATAGGTCTCCGCGGCGGTGCGGATTTCATTCAGGTCACTGGTCATCTGCATGGCTCCTGTCGGTTATCGATGAGCGGCGGGAAGAGACCCGCCCGCCGCGCTTCAACGCGCGATTTTACGCGCGCCGCCCTGCTCCGCCGGCACCGCGAAATCCGCGGTGAAGCGTGGGGCGTGCAGCGTGATGTCGACATCCGCATGCGCACCCGACATCGCGAATTTCGGTTCGATGCGCGCGTTGCCGAGTGCAGCGGCATCGTACTGCAGGATCCTGGGGATGCCGCGGATCACCCGCTTGAACGCGTAGCTCGCCTCCATCTGCACCATCAGCGGCACGTCGTCGATGCGTGCGGTGTTGAGCGCTGGCGAATACTTGACCGAGGCGCCCCCGCCGACCACCGGCTGCATGCGCGTGGTGACGATCTCGAGCACCGTCGCGCCGTCGAGCACGATGCTGGCCGACAGGCGGTCGTAGGTCTCGCGGTAACGCACGTCGGCTACCTGGCAGTCGAATCCGTAGCGCTGCTGCAACCAGGCCCCGACCCCGGCGTTCGACACGAACGCGCCGTGCACGAGGTGTCGCGGCTTGATGCCGGTGCGGCAGGCGAGGCCCAGCCACGCGCATTCGAAGGCGCCGAGCGGACCGTCATTGCAACGCCAGAACGTGATGCCGAGATGCGCGGGAATGGCGGGATGAAGACTGACGGGCAGGCAGGCCAGCGCCGTCTGCATCGGCACCTCGAACAGCGTGTAGTGCACCTGCACGTTGGTGAGCGCGATTTCGGTGACGAGCGAAGTGTCGATGCCCGTTCCGGCGTAGCGGTAGTCGCTCGCGGGACGGTGGCCGTAGAGAAGTTCTGGCTTCATTGCGCACCTGCCGCGGCGCGCGCCGGCCTGTGCCCGGAAAAGTGCGGCATGACCTCGCGCGCGAACAGGCGCAGGCTGTCCATGACCTCCTGCTGGCGCACGGTCTCGCGGGCCTGGATCATGAACACGAGGTGGTCCGCGCCCGCAGCCTCCCAGCGCCCGACGGTTTCGATCAGCTGCGCCGGATCCCCGAAGCAGAGCCCGCTCGCGAGCGGCTTCTGCTGGTCGGGCGCGTGCGGATCGGGACGCAGCGTGCCGAGCAGGCCGATCGCGGTGTAGTTGCTCGCCGGGTAGGCTTCGGAGATCTCGACGGTCTGGCCGGCCATGTAGCCGAAGGTGGCCACCATCTCCTCGCCACGCTGCCACGCGTAGTCGCGGTCCTCGTGGCAGAACAGCCAGTTCGCGACGGCGATCTGGTCGTTGACGAAAGCGCCGACCGGTTCGCAGCGCTTGATGTGTTCGCGGTAGGCCGCGAAGCGCGGGATGTTCCGTTCGACATCGGCAATCGACAGGATCAGCGCACCCATGCCACGGTCCGCGGCGTCGAGTTCGGTGCCATGTCCGGTCACCGCGACCCACATCGGCGGGTGCGGGTCCTGCCACGGCTTGGGCAGCACGTTGCGCTCGGGCATCGTATGGAACGTGCCCTCGTAGCCGTAGCGTTCATTGAGCCACATCTGCGGGATGACGCGGCAGTACTCGTCCCAGCTGCGCTTGGTGTCGTCGACACAGGCATTGAAGCCACCGAGCTCGTTCCACGTCGACGTGCGGCCGGTGCCGAACTCGACGCGCCCGCCCGACAGGATGTCGAGGAAGGCGGCCTTCTCGGCGAGGCGGATCGGGTGGTGGAGTTCAGGCACGCAGGTCGCGATGCCGAAGCCGAGGCGGATCTGCTTCGTCTCGCGCGCGACCGCGGTCAGGAACATGTCGGGACAGCTCGCGTGGCTGTACTCCTCGAGGAAGTGATGCTCGACGCACCAGACGCTGGAAAAACCAAGCTCATCGGCCAGCCTGGTCTGTTCGATCGCGTTCTCGAAGACTTCCTTCTGCGTCTCACGCGTGAACGGGCGCGGCGTGGACAGCTCGTAGATCAACCCGAACTTCATCGCGGTTCCTCCGGTTGGACGGCCCGAGTGTGCCACAAGCCGGCACATTTTTTCTTCACCTAGCCCGCAAGCGGGAGCGGTGAAACAGGGTGCGGGCGAGAACCGGATCTTCCCCTTCCCCCTCTGGAGAAACAGCGCGCAGCGCCAACTGGCGCGTCCCTCACCCGCCGCCTTCGGCGTCGACCTCTCCCGCCCCGGGAGAGGCCGCGCGCAGCGCGGGTGAGGGCAGTTCGTCAGCTCGCTGCCGGCGTCCAGCAGGGTGACGCGCCGCCCTGTTCCGGCTTCGGCGGCGGCGGCAGCTTGCGCTTTTCGCCTTCCGCCGGTTCCGGCGGCTCGCCCGGGATCGGCAGGCCGCCGACATAGGCGACGATTTCCTGCGGACGCGCGGCGCCGTTGTAGGCGACGTCGAGGCAGGCCTCGATCTCGGCGGCGGGCTTCGCGGTCTGCGCAATCATCGCGGCGGCGATGTCAGCTTCCTGCTTCGGATGGTAGTCGCCGAGTTCCGCCGCCGTGCCGCCGCGCAGCGGCCCGGCCGGCACGCGTTCGCGCTGGCGACGGGCCAGACGCTGCAGGATGTTCCAGGCCTTCTTGTTCGCTTCGATCGGCCACACCTCGACGCGGCCGCTGGCCTCGTACGCACGCCAGATGTCGACCGCCTTCTGCGTGCGCAGCACAACGATCGTCGCGCGATCGGTGCCCACGCCGCCACAGGCGATATCGGCCATCTCGGCCGAGAAATCCCCGCAGTGATGGCATTCCGGGCGCTGGTATTCCTGCATGGCCTCCTCGAGCGGAATGGTCTCCACGCCGCCGGCCTTCTTGTAGATGAGCACCTCACCCTTGACGTTGAACTTCGACACCTCGGTCAGCGGGATGCCCATCTGCTGCTCGATGCGCTCGGTCATCAACTCGGGACGGAACACCTCGGTGCAGAACAGGCCGACGCTGAACGCGACGCGCTCCTGGTAGCCCTTGAGGAAACCGCGCTGGCGGGTGACGATCTGCGGCTTCTTCTTCGCCGCGAGCAGGATGCTCGGGTCGATATATTCCATCTTGCGCAGCGGCGTGATCTGGCAGGGAACGCCGACGAAGGCGACCTGCTTCAAGTCCTGTTCCTTGACCTGCTCGAGCGCGAGCGGATTCGGGCAGTAGGTGTACCAGCTCGACGAGCTGGCCTTGATCTGGTCCACCGTCGTCGCGACCTTCGGCGTCGGAAAGCAGGGGTCGTCACCCTCGCCCACCGCCGACACGACAGCGCCGTCGATGTGGCCGGCCTCGCGCGCCCACGCGAGCAGCCCGGTGACGATGCCACCGTCCTGTGCGCGCTCGAGCACGTCTTCCTGCTTCGTCCGCGCGACGAAGATGTGGCGGTAGACGCCGAAGATGCCCTCGTAGCCGCGTTCTTCGCCGCTGCCGAAGGTCACGCCCTTGAGATGCTGCTCGCGCGGCCACAGGCGCGGGCACACCGACGCGCAGACGTCGCAACCGACGCCCTCACTGATGCCGCAATAGTCGAACGCCGCCGATTCCTTGGCCGTCTGTTTCGGTTTGCCGTCGACATATTCGATGACGTTGTGCGGGCACACCAGCACGCAGCTGCCGCATTCGCAGCAGCTCCCGGCCGCCACGACGTCATTCATCATGTCTTTGAAACTGTGGTGATAGAGGGAATCCAAGGGCGTCTCCTGCGGAAGGGTTCTTCGGACAGCGGCCGCCGGGCGACGGCCATACGTCGGCGTATGTTAATGCATCGGGCGCCGCTTGGGGCAGGGGAGTCTCCCCTGCCGCACCGACTCGCGGCCGGAGGGGGATGCGCCACGGGTGGACCGTGGGCCCGGCAGTGTGCCACGGCCGCGCCTGGTGCGGGCCGCGCTGAACCGCCTTCCGGCGTCAGTTGCCGAGGCCGCGCCAGCCCGCGTCGCGAAGACAGGCGACCATCGCGCGCGTGACCTCGTTGCTGTCCGGCACGGGACGGTGGTCGACCCCCAGGGTCTCGACGCACTTCACCTGCGCGGCGGCAAGCTGGTCGGGGTTACCCCCCAGTTTCCACCAGCTGCCGACCCTCACCCGTTCGAGTGGATCGACCGGCTGCGGCCGGGGCTGCGACGGTGGCGAGGCCGGCTTTCCACCCGGCGTCTCGACCGGAGTCCTGCCCGGGGAAGCAGCCATGCCTGTGGTGGCTGCCGGGGCCGCCGGGACCGCCGTCCCCGCGACCGGCGTCGGCATCAGGCCCTCGACGAACACCGAATCCTGGCTGCCCTTCACGAGAAAGCCCTTGCCCTCCATACACGCGACATAGCCCGCGTCGCCGGCCGCGCGGCAGTCCGCCTGGGCGGCCGTCATCGAGCCCGGATCGGCGCCGCGCTTGAACACCATCTCGCCGCAGCCGGCAAGGCCAATCGCCACGCCGAGCAGCGCGGCGGAGGGGAATATAGAACGGGGCATCGGAGGTCTCCGTTGAAACAGGCAAGAAGTCAGCGCAGGAGGCCTTCGCGGACGATGAAATCACTGATGGTGGCCAGTCCCTGCCCGGCCCGGAGATTGGTGAACACGAACGGGCGCTCGCCGCGCATGCGCGCCGCGTCGCTGGCCATGACGTCGAGCGATGCGCCGACATAGGGGGCGAGGTCGATCTTGTTGATCACGAGCAGATCCGAGCGCGTGATGCCGGGCCCCCCCTTGCGGGGGATCTTCTCGCCCTCGGCGACATCGATGACGTAGATCGTCAGGTCCGCGAGCTCCGGGCTGAAGGTCGCCGCGAGATTGTCGCCACCGCTTTCGACGAGCACGAGATCGAGGTCCGGAAAACGGTTGCACAGCTCGTCGATGGCCGCGAGGTTCATCGACGCGTCCTCGCGGATCGCGGTATGGGGACAACCGCCGGTCTCGACGCCGATGATGCGCTCGGCGGGCAGTGCTTCGCTGCGAATCAGGAACTCGGCGTCTTCGCGGGTGTAGATGTCGTTGGTGACCGCGGCGATCTGGAACTCGTCGCGCAGCTTCTTGCACAGCGCGTCCATCAGTGCGGTCTTGCCTGACCCGACGGGGCCACCGACCCCGACCCGCAGCACCGGCCGCCGGGTCTCCGCAGTTGATTCTGTCATCGCGTGCATCATGCTCTCCTCAGGATCTGAACAATCGCGTGTATTGGGTTTCGTGGCGGCAGCTCGCGATCGCGAGCGCCGGCAGCGCACCGCCGATGTCGTCGTCGGCGAACGCAAGGCCCGCGGCCACAGTCTCCGGTGCTTCGGCGGCCAGCGCGCACAGCAGGCGCTGGCCCGCCGCCTGGCCGAGCGGAATGAGCTTCACACCGGCGATGACCTGGCCTTCGAGCCAGGCCCAGACGTAGGCATGGGCCGCCATGTCCAGCGGCAGCGCCCAGTGAACGGCGATCTGCGCATGCACCGCCGCGAGCGCGACATCCGCGCCGGCGAGCGTCGCCAGCGGCGCGATGCCGAATTCGCGCAGCAGCCGCAGCAGCGCCGCGCCGCGGTCGCGGTCGTCGGCGCGCAACTCGCTTGTTTCGCGATGCGCGAGCAGGATCGCGTTCCAGTATGCGACCGCCGCCGCGTCAGCCGCCGCGAGCGCGCGGTACAGCCGCGCGTAGATCGCGATATCGAGCGGTGCGAGCGCGGCGCCCATCTGTTCGCGGATCCACCCGCGCAGCGACGATTCATCGTGCACCCAGCCCGCCTCCACCGCCCATTCGAGTCCCTGCGAGTACGCATAGGCGCCAATCGGCAGGCCCGGGCTTGCCAACTGCAGGCAGCGCAGCAGGGCGAGCGCGTCGCCCGGTGTCGCGCTCAATGCGAATGTCCGCCGGCATGGCGATGCCGGCCGGTGTGCGCATCGTCGACGACGGACGCGTGCTCGTGCTCGTGCGGATGGCGGCCGGCATAGGCGCCGCCCTCGGGTTCGAACGGCGCCTGGTCGACGCCAACGCTGAGACCCAGCTGGCGCAGCATGCCGTCCAGCACGTGGTCGCATAGGTAGCGCGCCCAGCCCGGCCCGACCTGTACGGGCACATGACGGTTGCCGAGGTGGTAGCAGGCGCGCGCGAGCCGCAGGGGGTCACCCGTGCGTGCCGTGCTGACCGCCTCGACCGCCGCGCGCACCTGCACCAGTTCGCCGCTGTCCGCGCGCAGCACGTCGCCGTCGCGCAGGCACGTCCCCGGCGCCAGCATGATGCCCGCCTCGCGGCCGCTGTCGAGCGTTACGCGCTGGCGACTCTTCTGGCGCCGTTCGAAAGGCAGCGTCAGCGTGTCGGCAAGCGGTCCCCGGTCCCGGGATTTTTCGATCAGGTGCAAGATCTGCATGCTCGCCTCGTGCAGTAACGTCGGTTCTCAGAACAGGAAATAGCGCTGCGCGAGCGGCAGTTCGACCGCCGCCTCGCAGACCAGCAGCTGGCCGTCGGCGCGCACCTCGTAGGTTTGCGGGTCGACCTCCATGCGTGGCTGGTAGTCGTTGTTGATCATGTCCGCCTTGCCGATCCGCCGCGTGCCCTCGACCGTGCCGAGCAGCCGGCGCAGGCCCAGCCGGTCCGGCACGCCGGCCGCACGCGCCGCCTTCGACAGGAAGGTCATGCAGGTCGCGTGGCGCGCCCCGCCCAGCGCGCCGAACATCGTGCGGTAGTGCACGGGCTGTGGCGTCGGAATCGATGCGTTCGGGTCGCCCATCGGGGCCGCGACGATCATGCCGCCCTTGAGGATCAGCGCCGGCTTCGCGCCGAAGAAGGCCGGTGACCACAGCACGAGGTCGGCAAGCTTGCCGACCTCGACCGAGCCCACCTCGTGCGCCACCCCGTGCGTGATCGCGGGATTGATCGTGTACTTCGCGACGTAGCGCCTGATGCGCGCGTTGTCGTGGCGCGCGGGGTCGCCGGCGAGGCTGCCACGCTGGACCTTCATCTTGTGCGCCGTCTGCCAGCTGCGGGTGATGACTTCGCCCACCCGCCCCATGGCCTGCGAGTCCGAGGAGATCATGGAGAATGCGCCGAGGTCGTGCAGGATGTCCTCGGCCGCGATCGTCTCGCGCCGGATCCGCGACTCGGCGAACGCGACGTCCTCGGCAATCGACGGCGACAGGTGGTGGCAGACCATCAGCATGTCCAGATGCTCGTCGATGGTGTTCACCGTGTAGGGCCGCGTCGGGTTGGTGCTCGACGGCAGCACGTTCGGCTCACCGCAGACCTTGATGATGTCCGGGGCGTGGCCGCCACCGGCGCCCTCGGTGTGGTAGGTGTGGATCGTGCGGCCCTTGAAGGCGGCGACGGTGTCCTCGACGAAACCCGACTCGTTCAGCGTGTCGGTGTGGATCGCGACCTGCACGTCGTGCCGCTCGGCGACATCGAGGCAGTTGTCGATCGCGGCCGGCGTCGTGCCCCAGTCTTCGTGCAGCTTGAGCCCGATCGCACCAGCCTCGATCTGCTCCTCGAGCGCCAGCGGCAGGCTCGCATTGCCCTTGCCCGTGAAGCCCAGGTTCACCGGCAATCCTTCCGCCGCCTGCAGCATGCGGTGCATGTACCACGGGCCCGGCGTGCAGGTCGTCGCATTGGTACCGGTCGCGGGCCCGGTGCCGCCGCCGATCATCGTCGTCACGCCCGACATCAGCGCCTCTTCGACCTGCTGCGGGCAGATGAAGTGGATGTGAGCGTCGACGCCACCGGCGGTGACGATCTTGCCCTCGCCGGCGATGATCTCGGTGCCTGGCCCAATCACGATGTCGACGCCGGGCTGGATATCGGGATTGCCCGCCTTGCCGATCGCGTGGATCCGGCCGGCGCGCACCCCGATATCGGCCTTCACGATGCCCCAGTGGTCGACGATCAGCGCGTTGGTGATCACGAGATCAACCGCATCGCGGCTGCCGCACTGCCCCTGGCCCATGCCGTCGCGGATGACCTTGCCGCCGCCGAAGCTGACCTCCTCGCCGTAGACAGTGAAATCGCGTTCGACCTCGAGCACCAGGGCGGTGTCCGCGAGGCGCACGCGGTCGCCGGTGGTCGGTCCGTAGAGTTCGGCATAGGCCGCGCGGGAAATCCTGCTCATGACGGGTCCTCCAGCTGGCCCATCACGCGCGCCTGGAAACCGTAGACCCGGCGTGCCCCGCCGAGCGCGACGAGTTCGACGGTGCGCACCTGGCCGGGCTCGAAGCGCACGGCGGTGCCGGCAGGGATATCGAGGCGGAAGCCGCGCGCCGCCTCGCGGTCGAAGACCAGCGCGCGGTTGGTCTCGTGGAAGTGATAGTGCGAGCCGACCTGAATCGGCCGGTCGCCGGTGTTCGCGACCTCGAGCGTGAGGCGGACACGTCCGGCATTCAGCTCGATATCGCCGGGCTCGGTCAGCACTTCGCCCGGCACGAGCCCTCCCTCTCCGCCCGGGATAGGCTGGTGCACGGTCACGAGTTTCGTGCCGTCGGGAAAAGTCGCCTCGACCTGCACGTCATGGATCATCTCGGCCACGCCGTCCATGACCTCCTCCGCGGCGAGAATCGTGCGCCCCAGCGACATCAGTTCGGCGACGGCGAGCCCGTCGCGGGCGCCTTCCATGATCGCCGCACTGATCAGCGCGACGGCTTCCGGATGATTGAGCTTCAGGCCGCGCGCGCGGCGCCGCTCGGCGAGCAGCGCGGCGCTGAACAGCAGCAGCTTGTCCCGTTCGCGTGGCAACAGTTCCATCGGTGTTCCTCGTCTCAGGTCGCCCAGATGCGGGGCGAATGCGCGACACGCCCGAGCAGGCGCGGACGCAGTTGGGTCCAGATGCTCTCGAACCACCGCCGGACGGGCTCGGCCTGGGGCGCAAGCGCGCGGCACACCAGCACTTCGCCCAGCAGGGTCACGCCCGCGAGCATGCGACCCGCGTCGACCGCGCGCGCGCAGTCGAGCGCTGCGCGATCGGCGCCGGTCGCGAACAGGCTGCCGCTGACCGCATGACCGCGCAGGCCGGCACCGCCCGCCGGCGCGTCGCCACCGGCCCGCAGGCGTTCGATCACCAGCGGGCGGCCGTCCCGCCAGAGTTCGAAGCCGAGATCGGCGGCACCATGCGTGTAGGCCTCGTCGCAGGCGGGCCGCCCGAAGCAGGCAATCTCCCAACCGAAGAAGCGCGCGCCCGGGTCGAGTTCGACCCGCGTGCGCGCACGCACCCGGGCACCGTCGAACAGCAGGTTCTCCTGCGGCAGCCACTCGCAGGTCGCGTCGTCGGCGACGCGCAGCGACTGCGTGAGCCGTGCCGTCGGCCCCGATGAGCGATAGAACTTCGTTGCGGCCGGCGTCGTCAGCAGCACGTGGGCGTTCCTTTGCAGGCGCGCGGTGAGCGCCAGTTCATCGCCCCCGACGAGCCCCGACGGCGGATGCAACACATAGCTGTGACAGACGCCGCCCGGTTCGGGATAAAACGCGCGCTGCACCAGCAGCGGCCCTTCGTGCCGCCACTGGCGCAGATAGGTCCGTGCGGGGACTGCCGCATACTCGAGTTCGAGCAGCGCGCGCCAGCGCGTCGCCGTTGCGGGTGCGGGCGCGCACGCGGCATTCACGTCAGGCCACGGCCAGCAGCCCGCCGCACAGGGCGAGCACCCAGCCGCCACCTCGCAGCAGCGTCGGCGCGGCATGGCGCAGGATACGCCCTGCAAGATAACCCGCCGCGTGCAGCAGCGCCGTGCCGGCCGCGAAAGCGGCGAGCGGCGCGGCGGCGAGCAGGCCGGGGATTTCGAGACCATGCGCATTGCCGTGCCACGCACCGAACAGCGCGCAGACGAGCAGCGCGACCGAGGCGGGCCTGGCGCGCGCGGCCGCCAGCGCCAGGCCGCAGCACAGCACGCTCAACGCGAGGCCCGCTTCTAGCGCCGGCAGCGACTGGCCCAGCGTGCCGACGGCCACCCCGGCCAGCGCGCCGGCGAGAAAGCCGAACGGCGCGAGACGCCCCCCGCCACAAGCGGCCCAGGCCCCGACGGCGAACATCGCGAGCAGGTGATCGACACCGGCGAATGGATGCGAGAAGGCCGCCCCGATACCGCCGTGCCCAAGCCCCGGGTGCGCGGCGACCGTGCCGGCCGCTCCCATCAGGGCCAGTCCCGCCGCAACGCCCTTCGCCCTGCTCGTCGTCATGTACTTGCGCATGTTCATCTCCCTTCCTGCACGCGGCCTCAGACCGCAAGGTATTGCCGCACCAGTTCGTCGCTGAGTTCATCCATCGCGCCGCTCGTGACGACGCGCCCCTTGTCCATCACGCAGAATCGATCGGCGATGCGCCGTGCGAACGGCAGCTTCTGTTCCACCAGCAGCACCGTGATGCCGCGTTCCCGGTTGAGCCGCCTGATCACGTCGCCGATCTCGTGCACGACATTCGGCTGGATGCCCTCGGTTGGCTCATCGAGGATCAGGAGCCGCGGGTCGAGCACCAGCGCGCGCCCGATCGCGAGTTGCTGCTGCTGGCCACCTGAGAGGTCACCGCCCCGCCGCCGCAGCATCTTCTTCAGCACGGGAAACAGTTCGAATATCGGCTCGAGCGCACCGCGCGCGCCCTTGCCACGCGTCGTGAGCCCGATGCGCAGGTTCTCCTCGACCGTCAGGCGCGGAAAGATCTCGCGTCCCTGCGGCACGTAACCGATGCCGAGCGGCGCCCGCTTCTCGGCCGGCAGTGCGAGCAGGTTGGTGCCTTCGAACAGGATCTCGCCGGCACGCACCGGCAGGAGGCCCATCACGCACTTCAGCAGCGTGGTCTTGCCGACGCCATTGCGACCCATCAGGCAGGTGCAGGCCCCGGCCGGCACCTCGAGCGACAGCTCCCACAGGGTGTGGCTCTCGCCGTAGTAATGTTCGATGCCTTGGGCTTTCAGCATCAGGCCCCCAGGTAGACTTCGATGACGCGGGGGTCGCCCTGCACGTGGTCCATGTCGCCCTCGGCCAGCACGCTGCCCTCATGCAGCACCGTGACCTTGCGTGCGATCGAGCGCACGAACTCCATGTCGTGCTCCACCACGACCACCGAGCGCTCGCCCGCGAGCGATACCAGCAATTCGGCCGTGCGCTCCGTCTCCTCCTGGGTCATGCCGGCGACCGGTTCGTCGATCAGAAGCAGGCGGGGTTCCTGCACCAGCAACATCCCGATCTCCAGCCACTGCTTCTGGCCATGCGACAGCGCGCCGGCGCGCTGGCTGCGTTCCCTTGCCAGGCCGATCAGCGCGAGCGTCGCGTCGATCCGGTCACGCTGCTCGCTCGACAGGCGGGCGCCCAGGGTGCGCCATACGCCGCGCGGCCCACGACAGGCGAGTTCGAGGTTGACGAACACGGGCAGCTGTTCGAAAACCGTCGGCTTCTGGAATTTCCGCCCGATGCCGGCCTGCGCGATCTCGGGCTCGGCGAGCTTCAGCAGGTCGAGTCGATGGCCAAAGAACGCCCGCCCGCGATCGGGCCGGGTCTTGCCGGTGATCACGTCCATCATCGTGCTCTTGCCGGCACCGTTCGGGCCGATGATGCAGCGGAGTTCGCCGGCCTCGATGTAGAGCGTCAGTGCATTCAGTGCGCGGAAGCCGTCGAAGGTGACCGTGACGTCCTCGAGATAGAGCATCGCACCCTGGCTCGGGTCGGGGCCGTGACCGCGCGCGGATGACGCGCCATCCTGGGCGCCAGCGCTCGTGAAGTCGTCCCACCAGGTCCTGACCGGGGGCGACATCGCGTCGCTCATGCAGCCTCCTTCCGGCGCAGCAACCCGACGAGGCCGCGTGGCAGCAGCAGGGTGACCAGCACGAACAGCGCCCCCAACATGAACAGCCACAACTCGGGCAGTGCGCCGGTGAAATACGTCTTCGCGAAATTGACCGCCACGGCTCCGACGATTGCCCCGTACAGGGTGCCGCGACCGCCCACCGCCACCCAGATGACGAGTTCGATCGAGTTCAGTGGCGAGAATTCCCCGGGATTGATGATCCCGACCTGTGGCACGTACAGCGCGCCGGCGAGGCCCGCGAGCACCGCCGAGAGCGTGAAGACCCACAGCTTGAAATGCTCCACGCGATAGCCGATGAAGCGCGCACGGTCCTCGGCGTCCCGGATCGCGACGACCACCCGCCCGAGCTTGGAGCTGACCACGGCCCTGCACAGCAGGTAGCCTGCCAGCAATGCGAGCGCCGAGGCCGCGAACAGCGCGCAGCGCACGATGTCCGACTTGAGGTCGAAGCCGAGGAAGTCCTTGAAGTCGGTCAGCCCGTTGTTGCCGCCGAAGCCCATCTCGTTACGGAAAAAGGCGAGCATCAGCGCATAGGTAAGGGCCTGCGTGATGATGCTCAGGTAGACGCCGGTCACCCGCGATCGAAACGCGAACCAGCCGAAGACGAACGCGAGGGCGCCCGGCACGAGCAGGATCATCAGCAAGGCCCAGCCGAAATGCTCGAAACCCTGCCAGTACCACGGCAGTTCCTGCCAGTTCAGGAACACCATGAAGTCCGGGAGCTCCGCATTGCCGTAGACGCCGCGGTCCCCGATCTGGCGCATCAGGTGCATGCCCATCGCGTAACCGCCCAGCGCGAAGAAGGCGCCGTGGCCCAGGCTCAGGATCCCGCAGTAGCCCCACACGAGATCGACCGCGAGCGCGAGCAGCGCATAACACAGGTACTTGCCGACCAGCGTGACCGTATAGGTCGACAGGTGCAGCGCCGATCCCGCCGGTACCGCGAGGTTCAGCAGCGGCACGAGGAGCGCGGCGAGCAGCAGCGCGCCACAGACGACAATGTCGGCGCGACGGCCCGGCAAGGCGCTCACGCTTCCGCCGATCTGCCGCGCTGCGGGAACAGTCCGCGCGGCCGTTTCTGGATGAACAGGATGATGAACACCAGCACCAGGATCTTGGCGAGCACCGCGCCGGCATAGGGTTCGAGGAACTTGTTCGCGACGCCGAGGCCGAGGCCGGCGACCAGCGTGCCCCACAGGTTGCCGACGCCACCGAACACGACGACCATGAAGGAATCGATGATGTAGGCTTGGCCGAGATTCGGACCGACGTTCGTCAGCTGCGACAGTGCGACGCCGGCCAGGCCGGCGACGCCAGACCCGAGGCCGAAGGTCATCGCGTCGATCCAGCCGGCGCGCACCCCCATGGCGCGCGCCATCGAACGGTTCTGTGCGACGGCACGGACCTGGAGGCCGAGCGGCGTGTAGCGCAACAGCGCGAGCAGTGCCGCGAAGACCAGCACGCTGAAGACGATGATGTAAACGCGATTGGCGGTAAGCGCGAGCGCTTCGCCGAGCACGATCTGTCCACTCATCCACTCGGGCGTCGAGACCGCGCGGTTCAGCGGCGAGAATATGCTGCGCACGGTCTGCTGGAGGAACAGGCTGATGCCGAAGGTGGCGAGCAGGGTCTCGAGTGGACGGCCGTAGAGAAAGCGCACGACGCCGCGTTCGATGCCGATGCCGACCGCAGCGGCCACGAGGAAGGCCGCCGGGATTGCGACCGCCATGGACCATTCGAGATGATTCGGCATCAACTGCTGCACGACATAGACCGTGTAGGCGCCGAGCATCATCAGTTCGCCGTGCGCCATGTTGATCACCCCCATCACGCCGAAGGTAATCGCAAGACCGGTCGCGGCGAGGACGAGCACGAAACCGAGGCTCAGGCCGAAGAACAGGGTTTCGATGAATTCGTAGCGGGCGCGCGCCGCATCGATGTCACGGATGACCGCGGCGGCGGCCATCCGCACGCTGGCATCGGGTTCGCGCGGGCTGCCGTCGGCCGCGGATTCCAGGAGAGTCGCAAGCCGGTTGCGCACCTCGCCCAGCATGCTGCCGCGCACAGACTCGATCGCCGCCAGGCGCGCTGCTGCCGTCGGCGCCGCGAGATCGACGAGGCCGAGAACCACGGTCATGGCTTCGCGCACCGCTGCGTCCTGCTCCGCGGGCAGCATCCTGCTCAGGGTCGCCCTGACGGCTTCGGACGGCGCGGCCGCCAGCGCAGTCACCGCGGCCAGCCGCGTCGCCCGGTCCGGATGGCGCAGGTCGAGGCGCGCCATGGCGGCCCGCAGGGTGAGACGCATCTGGTTGTTGATCGCAATCTTCTTCAGTTCGGATTTCGGCGCTGAGCCCAGCGCTTCGCCGCTCGTCGCATCGAGGAGACGGGGCGATGCGGTGGAGTCGGTCACGATGACGACGCGGCCATCGCTTCGTCGCGCGTAAAGCCGGCCGTCGAGCAGGCTCTGCAACACCTCGCCCGCGCGCGGGTCGGCACTGTCGGCAATCGTGTCGACAGCCGCCGCCTTGAGCTTGAAATTGGCGCCCTTCAGCTTTTCGAGGCCGTCGCCGAGCGGACTGGCGTCGGCGCTACCGATCGTCAGAAACAGCAGCCACAGGCACAGCAGACGCATGTTGCTCACTCGCTGCGGGGGCAGGCCCCGCGCTTCTTCATGGAATCCGTGGCCGCCGCGGCCGAAGGCGTCTGACTTCGGCCACGACGGCACGGGTGGGTTGCCCCTCAGGGCGCGGCGCCCTTCAGATGCAGGCTACTCGTAGTTCTGTCCCGAGCACTTCTTGGTTACGGTGTTGTAGTTGCCGCAATTCAGCGCCTCGGTCCAGTCGGCCTCGATGATCTTGCTTTCCGGCAGGAAGTCGGACCACGCGTCGCCAGGCACCAGTCCTTCCGTCTGCCACACGGTTTCAAACTGGCCGTCCTCCTGGATTTCACCGATCAGCACCGGCTTGGTGATGTGGTGATTGGGCAGCATCTTCGAGGTGCCGCCCGAGAGGTTCGGGGCTTCGACGCCGATGATGGCCTTCTGCACCGCGGCCGGATCCGTGGTTCCCGCCGCCTCGACCGCCTTGACCCACATGTTGAAGCCGATGTAGTGCGCTTCCATCGGGTCGTTGGTGACGCGCTTGTCGTTCTTGATAAACGTCTTCCACGACTTGATGAACCCGGCATTGACCGGTGCATCGACGCTCATGAAGTAGTTCCAGGCGGCGAGGTGGCCGACCAGTGGCTTCGTGTCGATGCCGGACAGCTCTTCCTCGCCGACCGAGAACGCGACGACCGGGATGTCCGCGGCGGACACGCCCTGGTTGCCCAGTTCCTTGTAGAACGGCACGTTCGCGTCGCCGTTGATCGTGGAGACGACAGCGGTCTTCTTGCCGGCCGAGCCGAATTTCTTGATGTCGGCGACGATGCTCTGCCAGTCCGCATGGCCGAAGGGCGTGTAGTTGATCATGATGTCTTCCGCCGCGACGCCCTTGGCCTTCAGGTAGGCCTCGAGAATCTTGTTGGTCGTGCGCGGATAGACGTAGTCGGTGCCTGCCAGCACCCAGCGTTTGACCTCGAGGTCGTTCATCAGGTAGTCCACCGCGGGAATCGCCTGCTGGTTCGGTGCGGCGCCCGTATAGAACACGTTCCTGGACGATTCCTCGCCCTCGTACTGCACTGGATAAAACAGGAGGCCGTTCAGCTCCTCGAACACCGGCAGCACGGACTTGCGAGACACCGAGGTCCAGCAACCGAAGACGGCGGCGACCTGGTCCTTGGCGAGCAGCTCGCGTGCCTTCTCGGCGAACAGCGGCCAGTTGGACGCCGGGTCGACGACGACGGCTTCGAGCTTCTTGCCGAGCAGGCCGCCCTTCTTGTTCTGCTCGTCGATCAGCATCAGCATCGTGTCCTTCAGCGTGGTCTCGCTGATCGCCATCGTGCCGGACAGCGAGTGGAGGACGCCGACCTTGATGGTGTCTTCGGCCCGGACAGGCGCTACCGACACCACCAAGGCGGCGACCAAGCTGGCGCACAGCGTGCGTGCCTTGAACAGTTTCTGCTTCATATTCGTGTATTCCCTGCTTTCTGGTTTTGTCTTTGGCCGGCGGGCCCGCGGGCCCGCCGGCGCCGCATCAGATCTGGATCTGGACCGCGAGCTTGATGGCGCTGACTTCCTCGCCGGCCGCGCCCGGCGCGTAGTTCAGGCCCTTCGTCGCGATGTCGCCGTACTGGTAGAACAGGGAGACCCGGGCGTTGTGCCCGTCGATGACGTAGTTCACGCCGCCTTCGATTTCGTCGCGGTCCGCGCTTTCGTCGGGCATGACGTCGGTGTAGCGCACGTAGGGCTGGAATTTGCCGATGCCCACCTGCTGGGGGAACATGTACAGGCCGACCAGTGAATACGAATCGCCGTCGAACATGCAGAAGCAGTCGGGATCGGCGAAGGCCGCGACGTCGAAGTCGGCGTCGTAGTTCTTGTACTCGCCGTTGAAGGTCACGACGCCCTTGTTCGCGAGCACGGTCTCGTAGATCGCGTCGGCGCTGACGCCGCGGAAATCGCCCGCATTTGCGAATGAACCCACACCGTCGGCCTGGTACTGCACGGCAGCCGCGAGCGTGAAAATGTCGCCGGCGGTGCCGTAGTAGGTGCCGCTCGTGTAGTAGCCGGGGTTCTTCTCGACGTTCAGGAAGTTGTAGGCGATGCGACCGGCGTAGAGCAGCGAGTCATCCTGGTTCGGGCCGAAGCCGGCCGCCGATTCGAGGCCATTGAAGACGCCGAACACGTACTGCATGCGGCCCTCGGGACCCACGTTGCCCCACACGTTCACGCCGTGGTCGCGCGCGTAGACACCTGCGCCACCCGAACCGAAATCGACGCTGAAGTCGGACGAATAGAATGGCGTCTTGTAGGCGTCGTAAGTGGTCGAGTAATACGGACCGTTCAGTTCCTGGCGCTCGGCCGGCACGAGCAGCCGGCCCGCCCAGATGTTGAACTCTGGCGTGAACTCGAACTTCGCGATCGCATCCAGCAGCACGAATTCCTCGAGCGCGCTGTTGCCGCAGAACACGCACTCCGTGTTCAGTTCGAACTTGATGTTCTTGTGTATCTGCCCGTTGACGTAGATACGGGCGCTGTCAGCGTTGAAATCGGAAGACCAGTCGTCCGCGTTCGGCGCGGCTTCCTCGATCGCGCTGAACGAGGCGCGCGCGCCGGCGCCGATGCTGATCCATTTGGTGTCGTCGATCGCGATCTTGCCGCCGGCCTGGGCCGAGGCCGCAGCCAGCATGACGGTCGCTGTACACAATGCCGCGAGTGGCCGCTTCCACTGAGTCATCAATATCTCCTCAATTTTTTTCGAGTATCGGAAAGCGCCTGTCCGGGCAGTCCGTACATTTGCGAGTTTCATACCAAGTCTCCTTTTCTCTTTTAAACAATTGCTTAGAAAATTTTTGCGGACGGCGCGGCCCATTTCCGCACCATTGGAAGGCCTTTGATGCTGCGCATGCACAAACTCAGGACGATCGGGATTGAAGCCAGGCATCGCCCGCCGGGATGCATGCAATTGGTGCGCGGCAGCCGCGCACGGGAGCCCCGTCCGAGGTCCGGCGCCCGGACGCAGTGCGGGTGCCGTCAGCACCTCGCACGTTCGCGTAGACCCGCAGCGGGTCCGCTATGTCAGTGCCCGAGCATCCAGGGCCTGCTCTGGGCGTGGGCATGGCCGCAAGCGGCCGCGTGCTTGCGCGACGCCACCGGCTCGGCGGGGGGCTGACGCGAATGGCGGCGCGGCTCGTGCGCGCTTCGCTCGTTGCGCTCGTGGGCGCGACGGTTGTTGGCCGTCAGCACGGCAAGACGCGGCGCGGCTATCGCGCGCGCGGCGCTGCCGCCGCAGCGTTCGCAGTCAACCGCGTCGTCGCGCGCCGCGATCGGGCGCATGAGCTGCAGGGAATTCCCGCAATCGCAGTGGTAGTCGTAGAGGGGCATCACTGTGTACTCCAGTTGGCGGGCACCGCGTGGCGCAGGCCCTGCGCCACGCGTACGCGTGTGTCGGGCTCAGTCGGTCACGGCGAGGTCGACCCCGCCAGGCACCTTGCGGGTCGGCCCATCCGGCGTGATGCGGATGTCGAAGTCGAAGATGCCGGTCGGCAGCCACAGGGTCGCGCAGGCGTTCGGAATGTCGACGATGCCGCTGATGTGGCCCTCCACCGGCGCCGTACCGAGGATCGCGTAGGCCTGTTCGCCCGTGTAACCGAACTTCTTCAGGTACTCGATGGCGTTGAGACAGGCGCGGCGGTAGGCGACGTGCGCGTCGAGGTAATGCTGCGTTCCGGACTCGTCGACCGAGATGCCTTCGAAGATGAGGTAGTCGTTGTAGCGCGGCTCTAGCGGGCTGGGCTTGAAGATCGGATTGGTGACCCCGTACTTCGCGATGCCGCCCTTGATGATGTCGACGCTGATCTCGATCCAGCCGGCCATTTCGATTGCGCCGCAGAAGGTGATCTCGCCGTCACCCTGCGAGAAATGCAGGTCGCCCATCGACAGGCCCGCCCCCTTCACGTAAACGGGGAAGTACACCTGCGAGCCCCGCGACAGGTTCTTGATGTCGCAGTTGCCGCCGTGCTCGCGCGGCGGCACTGTGCGCGCACCGTACCTGGCCGCCTCCGCCGCGGCGCTGCCGGAGAGCCCGCCCATCAGGGCGGTGTCGGCAAACGGCAGCGCCGCGAGCGGCGGCACGCGGTCCGGATTGGTCGCGACCAGCGCCGCTTCCCGCGCGTTCCAGGTCTTCAGCAGGTCGTGCGAAGGCAGGCAGCCGATTAGGCCGGGATGCATGATGCCGGCGAAGCGACAGCCGGGAATGTGACGCGACTGCGCGAAGATGCCCTGGAAATCCCACACCGCCTTGCGCGCGTCGGGGAACTGCTCGGTGAGAAAGCCGCCGCCGTTCTCGCGCGCGAAGATGCCGGTGAAGCCCCAGTCCGACGAGGGCAAGGTGCCGATATCGAGAATGTTGACGACGAGCAGATCGCCCGGTTCGGCGCCCTCGACGCCGATCGGTCCGCTGAGATAGTGCACCTTCGTCAGGTCGACGTCGCGAATGTCGTTCGCGGAGTCGTCGTCGACGATCTGCCCACCAGTCCAGTCGACGCATTCGACGCGAAAAGCGGCGCCCGGCTTGACCATGGCGACCATCGGGATATCGGGGTGCCAACGATTGTGCAGCACACCGCCCTGGGCAGACGGGGCAAGGCGTGGATCAACTTGGATCAGGGTTTCGAGCATGGTACTTACTCCTGGCTAGGGTTGTGGGGCGGGTGGAAGGCGGCGCTGTGCGCGACACGCGCATCACACCGACAGATAACGTCCGAGCACGGCGGCATCGGCCTGCTCGCGCGCGACTTCGTCGACGATGCGGCCACGGTCGATCACGAGCAGCCGGTCGGCGACGTCGAGTGCGAAGCTGAGCACCTGTTCGGAGACGACGATCGTCAACCCGCGCAGACGCTTGATTTCGACGAGCAGCCGGGCGAGGTCCTTGATGATCGAGGGCTGGATTCCTTCCGTCGGTTCGTCGAGCAGCAGCACCTTCGGATTCGTGACCAGCGCGCGCGCAATCACGAGCTGCTGCTGCTGGCCGCCGGACAGGTTGCCGGCCTTGCGCCGCTTCATGTCGGCGAGCACGGGGAACAGCGAATAGATTTCCTCCGGCACGGTGCTCCGGCGATCGCGCAACCCGGTCATGACGTTCTCGAGCACGGTCAGCGTCGGAAACACCATGCGGCCCTGCGGGACATAGGCGAGCCCCCGGTGCACACGCTGGTGGCTGGGGAGGCCGGCGAGCTCCTGGCCCGCGACCCTCAGCGAACCCGCCTTGGACGGCAGGATTCCGATCAGCGACTTGAACAGCGTGCTCTTGCCCATGCCGTTGCGGCCCATGATGGCGACGATCTCGCCCTCCGCAGCCTTGAACCCGACCTGGTGCACGACTTCGCTCTCGCCGTAACTCACCGAAAAATCCTTCACTTCCAGCATGTCTGCGTGCTCCTCGCGCGGTGGCGTTTCAGTGGCCCAGGTAGACTTCGATGACCTTCGGGTCAGCCTGCACGTGCTCCATGCTCCCCTCGGCCAGCATCCGGCCCTGGTGCAGCACGGTGACGCGATGGGCGATCCGCTTGACGAATTCCATGTCGTGCTCGATGACGACCACCGAGCGATTGGCCGAGATGCGCGTCAGCAGCTCGGCGGTCTTCTCCCGTTCGCTGACACTCATGCCGGCCACGGGCTCGTCGAGCATCAGCAACTCCGGCTCCTGCATCAGCAGCATCCCTATCTCGAGCCACTGCTTCTGGCCGTGCGAGAGGCGTTCGGCCTGGTCGTCGAGGCGGTCGGCCAAATGGATGAGTTCGGCGACTTCGCACACCCGCGCCCTCACCGCGTCGTCGCGGCGGAAGAACAGGCTGCCGAACACCGAGCGTCCGCGCGGGAACGACACCTCGAGGTTCTCGAACACCGTCAGGCTTTCGTAGATCGAAGGGTTCTGGAACTTGCGCCCGACGCCGCGCCGCACTCGCTCGTACTCCGGCATCTTCGTCAGCTCCTGGTCCTTGAACCGGATGCTGCCCGCGCTGGCGCGGGTGCGGCCGCAGATGAGATCGAGCAGCGTGGTCTTGCCGGCGCCGTTCGGGCCGATGACCACCCGCAACTCGTTCTTCTCGACATAGAGGTTCAGGTCGTTGACGGCCTTGAAGCCGTCGAAGGACACGGTGAGATTCTCCACCGCCAGCACGATCGGACTGCCGCTCATCGGTGCCCTCCGGCGCTTTCCGCCTGCAGTGTTTCGTCATTCGCGGCCGCGGCCGTTGCCGCAGTCGTGAGCGGCGACGGGTGGACCACGGTGGGTCGCGCACGCGCGGCCCGCCATTCCCGCCACTGCGTGGCGAGCCCGGCGAGACCGTTCGGGAACAGCATCACCACCGCAATGAAGAGCCCTCCCATCAGGAACAGCCAGAGTTCAGGGAAGGTCTCGGAGAAATAGGACTTGCCGTAATTCACGAGCAGGCTGCCGTAGACCGCGCCGACCAGCGACAGGCGCCCGCCGACCGCGGTGAAGATCACCATCTCGATCGACGGCACGATGCCGACGAAAGACGGTGACATGAACCCGACCTGCAGCGTGAACATCGCGCCACCGAGCGCGGAAAAGACGGCTGCGAGACAGAAGATGAAAGTCTTGAAGTTCGCGACGTCGTAGCCCGAGAAGCGCACCCTCTCCTCTCGATCACGGAGGGCGACCAGCAACTTGCCGAACTTGCTGCGGAGGACGAAGCGTCCGACCAGAACGACCCCGATCAGCAGGGCGCCATTGACGAAATACAGCAGGTACTTCGCCTCGTCGGTCCGGATATCCCATCCGTTGAGGGTCTTGAGATCGGTGATGCCGTTGACGCCGCCGGTGTAACCCTGCTGCCCGATGATGAGGATGCCGAGCATGGCCGCGAAGGCCTGTGTCATGATTGCGAAGTACACGCCGCCGACGCGGCGCTTGAACATCGCGAGACCGATGATCATCGCGAGCAACCCAGGCACCAGTGGCACCGCGAGCAGCGTGAAGGTCAGGCTCTTGAACGGCTCCCACATCGCGGGCAGTTCGGTCAGCTGGTTCCAGTCCATGAAATCCGGAATGCCTGGCGTGGACTGGATCTTCGTACTCTCCGGATCGGAGGCCTCGAGCTTCAGGAACATGGCCATGCAGTAGCCACCCAGCCCGAAGAAGACCCCCTGGCCCAGGCTCAGGATGCCTCCATAGCCCCAGCACAGTACGAGGCCGACCGCGACGAAGGCATAGGTCAGGTACTTGCCGACGAGATTCAGCCGGAAAAGGTCGAGTCCCAGCGGCAGTACGATGAAAATGACCGCCGCGAGCACGATGACCGGACCATGGTCCCGCCAGAGCGCGGCGGGGATTCCTTTCAGCTTGCTGCTCATGGGCGTAGCTCCGAGGTGTTGGCGTGGCTGGCCGGGCGGCTCACTTGCGCACCCGGATTCGAAACAGACCCTCGGGCCGCAGCATCAGGATGCCGATGATGGTCAGCAGCGTGAGGACCTTGGCCATCGATCCGGTCATGAAGAACTCGAGGGTCGACTGCGCCTGGGCGATGGAAAAGGCCGATGCAATCGTGCCGAGGAGGCTTTGCGCCCCGCCGAAGACCACCACCAGGAAGGTATCGACGATGTAGAGCGAGCCGCTGGTCGGTCCCGTGGATCCGATCGTGGTGAACGCGGCGCCGGCCACGCCGGCAATGCCGCAGCCGAGCGCGAAGGTCAGTCGGTCCACGCTCGCGGTGTCGATGCCGACTGCACCGCTCATCGCGCGGTTCTGGGTCGTGGCGCGGACGTGCAGGCCCCAGCGCGAGCGGAAGATCAGCAGCGCCACGCCGAAGGTCAGCAGCAGCGTCAGTGCCATCACGAACAGCCCGTTGAGCGGGATATCGATGCTGTCGCTGGGCGCATAGGAGCCCATCAGCCAGTCGGGCAGCGTCGCGCTGACTTCCTTGGGCCCAAAGGTGGAACGGAAGGCCTGCTGCATGATCAGCGACAGGCCCCAGGTCGCGAGCAGGGAGTCGAGCGGACGACGGTAGAGATGACGAATCATCAGCCACTCGACGAGATACCCCATCCCGAAGGCGACGAGAAAGCCGACGCCGATCGCGGCGACGAAGTAGTAGTCCATGAACCACGATGCGTAATCGGTGGCCAGCACCGACAGGAGATAGGTCGTATAGGCCCCGATGGTGAGGAACTCTCCGTGGGCCATGTTGATGACGCCCATCTGGCCGAAGATGATTGCGAGCCCCAGCGCCATCAGCAGCAGCACGCTGAAGAAGCTCAGGCCGTTGAAGCCCTGCATGACGAGCACCGAGCCGAGTTCCGAGAAAGTCATACCGTCCATTGCGCTGGCTCCAGATGGATTGGGATGCGTTTGGATGCGGTCGGTCCACGGACGCACGGGTCCGTGGACCGGCGCATGCCGCCTACTGGTAGCCTTCCGGGAACGGGTTCGGTTCGATCAGTTCGGATTCATAGAGCACCTTGTACTGGCCGTCGGCCTGCGCCTCGCCGATGCGCAGCTTGCTCCACAGGTGGTGGTTCTCGTGGACCTTCACGTAACCCTCGGGCGCATCCTTGAGCTCGATCCCGGGCGACGCGGCGGCCACCTTGTCGACATCGAAGCTGCCGGCCTTCTCGACTGCGGCCTTCCACAGCCAGGGTCCGAGGTAGGCGGCCTGGGTGACGTCGCCGATCACCGCGTCCTTGCCGTACTTGGCTTTGAAGGCGGCCACGAATTTCTGGTTGTTCCCGTTGTCGAGGCTCTGGAAGTACTTCATCGCGGCGTAGTGGCCGACAATGTTCTCACCGCCGATGCCGAGGATTTCGTCCTCGGTGACCGAGATGGTCAGGATGGTCTGCTTGTCCGCGGTGACTCCAGCCGCCTTCAGCTGCTTCCACCACGACACGTTGCTGCCGCCGACGATGATGCTGTAGACCGCGTCCGGCTTCTTCAGCTTGATCTTGTTGATGAGCGACCCGAACTGCGTGTGGCCGAGCGGGAAGTAGTCTTCGCCGACGACCTCGCCCTTGAGCACGTTCTCGATGTGCTTGCGCGCGATCTTGTTGGAGGTACGCGGCCAGATGTAGTCGGACCCGATCAGGTAGAACTTCTTCGCACCCTTGTTCTTCGCGAGCCAGTCGAGGCCGGCGATGATCTGCTGGGTGGCCTCCTGCCCCGTGTAGATCACGTTCTTCGACTGCTCCAGGCCTTCGTAGAAGGTCGGGTAATAGAGCATGCCGTTCTCCTTCTCGAAGACCGGCAGCACCGCCTTGCGCGACGCCGAGGTCCAGCAGCCGAAGACCGCCGCGACCTTGTCGTTGACGAGGAGCTTGCGCGCCTTCTCGGCGAAGGTGGGCCAGTCGGAGGCGCCATCCTCCTGGATGATTTCGATCTTCCGCCCGAGGATGCCGCCTGCCTCGTTGATCTGCTCGATGGCGAGGCGTTCGGCCTGGATCGAGCCCGTTTCGCTGATCGCCATCGTGCCGGTTGCGGAGTGCAGCTGGCCGACGGTCACGGTGGTGTCCGTCACGGCGAGGCCGGTGGTGTTCACTTCGGCGGTCGTCGTACCGGCGAGCGCCAGCGCGGGTGCGCTCATCGCCGCGCCTAGCAGCAGGCCGCGAATCATTCGCGTCAGTGCGCCGGGGGTTGGCGCAGCCTTCGATACGTGCAGGGACATCGCGTCATCTCCTCTTCGAGTTGGGAACCTTGTGGTCCGGTTGCGCCAGGCCGGCGCGTGAGGGGATTACAGCGATTCGCTGCTGCGTCGCACAATACGCACTATGTCGTAGAAAATTTGCCCCGCGAGGCGAAAGCGATCATGTCGGTGCGTTTGTCGTGTGCGCGGCACCGCGGCGGTGCGCATTTGCGCGTCGCGGATGCCGGGAGTTCAGGCGCGTGGAGCGTGGCACAGCGCTTGCTCAGGCTCGTCGGGGACAGGGCGGCGCGCGCCACAGCGCCGCCAGCACGATTCCGTTCAGCCAGGAAAAACCGCGTGGCCGCCACCGCAACCCAGCGCATCATTCGCGTCCGCCGCGATTACAACAGGCTCGTGGCGAACGAGACGCTGGAAGACTATGCGCTGCGCTTCGCGCCGCGCAGCTTCCGCAAGTGGTCGGAAGCCCGCGTCGCCGCCACTGCGCTGGGCTCCATTTCCTTCCTCGCGCTCGAGGCCATCGGTGGCGCGGTGATGGTGAGCTACGGCTTCACCAACGCGGTCGCGGCGATCCTCACCGTCGCGCTCGTCATCTTCCTGACCGGGCTCCCGATCAGCTACTACGCCGCGAGGTACAACGTCGACCTCGACCTGCTCGCCCGCGGAGCGGGCTTCGGCTACCTCGGTTCGACCATCACTTCGCTCATCTACGCGTCGTTCACATTCATCTTCTTCGCGATTGAAGCCGCCATCATGGCGCTGATGTTCGAGCTGTACTTCGGGCTGCCGCTCGCCGCCGGCTATCTCGTCAGCGCGCTCGTCGTCATTCCGTTCGTGCTCTACGGCATCACGCGCATCAGCAAGCTGCAGATCTGGACCTTCGCGCCGTGGCTCGTGCTTGCCGTGCTGCCCTTCGTCTTCGTCGCCATCGAGAAGCCGGCGCTGTTCACCGAGTGGACCACCTTCGGTGGGTTTTCACCGGGCGGCACGAGCTTCGATCCGCTGCTGTTCGGGGCGGCGACGACGGTGTGCTTCTCGCTGATTGCGCAGATCGGCGAGCAGGTTGACTTCCTGCGCTTCCTGCCCGAGAAGTCCGCAGGCAACCGCAAGCGCTGGTGGGCGGCGATGATCATCGGCGGCCCGGGCTGGATCATCCCCGGTGTCCTCAAGCAGCTTGCCGGGGCCTTCCTCGCCTTCATCGTCATCCAGCATCAGTTCGCGCCGCACCGCGCGGACGACCCGACGCTGATGTACGTGATCGGCTTCAACTACGTTTTCGAGGACCAGGCCATCGCGCTCGCCGCGGCAACTGTGTTCGTGGTGCTATCCCAGATCAAGATCAACGTGACGAACGCGTACGCGGGCTCGCTGGCCTGGAGCAATTTCTTCTCGCGCCTGACGCACAGCCACCCGGGACGCGTGGTGTGGCTGGTGTTCAATGTCTCCATCGCGCTGCTGTTGATGGAGGTCGGCCTGTTCCAGGCGCTCGAGCAGGTGCTGAGCGTCTACTCCTGCATCGCAATCGCCTGGATCGGGGCGCTGGTCGCCGATCTGGTGATCAACAAGCCGCTCGGCTTGAGCCCGCCCCACATCGAGTTCAAGCGCGCCCACCTGCCGAACATCAACCCGGTCGGCGTCGGCTCGACGCTGATCGCGTCGGTCGTCTCGATCATTGCCTTCACCGGCGCATTCGGACCGTGGCCGGAGGCCTTCGCCTCATTCATCGCCCTGTTCACCGCGCTCCTGCTTGCACCGCTGCTCGCCTTGGCCACGCGCGGCCGCTACTACATCGCGCGCACGGACGAGCGCGCGCAGCACACGGGCGAGCATCATGCCTGCGTGATCTGCGAGAACGCCTTCGAGAGCGAGGACATGGCCCTGTGCCCGGCCTACGCGGGCAGCATCTGTTCGCTGTGTTGCTCGCTGGATGCGCGCTGCGACGATTTGTGCAAGAAGAAAGGGCCGGCGCCGACCCCGCGACCGGACGCGCGCTGGCTGTCGCCCGCGGTCGCACGTCGCCTGCGCGAAGTCGGCATGACCTTCGTGCTGCTGACGGCGGGCATCACCGCGCTGCTCGGCGCTATTTACGCGCACCTCTACATGGAGGGACTGCCGACCGGCGCCGGCCGGCATTTCCACCTGATGGGCGCCTCGCTGTTCAAGGTCTGGGCGGTGCTGCTGGTCGGCATCGGGATCACTGCGTGGTGGCTGGTCCTGACCCGTGAGAGTCGACGGGTGGCCCTCGAGGAATCCGCCCGCCAGACCACCCTGCTGCTGCAGGAAATCGAGGAACACGGCAAGACCGACCGCGCGCTGCAGCGGGCGAAGGAAACCGCCGAGTCGGCGAGTCTCGCGAAGAGCCGCTTCCTGACCGACATGAGCCATGAACTGCGCACGCCGTTGAACAGCATCATCGGCTATGCGCAGATCGCCGAGCGGGATCCCGACGCTTCGCCGCGCCTGCGCGCGCAGATGGAAGTGATGCGCAAGAGCGGCGAACACCTGCTGATGCTGGCCGATGACATCCTCGACATCGCGCGCATCGAAGCCGGCAAGTTCCGGCTGCATCCGCGGGAAACGGAACTGCCCGAACTGCTGGCCCAGCTGGTCAACATGTTTCGTCCCCAGGCCGCGGACAAGGGCATCGACTTCGAATACCTCGTAAAGGGCGACCTGCCCAAGCACGTGCGGGTGGACGGCAAGCGACTGTCCCAGATCCTGATCAACCTGCTCGGCAACGCGGTGAAGTTCACGCAGGAGGGCGAGGTCGTGTTCACCGTCGACTGCACGCGCGAGACGACCATCTTCGACGTGCGGGACACCGGTCCCGGGATTGCCAGCAGTGACATCGAGCGGATTTTCCAGCCCTTCCAGCGCACGAACACCGGCATCGCCGGCACGGGCCTCGGCCTGACGATCGCGCGTCTGCTCGCCGAGTTGATGGGTGGAGAGCTCTCGGTGCAGGGCAGCGCCGGTGACGGCAGCACGTTCCGGTTGCACGTCCTGCTGCCGGAAGTGCGTGAACCGCGGGCGACGGCGGTCTCCTTCAAGGACGTCGTAGGTTACCGCGGCCCGCGTCGGCGCATCCTCGTCGCCGACGATCAGCCGGCGCATCGCGCCGTGCTGGCCGCAATGCTGGAACCGCTCGGTTTCGCTGTCGACGAGGCGGCGTCCGGTGAGGAAGTGCTGGCCCGAGTCGACCAGCTGCGGCCGGATCTGGTGCTGCTGGACCTCGTGATGACCGGCATGGACGGACTCGCCGTCAGCCGCGCGCTGCGCGCCGCCGGCTGGCGGCGCCCCATCATCATGGTGTCGGCAAACGCCTTCGAGGAAACGCGCGACGCCTGTCTCCTGGCGGGCTGCAATGCGTTCCTGCCCAAGCCGGTGCAGCTGACCGCGCTGACGGCCCAGTTGCAGAACCAGCTCGCGCTCGACTGGATCCGGGCCCGGACCAGCGGGCGTACCGGCCTGTTGATGCCGGAACCTCCGGCGGCGCTGCGCGCACGGCTGGTCCGCGCAGCACGCATCGGCCACGTGAAGGCACTCAATGCCTGCATCGACGAGGTGGAGCAGCTGGGCACGGAGTTCGCTGCGTATGGCGGGGAAATCCGCCGGCTGGCACGCGAGTTCCAGCTGTCCGAAATCCTGTCCTTCATCGGCGAGGGGAGCGTGCGCGATGCAGGCTGAGCGGCTCGGCACGGTGCTCATCGTCGACGACACGCCGGCGAACCTCGCCTTCCTGTCCGACGCGCTCGACGACGCCGGCTACGAGGTGCTGGTCGCCCCCAGCGGGTTGACGGCGCTCCGCCAGCTTGAGCTGATCCGGCCGGACGTGATCCTGCTCGACGCGGTGATGCCCGGACTCGATGGCTTCGAGACCTGCCAGCGTCTCAAGTCGCGGCGCGAAACCCGCGACATCCCGGTGATCTTCATGACGGCACTCGCAGCGACGGCGGACATCGTGCGCGGGCTCGGCGAGGGCGCCGACGATTACGTGACGAAGCCCGTGCGCGAGGAGGAGGTCCTCGCACGCATCGCAACCCACCTCGCCCGCTCGCGCAGCCTGCGCCGCGCGCACAGCACCGTCGAAGCGCTGCCGCGGGCGAGCTTCACGGTGGATGCCGATGGCGTGCTGACCTGGCAGAGCAATCGCGCGCGGGGCATCCTGCCGGTTTCAGGCGAACCACCGCGCCTGCCCTTCGCGGTGGTGGACTGGTTCGCACGCTGTCACGAAGACGCCGGACAGAGCGCGCGCTCCACCACGCTGACCATCGACGGCCGGCGCGTCCTCGTCGAATACTGCGGCGAGGTCGAGGGTGGCGAACACCTGTTGTTCTGCGAGCCTGCCGACATGACGACCGGTGAACCGCTCGCACGGGCCTTTGGCCTGACGCCCCGCGAATCCGAAGTCCTGCGCTGGGTCGCCGCGGGCAAGACCAACCGCGACATCGGCGTGATTCTCGACATGAGCCCGCGCACGGTCACCAAGCACCTCGAACACGTGTTCGCGAAGCTCGGCGTGGAAACGCGCACAGCCGCGGCGAGTCGCGCGCTGGCCGTGCTCGGGTCTGGCGCCTAGCGCGGGTTCATCGCCCGCCCCGCACCTTGCGCAGATCGCTGACCATGCGACCGGCGAGCGGCGACAGAAGGGGCGGCCACAGGCGGTACAGCCGCCACAGCAGGCGCGCGTAGAACGGGAAGGAAATGATGGCCCGGTTGCGCGCGACGCCGTGCAGGATCTTCCGGGCCGCGACGTCGGTGTCCACGGGCTTGAACGGCAGGGCCTCGAGGATGGGCTCGCGCCGCACGTTGATGAAGGGCGTGGCCTGGAAGATGTTGGACTCGATGAAGCCCGGGCACACCGCGCTGACGCGCACACCGAGCGCCGCGCCTTCCGCGCGCAGCGACAGCGACAGTCCGACCACCGCGTGCTTGCTCGTCGCGTAGGGCACGTTGGTCGGAAAGGGGATGAGCCCCGCGAGCGACGCGATGTTCACGATATGGCCATGTCCCTGCCGCGTCATGATCCGGTAGGCCGCATGCGTGCCGTGCACGACGCCCATCAGGTTCACGTCGATGACCTTGCGCCAGTGCGCGAGCTCGAGATCGCGCGCGTCGCCGGTCACCGAGACGCCCGCGTTGTTGAAGACGTAGTCGAGGCGGCCGTAGCGGGCGGCGACATCGTCGATCAGCGCGGTGAGCGCCCCGGCGTCGGTGACGTCGACCACATGGCCCTCGACGGCCTCGCCCCGCCCGACCGGCGCCTGCGCGCGCGACGGGTCGATGTCG
>CALRPY020000046.1:0-33906 GCA_943370145.1 Hydrogenophaga intermedia | reverse complement strand
AGAACACCGAGAGGATCGGGTGGACAGGTGCCGCCCGGCCGGCATTGCCACGGCAGAGGCGCATTCCGCCATTCACCGTTCTTCTCCGTGTCCTCCGTGCTCTTGGTCAAAATTCGGCGCCTGTTGCCGTGGCAACGCCGGGTTTCACCACGGAGAGCACGGAGGACATGGAGAAGTCGCATTTTCGAGCGTGGTCCGGGCAATGGCCATGCCGTCGACCGCTGGCTCAGCCCCACTCGTCTAATCTCGGCGTTCTCTGTGGCCCAGCAGCACGTGGACGCGGGCACCCGCGTCCGAATGTGACCAAGAGACAGCCCGTTCCGGGAGAGGCCGCGCGCGGCGCGGGTGAGGGTCGCTTCAGCGTGGCGCAGCGCCGGCGGGCGTCACCCTCACCCGCGCCGCCTTCGGCGTCGACCTCTCCCGGGGCGGGAGAGGTGAACCCCTCGCCCGGGCGAAGGGTTCAGGGGTTGTCTACCTGGCCGCCACCGTGGGCCCGATGCGGGCGGCCGCGAGCTTCACGGACGACCGCGCCCAGGCCTTCTCGAGGCGCGCCTCCACGGTGGCCGCGAGCGCATCCTTCTTCTGCGCGCGCAGCGCCTGCGCCAGGCCGCTCAGCGCCCAGCCGTTGTCGCGGTTCTTGCGGAGATCCTGCCAGAACACCGTTTCGGCCTCGGCCGGCCGCCCGGCGGCGAGCAGCACCGTGCCCAGCGCATGGCGCGGCGGGTAGGCCCATTCCGAAGGCTCCGTGTAGACCAGCGCATCCTCGACGCGCACGGCCTTTTCGAGCAGGTTGACCGCATCGTCATGGCGCCCTTCCGCCGCCGCGATGTCGCCGGCGAGCGAAGGCACCGCGACGTTCAGGATTGAGCGGCCCGTGTTGGGCGAGAACAGGTTCTGGTCCAGCGAGGGCTCCAGCATGATTTTCTCGAGCGCGGCGAGTTCCGCCTTCGCTTCCGCGAGGCGCCCGGTCGCGGTGTAGGCCTGGCCCCGGACGTAGTGCCAGGCGCCAGTGAGGAAGGCCGAGGAGGCCGGCGGCGCCGGCTCCTCGAGGATCTCTTCCCATTGGCCGAAGCGCACCAGCGTCCAGTAAGGCACGACGCGGAAGGCGGCGAGCATCGGCATCTTTTCCAGCGTCGCGTCGTCGATCTTGCTCGCGACCTTGCGGCCGGCCTCGCGCGCGAGATCCTGCTGGCCGTCGTACATCGCGGCGAACCACAGGAAATGGATGTTGTGCGGGTAGTAGGCCATGGGGTAGAGGCCCTGCGCCCGGCACTGCGTGATGTAGTCCTCGTCGGCGGCGATGGCGAGCCTGTTGCTCTCGATGGCGTCCGCGTAACGCCCCACGCGCTGGTAGATGTGTGACGGCATGTGGACCATGTGGCCGGCCGCCGGCATCAGGTGCTGCAGGGTGTCGGCCGAGCGTTCGGCGCGTTCGGGGGTTGGGGTCGGCTCGAGCAGGTGGATGTGGAGATGCAGCGCGCCGGGATGCTTCGGATCGCGGCGCAGGACGTCTTCGACCAGCGCGACGATTTCGGCGGTGCCTTCATGGGGCTGGCCGTCCGGCATCCAGTAACCCCAGGGCCGCAGGTCCATCATGGACTCGACGTACAGCGTCGCGATGTCGAGGTCCTCCGGGAAACGCTGGTGCACCTTGCGCATCGCGGCGGCATAGGCCTGGTCGTTGGCCTTGCGCTGGTCCGCGCTGCCGGAGTAACGCGTCGCCAGGGCTTCGATCAATGCCTGTTCGCGCGGGCTCGCGGTTGCCGCCAGCGACTGCGCCTTGCGCACCATCTCGAGCGCGTGCGGCTCTTCGTTCGGCTCCATCATCGCGTTGATGTTCGGCCCCAGCACCAGGGCCTGACCCCAGTAGGCGATCGCGAGCGACGGGTCGAGACGCGCCGCCTCACGAAACGCGCGACGCGCTTCCGCGTGGTTGAATGCGTAGGCCAGATTGAGCCCCTGGTTGACGAACTTCTGCGCGTCGGCGTTCTGCGTGCTGGCCGGAAAGACGTGGTCCCCGAGGTTCTGCAGCCGGGGCGCGAGTTCACCGTTCGGCCCGGGCTGTGCGGCGGCCGGGGCGTCGGCGTAGTGCTTGTGGGTGGTGGCGGCTTCCTTGTCCGCTGCCGTGGCGCTCACGGTGATCGCAGCCAGTGCGGCGGCGATGCAGATGCGCAGGCAGGTCTTGCGTGGATCATTCATGATTCTTCTCCTGGTGGGGCGGCCGCCGTCCAGGCTGGCCGTCCTGCGGGTCGGGGGGCAGGCACCGGATTCAGGTCGCCCCTGTGTCATCGAGTGCAGGCAGCATAATTCGCGCGGGTGTTTTTCGCGAGCCGGCGGACTGCCCGCATGGGTTCATGACGGCGGCCCCAGCACCTTGCGCATGCACAGGGCGGTCGCCGGGCACAGGCGCGTGAATTCGGCGCTGTCGCGGATCGCGGCAGGTGCTTCCTCGCGCGGTAGCACCTCGTAGCCCCGGCGCCTGAAGAAGTCGCCTGCGCCGGTCGTCAGCAGGTACAGCGTGGTGAGTCCGAGGCGTCGCGCTTCCTGTTCCAGGGCTTCGATGAGCCCTGATGCGAGGCCTCGCCCGCGCTGCGCCGGGGCAACCGCGACGGAGCGCAGCAGGCCGACGTGGCCCAGCGCCGTCAGGCCGGCCACCGCGCTGATGCGGTCGCCGTCACGCGCGACGCGGAAGTGCGCGAGCGACGCGAGCGTGAGGTCCGCGGTCGGCAGTCCACAGTCTTCCAGCAGGGACAGCAGCGCCGCGAAGTCTCCGGCGCCCGGGCGACAGTACGGCCGGTGCATGACCGCCAGGAGTCCCGCTAGTCCTTCAGCAGGCCCACCTGGCGCAGCACGGTCGCCTGGTCCCAGTAGATCCGCTCGCAGGCAAGCTTGTCGCCGCGGAACTGCACGATCGCGACGAGGTCGATGGCGACCTTCCTGTGGGTGGGCGCCACGCCGGGCAGGAACCATTCCATGGGGCGGTCGTGGGTGAAGGTCAGGTGCATCTCGTCGACGATTTGACCTGCGCCGACCACGCGGTTGACCGGGGTCATCACGAGGTCGTCGGGCCAGGACGGGATGAAGTCGTCGCGGTAGAAGCGTCGCAATTCGTCCTTGCCCCGGCCGCCCGTGTTGACCGGCATGTGGTTGACAGAGGCGTCGTCGACCATCGTCGCCAGCGTCGCTTCGGTGTCCTTGGTCGTGAATTCTCCTGCGAGATGCTCGGCCCACAGGGCTTCGAGCTCGGCGGGCGCAAGGGTCGGGACTGTATCGCTCATCGATGGGGGCTCCGTCGGCGCATCACGGCGCGATGCGCATCTTGTGGGTGGCTAACAGGATTTCACGCATGAAGAACAGCAGCGCGACGATCAGGCACAGCATCGCGCCGATGAACAGCACGGCGACGATCTTCGTCAAGTCCAGCACGACGAAGGTGGCGAGGAACAGCGCCACGATCACGCAGCAGACGAGCAGCGCGCATACCGTGCACAGGCCAATCGCACGGTTGATGAGGATCGCGCGCCGCTGCAGCGCCTGCATTTCGCGTTGCGTCTGTTCGTTGTGCAAGGATGGGTCGCGCGCCTGGAGGACGCGCGAGCGGTCGATCGCTCGCGCCAGCCGGCTCGTCAGCACCGCAAGCAGCGCGCCGACGCCGGTCAGGAGGAAAACCGGCGCGACGGCCAGACCTATCGCGTGGGCGATGGTCGTGACCGGCGCCTGGAAGGCGCCGGTGGCTTCGGCGAGCAGCGGCACGGCAGTGACTTACTCGGGCAGGGTGACGCCCGAACCGCCCATTTCCTTCGGCACGTCCTGCATCTTCGGCAGGCCATCCTTGATGTGCAGCCTGGTCTCGCCGTAGAACACGTGCAGGCCGGGCTGGAAATCCAGCGTCGGCAGGATTGCCGCGTAGACGTCGACGAGGCCCATCGTCGGATGGTCGGTCATGAGGTGGCCACCGCACAGCTTGCACCACTTGCGCGAGCTGCCGGGAGTCTTGTTGTAGGTGCCGATGTGTTCCGCGCCCTGCGTGACCTTCACGCTGTCCGGCGCCCACAGCGAAAAGGCGTTGACCGGGCCCGCCGACCAGTGACGGCATGATTCGCAATGGCAATAGCCCATGCCAGCCGGTTCGCCGCTGACTTCGAGCTGGACCGCGCCGCAGAAGCAGCTTCCCTTGTGCATCTTTGTACTCATCGGTGGATTCTCCCCGGCGCCGCGCGGCGCCCATCCTCGTTTTCCGTACGCGGCCCCGCTGTTTTCGCGGGCGCCCTGGGCTCCCGGCAAAACGGCGGCAGATGGTCAGTGTAGCCTTGAGCCTGACCCCCGTGGCAAGATTTTGAAAAACCGACAGGAGAAGCAGGATGTCCAAGCTCGCTGGCAAGATTGCGGTCATCACCGGCGGCGCGGCGGGCATCGGCCTCGCGACCGCGCGCCTCTTCGTTGCCGAGGGCGCAAGGGTGCTGCTCGTGGACGTGCAGCGCGCACAGCTGGACGCGGCGGTTGCCGAACTCGGCGCCGGCAGCGCCAGTGCTTTCGTCGCGGACGTCAGCGACCCGGCGCAGGTCCAGGCCTACGTGCAGGCCGCGGTGGACCGCTACGGGCGCATCGACGTCTTCTTCAACAATGCAGGCATCGAGGGCAGCGTGCACTCGATCGTCGACTATCCGCTCGAGGAGTACGAGCGGGTCATGGCGGTCAACGTGCGCGGCGTGTGGCTGGGCATGAAGTACGTGATCCCGGTGATGGCCCAAGCCGGGGGCGGCAGCATCGTCATCACCTCGTCGCTCGGCGGCCTGAAGGGCATGCCCAAGCTCTCGCCTTATATTGCGGCGAAGCATGCCGTCGTCGGCATCATGCGTTCGGCGGCCCTCGAGTGCGCGCCGCTCAACATCCGGGTCAACACGATCAACCCCTCGCCGATTGCGACCCGCATGATCGCCTCCCTCGAGCAGCAGTGGGCGCCGAACGCGCCGGACAAGATGAAGGCGCGCTTCGAGGCCGGCGTGCCGCTCCATCGCTACGGCACGCCCGAGGAGGTCGCGCGGCTCGTGCTGTTCCTCGGCAGCGAGGACAGCAGCTACTGCACCGGCACGACCTTCCCGATCGACGGCGGGATGTCCGCCTCATGAAGTTCGGGCTGTTCTACGAACACCAGCTGCCGCGGCCGTGGACGGCGGACAGCGAGTACCAGCTGCTGCAGGACTCGCTCGCGCAGATCGAACTGGCCGATCGCCTGGGCTACGACTACGCCTGGGCGGTGGAACACCATTTCCTCGAGGAATACTCCCACTCGTCGGCGCCCGAGGTCTTTCTCGCGGCAGCCAGCCAGCGCACCCGGCGCATCCGCCTCGGCCACGGCATCATCCAGCTGACGACGAACCACCCGGCGCGCGTCGCCGAACGCGTCGCGACCCTGGATCTCATCAGCAACGGCCGCGTCGAACTCGGCATCGGCGAGGGCTCCAGCACCACGGAGCTGCATCCTTTCGATCGTCGCTATCGCGACAAGCGCGCGGTGTGGGAGGACGCGGTGCGCTGCATGCTGCCGATGTTCTCGCGGGAGAACTGGTCCTACGAGGGCCCGCACTTCAGGTTTCCGGCGCGCAACGTCCTGCCGAAGCCGCTGCAGCAGCCGCATCCGCCACTGTGGGTGGCCTGCTCGCAGATGGAGACGATCCGCATGGCCGGCACCCGGGGCATGGGTGCGCTGGCCTTCCAGTTCCTGAACTCCAGCAGCGCCCAGGCCTGGGTCCACGCCTACTACAACGCATTCACGAAAACACAGGACCTGCTGACGGCCCACGCGACAAACCCGAACATCGCGATCGTCGCCGGCTTCATGTGCGCGCCGACGGACGAGGAGGCCGCGCGCCTGGCGGACGGCTGGACCTTCTTCCAGTTCTGTCTTGCGTTCTATGGCAAGCATGGGCCGGTCGCGCCGGGCAGCATTTCGCTGTGGAAGGAATACGAACAGTGGCGGGTGAGCACCGCGGGCAAGGACGCAGGCGGCGTGTCGCTGATTGGCTCCCCTGCGACGCTGCGCAAACGGCTCGCAGAGTTCGAAGCGAGCCACATCGACCAGATCATCCTGTTGAACCAGGCGGGCAAGACCTCCCACCAGGCGATCTGCGACAGCCTGGAACTCTTCGCGCAGGAAGTGATGCCCGAGTTCCAGGCGCGGGACGCGCAGCACCAGGCGTGGAAGCGCGACGTGCTGGAGGGCCGCGTCGAGCTGGCGGAAATCGACACCACGCCCCACATGAAGCGCGCCATCGCCGATCCGGGACAGAAGGCCCAGAACATTCTTTGAGGCGTCCGGATTGGTCGCCGGGCAATTCGCGGCGACCTTCCACGCGCCGCCCCGCCCGCTGGCTGGGGAGGCTCGACCGGCGGGTCAATCCGCAACAGGCTGACGGCTCGAACGCCGGCACCGATTCTGACCAGGGGAACGGACATGACACCTGCACCGGTGCGGATACTCGATGGGCTGGAACTCGACGTCGCCATCATCGGCAGTGGCGTCGGCGGCCTGTATGCCCTCCAGCGGGTCCGTGACCAGCTGGGGCTCGATGCCCAGTCATTCGACGATGCCGGTGGGGTCGGCGGGACCTGGTACTGGAATCGCTATCCGGGCTGCCGGGTCGACACCGAGGCCTCGGTGTACTGCTATTCATTCGACGAGACGCTGTTCCGGGAGTGGGAGTGGTCGGAGCGCTATCCGCGGCAGCCCGAGGTGCTCGCCTATCTCAATGCCGTCGCCGACAAGCACGACCTCAAGCGCTCGATCAATTTCAATACGCGCATCGTCAGCGCGGAATGGGACGAGGCCACCGCGCGGTGGCGCCTGCTGACGGACCGCCGGGAGCGCGTCGCGGCCCGCTACCTCATCGAGGGTGTCGGCCTCCTGTCGTCGACCAACATGCCCGATATCCCCGGCGCCGCGCGCTTCAGGGGGGAAATCCATCACGCGGCGCGCTGGCCAGCCGGGGGCGTCGATGTCGCCGGCAAGCGCGTTGGCGTCATCGGGACCGGTTCCACCGGTATCCAGATCGTCACGGCGCTCGCGCCCGAGGCCGGGCATCTCCACGTCCTGCAGCGTACCCCGCAGTACGTCGTGCCGTTGGGCTGCGGACCGTTTCCCGCGGCGACGCGGGCGCGCATGCAGGCTGACCCGGCGGCCTATGTCGCCAGCGCGCTGGACACGGCGTCCGTGTTCGGGCTGGAGGAAAGCACGACGCCGGCGATGAGCGTCGAGGCCGACGAGCGCCGGCGGGTATACCAGGCGGCCTGGGACAAGGGCGGCGGTTTCGGCTTCATGCTCGAGACCTTCGGCGACATCATCACGAGCCGGGAGGCCAACGACACGGCGACGGACTTCATCCGCGGGAAGATCCGGCGGATCGTCCGTGACCCGCAGGTCGCAGAAAAGCTGTGTCCCACGGATCTCTATGCGAAGCGGCCGCTCGCCGTCGACGGTTACTACGAGTGCTTCAATCGCGACAACGTGACGCTCGTCGACGTCAGGCAGGCGCCGATCGTCGAGATCACGGAAACCGGCATCAGGACGACGGCCGGCGACATCGGGCTCGACGTGATCATTTTCGCAACCGGCTTCGATGCCGTGACCGGCAATTATCTCAAGATTGAAACCACCGGCCGGAAAGGGCGCCGCCTGCAGGACAAGTGGCGCGCGGGCCCGCATGCTTTCCTCGGCATGATGATCGCCGGTTTCCCGAACCTGTTCATGATTTTCGGCCCCTTCGGCCCTTTCACCAGCCAGCCGCTGGTCCACGAATACCAGGTCGACTGGATGACCAGCCTCATCGTCCGCGCACGTGAGCAGGGCCAGACGACAATCGACACCGATCCTGCGGCCGAAGATGCGTGGGTGCAGCGCTGCCGCGATGGCGCGGACCTGACCCTCTTCCCGCAGGTCGACAGCTGGATCAACGGCGCCAACGTGCCCGGCAAACCCAAGGCATCGATGTTCTTCATGGAAGGCATGGCCGCGTACATGAAGGAGCTCGACGCGATTGCCGCGTCCGGTTACCAGCCGTTCAGGTTTGGCGACCAGGGATAAGGCGCCGGCGAAGCGGGGGGGCTCCAACGCACTTAATAGAGACCGCTGCGGGTTGGGCTTCCTGGGGCAGCCCAAGCTTGTACGCGTCCCGTAGGTTGCCATAAAAGAGGCTTGAACGAGCGGTCGATCTCTCCGGCAGGCTTCACCTCTCCCGCGTGCGGGAGAGGCGGAAATCTTTCATGGCACGGGGTGACGCACGACGGCGGCGCAGGACTTACTTGCCTTCGAACTTCGGCTCGCGCTTCTCGAAGAAGGCGTTCACGGCTTCGATATGGTCGTCCGTACGCTGCACGAGCACCTGCATCGCGGCGGACATCTCCATGATGGTGTCGAAGCTCGCGGTCAGGCCGTCGCGCATCAGGCGCTTGGTCATCCGCAATGCCTGCGGCGGCTGGGCGCAGATCCGCTTCGCCATCTTCTCCGCCTCCGCCATCAGCTGGTCGTCCGGATAGACCTCCGACACCAGGCCCCACTCGCGCGCGGTCGCCGCGTCTATGACGTCGCCGGTGAAATAGAGCTGCGCGGCGCGCGACCAGCCGACCGTACGCGGCAGCAGCCAGGCGCCGCCGTCACCGGGGATGAGCCCGATCTTGAGGAAGGTCGCGCCGAACTTCGCGCTCGCGGCCGACAGGCGGATGTCGCACAGCGACGCGACGTCGCCGCCGAGGCCGATCGCCGGGCCGTTGATGGCGCCGATCATCGGGACCTCGATGCTCCACATCGCCTTGATGATGCCGTGGATGCTGTCGCGGTAGTGGTCGCGCAGGCGCAGGTTGTCCACGCCGAATTCGCCGGTGCGGTCGCGCATGGCCTTCAGGTCGCCGCCGGCGGAGAATGCGCTGCCGGCGCCGGTCATGATCACGCAGCGCAGGTCGAAGTCCGCATTGATCTTCTTCGCCATCGCCCAGAAGGCCTCGCCGTCACCGGCAAGACCGAGCGGATTACGCTTGTCGGGGCGGTTCAATGTCAGGTAGCCGACGTGGCCGCGTTTTTCGAATAACAACAGGTCTTCGCTCATGGTGCTGGTTCCGTTTGTCTGGTGCTAGTTGGTGAGGTAGGCCCACACGCGATCGCCGCCCTGTTCGATGGCGGCACGGCCAAGGACTTCGCCCCACTCGCCGTTCGCGCCGAATTCGGCGCGCCAGGACCAGAGCCGGCGCGTCAGGAACTGCAGTGCGTATTCGTAGGTGAAGCCGATGGCGCCGTGCACCTGGTGCGAAAGGCGGGTCAGCATCTCGACCGACTCGCTCGCGCGGCATTTCGCCGCCGCGATTTCGAAGCGGGCGTCGCGGCCACCCGGCTTGAAGCCGAGCGTGTCCAGCGCCGCAAATGCGCTGTGCGCCATCGTGTCGACGGAGGCCATCGCGCCGGCCAGCTCCGCCAGGTGGTGCTGGATTGCCTGGAACTGCGACAGCAGGCGGCCGAACTGTTCGCGTTCGGATGTGTAGCGCACGCTCATCTCGAGACAGCCCGCGGCGGCGCCGGCGATCTGCGCCGAACGCAGCAGCGCGCCGAGCCAGCGGACGGCGTCCGGCGGCAGGTCCAGCGGATGGCGGCCCACCGGTCGCGCGTCGCGGAAATTGACGGTGTCACGCGGTTCGCGGGCCAGGTTGAGCTCTTCCTGGATACTGGCCTGCGCGGTGTCGAACACCACGAGTTCGCCGCCGTCGCTCACGCCGACGAAGCACGCGGCGTCGCGGCCCCAGGGCACGCGCGGGCATTCGGCGGTGTAGTTGCCGCTGGGGCCGAGCCGGACCGTCTGCGGCAGCAGGCCGATCACGCCATCAGCGAGCGGCGCGCCCGCGCGCTCGAGCAGCCAGCGGCCGAGCAGCGTCTCCGGCACCGGCAGCGGCACGCCGTAGCGGCCGCAGGCGCGGACGACGACGTAGGCATCGGCCCAGCCCGCATTCATGCCGCCACCCTCTTCGCTGACGAGCACCTGGGTCAGACCCTGTTCTTCGACGAGATTCCACAGGTCCTGGGAGAAACCCGCTTCCTCGACCTTGGTCAGGAATTCCCGGTCTACGCGCGCCTCGAACAGCCTGGTGACGCTTTCGTCGAGGATTTTCTGCAGTTCGTTCATCGGACCCCCAGGCCGCGCGCAATGATGCCGCGCAGGATTTCGAGTGTGCCTCCGCGCAGCGAGAACGACGGCGCGAGTTGGGTGAGATTGCCGAGCACCTGCTGGTAATCGGTGCCGCTCTCGGCGAGCGTCGGTTCTAGCGCGACCAGTTCCTGTGCGAGGCCGGGGAGCCGCTGTTCGAACTGGCAGCCGAGATCCTTGACGACCGAGGCCTGAAGACCTGGGTCGATGCCTTCGTTCAGCATGCCGGCGACGGCCAGCGACATGTTGCGGAGCGTGGACGCCCAGGCCACCTCGGCGCCGATCTTCGCAAGCACGGCGGGCGTCGCGTGGTCCTTCACCTCGTCGATGAGCTTCGAGAGCAGGATGAAGCAGGACAGGTAGCGCTCGGGGCCGCTGCGTTCGAACGCGAGTTCGGCGGTGGCCTGTTTCCAGCCTTCGCCTTCCTTGCCGAGCAGCGCGTCGGCCGGAATCAGCGCGTCCTGGAACACGACTTCGTTGAAGTGGCGACGCCCGGTCAGGTCCTGGATGGGACGCGCGGTGATGCCCCTGGTGTGCTTGAGATCGATCAGGAACTGCGACAGGCCGCGATGCTTGCTGTCCGGGCTCGAGTCGGTGCGCAGCAGGGCGATCATGTAGTCGGCACGGTGTGCGTTCGTCGTCCAGATCTTCGTGCCGTTGATGAGCCAGCCGTCGGCCACCCGTTCGGCCTTCGTGCGGACGGACGCGAGGTCCGACCCCGAGTTGGGCTCGCTCATGCCGATGCAGAAGCAGATTTCACCCCTGGCGATGCCGGGAATGATCTTCCGCTTCTGTTCCTCGGTGCCGTAGCGCGCGATGACGGGGCCGCTCTGGCGGTCGGCGATCCAGTGGAAGCCGACCGGCGCGCCGGCGGCGAGGGTCTCCTCGACGATGACGTAGCGCTCCAGCGCGGAGCGCTCATGGCCGCCGTACTGCTTCGGCAGGGCCATGCCCAGCCACCCGCGGGCGCCGAGCTTGCGGCTGAAGTCGGGATCGAAACCGTCCCAGGTGTTGCTGCGGACGAGCGGGGAGTAGGGCTTGAGCGTCTCGTCGAGGAAGGCCCTGACCTCCTGCCGCAGCGGTTCCAGTGCGGCCGGCAGTTCGTAGCGCGGGAAGCGCAGGCTGTCGATGTTCAACATGATGGACTGATTACCTCGATGTGCTGGCGCAGCCGCTCATGCCGGCGCGCCGTGTTTGCGTGCGTATTGCCACGCGATATCCGCGATGTTGCTGACGAGGTCCGGGTTGGTTTCCGCGTGCTCGTTCGCGGCCGTCCCTTCCTCGACGCGCTTGATGATGCCCTGGTAGATCGCCGCCAGTCGCCACAGCGTGTAGGCCCGGTAATAGTCGATCCCCGGGATGCCGTCGCGGCCGGTCAGTTCGCAGTAGCGCGCGATGTACTGTTCTTCGGTCGGGATGCCCAGCGCCGGCAGGTCGCGCCCGCCGAGGCTGCTCAGGCGCTCGCCCATCGGTGGCAGCAGCCACGGCAGCAGGTGGTAGGTGAAGTCCCCGAACGGGTGCCCGATCGTCGACAGCTCCCAGTCGAGCACGGCGACCACGCGCGGTTCCGTCGGATGGAAGATCATGTTGTCCATGCGGTAGTCGCCGTGGACGATCGAGACGGCGTCGTCGTGCGGGATGTTCTTCGGCAGCCACTCGTTCAGGCGATCCATCGTCGGGATCTTCACTGTCTCGCTGGCCACGTAGTTCTTCGTCCAGCGCGTGATCTGGCGCGCGAAGTAGTCGGTCGGCTTGCCGAAGTCCTCGAGGCCGATTGCCCTGTAGTCGATCTTCTGCAGGTTCGCGAGGGTGGTGACCTTCGCGTCGTAGATGGCCGCGCGCTCCGCCGGCGTCATGCCAGGCAGCTCCATGTCCCACAGCACCCGCCCCTCGATCATTTCCATGACGTAGAACATCGTGCCGATGACGCTCTCGTCGGTGCACAGCGCAAAGGGCCGCGGGACCGGAAAGCCGACCCCGGACAGCGCCTTGATGACCTTGTATTCGCGATCGACCGCGTGCGCCGACGGCAGCAGCACGCCGGGCGGCTTGCGGCGCAGCACATAGCGGCGATTGGCAGTGACGAGCTGGTAGGTCGGATTCGACTGGCCACCCTTGAAGCGGCGGACTTCGAGCGGGCCCTCGTAATCCGGGATCACCGTGCGGAGGTAGGCCTCGAGGCGCGTCGCATCGAGTTGCAGGTGCGCTTCGACCTGTTTGGTGCCGGAGAATTTGTCCTGTCGGGAAGTGCTCATGATGTTCGCTCTGTCTACGTCGGCTGGTGGAATCGGGATCGGGGCAGCGTTCAGGCCGGGCCGGCGACGATGCCCTGGTCGTGCAGGCGGCCGATTTCGCTGCTGCTCATGCCGAGCAGATCGGCAAGGATTTCATCGGTATGTTCGCCGAGGCGCGGGGCACGGCGCGCCGGGTGGCGCTCGACCGCGCCGAAGTGCATCGGTTGGCCCGGCACGGGGTAGGTGCCGATGTCCGGTTGCTCGACGAGATGATAGATCGGGTTCTCCGGCGAGCAGTCAGCGTCGTGGTCGATGAGGTCGGTCATCGACTGGTAGCGGCCCCAGCACACGCCATTGGCGTCAAAAGCGCCCGCGAGCGCTGCCAGCGCCTGGGTGCGGATGTGCGCTTCGAGCACGCCGGCGATGTCGCGTCGCGCGCGGTAGCGGTTGCCTTCCTGGTCGAGATCGAGGCCGAGCCGGTCGCCCAGCGCCTTCATCGCGTCCTTGAGGCCGGTTGCGGCCAGCAGGCCGCTCCACATCTTCGGGCTGATCGCCATCACCATCACGCGTTCGCCATCGCTGGTGACGAAGTCACGGCCGAAGGCGCCGTAGAGATAGTTGCCACCGCGGGTGCGCGCGTTGCCGTTGATCTTGCGATCGCCGACGTAGCCGAGGTGACCCACCGCGGCGAGCGCGACGTCGGCGAGTGACATGTCGATCTTCTGCCCCTGGCCGGTCTGGTCGCGGAAGCGCAGGGCGGTCAGCAGGCTGGTCGCCGCGAGCAGCGCGGCGGTGATGTCCCAGGCTGGCAGCACGTGATTGACCGGCCGGTCGTCATCCTCGGGACCGGTGAGGTTCGGGAAGCCGACCTTCGCATTGACCGTATAGTCGACCGCGGTGCCGCCGTGGCGGTCGCCGACGATTGCGAGCTGGATGACGTCCGCGCGGTGCTTGCATAGGTTTTCGTAGGCGAGCCAGCCCCTGGCCGGCAGGTTGGTCGACATGATGCCGCCGTTGGCGCCCGGGAGGGCGACCAGGCGCGTGATGATTTCGCGGCCCTCGTCCTTGCGCAGGTCGATCGCGAGGGAACGCTTGCCCTTGTTCAGGTCCGCCCAGTAGATGCTGTCGTTGCGTTCGGTGACCGGCCAGCGGCGGTAGTCGATGCCACCGCCGATCTGGTCGAAGCGGATGACGTCCGCGCCCAGTTGCGCGAGGGTCATGCCGCACATCGGCGCGGCGATGAAGGCGGAGGCCTCGACGATCCTCAAGCCCTGCAACAGGTTCTGCATGCGAATTACTCCTCTGCGGTCCGCAGGCCGACGCGGCCGTGACTCAGCACGGTGACGTCGCGCTCCACGGAATCGGCGACAAAACTGATTTGGTGCGGCTCGCGCCAGAGGCGCACGCGCAGCGTCTCGCCCGGGAAGAAGGGCGCGGAGAAGCGGGCCTGCACGGAGACGATGTCGTCGGCCACGTAGCCCAGGCACTGCGCCAGCACTTCGCGCAGCGCGAGCCCAAGGGTGCAGCGGCCGTGGAGCAGCGGGCGATCGAAGCCTGCGACCTGCGCCGTCGACGGCGACGCGTGCACCGGGTTGGAGTCTCCGCACAGGCGGTAGAGCAGGGCCTGTCGCGGCAGGGTCGCGCGCGTGCCGATGGAATCGGGCGCCCGGTCAGGCACCGCCGGCAGTGCGGGCGGCGCGTCGCCCCCGCTGCCGCAACCGCCATCGCCCCGGGCGAGCACGCAGGAACGCACCGTCGCGAGGTGCAGCCCGTCGTTCTCGCTGTAGAGCTCCTTGCGGGTATGGATGAAAACGCCCTTGCCCGGACCGCGATCGGCCAGCGCATCGAGGTGGACCTCGTCGCGCACGATACCAGCGGGCGGCAGGGGGCGGTGCAGTTCGAGGCGCTCCTCCGCGTGCAGCATGCGCGGATAATCGAGTGCGCGGCCCGCGACCGGCATCCAGATACCCTGCCAGCCTAGCACCAGCGGCAGGGTCGGCAGGGTTTCGAGGCGTTCCTCGTAGAGGTAGCGCAGCTGGCGCTCGTCCAGCGGTTCGTCACCGAAGCCCAGCGTCAGGGCGTACAGGATCGCGTCGACGCTGCTGTAGGCGATTTCGCCGGTCGCGATCCGGGTGCCAACCAGGGACAGCACGCTCATGCCGCCGCGATGTCGGCGAGGCCGTTGCCGAGCACGGTCACGCCGCGCTCGACGCTGACCGCGTCGAAAAAGGCCTGCGAGCCCTCGCGCCAGATGCGCGTGCGCAGGGTTTCGCCAGGAAAGAAGGGCGCGGTGAAGCGCACGCGCATCGAACGCAGGCGCGTCGCGTCGTAGTCGCAGCACGCGCGGATCAGCGCGTGCTGCGCGACCGCCATCGTGCAGCGGCCATGCAGGATCGGCCGGTCGAAGCCGCCCTTCCGCGCGACCGCCGGATCGGCGTGCAGCGGATTGAAATCTCCGCACAGGCGGTAGAGGAGCGCCTGTTGCGGCAGGGTCGGCAGGTCGCAGGCGAGGTCCGGCTCGCGCTGCGGCAGTTCGACCGGCGCCGTGCGCGGGCCGCCGGGGCCACCGAAGCCGCCGTCGCCGCGCGCGACCGTCGTCGAGCGCACGGTCGCGATCAGCACGCCGTTGGCCTTGTTGCGCACTTCCTTGGTCGAGTGGATGAAGGCGCCCCTGTCGGCGCCGCGATCGGCGATGTTCGTGACGACGGTCTTGCCCGTGATCGTGCCGGCAACCGGCAGCGGCTGGTGGATCTCGAAGTGTTCCTCCGCGTGGAGGACCTTCGGCCAGTCCACCTGGTACGCCGGGTTCTTGAGCCAGAAGCCGGGGTAGCCGAGGACCAGGCTCATGCAGGGCAGGGCAACCAGGCCTTCCTCGTAGACGTAGCGCAGCTGCCGGCTGTCCAGCGGGTCGTCACCGAGGCCGGTGGAGAGCGCATAGAGGATGGTGTCTTCCACCCGGTAGGTGCTCGTGCGCTCGTCGACGGTGCGTCCGACGAGTTCGCGGTAATCGATCACGGGCAAATCCTCACAGGGCGTGGACGGTCGCGAGTTTCTCGCGGGCGACCACCTTCAGCGCAAGCGTCTCTTCCGCGCCCTCGAAGATGGACAGCACGCGGGCGTCCACGAAGTAGCGGCTCACCGCGGTCTCCTCCGAGTAGCCCATGCCGCCGTGGATCTGCAGCGCCTCGCGCGTGAGGTACTCGGCCGCGCGACAGGCATAGAGTTTGACGAGGCTCGCCTCCATCTGGCCCTGGCCCTGGTCCATCAGGCCCGCGACGTGGTAGGTCATTTCCTGGCAGGCGCGGAGGCTGGCCCCGAGCAGGCCCAGTTTCGCGAGCGTCAGCTGGTAGTCCGCGAGCGCCTTGCCGAAGACCTTGCGTTCCTTCGCGTAGCGCGCCGCGGCGTCGAATGCCGCGCGCATCAGGCCGCAGGCGCGCGCCGCGGTCTGCAGGCGGCCGCCGGCGAAGCCGGCCATCGTCAGGTAGAAGCCTTTGCCCTCCGCATTCGGGCCGCCAACCATGTTCTCGGCCGGCACGAAGACGTTGTCGAAGAACAGGGTGTAGGAATGCATGCCGCGGTAGCCGAGCGTCGGAATCGCCTTGCCCGACAGCACGCCGCCGCCCGCCTGGCGGAATTCGAATTCATGTTCGTCCGTCGAGGGTTTCTCGAGCAGGAACAGCGACAGGCCCCGATGGCCGGCGCCGGCATCCGCGTTCGTGCGCGCGAGCACCAGCACGAGTTCAGCCTTGCCGGCGAAAGTGCACCAGGTCTTCGCACCGTTCAGCAGCCAGCCGCCCTCCGTGCGGCTTGCCTTCAGGCGCACCGCGGCGACGTCCGATCCGCAATCCGGCTCGGTGACGGCGATCGCGCACAGCGGCTTGCCTTCGGCGATGCCCGGCAGCCAGCGCGCCTGCTGCTCGGCGTTGCCGCCGGCCATCAGTGCGCGCGCCACGATTTCGGGACGGGTCAGCGGGCTGCCGGCCGCGGCCAGCGAACCACGCGACAGTTCCTCGGTGACGACGCACATCGACACGTTGTCGTGGCCGGATTCCGGCGCGGTGCCGCCGAAGCGTTCCGGGATCGACAGTGCGAAGCAGCCCATGTCGGCGATCTCGCGCAGTATCTCATCCGGGATGGTCAGGTCTTCGCGGTGGATGCGCTCGGCGAGCGGCGCGACGACTTCCTCGGCAACCCGCGCGAAGCTGGCCGCGATGATCTGCTTGTCCTCGGGCAGCAGCGAACGACCGCAGTTGCCGGCGTCGAGAATCTGCCGGCCGGCGCTGGCCAGCGTTTCCGGCGCGAGCCAGGCGCGCCCGAAGTCCAGCAGGTCGGGCGCCTCGAACATCGCACAGTAGCGCGCGCTGTCGATGCCGATCGCGTGCCGCACCTTGTCGATGCGGTTGCGCACCTTGACCGTCGCGTCGGCCGCGAAGGCGAGCGCCATGGTCATCTCGAGCTCGGCATCGCCGCCGCAGGCCCGCGCGTATTCCAGCATGGCGTGCATCGCGTGCAGCTCGGCGCTGGCGAAGACCAGTTCGTAACTGACGACCTGGGCGTCATCGAGCCCGTTCGCGAGTTCACCCTGGCGTTCGATGGCGCCGCGCAGGCGGCCCCAGGCTTCGTTGCAGAAGGCGTCGAGCCGGCCGTGCAGGGCCAGCCCGCCAGCTATCGCGTCACGCTTGGTGTCAGTCGTCATGCACGTGCTCCGGTTGCGGGCTCAGACAGGGTCCCACGACCATACGTCGGGCGAACGGGAAAGGTCCATGAAGCTGGACTTCAGGGCCGGGATGGCATGCTCGGCGATCGATTCCGCCGTCCAGCCTTCGCCACGATGCACCGAGCGGACGGGGCGCGGCTGGTTCATCAGGAAGATCTCGTTGTTGCGCACGCCGAAGACCTGCGCATTGACGTCGCGGGCGGCATCCGACAGCAGGTAGACCGCCATCGGCGCGATCTTGTCCGGCGTCATCTGCTGGAGGCGGCGCACGCGCGCGATCTCAGCCTCGTTGCGTGCCGGGATGGTGTTCGTCATGCGCGTCCACGCGAAGGGCGCGATGCAGTTCGAGCGCACGTTGAATCGCCCCATGTCCAGCGCGATGCTCTTCGACAGCGCGCAGATGCCCAGTTTCGCGGCGGAGTAGTTGGCCTGGCCGAAGTTGCCGACGAGACCGGACGCCGAGGTCATGTGCACGTAGCTGCCGGCTTCGCGCTCACGGAAGTGATCGGCGGCGGCGCGGCTGACATAGAAGCAGCCGTTGAGATGCACGTTGATGACGATGTCCCACTCGTCCGCGCTCATCTTGTGGAAAATGCGGTCGCGCAGGATGCCGGCGTTGTTGACCACGCCGTCGAGGCCGCCGAAGCTGTCGACCGCCTGCTGCACCATCGCCTCGGCGTCGCCCATCTTCGCGACGCTGCCGTGGTTCGCGACGGCCTTGCCGCCGAGCTGGCGGATTTCCTCGACGACCTGCTCCGCGGGCGACCCTTCGCTCGCCGTGCCGTCGGCGGTGACGCCCAGATCGTTGACGACGACGCTGGCGCCGGCGGCGGCGCAATGCAGGGCGAAGTCCCGGCCGATGCCGCGGCCGGCGCCGGTGATCAGGACGACCTTGTCTTTGAGCATGCGCATCGTGTGGTCTCCAGATTCGTGACTTTGCAACGGCAAGCCAGGCGTTCCAGGGCGGAACGGCGATGCGCGGAGGGAGCAGGCCCGTCTACTCCAAAGTGGGGAGCGGCGCCGGGCGGCGACCTCTCCACACGTCGCGACTTACCGGTAGAATGAGTTTCGAGGCGCGGCGCCTCGGCATCCCGTCGATGGTACTTCACATGCCCGGGAACAGGGAATATCGCGGTGCCGCATCCAACGTCGTTCCCGTGTCCCCGAATCACTTCAGGAGGGCTGCGCCCGCATGCTCCAACGCGCCGACATGGCACTGCACGTGCTGCCCGGAATACCCCTGATCGCGCCGGGCGACGACCTGCCCGGGATTCTCGTTGCGGCACTCGGGCGCCTGGCGGTCGGGCTCGACGACGGGGACGTCCTGGTGCTCGCGCAGAAGATCGTGTCGAAGGCCGAGGGCCGTCTCGTGCGGTTGGCGGACGTCGTGCCGGGCGCGGAGGCCGTCGAACTGGGCCGCGAAACCGACAAGGACCCGCGGCTGGTCCAGTTGATCCTCGACGAGTCGACGGAAGTCATGCGCAAGCGTCCCGGCATGCTGCTGGTCCGCCACCGGCTCGGCAACGTCGGGGCGCACGCGGGCATCGACCAGTCCAATGTCGACCACGCCGACGGCGAAGCGGCCCTGCTGCTCCCGGTCGACCCGGACGCCTCCGCACAGCGCCTGCACGAGGATCTGTTCGCCGCGACCGGGCGGCGCATCGCAGTGATCGTCGCCGACAGCATGAACCGGGCGTGGCGCCTCGGCACCATCGGGGGCGCGATCGGCTGTGCCGGCTTGCTGGTCCTCGATGACCTGCGCGGCAGCGCCGACATGTACGGGCGTGAACTGAAAGTCACGGTGATCAACCGCGCGGATTCCCTGGCCGCCGCGGCGTGCCTGCTGATGGGCGAGAGCGTCGAGCGCACGCCGGCGGTGCTGATCAAGGGACTGCCGTGGCGGCCCGCCGCGCAGACGGCGCGGGACATCATCCGGCCGCTGGCCGAAGACATGTTCCGGTGAGCGTCCGCGAGAAATTCCTCGCCCTGACCGGGGGAGTCGGCGGGGCCAAGCTCGCCGTCGGCCTGAAGGCGCTGCACGGACCCTCCGAACTGGCCTTTCTCGTCAACACCGGGGACGATTTCGAGCATCTGGGCCTGCATGTCTCGCCCGATCTCGACACGCTCATGTACGCGCTGTCGGGCCTGTCGAACGCCGACACCGGCTGGGGTCGTCACGGCGAGACCTGGCAGTTCATCGAGGCGCTGCGCGAACTGGGCGGAGAAACCTGGTTCAATCTGGGTGACCGCGATCTCGCGGTGCACGTGCTGCGCTCCGCACGCCTGCGCCGCGGTGAGACGCTGTCGCGAATCACGCGTGACCTGAATGCCGCGCTCGGCACGCTGCACCCGATTTTCCCGATGAGCGACGATCCGCTGCCGACCATCGTGCATACCGCCGACGGCCCGCTCGCCTTCCAGCACTACTTCGTGCGCGACCGCTGCGCGCCCGCGGTCACGGGCTTCGAATTCCGCGGCGCGGCCGCGGCGAGTCCGCTGCCGGACGTGCTCGCACTGCTCGGGGATCCCGACCTCGCCGGCATCATCCTGTGCCCTTCGAATCCTTTCGTCAGCATCGACCCGATTCTCGCCGTACCCGGCATCCGCGATGCGCTGCGCGCGAGTGCGGCACCGGTGATTGCCGTGTCGCCGATCGTCGCGGGCCTCGCCATCAAGGGGCCGACCGCCAAGATGATGACCGAACTCGCCGTGCCGTCGACCGCCGCCGGCGTTGCCGCGCATTACGGTGACCTGCTCGACGGCTTCGTGATCGACGCACAGGACGACGCGTTGCTCGCTGCATTCCGTGGCGGCCCGGTGGCCGCTATCGCGGCTCCAACGGTCATGCTAACGTTGGACGACAAGGTCCGGCTGGCGACTATCGTGTGCGAATTCGCGCGCGAATTGCGGACGGGCCCGCGCCCAGGCGCGACACCGCAAGAACACCGCTGACTCATGTAGCAGACGGGGAGGCCTGACGACCGTGTGGGTGGTAGTCCCGGTAAAGCCGTTCACGCTGGCAAAGCGTCGACTGGCGAGCATCCTGACCGAGGCGGAACGTGCCATGCTCGCCCGGGCGATGCTGTGCGACCTCCTGTCACTGCTCGCGCGCTGCAGCCGCGTCACCGGCGTGCTCTGCGTCACGCGTGAGCCGCAGGTGCGTGAACTCGCGGTCGCCAGTGGCGCCGAGGTATTACCCGAAACCCAGCCGGGTCTCTCGAATTCCGTCGCGCAGGCTGCGCGTCACCTCGCGGCGCAAGGCCACGCGGCGATGCTGGTGCTGCCGACCGACGTCCCGCTCGCGACCAGTGCGGAAGTCGACATGGTGATTGCCAAGCACGGCTGGGCGCCGGCGGTGACCATCGTCTCCGACGAGGACGGTTACGGCACGAATGCGCTGGCGGTGTCGCCACCCGCCCTGATGCCGTTCCGTTTCGGTCGTCAGAGCTTCGTCGCGCATCGGGATGCGGCGCTCGCGCTGGGCGCCCGCGTCCAGGTGATTCGCGCGCCCGGCCTCGCGCTCGATGTCGATACCCCCGACGATATCCGCCGCCTGCTGACCTGCGATCGCGCGACCGCGACCAGCGCGCTGCTGTGCGAACGTGATGTCGCATCGCGGCTGCAGCCGCGACCGATCGTCAGCGTCGGCGGTCAATGGAACCTCTGATCCCGCCCGTATAAACCCGAGGGCATTCACGCGCATGAACGAAGCAATCCTGGCCCGCGCCCGCGCCGGGCAGCGTCCCACCGATGCCGAGGCCCGCAGCCTGGCGGCCATGCCCGCGCTGCCCGCGCTGCTCGCTGCCGCCAATGACATCCGGGACAGCGGTTTCGGCAACACCGTCACCTTCTCGAAGAAGGTCTTCATCCCGCTGACCCAGCTCTGTCGCGATGTGTGCCATTACTGCACCTTCGCCAAGGCCCCCAGGCGCCTCGGCCAGCCCTATCTGTCGATCGAACAGGTGCTCGACGTCGCGCGCCAGGGCGCCCGCATGGGCTGCAAGGAGGCGTTGTTCACACTCGGCGAGCGACCGGAACTGCGCTACAAGACCGCGCGCGACGCGCTCGCGGCCATGGGCCATGCGTCGACGCTCGATTACCTGCGGGCCTGCGCCGAGGCGGTATACCGCGAGACCGGCCTGCTGCCCCACCTGAACCCGGGCACGATGAGCGCCGACGAAATCGCGATGTTGCGCGAAGTGTCCGCGAGCATGGGCATCATGCTCGAGTCCGGCGCCGACCGGCTCTGCGGCAAGGGCATGCCCCACCACGGCTCGCCCGACAAGGTGCCGGCGGTGCGACTCGAGACCCTGCGCCAGGCGGGCCTCGCGAAAGTGCCCTTTACCACGGGCATCCTGATCGGGATCGGCGAGACGCGTCTCGAACGTGTCGAATCGCTCCTCGCGATTCGCGGCTTGCACGACGCCCACGGCCATATCCAGGAAATCATCGTCCAGAACTTCCGCGCCAAGCCCGACACGAAGATGGCGGATGCGCCGGAACCCGATCTCGACGAGCTGCTGTGGACGCTGGCGGTCACGCGCATCCTGTTCGGTGCCGACATGTCGGTGCAGGCGCCGCCGAACCTGAGTCCCGGCGTCCTGCCGCAACTGGTCATGGCCGGCATCAACGACTGGGGCGGCGTGTCGCCACTGACGCCGGATTTCGTCAATCCCGAGGCGCCGTGGCCGCACCTCGACGAACTCGCGCGGGCCACCGCCGACGCCGGCAAATGCCTGACCGAGCGCTTGACGCTCTACCCGCGCTACGCATTGGACGGTACGCGCTGGCTCGCCGAGGCATTCCGCACGCCGGTGCTGCAGGCGATAGACGCCGGCGGCCTGCCGCGCACGGATGAATGGTCGCCGGGCGAGGCGGTGCCGCCGACGCGCGCCGACCTCGCGCTCATCACGCGGCCTGCGACGCGCGTCAGTCGCGACGTCGAGCGCATCTGCGCACGCGCGGCGAACGGCGAAACGCTCCCGGAGGACGAGATCGTGCGCCTGTTCCAGGCGCGCGGCGAGGATTACGCGCATGTCTGCCAGACGGCGGACGCGGTGCGTCGGGCAGTTGCCGGCGCCCAAGTGACCTACGTGGTCAATCGGAACATCAACTACACGAACGTCTGCTACTTCAAGTGCCAGTTCTGCGCCTTCTCCAAGGGCAAGCTGTCCGAGAACCTGCGCGGCAAGCCCTACGATCTCGAGATCGACGAGATCCAGCGCAGGGTGCGCGAGGCCTGGGCGCGGGGCGCGACCGAGGTGTGCATGCAGGGTGGCATCCATCCGCAGTACACCGGGCAGACCTATCTCGACATCCTCGCCGCCGTGAAGGCGGCGGAGCCGGCGATGCACGTGCATGCGTTCTCGCCGCTCGAAGTCTGGCAGGGCGCGGCGACGCTGGGGCTGCCGCTGCGGGCTTACCTCGAGCGCTTGCGTGACGCGGGGCTCGGCACCCTGCCGGGTACGGCCGCTGAAGTCCTCGATGACGAGGTGCGCCAGATCCTCTGTCCGGACAAGATCAACACCGCGCAATGGTTCGAGGTCATGGAGACGGCGCACCAGGTCGGTTTCCGGACCACGGCGACGATCATGTACGGCCACGTCGATCGCTACGAACACTGGGCGCGGCACCTGCTGCGGGTGCGCGCGCTGCAGTCACGCACCGGCGGTTTCACCGAATTCGTGCCGCTGCCCTTCGTGCACATGGAGGCGCCGCTGTATCTCAAGGGCCGCGCACGCCGCGGACCGACCTTCCGCGAAGCCGTCCTGATGCACGCGGTCGCGCGCCTCGCGCTGAACCCGGTGATCGGTAACATCCAGGCGTCGTGGGTCAAGATGGGCCACGAGGGCGTGGTCGCGTGCCTGCAGGCCGGCGTCAACGATCTCGGCGGCACGCTGATGAACGAGAGCATCACGCGCGCGGCCGGCGCGGAGCATGGCCAGGAAACGGGGCCACGCGAAATGATCGAGATGATTCTCGCCGCCGGACGCACCCCTCGGCAGCGCACCACGGTGTATGGCGAAGTCCCGCCCGAGCGCATCGAAGCAGGACTCCACGCGCCAGAGTTGACCGAAATCGTCAATACCCCGGCCCGCCGCTACGAGCGTAGCGAAAAGCGCGAACTCCTGCGTTCGCGCGCCGATGCCTGAGCCTTTGAGGAAGCGTTCACATGCCACAGCAACACATCCTGTCCGGCTTCAAGGTCCTCGATTTCACCCACGTGCTCGCGGGCCCGACGGCGACGCGCGTGATGGCGGAGATGGGAGCCGAAATCATCAAGGTCGAGTTTCCCCCGCTGGGCGACATCTCGCGCTTCCTGCCGACGATCGTCAACGGCCGAAGCGCCTACTACGTGCAGCAGAACCGCGGCAAGAAGAGCATCTGCGTGAACCTGAAGACCGATGAGGGCAGGGCGCTGATCTACGACCTGATCAAACAGGTCGACGTGGTGATCGAGAACTTCGCGCCTGGCGTTGCCGACCGCCTCGGCATCGGCTGGGAGAAGGTGCACGCGCTCAATCCCCGCGTGGTGATGTGTTCGATTTCCGCGTTCGGCCAGCAGGGTCCGCTGTCGACCCTGCCGGGCTTCGACTACATCGCGCAGGCCTACGCCGGCGTGACCGGCATGATCGGCGAGCCGGACGGCGCGCCCAGCCTGCCGATGCTGGGCCTCGGTGACGTCAACACGGGCGTGCACGCGGCGGCGGCGATCGGCTTTGCGCTGCTGCACCGGGAGCGCGGAGGAGAAGGCCAGCATCTCGACATTTCGCTGCTCGATGCCTATTTCCACTGCCACGAGATCAACGTCTCCTACTACAGCATGACCGGCAAGGTGCCGACCCGCGCCGGCCACCACCACTACGCGGTGTGCCCGTTGGGGCTGTTCAAGCTCGGCGAAAGTTATGTCTGCATCATCACGCTGGACAACCAGTGGCCGAGCCTGTGCAAGGCGATGGGGCGACCGGAGCTGGCCAGCGACGAGCGCTACAACGCGAACGCGAAGCGCGTGGAGCGTGCGGACGAGGTCATTGCGCTGGTGCAGGCCTGGGTCGACACGCAGCCCTCGGTGCAGGCTGTGCTCGACCTGCTCGCGGAACACCACGTGCCCTGCGCGCCGGTGATGTCGATAGCCAATGTCTGCGACACGCCGCACATGATCGAGCGCGGCACGGTGCGCGAAGTCGAGGACCCGAAGCTGGGCCAGGTGAAGATGCCGGGCATGCCGCTGCGCTTCTCCGGTTTCCCGGCCAATATCCCGCTCGAGGCGGCGCACCTCGGCGAGCACAATGCCGAGGTGCTGTCATCGATGCTCGGTTTGTCGCAGGCTCGCATCGAGCAGCTCGCTGCCGCCGGTGTGCTGCACGCCAATCCGGCCACCTGAAGCGGACGCGACCGGCCGCCCGAGGCCGGTCCGGCTGCCGCACCCGTAGCAACTCGCAGCGTGCGGCTCCCGGGCTTGGAAAGGCGACTCGGCCCGGTGCCCGTTCCGCCGTGACCGGGCCGGCTGCGCGTCGTGCGGCGCGTGGCTTACTCAGCAGGGGGCATTGTCTGACGTCACGCGCCCGGCCGTGAGGCGTAGGGTGCGGTCAACGATGCCCATCGCGGAACCCGCCGCCGCGGGCAGTTTCCGGCCGCTCAGCAGCCGTCGAGCAGCAGCCATGAAAAGATTCCTCTTCCTGCTCTCTCCCGCACTGACTTTCCTCCTGGCCTCGGCACCGGCACTGGCGGCCTCGAGTTACTTTCTGCAACTCGCAGGCATTGATGGCGACAGCACCGTCAAGGGCTACGAGAATTGGATCGAGGTCGAGTCCTACGCGCTTGAAATCGGCATGGAGACCGGCAGCGGTGATGCCAGCTCCCGCACGCCGACATTCTCGGACTTCAGCTTCGGCAAGTACGTCGACGGCGCGAGCACGCAGATTTTCGGGCACTTGGTGACCGGCACGCTCGTCGCCTCGGCCGTCTTCGAGGTCGTTGAAACCGGCGTCAAACTTCCCACGAGGCTCATCACCTACTCGTTCACGGACGTGCTGTTCGAGAGCCTCGAGCACGCCGCAACAGGCAACGCGCCGCCACTCGAGCTCGTCGCTTTCAGCTTTGCCGAGATCGGCCTGCAGACCTTTGCGAAGGATTCCACGGGCGGCAGCAAGCCGGCGCAGAGCTTCACCTGGGATCTGCGCGCGGCGGCGCAGGCCGACGCCGCGCCTGCCACTGCGACGCCGCTGCCCGCCAGTGCGCTGCTGCTGCTCTCCGGGCTGTTGATATTGGCCGATGCCGTGCGTCGTCGCGGTGCACTCGACGCGCGGCGCTGTTGACAGTCGCCCGGCGTACGGCCGGGCGCTCGATCCCGGCACTCCAGCCAGCCCGCCGCCCGCAGGGCAAAAGACGCCCGGGCGAACTCACCACCGCCGAGATGCACGTGCCCCCCGCATGACGCAGCGCATGTGACGGTCGCATTGTGCGGCGCGACACCGGGAGCGTCGCCGACGCCGACGCATGTCCACACGCAGTGTGCGCATTCACTTGCGCGCGCAGCGCGGGCGCAGTGGCGTCGCGTGCGCGCGTGATGCATCCCTCATATGAATGAAGCTTTTTGCATCAGCAGTTTGCATCGCGTGGATGAACGGAAACCTGCTTGAGTTTTGACCTCCACGCACTTAGCCTCCGGGGTACAACAAGATTTCAAGAGGGGTCCGCCATGCAGCTCGGTTATTTCATGATGCCTCTGCATCACATCGATCGTGACTACCACCAGACGCTCGAAGAGGACATGGAAGCCATCATCCTCGCCGACGAACTCGGCTTCAGCGAAGCCTGGGTCGGGGAGCACTACTCGTCGAAGGTGGAGCAGATCACCTCACCGCTCATCTTCCACGCAAACCTCATCGCGCGCACGAAGCAGATCAAGCTCGCCACCGGCGTCATGTGCCTGCCGCAATATCACCCGGCGGTCAGTGCCGGCCAGGCCGCCATGTTCGATCACCTGTCGAACGGCCGCTTCATCATGGGTGTCGGCCCCGGTGGCCTGCTGTCGGACTTCGAACTGTTCGGCACGATGGACAAGGACCGCAACGAGATGATGATGGAGGCGGTCGACCAGATCCTGGAACTGTGGGGCACCGAACCGCCGTACCACATCAAGGGCAAGCACTGGACGATCGACATGAAGGAGTGGACACACCACGACATCATGCTCGGTTACGTGCCGAAGCCGCTGCAGCAGCCACATCCGCCGCTCGCCGTGTCGGCAATGAGCCCGCACTCGTCGTCGTTGAAATACGCCGGTTCACGCAACTACATCCCGATGTCGGCGAACTTCATCGCGACCTGGTCGCTGAAGACCCACTGGCCGACCTACGCCGCCGCCGCGCAGGCCGCGGGGCACCATCCCGATCCCGAGAAGTGGCACGTCGCGCGCAGCATCTACGTCGACGACACCGACGAGGCCGCGGAAGCCTTCGTCCGCAAGCAGGACAGCGCGTTCGACTACTACTACAAGTACCTGTTCGCGATTTTCGATCGCTCGAACTACAAGGGCCCGTTCCTCGTCAACCCGACCGACGATCCGGCGCAACTGGCGCCAGAGGCGCTGCGCGATGCGTGCGTGATACACGGCAGCCCGGAGACCGTCGCCCGCAAGATCCTCGCGTTGCGCGAGGAAGTCGGCCACTTCGGCACCCTGCTGTACGCGGCGCATGACTGGCAGGATCCGGTGCGCATGAAGCGCTCGATGCGCCTGATGGCGCAGGAAGTGATGCCGCGCATCAACGGCGCCTTGCGCGAAAAGGCGGCCTGAAAACCGTCCGCCTCCGGCACAACTTGAAAAGACGAGGGGAGCTCGATGACTTCAGGAATTGACGCCGTGCGGCGCGCGGTCGGCATCGCCGCCGCGTTGCTGGCATGGAACGCCGCGGCGGCTGACGTGACCCGTGACGACATCGAGGCCTGGCTGCAGTCCGCGCCAGCGGCGCTGCCGGCGCCCGGCACCGTGATCGACGCGGCGCAACTCGAGAGCGTGCGCGCGATGATTGCGCCGGGTTACTTCGACCACGTGAACCATCCGGACGTCCGGCTCAGCATCGAGGCCACTGCGGACTATCAACCGCATCCGGTCTACCAGGCTGCGACCGATGCGCACGGCGGCCAGGCCCAACTGGCGGCGGCGGGTGGCCTCGAGGGCTATGTCAGCGGACGCCCGTTCGACCCGGAGCGCTTTGACGACGCCACGCCCGAGGAAGCCGGCATGATGGTCGCGTGGAATCACGTCTATCGCTGGCAGTACTACGGCTACAAGGTCGACGGGCTGGACATGTTGTACGTGATGCCGGCCGAGGGCGCGAGCCCGGGCGTGACCGGCCTCGAGGGAGGTGGAAAGCTCGACCGCTCGCTGGTGCAGATCTATCACCGCGTGTACCTCAACCATCTCGCGATGCTGCCGGATGCCGGGTACAGGACGGACGCGGCCGGCAGCGAGAACCGCTACTTCAAGGACTTCATCTCCTTCGTCGAGCCCTTCGATGTCGCGGGCACCACCTTCGTCGTGGAGCGCGCGCTTGATGCGAACGAGGAGGATCAGGTCAATTCCTACCTGCCGAGCCAGCGGCGTGTACGCCGTCTGTCGGCGAAGGAACGCGCCGACAACTTCATGGGCTCGAACTTCACGCTCGACGACTTCGAGGGTTTCTCCGGCCGAGTCATGGATTACCAGTGGATCTATCGTGGCCAGAAGCAGGTGCTCGCGGTGACCGACTCGCAGGAAGAGCATCTGCGCCTCGGCGGCGCGCTTAGCGACGTGCCCATCGATCGCTGGCAGGTGCGCCCCAACTTCGTCGTGGAAGTGAAGCCGCGCTGGGACGGACATCCGATGAGCGCGAAGTATCTGCTGATCGATCAGCAGACCTATACGCCCACGATGGCGCTGATCGTCGATCGTGAAAACCGGCTGTGGCGTGTCGTGGTGCCGTTCTACAAGCGGCAGCAAGCCGACAACAGCACGCCGGAGCGGTCGATGGAGACCTCACCCGGCATCTGGCGCGGCAGCATCGCGGCGGATTTCAAGTCGGGCACGGCGACGATTGCGCGCTGCAGGACGAGCACAGAGTTCCCGACGATGACCAAGAAGGCGATCGAACGGACATTTTCGCTGTCCCGCCTGACCGAAGGCAGGTGAGCGAGTGAATCCCGGCCGCAAGTGGTTCGGGATTGTCCTGGCAGGCCTCTGCCTGGTGGCCTGCGCGGGCGCGCAGGCCACGACACGGGAGGACGTCATCGCGTGGATCGAGCGCGAGGTCGCGGTGGTCCCGCCCGATGCCGGCGCCACGCTGACCGAGGCCGACATGGCCACCATCGCCGCCTATCTGCCACCCGGTTACGCCGAGGAATTCGATTTCCCCGGCCTGAAGATGGAGATCCAGGCGCCATCGCCATACACCCCGCATGCGTCCTACCAGGAAGCAACCGCGAAATTCGCCGGGCAGGCGCAACTCGCCGCCGACGGCGCGCTGACCAACTACACGGCGGGCAAGCCGTTTTCGGACGCGCAGATCGCGGCGGCGACGCCGGCGCAGGCCGGGTTGATGATCGCCTGGAATCGCATCCATCGCTGGCAGTACTACGGCTGGTTCGCCGACGAGATTTCGCAGTACTACCTGATTGGGGGCGCTGGCGGCGGGGACTCGGGGCCGCTGGCCTTCGGCCTCAACGGCGGCGGGAAGCTGGACCGGCATATCATCCAGAACTACAAGCGGGTGTACCTGAGTCACCTGGCAATGCTGCCGGAGCAGGCTTACCGGACGGAAGCCGACGACAGCGACGAGCGCCTGTACAAGGATCACGTGGAATTCGTCGAGCCCTTCGACGTCAAGGGCACGACCTTCGTGATCGAGCGGCCGCTCGACGCCCACGAGGAAGATCAGGTCAATTCCTACCTGCCGACGCAGCGCCGCGTGCGGCGCCTGTCGGCCGAGGAGCGTGCCGACGTCTTCATGGGCTCCGACATGACGATCGACGACTTCGAGGGCTACTCCGGCCGTGTGCTCGATTTCGAATGGACTTACCTCGGCCGCCGTGACGTGCTGTCGGTCGTCGACGCTCGGTCGCCCCAGCAGCAGTTCTTCGGCCCGTCCAGCCGGGTGCCGGATGACCGCTGGCAGGTGCGCAACTGCCACGTGGTCGAATTGAAGCCGAAATTCAAGGGGCACCCCTATTCGAGCAAGTTCATCTTCTTCGACGTGGAGACCATGAATGCGCCGGTGGCCCTCGCCATCAACCGGGATGGGCAGGTGTGGCGCATGTTCAGCGCGCTCTACTACCTGCCGAAGCCGGCAGCCGGCGGCGTGGAAGCGCTGGAGACCTCTGTACCGCGCTGGACGGCGACCATTGCAACGGATCGCCTGCGCAATACGTCGACCGTCTCGATCACCAGGGTCGGTACCGTCAACCCGACGATGAGCAAGCGCGCGATAGAGAAACAGTTCAATGTTTCGGCATTGGGCGAGGGGCGCTAGAAGAGGTCACGCCCGGTTCGTGCGCGAACCGGGACGGCACTCGCGAGCAACCCCTGAATAAAACAAAGCCGCAAGGGCGCGGTCCCGGTACGAGCCGGTTTCGCCTGCGCCCCACGAAACTTGCGGCACTCGAGAAACAGGAGGGGCCGTGTGCAGGCGATGGCACGCGGACTTCCGGAGCTTGAAACCTTATTCCCGGAGTAAGACATGAAGAGCCCGAAGCGTTGGTGGTCGCAGATCCTGTTATTGGCCGCACTGCTTTCAGCGGTCGGCGCCGCGAATGCCGCGACGCGTGAGGATCTCATCGCCTGGATCCAGCAAGCGCCCGACATGGTGCCACCGGATGGCGGCACCGCGCTCGCGCAGAAGGACATGCAGGTGGTCAGGGCCTACCTGCCCCCGGGCTACGCCGAGGAATTCGATTTTCCGGCACTGCGGATGGAGATCCAGGCGCGGGCGTCCTTTCCGGGCCACCCGTCGTACCAGGAGGCGACGGAAAAATTCGCCGGCCAGGCGACGCTCGCGGCCGATGGCGCGCTGGAGAACTACACCGCCGGGCGCCCGTTCTCGGACGAGCAGATTGCCGCGGCGACCCCGCAGCAGGCCGGGCTGATGATCGGCTGGGATCGCATGCACCGCTGGCAGTACTACGGATACACCGCGACGGAGGTCCCGATGTACTACATGCGCGGCCGGGGCGGACCGGGGCCGCAACAACCGGCGCTGACCGGGGGCGGCACGCTCGATCGCTACACGATGCAGCATTACAAGCGAGTGTACCTCAACCATCTCGCGATGCTGCCCGGGCAGGGCTACCGTACCGGCGCGGACGACGCGGACCAGCGCTTCTACAAGGACCACGTCGAGTTCCTCGAACCCTTCGACGTCAAGGGCACGATGTTCGTGATAGAGCGCCCCCTCGACGCCCATGAAGAGGACCAGGTCAACTCCTACCTGCCGACGCAGCGGCGTGTACGCCGCCTGTCGGCCCAGGAACGGGCCGACGTCTACATGGGCACCGACATGACGCTCGATGACTTCGAAGCCTTCGGCGGGCGCGTGCTCGACTACGAATGGAACTATCTTGGCAAGCGCGAGGTGCTGTCGGTGGCCGACGGCCGCTCGCCGCATGCGGTGTACTCCGGGCCGGGAAGCCGCGTTCCCGATGACCGCTGGCAGGTGCGGACCTGTTACGCGGTCGAACTGAAGCCGAAGTTTGCCGGACACCCTTATTCGAGCAAGGTCGTGTTCTTCGACGTCGAGACCCTGAATGCGCCGGTCGCGGTCGCCATCAACCGGAACGACCAGGTGTGGCGTATCTTCAGCGGACTGTATTACATGCCGGCGCCGGCAGCGGGAGGCGCCGAAGCGCTGGAGACCTCGGTGCCGCGCTGGATCGGGACGATTGCGATAGACATCCTGAAGGACACCGCGACGCTCTCGATGACGAAGGCAGGCGTGACCAACCCCACCTGGACCGATCGTGCGATCGACAAACAGTTCAACGTATCGTCACTGGGCGAAGGGCGCTGAATCCTGGCGCCGCTCGCTGCTGCTCGCCTGCGTGCTGGCCGGCGCGGGCTGTGACCGCCCGCAGTCGGTCGAACAGGTGCTGGCCGGCGACGATCACCGCGGGGCCTACCGCAGGCTCCTGCCCCTTGCGAAGCAGGGTGACGCCGCGGCGCAGAATGCGCTCGGTGTCATGCATCACCTGGGCCTCGGCACGCCGGTGGACCACCGGCGTGCCGCGCACTGGTTCAAGCGCGCGGCACTCGCCGGCGACGGCAATGCACAGCGGAACCTCGGCAGCCTCTTTCGGCAGGGGCTCGGTGTCCCGCGTGACGATCTGCGCGCGTTCGGCTGGTACGATGCGGCCCGGCGCCACGGCAATCCCCGGGCCGAGCACTACATGCAATGGATGACGCAGTTCGTCGCCTGGAACCAGCAGGGCTACGCGCGGCGCATCATTGGCGAGGACATGAAGCACCGCAGGGTCTCGGAATGCGGCGAAGGCCTGCTGATGTCGGCCTGCACGCCGGCAGCGGACCCACCCGGTTCCAACCACTGACGCGGACGGCGTCGCCGCCCGCCACAACGAGGAGATGCATCCGTGAATACCGAACGTCCGATCAGCTTTGGCCTCTGGTACGACTTCCGCAACCCGCCGCAATGGGAGCGCAGCAATGTCGAACTCTACCAGGCCGTGATCGATCAGATCGTCCATGCGGAGTCGCTGGGCTTCGACGACGTCTGGCTCTCGGAGCATCATTTCTGTGACGACAGTTACTCGCCGTCGATGCTCGCGATCGGCTGCGCGATTGCGGCCCGGACGAAGAAGATCCGCATCGGCACCAGCGTGCTGCTGCTGCCCCTGCACGACCCGGTCCGGGTCGCGGAGGATGCCGCGACCCTCGACATCATCTCCAATGGCCGCCTCGAACTGGGGCTCGGCATCGGCTACAAGGTCGAGGAATTCATCGGCTTCAACGTCGACCCGAAGGAACGCGCCCAACGCATGGAGGAGGGCATCGAAATCATCAAGCGGCTCTTCGCCGGCGAACGCTTCAGCTTCAAGGGTCGCCACTACACCTACAACGACATCCAGCTGCGCCCCGGCACGGTCCAGCAGGAGCCGAAACTCTGGATCGCGGGCTTCAGCAACGTCGCCGTCCGCCGCGCCGCGCGCGTCGGCCACGGCTACATCGCGACCGGCGCGATCAGCCCGTTCGCGAAAACCTTCTGGGACGAGCTGAAGGCGCAGGGCAAGGACCCGAACCAGCACGAAATCGCCGGCGGCTACATGTGGCTGCAGGTCAGCCGCGACCCCGAGAAGCGCTGGCACGAGGCGAAGGAGCACCTTGCCTACCAGCAGAACTGCTACGCGAAGTGGATGAAGGACGCCGGCATGGGCTTCATCCAGCCGGTCGCCGCCGAGCGCGCGGCGCTGGAGGAGAAGGCCTGCTACATCGTCGAACCCGCGAAGGCGGTGGAGATGATCCGCGACTACTGCGCCGAGACCGGCACCACGCGCTGGTACACCTGGGCGGTGCCGCCGGGCCTGCATCCGTCGTGGGCCGAGGAGCACCTCGAGCTGATGGCGAAGGAAGTCATGCCGGCTTTCCGCAAGTAGGCACTGGAGCAGAAACATGATGAATCGACTCGGTCTGCTGCAGTTCACGGAAGGCGTGGACGGCGCGACGCTCACCCGCAACGCGGGGCGGCTGGAGGAACTCGGCTACGATACGCTGTGGATCCCGGAAGTGTTCGGGCGCGAGCCGGTCGCGACCTGCGCCTGGTTGCTCGCGAGGACGAGCCGGCTGCGCATCGGCTCCGGCATCCTCAACGTCTACGCACGCGACGCGCATGCCGCCGCGCAGACCGGCAACACGCTGGCCGAACTGTCCGGCGGGCGCTTCACGCTGGGACTCGGCGTCTCGCACCCGGTGCTGGTCGAACCGCGGGGCCACAGCTTCCAGCCGCCGGCCCGCAAGATGCGCGAGTACCTGGCCGCCGTGCGTGCGGTGAAGGTCGACGGCGTGCTGGCGGCCCGGCCGGCCCCGGTCGTGATCGCGGGTCACGGACCGCAGCTGATGAAGGTCGCGGCCGACCTCGCCGACGGTCTTTTCCTCTACCTGCAGCCGGCGGCCAAGGTCGCGCAGGCGCGGCAGTTGCTCGGGCCGGACAAGGAGCTCCACGCGGTGGTGCGCACCGTGCTCTGCGAAGACCCGGCGCGCGCCCGCCAGGTCGCGCGCGCGGCGCTGGGATTCTACGTGCAACTCCCCGCCTATCATCGCGCATGGCAGGCAGCGGGATTCACCGAGGCCGACTACGCGAACGGCGGCAGCGATCGGCTGCTCGACACCATCGCGCCCTGGGGTAGCGCGACGAAGCTCAGGGAAGTCGTGGCGAGCTATTTCGCGGCCGGCGCGTCCCACGTGAGCCTCTACCCGATCCATCCGGACGACAACTACGACCCGGGCCGCGCCGGCGGCCTGCTGTGGGACTGGTCCACGCTCGAGGGGCTCGCCCCCGGCGCCTGAATGCCGTCGATGCGCGCTTGTCGGGCGTGGGCCGGGCCACGGGACAAGCGTCGCGCGCAAGAGCCTGGACAGATGGATTAGCCACCGAGCAACTGTGTCCCGCGCTGCGTTCAGACGGCCTCTGCAGGGTCCAGAGCCGAGAAAAGGTGTCAGATTTCAAATCTGACACCTTTTCTTTCTGAGGCACGCGGGCGCGGGTCTTCGCCGCTCCCGTCGCGGGCT
>CALRPY020000045.1:0-35970 GCA_943370145.1 Hydrogenophaga intermedia | reverse complement strand
CCGCCGCCGGGGTCGGCCGGGCTATCCCGGGCCCGCCGGCCACGGCTTGCCGCTCCTCCAGCACCCGCAGCCGACGCTCTATCGCATCCAGTTCGGCACGCCCCGCCAGTTCGAAAAGGCTGCCCAGCGACTGCACGCAGTCACGCATCGCCACGCGCAGCGCAAGGCCGGCGTTGACGCGGGCGCCGAAGGCGCGCGCGTAGTCTTCCGTCATGGCCGCTTCGTGCCACGCCGCCTCCACCTGTTCGATGAAGAGATCGTACAGGCCGCGCAGGCTCGCGATGGCGGGGCCCGGTGCCGCCAGCGCTCGGCGGCAGCGCTCGCAACCCGCGCGCAGGGCCCGCCACTGCAGGGTGCGGAGTTGCTGGTCGGCCTCGCGATCGGCAAGCCATGCCTGCCAGCAGCGTTGCAGCTTCGTCTGCCACTCACGGCCCAGCCCCAGCGCCGGCCACGCGACGAAGGCCTTGCCGAACGCGAAAGTGCCGGTCGGATCCTCGACCCCGGCGAGCGCCTGGGCCGCGATTGCGGCATCGATGCCGCGCACGAGGCTCTCGAGCAGCGCCTGCATCGCGGCGCCGACATCGACGCGACGCTTGCGCGTCGCGTTCAGCACTTCGGCCTGCTCGCGCAGAAGGTCGGCGAATGCCCTGAAGGCGTTCCACGGCGGGGTTGGGGGCATGCCCGGCTCGCTGCCGGGCTGCTTGAACATATCCCTGAGCGTCGCCCACGGGTCGGCGGCGAACCCGCTGTCGACACCAAGCCACTGCTTCAGGAATTCCTGTTGCAGGCGCTGCCACTCGGCGGCCTGATCGTCCATTGCTTCAGAACCCTCCGCGCTTCGGCGGGCAGCGGCTCACTTGATTGCCCGGTGCAGCAGCAAATCGTCGACCACCGCCGGGTCGGCCAGCGTACTGGTGTCGCCGAGACTGTCGACCTCGTTCGCCGCAATCTTGCGCAGGATGCGGCGCATGATCTTGCCGGAGCGGGTCTTCGGCAGCCCCGGCGCCCACTGGATGACATCCGGCGAGGCGATCGCGCCGATTTCGTGGCGCACGTGTTCGACGAGTTCCTTGCGCAGCGCCTCGCTGGGTTCGACGCCATTCATGAGCGTCACGTAGGCGTAAATGCCCTGGCCCTTGATGTCGTGCGGATAACCGACGACGGCGGCTTCGGACACCGCCTTGTGCAACACCAGCGCGCTCTCCACCTCGGCGGTGCCCATGCGGTGGCCGGACACGTTGATCACGTCGTCGATGCGGCCGGTGATCCAGTAATAACCGTCCGCGTCGCGGCGCGCGCCATCACCGGTGAAATAGGTGCCCGGGAACATGCGGAAATAGGTGTCCTTGAAGCGCTCGTGATCGCCGTACACCGTGCGCATCTGGCCCGGCCACGAGCGCTTGACCACCAGCGCCCCTTCGGCGGGACCGTGCAGTTCGTTCCCCTTGTCGTCGAGCAGGGCCGGTTCGACGCCGAAGAACGGCAACGTCGCGGAACCCGGTTTCAGCTTGCGCGCCCCCGGCAGTGGCGTGATGAGAATGCCGCCCGTTTCGGTCTGCCACCACGTGTCGACGATCGGGCAGCGCTCCTCCCCGACCACCCGGTAATACCATTCCCACGCTTCCGGGTTGATCGGTTCACCGACCGAGCCGAGCAGGCGCAGCGACTGCCGGCTGGTCCTCGTCACCGGCTCGTCGCCCTGCCCCATCAGTGCGCGGATCGCGGTCGGCGCCGTGTAGAAGATGTTGACCTTGTGCTTGTCGATGATCTGCCAGAAACGGCTGCCGTCGGGCCAGGTCGGCACGCCTTCGAACATTACCGTCGTCGCGCCGTTCGCGAGCGGACCGTAGACGATGTAGGAGTGACCCGTGACCCAGCCGACGTCGGCGGTGCACCAGTAGATGTCGCCGTCGCGGTAGTCGAACACGTAGCGATGGGTCATCGCGGCGAACAGCAGGTAACCGCCGCTCGTGTGCAGCACGCCTTTCGGTTTGCCGGTCGAACCCGAGGTGTAGAGGATGAACAGCGGGTGCTCGGCGTCCACGGCCGTCGCCGGGCAGTCGGCGCTCGCGGCGGCGGTCGCCTCGTGGTACCAGACGTCGCGCCCCTCGTGCCAGTCGATCCTGCCGCCGGTGCGGCGCACCACGAACACCGTGTGCACCTCCGGGCAGTGCGTCAGCGCCTCGTCGGTATTCGCCTTCAGGTGGATGGCCCGGCCGCCGCGCATGCCCTCGTCGGCGGTGATCACGACGCGGCAGTCGGCATCGAGGATGCGGTCCTTCATCGCCTCGGGCGAGAAGCCGCCGAAGACCACCGAATGCACCGCGCCGATGCGCGCGCAGGCCAGCATCGCGACCGCGGCCTCGGGAATCATCGGCATGTAGATCGACACGCGATCGCCCGGCTTCACGCCGCGCGCCTTCAGCGCGTTGGCGAAGCGGCAGACGGATTCGTGGAGTTCGCGATAGGTCACTTCGCGGTGTTCGTCGGGGCTGTCCCCTTCCCACAGGATCGCGACCCGGTCGCCGTGCGCCGCGAGATGCCGGTCGATGCAGTTGTAGGCGACGTTCAGTCGCGCGCCTTCGAACCAGCGGATGTCGACCTCGTTGAAATCGCAGTTCGACACGCGATCCCACTTGCGCTCCCAGGTCACGAACTGCTCGGCCTGCGCGGCCCAGAAGGCGTCCGGCGCGCTCAGCGACTGGCGATACAGTTCGTCGTAGCGCGCGCTGTCGATATAGGTTCTTGCAAGGGCATCGGCCTTTACCGGGTACACCGATTCGACTGTCATGGTCACTCCCTAATTTCTCTGCTGGATCTCGCCGTCGCGGGACCGTCCGAGTATATCGAACGGCGTCCGCCGAGGCACCGACGGCCGGTCGCGGCGATTGCGCGTCGGGAGCACGCCCGCTTAAGGTTAGCCCCCGCAAGGTGAAAAGGGATGATTGCCAGCCCATGACCGATTCCACGCTGAACGCCGCGCTGCGCGCGGTCGCTGACGCCTGCGCCGTGGCGCGCGCCGTGCAGCGCGAGCTTGCCGCCATCAAGGCCATGACCAAGGACGACCGCTCGCCGGTGACGGTCGCCGACTTCGCCGCGCAGGCCATCGTAAGCCTGCGCCTGCGCGCGGCCTTTGGCGACTTCGCGCTGGTAGGCGAGGAGTCAGCCACGGACCTGCGGCAGGACAGCGGCGCCTCGCTCGCCCAGGCGGTCACCGAGGCGGTGCGCCAGACCTGTCCCGACGTGTCGACGACGGACGTCCTCGACGCGATCGACCACGGCAACCACGACGGCTCGGGCGCCCGCTACTGGACCCTGGACCCCATCGACGGCACCAAGGGCTTCCTCCGCGGCGGACAGTACGCGGTGTCGCTCGCCCTGATCGAGGACGGCCAGGTGACGCTCGGCGTGCTCGGGTGCCCCAATCTCGGCGCGGACTTCGAGCGCGCTTTCGACACCCCGGCGCCGGAGGGCAGCCTGTTCCATGCGCGACGCGGCGGCGGCGCCTGGTCCCTGCCGGCGACGCAGCCCGCGGCAACGCCCATCCGCATCACCGTGGCGCGCGGCAGGGCCATCGAGGACATGCGCGTCTGCGAGTCGGTCGAGGCAGGCCACTCGCGGCAGGACGAAACCGCGTTGATCGTGCAGCACATCAAGGCCCGCGGCACGCCGGCGCGGCTCGACAGCCAGACCAAGTACGCCGTCGTTGCGCGCGGCCAGGCCGATGCCTACCTGCGGCTGCCGACGCGTGCGGATTACGTCGAGAAGATCTGGGATCACGCGGCCGGCAAGCTGGTCGCCGAGGAAGCCGGCGCAGTCGTCACTGACATTGACGGCAAACCGCTCGATTTCGGTCACGGCGCGACCCTGTCCCGGAATCGCGGCGTGGTCTGTGCGCCACCCGCATTCCACGCCGCCTTGCTCGACGCCATCCGCACCCTCCCACGCTGACCGCCTGGCCGCGCGCCCTTGCGCGGTCAGGCCCCGGCCTTTGGCGCAGACAGCGAGGGGATTTCGTCCCGTGTTGCGCCAGCATGTGGACCAGTACGCCGATTGCGGCTTCGCACCCGGGATTTGCGCCCATCTTCAGGCTGTTTTTTTCGAAAGCGGCTGTTAACGTTGAATCCACGCGAACCGTGATCAATGACACACTCGCGTCATCGCCGACGCTGGGGCGATGCGGGTCTTACAACGATAAAACCGATGAACAGGAGGCGCTGATGCGGCTTCGACCCATCAAACCACCCTACCGTCTGCTGCTGGTGGACGACCACAAGTTCGTCTGCGAGATGCTCGCGCACAAGCTCGCGACCGACCGCAGCATCGATATCGTGGGCATTGCGAATCACGGTGCCGCCGCACTCGCGCTCGCGCGCGAACAGCCCATCGACATCGTGCTCCTCGACATGCAGCTCGAACAGGAGGATGGCATCGCAATCGCGCGCCAGCTGCTCGAGGTCCGTCCCGGTTTGCGAATCATCGGCCTGTCCGTGCACGACCAGAACCACTATCCGCTCGCGCTGCTCGAGCTCGGCGGAGTCGGCTTCCTGTCCAAGCGCACCTCGGCCCGCGAAATCGGCGACGCGGTGCGCCGCGTCGCCGCCGGTGAAATGGCGGTCAGTGCCGAAATCGCGGTGTTCCTTGCCACGCAGGTCGGCGGCAGCCCACTGGAACGCATGAAGAAACTGACGGTCAAGGAAAGCGAAGTGCTCGAGAACATTGCGAGCGGGCTGTCGGTGAAGGAAGTCGCGCAGCGCCTCGGGCTCACCACGAAGACCGTGCAGAGCCACCGCAACAGCCTGCGCAAGAAGCTGCGCGTGCAGACAGACGTGGAACTGTGCCTCATCGCGCTGCGCACCGGGCTGGTCGACATTCACCGCCCGTTGCCGGAAGCCGGCGCACCGCCCGAGCCGCGCCCGCCCGATGAGTCCGGACGCAGTCCGGACAGCAGCGTGAAACCCTAGTGGTCTGTCCCCGCGCGCCATACGGCGCGCATGCCACGACAGGACATGCGGGCGGCAACGATCACCTGGAACTACAGCCGGTGAAAACGGCCTGGCTGGCGGGATTCACGCGCCATGAACCGCCCGCAGCGTGGGCCGGGCACCGTCCCGCCCAAGTGGCCGCAGGCCGTGATTGATCCGGTGCGCGGCATGCGGGGTGGCGAAACCCGTCGCACCGGGCCCGCCGTGGCGCACGACATTCAGGTCCAGCGGGCGATCAGCGGCCAGGCGAAGTAGATCGCGCAGGCGATAAGGGTGAACACCCCCCAGATCAGGAGCCAGCGCTGTCGCCCCCAAACCCCGCCGGCGACGAACACGATACCTATCAGCAACGTGAGCCATACCGTGAGGGCGACGAAATCGTCGGTATAGGGTACCGGGCTGCCGGTCTCGGCCGGCGTTTGGGCTTCGCGGTAACGCATCGGTCAGCTCAGGGCGCGTAGGCGATCACTTCGATTTCAACCAGCGCGCCAGGCAGCACGAGGCCCGATACCACGGTCGAGCGAACGGGCGGACAGGTTGGAAAGTGGCTCGCATACAGGGCGTTGAAGCGCGAGAAGTCCTCGCGGTTGACGATCCACACCGTCGCCTTGACCACCTGGTCCAGTGTGCAGCCAGCCTCGCGCAGGATTTCCTTGATGTTGGCCAGGCACTGCCGGGTCTGGGTCTCGATGTCCTCGCCTGCAAGCCGGCCGCTCGCGTCGAGACCGAGCTGGCCGGAGAGCATCACGAAGTCGCCTGCGCGCACGGCCTTGGACAGCGGCAGGATCGTGCCGTCGCCAAGCTTCAGTTGTCCGCCGATAATCCTGTGTGCCATGTCATGAACTCCTTGCTGTGGGGCGCCGGCCGCGGATGCGGGCGATGCCGATGGTCAGGACCGGGATCGTGAATACGACCAGAAAACACCAGGCGAGGGTCCCGTAACCTCGCGCAATCAGTGCGACGATGCCGGCGCGCGACAGCAGCAGGCTCAGCGCGACCGCGACACCCGCCACGAGCGCGTGCGCCCACTTCGGCAGCACCTTGGCCCGGGTTTCCGCGGACCACGCGTCCAGGCGCTCGTTGAGACCCTGCAGGACACCGACGCCGGTCTGCACGATCGTGACGAACAGCAGGCATACGTAGACGCCCAGGAAGCGCTCGGACCCGAACTGCGAGATCATCCAGTAGGCGGGGATGTCCTGCTCGATTGCCGTCGGATAGCGGGCGAGGAAACTGAGGTGCAGGACCAGCGCCGGCAGCGCGCCGGCGATGGCCGCGACCAGCGCCGCGCCGCCCGCTTCGGTGCGGCTGCGGATCTGCGTCGTCGCATACAGCAGCACCGGCACGAGGGCGCTGTTGTAAAGGATGAACTGGCCGGCGCTGGACAGCCAGCCGGGCTCGACGCCCCCACTGCCCAGCGCGGCGCGAATGTCGCCGCCGGCCTGGCTCCCGACCAGCCAGGCATAGGCGAGCAGCCCGCAGGTCAGCGCGATGGCGCCGGCGGTCAGGCTCATCTCGACCAGCCGGCGGCCGAAGAAATTGCAGACGACGACCGCGGCCAGCATCAGCGCGGTGCCATGCTGCGGGTCGATGCCGAAGGTGTCGCCGAGCACAGTGCCCGCCGCCGCGCCGGTGACCGCCAGCACGATCACGAGCAGCAGCAGGAAACACGCTTCGTAGGCCCACCAGTAGCGCCCCAGCAGCTCGCGGATGAAGCTGCGGTAGTCATAGGCTCGAAACACGCGCGCGAACTCGAAGCTGATGCCGAGCAGTACGGTGAAACCGGCCACCACGGCGGCGATGGCGAACAGGCCGCCCAGCGGGCCGAAGGCTGAAATGAACTCGGCGACTTCGCGGCCGGTCCCGTAGGCGCCGCCGACAATCACCGACTGGAACACGCCAGCCGGAACGAGATAGACGGCCGCGCGACGGCGCCAGCTCATGGGCATGTTGCGCGGCCCCGCCCTGTTCCGCTGGCGCGCGCGGCGCAACGCCGGCCGGCGGGACGGCAAATGCGCCTGTGCATTCCGTGACGGCAATGCGCCGGCGCAGCCGCGCGCGCTCCGTGCCGCGCGAACGCGAGTGAGACGAAAATGGGCGTCGTCATTGCAGCAGGTGCTCGTTGCTCGGGAAATACGCCGGACGCAGCCTGCCCGGACCCGTGTCGTCATGACGGGCATCGGCGCGCCTGTGCGACGCGGGCATTCTAGGAAAGACGGCGGCGGCTGTCGCGCGAACGTCGCGTGAATCGACCCGAGTCCGCCGCGGACAAGCCTGCTGCGACGTTGACTTGGGCGGAGCCCTTGGTCAGGCTTCGCCGGCCGCGCTGCGCAGCGCTGTCCCGCACGACCCAGACACCCGTCGCCGCCCTGACGCGGAGGAATCCATGCCCGGCCTGTTGTCCAAGGAACGCATCGTCGCCAGCCCCGGCTTCAACCGCTGGCTCATCGCGCCGGCCGCGCTGGGCATCCACCTGTGCATCGGTTCCGTCTACGCATGGAGCCTGTTCAATCCCGCGCTGATCAAGCGCATCGGCGTCGTCACCAGTGCCGCCGATGACTGGACGCTGAAGCAGGTCGTGTGGGTGTTCACGGTCGCCATCGTCTTCCTGGGCCTGTCGGCCGCGCTTGCCGGCAAGTGGCTGGAGAAAGTGGGGCCGCGCATGGTCGGCGTGGTCGCCACCGCCTGCTGGGCCGGCGGTTTCGTCATCGGTGGGGCCGGCATCGTCACGGGTCATTTGTGGCTGCTGTATCTCGGCTACGGTGTCGTCGGCGGGTGCGGGCTCGGCCTCGGCTACGTATCGCCGGTCAGCACGCTCATACGCTGGTTCCCGGACCGGCGCGGCATGGCGACCGGCATCGCGATCATGGGCTTCGGCGGCGGCGCGATGCTGGCCCAGCCGATGATCGACGGCTTCGTGCGCTTCCACTACGCAGCGCCCACCTATGTCGGCGCCGCCGCCGATCTCGAGCTCATCACCGATGATGGCCGGCGCTATATCGAGCTGGAACAGGCGCGACGGGAAGTGGTCGTCGTCGGGCCCAACGATGTCGCCGCGATGATCGAAGCGGGTCCCGAGGGGGTGTACCTGGTCGGCACCGGCAGCGTCGGCGTCGCCGAGACCTTCTTCACCCTCGCCGCGATCTATTTCGTGGTGATGCTGACCGCCGCCTTCCTCTACCGCGTGCCGCCGCCCGGCTGGCAGCCCGCGGGCTGGACGCCCCCACCCGAAGACGACGGCCATGGCCGCATGATCACGCGCCATCACGTCGATATCGACGAGGCGCTGAGAACCCCGCAGTTCTACCAGCTGTGGATCGTGCTGTGCTTCAACGTGACGGCCGGGATCGGGGTACTCGCGGTGGCGAAAACGATGATGACCGAAATCTTCGGCACCACCCTGCCCGGCATCGTCGACCTCCGGTTCGCCGCGACCTACGTGCTGATGATCAGCCTGTTCAACATGATCGGGCGTTTCGGCTGGGCCAGCGCTTCGGACTACCTCGGCCGCAAGCTGACGTACACGATGTTCTTCGGGGCCGGCATCGTGCTGTACTGCTCGATTCCCTATTTCGCGCAGCAGGTCAGCATTCAGCCGTCGGTGGTCTGGCTGGTCGCGTTCTACGCGACGACGATGATCATCTTCACGATGTACGGGGGCGGCTTCGCGACCATTCCGGCTTATCTTGCCGACATGTTCGGCACACGCTACGTCGGCGGCATCCACGGCCGCCTGCTCACGGCGTGGAGCACCGCCGGCGTCCTAGGGCCGCTGGCCATCACCTCGCTGCGCGAGCACGCCACGACGCGGGCGATCGAGCGCCTGGTCGCGACCATCGAGCCCGCGCGTTTCCAGACGGCCTTCGGCGCCGGTGTCGCGGAACTCGAGCAGCTGGTCGCCGCGAAGACCGTCACCATCGGCAAGCTGATGGAGCTCGCGCCGGCCGGCACCGTCGACCCGACGCCATCGCTCTACAATACGACCATGTACCTGATGGCGGGCCTGCTGTTCATCGCCCTGCTGGCGAATGCGGCAATGCGCCCCGTCGACCCCAGACACCACATGCCCGGCTGAGCGCCGGCACGGAGAACGCGCATGCTGATGAGTGCGGCCGAATACCGGGAATCCCTGCGACGCTACAAGCCGCGGGTGTTCATCAATGGCGATCGGGTCGAATCGGTGGCCGACGAGGCGCGCCTGATGCCGGGCATCAATGCGCTCGGCGTCACCTACGAATACGCGCTCGACGCCCAGCACGCGGCGGTGGCGCGCGCGGTCGAGCATACGTCGGGACGCGAAGTGAACCGCTTCCTGCACATCACCCGGACCAACGACGACCTGCTCGCGAAACTCGAGTACGTGCGCCTCGTGTGCCAGGAGACCGGCTGCGCGATGCGCTACCTGTCGATGGACGGACTGAATGCGCTGTACCAGACCACCCACCGTCTCGATGCCGAGGGCGGCGGAGACTACCACGCGCGCTTCGTCGAATACCTGCACGAGGTGCAGGACAGGGACCTCACGGTCGGCATCGCGATGACCGACGCCAAGGGGGACCGCAGCCTGCGTCCGCACCAGCAGACGAATCGCGATTCCTATGTGCACGTCGTCGAGCGCCGGCCGGACGGTGTCGTGATTTCGGGTACCAAGGCGATCGTGACCTCCGCGCCCTACGTACACGAACTGATGGTGCTGCCAGGCCGTGCGATGACGGCCGATGACCGCGACTTCGCGGTGGCCTGCGCAGTGCCTGTCGACGCGCCGGGCCTGACGATCATCGCGCGCCCCGCGGGGCGCCCGGGCGAGGCGCGGGCCCTGTTCAGCGCGCAATACGGGCAGACCACCGGCGTCTGCGTGTTCGATCGCGTGTTCGTGCCCTGGTCACGCGTCTTCCTGTGCGGCGAATACGCGGATTCCGAATTCCTGACACGCGCCTATGCGACCCATCACCGCCACACCTGCATCGCGGCACGGGCGGGCTTCGGCGATCTGCTCATCGGCGCAGGCGCGCTGATCGTCGACTCGAACGGCCTCGACCCCGAACGCCACGGGCACCTGCGCGATGCACTGGTTGAACTGATCAAGATGGTCGAGGCCATCTATGCCTGCGGCGTCGCCGCGTCCGTCTACGCGACGCGCGACCCGGCCGGCAACCTCGAACCGGAAGCGGTCTTCTCGAACATCGGCAAGCTGCTGCTCGCCACGCAGATCTATGACATGCACCGCCTTGCCCACCAGGTGTCGGGCGGCCTCATCGTCGCCCTGCCCGGGCCGGACGAGGACCACAACCCGGAAACCCGCGCCGACCTCGCGACCGTGCTCACCGGCCGCGCCGAATTCCCGGCGCGGCGCCGCGCCGAGGTCGCGCGATTCATCGAGGATCTGACCGCGTCCGACGCGGGCGGCTGGATGTCGGTGATCAGCCTCCACGGCGGCGGTTCACCCGAGGCGATGAAGCGGGAGATCTATCGCCGCTACCCGGTCTATGAACGCACGCAGATGGTCACCAAGCTGATCGAGCGCGGCGTGCTCGCCGCCGCGCCCGGCTCCGCGAAGCAGCCCGGCCAGTGCTGCGACGAGGGCTGCGCCCCGCCCGACGCGGCGAAGCCGATCACGTTCGTCCCGCGGCGCGTACCGGGCAGGGACTGAGCGGGCGCCTCAACGCGGCTGCGGTCGGCGTGCGCAGCCGGTCCGGGGGCTAGGCCCGCGCCGACCCGCGATTCAGCAGCACCAGGCCGGCGATGACCAGTGCGCCACCGCCGAGCATGGCCAGGCTCGCGTGCTCGCCGAGCACCAGCGCGGCCAGTGCGACGCCGAAGACCGGCACCAGGTTGATGTAGGCGCTGCTGCGCATCGCACCGAGGCGCTCGACGCCCTGGTAGTACCAGAGGAAGGCCAGGGCGGAGTTCAGGCAGCCGACGAAGACCGTCATCAGCCAGGCCTCGCCGTCGCGTACCAGTGCGTCCAGCACATCCGCATCCAGCGCCACGAAGGGCACGAGCAGCACCGTGCCGCAGAGCGACGCGTAGTAGGTCACCGTCAACGGTGAATACCGCGCGAGCAGCGGCCGGCCGAGCACCGAGTACACCGCCCAGCTCGCGGCGCTTGCCAGCACCAGCCACTCACCCCGGCCGATACCGCCGTCGAGCAGCGTTCCCGGCCGCCCGTCGGTGACGACGATCACGGTGCCGAGGATGCCGATCGCGAGCCCGAGCAGCGCCGATCCCGGCGGCAGGCGACGCAGCAGCACGATGTCGATCAGTGCGACCATCAGCGAGATGCTCGCGAAGATGACATTTGCGCGATTGGCCTGCGTGTATTCGACGGCGATCAGCGTCAGCACGTTGTGCAGGCAGATACCGGTGAGCCCCAGCAGGAAAAAGGCGGGCCAGTCGCGGCGCGACACGGCTGGCGCAGCCGCCGATGACAGGCGCATGACGAGGAACAGTACGGCGGTCGCAATCGCGAAGCGCCCGAACGCGAGCGCGTAGGGCGCCTGGTAGTCGGCCAGCATGCGACCGAAGATCGGGGTCATCGCCCAGAACACCGTGGCGGCGATCAGCTTCAGGTGTATCGAACGCGTCGCAAGCCCGTGCATCGGCATCATGGAAGCGTCGCCCCGCAGGCGTCCGGATGGAACATGGCTCGACACCATAGCCGGTCGGCTGGCTAAAGTCCGCAATCCCGGCAGCCGATGATCCAGAAATCACAAACACCTCGGCGCAACGGCAGCCGCCGCACGGACATCCAGCATGGCAGCAAGCCTGGGCACCGGCCCGCTCGACCACGTCGACGACCTGCGCGCCAGCGCGCGCGGCTCGTCGCCGCTGGTGGCCTTCGACGCACTGCCGGGCGCGCTGATCGCGGTCAACCGGGACCGGCGCATCGTCGCCCTGAGTGCCGAGGCGCTCGCGCTGTTCGCCTGCAGCGTCGATGACTATGCGGGCCGGCCGCTGCGCCAGCTACTGCCGGATCTCGACTGCCCCGTGAACGCGGCGGCCACCGGCGATTGCTCCGCGCTCGGGCGGCGCAGCGAACCGGTGCAACTGCACTGGCAGGTCCGGCCCTTCGACACGGCAACCGGCGTCCAGCTCATCCTCCTGCGCGATGCAGCGGCTGAAAGCCGGGCCGTGCGTGCGCTTGCAAGCAGCGAAGCCCACGTCGATCGCCTGCTGCGCGAATTCGAATGCTTCGCGTATGTCGCGTCACATGACCTGCAGGAGCCGCTGCGCATGATCCGCAGCTTCACTGATCTGCTCGCACGCCGTCATCGCGAACGGCTGGACGACGAGGGGCGTGAGTTCCTGCGCTTCGCCCACGACGGAGCGCAGCACATGCAGACCCTGCTGAACGGCTTGCTCGACTACACGCGCCTTGGCGCCGAGCGCGTGCGCGACGAGCCGGTCAATCTCGATCACGTGTTCAGGCATGCGGTGCGTACGCTTGCGCTCTCGATCGAGGATGCCGGCGCGGACATCGTCGCCGCGCCGCTGCCGACAGTATCCGGCAGCCACAGCCGCCTGCGCACGGTATTCCACCACCTGCTCGCGAACAGCCTGAAGTTCAGGTCGCCCGCGCGCCGCTTACGCGTCGAAATCAGCGCGCTGCGCCGCGACTCGGCCTGGCAGCTGCACTTCAGCGACAACGGCAACGGAGTCGACCGCGACTACTGGGAGAAGATCTTTGCGCTGTTCCAGCGCCTGCCGCGCGACCGGCGCATCCGGGGCGCCGGCATGGGTCTCGCGCTTTGCCGGAAAATCTGCGAGTGCCAAGGCGGCGACATCGCGATCGAGGCGTCCTCGGCGCAGGGCACGCGCATCGTCGTGACCTGGCCCGACGCGGCGCCCTGACGCGCCCGGCGCGGCAGTCATTCTCACCACCGCGCAACGGTGGCCATGCGAGGGGTTCAAGCGCCGGATTGCCACCGAACACCGAGGACACCGAAATTTTCGAGTCGGGCTGAGCCAGCGGTCGGAGGCATGGCCTTTACGCTGACCACGCTCGAAAAAGCGACTTCTCCGTGTCCTTCGTGCTCTCCGTGGTAACACCACGCGTTTTTGCGGCACCAGCAGCCGAATTTTCACCACGGAGAGCACGGAGGACACGGAGGACACGGAGAGGAACGGTGAATTGAGGGATTGCGCCGCCGCCGCGGCGGCGCCCTCCAGGTGGCACCTGTCCACCCCATTCCCCTCGGTGTTCTCGGCAGCCATTCCGAAAGCCTGCCGTCACGACGGCCATTCATCCCACGGCATGCTGCGAGCTCATTTGCCACGGCGGGGAAAAATGTGGGCAGGAGACGGCTGCCGACCGGAGCGCTGAAGCGAACAGAGAAGGCTTCGAAGTCCGAGAGGACCTAGGCGGCGATGGTCGCCGCGGGCTCGAGCTCGGCGTGGAAGTCGGTGAATGCCTCGCGGATCGACCCGAGGGCGCTCTCGAGTGCGGCATCGGGCAGGTCTTCGACACCCCGGCACAGGGCGGCCAGAGCCGCGGCGCCCATGTTCGCGGCGGCCCCTTTCAGCGCGTGCGCGGCCTGCCGGGCGGCTGCGAAGTGACCGGACGCGAGGCCGGCCGCGAACGCGGCGAGCTGCGCGTCACCGTCATCCGTGAAGCGCTCGTAGAGCGCGCGGAACTCGCCGGCCGACAGCAGGCCCGCCAGTTCGTCGAGCTTGCGCCGGTCCACGATCCCGGCGGCCGCGGTCTCGGCGGTGACGGTCACGAGCCGCGCCGCACGCGCGGCGGTGGCGCCGCCGACCATCCAGCGATACAGCACGCGTTCGAGATCGCTCAGCATGATCGGCTTGGCAAGGTAGTCGTCCATGCCGTGGGCGAGACACCGGTCGCGGTCGGTGCTCGCGGCATTAGCGGTCATCGCGATGATACGGGGCCCGTCTCCCGCGCGGTGGCGCGCACGGATCAGCGCCGTCGCTTCGAAGCCATCCATGCCCGGCATCTGGCAGTCCATGAAGATCACGGGGAACGGAGTGCGGTTGATCGCATCGAGCGCCGCGCGACCGGAGTCCGCCAGCTCGGCGCGCACGCCGAGCTTGGCCAGCATGCCGGCGACGACCTTCAGATTCGTGATCACGTCGTCGACGACGAGCACGCTCAATCCGGCCAGCGTGCGCCGCTCCTCACCGGGCGCCGGCCGCGAGCCGGCGGCGGCGCCGGCATGGTCGGCCGCGGCAGGCGCCGCCGCGAGCACGTCGCCGATCGTGCTCAACAGCCTTGCTTCGCGCATCGGCTTGGTCAGGAAGCCGTCGGCACCCAGCGCGCGGGCATCCGCCGCGACGGTCCGGCGACCGAAGGGCACACAGGCAATCAGCTTCACGGCGCGCAGCGTCGGCAGCGCACGGATGGCCGCAATCTCACGCACGCTGGCGAACAGGTCGCTGCCTGCGTCGAAGAAGACCACATCGAAGGGGTGGGCCGCCGCCTGCAGCGCAGGCCGCAGCCCGCGCAGGTCCGCAATGCCTTCGGCGAGCGCGCCGTGGCTGCGCAACAGCGTCGCGCAGGCGTCGACGACGGCCTGATTCGGGTCCTGGACGAGGATACGCTTTCCAGCCAGGGAAGCCGGCGCATCGGCGCTGCAGAGCCCGGCCGGGATCGCGTCCATTGGCAGCGCGAAGCTGAAATGGCTGCCCACGCCGACCTCCGATTCGAGCTTAAGCGTTGCGCCCATCAGGCCGACGAGGTGGCGCGTGATGCCGAGGCCGAGGCCGGTTCCGCCGTAGCGGCGGCTGGTCGAGCAATCGGCCTGCGTGAAGGGTTCGAAAATCCGGTTGTACCGGTGGGACGGGATGCCGATGCCGGTATCGGCGACCTCGAATCGGATGCCGCCCCCGGCAGGTTCCGTCCGCAGGTCCAGCGCCACGTGGCCACGCTCGGTGAAGCGCACCGCGTTGTCCAGCAGGTTCACCAAGACCTGGCGCAGCCGCGCAGGGTCACCCACGATTCGGCGCGGCAAGCCGGGCTCGAAGCGGAGCACGATGTCGACACCCTTGCGGTGGGCCTGCTCGGCGAGCATGTCGACGACGTCTTCCGCCAGCGCGCGCAGATCGAACGCTACGTGGTCGAGCACGACGGCGCGCGCCTCCATCCTCGACAGGTCGAGCACGTTGTCGAGCAGCCCGCACAGCGCGCGACCCGACTTCAGGGCGACCGCGATGAACTCGCGCTGGTCCCCACTGAGGGTCTCGCGCTCGAGCAGGGTCAGCATGCCGAGCACGCCGGTAAGCGGCGTGCGCATCTCTTGGCACAGATTGGCGACGAAGGCCGATTTGTCGCGCGCGATCCGCACGGCGTCCTCGCGGGCCGCGGCCAGCGCGACCGCGGAATCCCGTGCGTCAGTGATGTCCTGCAGGATACCGTGCACGCGCCGCGGCCGTCCGTGGGCGTCCGCGTCCACGCCCTGGCCCCGTGAGCGGTAACGGCGCAAGCCACCCTCAGCCAAGGCCAGGCTGAACTCCGCTTCGTAGTGTGCGGTTCGTCCCGAGAGATGATCCTGGAGACCTTGCATCACCCGCGCGGCGTCGCCAGCGGGCATGCAGGCGAGAAGCGCCGACAGGTCGCGCGGCAGGCCGGCGCCGTCACGCGCAAGCCACGCGCGGCACAGGGCGTCGAGCACGAGCCCACCGGTTTGACAGTCGTAGCACCAGGTCGCGACTTCGCCGAGCGTGGTCGCCGCAACCAGTCGCTGCCCGCATTCGCGCAGGGCTTCCTCGGCACGCTCCCGCGCGGCGACCAGGTGGTCTTCGTGTTGCGCTGCCCGGGCGAGGGCCTGCGCGAGTTCGTCATGCGCGTGGGCAACTGCGAGCAGCGGTTCGAACAGATGCCGGCGCGCGAGCCCTCGCACACGAGGCAGCAACATGCAGACGAAGGCGGCGACGGCGATCGCCGGCGCATGGCGCAACGCTGCCGTGGCCGCCATCCCGTCCGCGAACGCGTAGCCGCTCGCGACGTGCACGATCAGCGAGAGGGCAGCGCCCGTCGTCGCGTACGCGACCCACAACCAGCGCTCGCAGCGCACCAGCGCCGGCCGGGACATCGCCAGCGAGGCCGCCACGGGGTTCACGCGCCTGCACCCGCGAGCGCCGACCAGCGGTAGACGGCCACCGCCGTGCGGCCCTCGTCCTCGTATTCGAGGCTGGCGCACAGCGAACGCACCAGGGCGATTCCCCGCCCGCGGAATCCCCCGTTGGCGGCGAGCGCCGGGCGCAGCTCGGCAGGTTCGAAGCCCTTGCCGTCATGACTCAGCCGGATCCGAAGCTCGCCGCCATCGACGGCAGGTGCGTGCCGGCAGGCGATGTCGATGCGCGCGGAGGCCAGTCGCGCCAGCCGTTCCTGGCGCAGCCGGTAGTACTCCGCAAAGCCGTTGGCGCCATGTTTGAGCGCCGAATCGAGTTCGAGCAGGCCGTGCTCGAGCGCATTCGAAAAGAGTTCGGTGAGGATCAGGAACAACGGCGTGCGCAGGGCGCCCAATCCCTGCACGGTGTCGAGCACCTGCATGACGGTCGCCACCGGTTCAGTCTGCCTGAGTTCCGCGGCCTCGAGCGTCAGTTCGAAAGACCAGCGACCCGCCGGCCTGGACACGGCCCGCGGCGTGTCGACATTCGCCCCATCAGGCGCCAGCGCGGGATCGCAGACGACGAACAGCAGCGACACGTCGTCGCTCTGAGGCGCCGTCTGCACGTGGCGCCCGACGCTGTCGAGCAGCGCGTCGAAGCGTTCAAAGGCCGGCCCCGGCCGATCCATCACGGCGTTGAGCCGCGCGCTGCCGAAGAGCTCATTGGCCGGGCTGTGCGCCTCGACGAGACCGTCCGAATACACCAGCAACTGGTCGCCCGGCGCGAGCGTGGCGCTGCGCACGAGCGCCAAGTAGTCGCGATCCAGAATGCCCAGCGGAACGTTTTCCGAGCGCAGGCGACTGATCACGCGACCTTCGACGCTGCGGACCAGGATGTCCGGCATGCCGCCATTCCACACCTTCAGGCGGCCGGTGTGCGGATGCAGTTCAACGATCGCGGCGGACAGGAAGCGCTCCACCGGCAGGAGCGCGCACACCTTCCGATTGAGTTCCTGGACGATGTCCTCGACGCTGAAGCCCTTCGCGACCATCGACGTGAAGATGCCCTGCACCGTCAGCGCCCCGATCGCGGCCGGCAGGCCATGCCCGGTGAAATCGCCGACGAGGAAGCACTGTTCGCCGGTCACCCGGTTCGCGGCGAGGATGATGTCGCCGTTCAGCGTTTCCATCGGCCGCAGTTCGTAGCGCACGTTCGGCGCGTCGAGCCGGTTCTGCGCGGCGATATTGTCGAGGATGCGTTTTGCCACTTCCATGTCGCGTTCCAGGCGCAGGCGGTATTGCGCGAGCGCATCGCGCTGCTCGGCCATGTCGCGATGGATGCTTCGCGCGCGGAGGGCGGCGTCGATCTTGGCGCGCAGCAGCGTGCGGCCGTAGGGTTTGACGACGAAGTCGTCTCCTCCCGCCTCGATGCAGCGGTGCAGCAGGTGCTCGTCCGAGAGCGCCGTCAGGAAGATGACCGGCACGAAGGAGGCGCCGAGCAGCGCCTTGATGTTCCGCGTCGCCTCGTAGCCGTCCATCACCGGCATCATGATGTCCATGAACACGATGTCGGGCGCGGCCTGGCGACAGACCTCGACGGCGTCGCGACCATTTGCGGCCTCGACGATGGCGAAGCCCTGCTCGCGCAGCAGTCGCCGCAGCAACGCGCGATTGACCGGCTCGTCGTCGACGATGAGCGCGGTCAGCGCCTGCGCCCCGCTGTCCCCGATTGCCACTGCGGCCATGCGTCTTCCCACCGGCGTCCGCTGCCGAAAAATCAGTCGATCGTCATCAGTTGCTGGAAATTCGCGACCGAGAGGATCTCCTTGATCGCTGGCCTTGCGTTCCTGATCCGGATCGCCGAGCGCGCTCCCCCGGCGTGCTCCCGCATCTGCAGCAGCATGCCCAGGGCTGAACTGTCCATGTAATGGGTATCGCGCAGATCCAGCACATAGGATTCGTAGCGCCGCTGGTCATTGGCGTACGCGGCGCGCAGTGCCGAATGCGCGGTGAAATCGAAGCGTTCGTCGATCTTGATCGTAAGGGTCTTGCCGTCGGCGGACGGGCTGGTTGCGATGTTCATGGTCCTGCTCCGTATTCGTTCCGATGCGGCCGCGCCGGGCGTCACGCTCCGGCGGCGGCCATCCTGCGCGGCATCGCTTCCCTCAGCCCCCCGGTCGCCGTGGCCAGCTCGCGCGCCAGCTCGTCGGCCTGGTCGCGGCCGAGACGGTCGAACTGGCGGTCGGCGAGGTCGGCGCAGCGTTCCAGTTGCGCCGCCGTCTGCGCCGACTGCACGGTGACCGCGCGCACGGTGTCCTCGAAGCCGAGCGCGTCCACCGCCTCCGCGGTACGACCGGCGATGGACAGGCCGAGCGCCTGGGCTTCGTCGAGCCGCTCGTGCAGGTAGCGTTCGAAGGTGCGCAGCCGCTCCATCATGAGGTCCACCCGATGCTTGCTCATCAGCAGAAGGCTCATGTCCTGCGATGCCGCGGCGCCCACCGATGCCCGCGCGCGATCTATAGCGACCTTGGCCTCCTCGACCTGAATGCGGATCTGCTCATTGAACTGGTTAGACGTGTGCGACAGGTTGCGCACCTCGTCGGCGACCACCGCGAAACCGCGGCCGGCCTCCCCGGCGCGCGCGGCCTCGATGGCCGCGTTCAGGGCGAGCAGGTTGGTCTGGTCCGCGATGCCGCGGATATTCGCGAGCAGCGCGAAGATGCGGTCCATCTTCGCCGCCATCTCGTCGATCAGCGAGACGCTGTCCATGTTGTGCTTGCTCGACGTCACGCACATCGACACGAAGCTTTGCATCAGCGCCGACGTCGTATCGACGAGCCCGCCGATCGTCAGCGGCCTGCCGTCCTGCAGGTCCGGCAGTTCGTGCGCATCGTCACCGAGTCCGGCGGACAGCGCGCCGATCACCTCCGCCATGCGCTGCGTCTGGCGCGCCGAATCCTCCGCGAGTCCGGCAAAGGCCGCAGCGAGGGTCCGGCCGGCGCCGGTCGTCGCGTCGCGCGCCCGTTCGTTGCCGTCCAGCCAGCAGGCGACGCCCTCGCGCAACACCGCGAGGACGCAGGACAACAGCCGCCGCGCGTCCGCGGGCGCAATCCGGCGGTCGGCGGCCGCGGCGGCGTGCATGCGGCGCAGCTCGGCCCGACCAGCGGCCAGGGACACGGCCCAGGCCGTTCCGGTGGCGGCAATGCCAAGCACGGCACCAGGCGTGCCGGGCCAGGTTACGGCCAGGATGGCAGCGGCGGCGGTCGTGAACAGCGGCACCCAGGGCAGTGAGGGCTTCGGCATCGTCATCGGTCGTCCTCGCGAGGCGGCGCAGGTTCGGGCCTCGATGACGTTTAATCGGAATAATCCGTATTTTCTTGAGCTGCCGCCGCTGACGGGGCCAGCCGAGTGGCTGCGACGAGGAGCGAGCGCAGGGCCGGGCAGCTGGAACCGCGGGAACGAAATGACTAGTCGACGCGGGCAAACGCGCCCTGGCGACGATATTCGGTGAGCCAGCGCCCGAACTCATCGACCGGCAATGGCCGGCTGTAGAGATAACCCTGCGCGTAATCGCAGCCCTGGGCCGCGAGCGCGTCGAGGTGCAACGGGCTCTCGACCCCTTCGGCCACGACGGCGAGGTTGAGGCTGCGCGCCAGCGCGATGATCGCGCCGACGATTGCCGCATCGCTCGCGTTGCTGTCCATTTCGCGCACGAAAGCCTGATCGATCTTCAGGCCCGCGATCGGGAAGCGGCGCAGGTAACTGAGTGATGAATAACCGGTGCCGAAGTCGTCGATCCAGACGTCGAAGCCCAACGCGCGCAGTTCGGCGAGCACCGCGACCGACTGCTCGGTATCGTTCAGCAGCAGGCTTTCGGTCAATTCGATTTCGAGCAGATCGACCGGCACCTGCGCGGCCTCGAGGGCTGCGGCGAGCAGGCCCGGCAGATTGCCGGATTCGAACTGCATGGCGCTGATGTTCACCGCAATGCGCACGTCGCCGAGTCCCTGGCTGCGCCAGGCGGCGATCGCACGGCAGGTTTCGCTGATGATCCACTCGCCCAGCGGCACGATGAGTCCAGTTTCCTCGGCGATGGGGATGAAGCTGGTCGGTGAGACGAGCCCGAGTTCGGGATGCCGCCAGCGCACCATCGCCTCGGCGCCGACGCAGCGCCCCGAGGCGATCTCGACCTTCGGCTGGAAGTACAGTTCGAACTGGGACAGCTGCAGCGCCTTGCGCAGGTTGTTCTCCATCGACAGGCGCTCGAAGGCGCGCGCATTGATGGCGGAGGTGTAGTACTCGTAACGTCCCCTGCCCTCGTTCTTGGCGTGGTTCTTCGCGGCGTCCGCACGCTCGATCAACTGGTCCGCCGTCATGCCGTCGACGGGGTAGACGCTGATGCCGGCGGTCGCCGACAGCACGAGGTCCTCGCCGCCCAGGGTCATGGGTTGCGCGATCGCCTCCAGCATCCGCCTCGCGACCACGGCCGACTCCTCCGCGGACCGGAACTGCGTCAGCACGACGTAGAACTCGTCGCCGCCGGTGCGGGCGACGAAATCGCCCGCGCGCGCATTGGGCTTGACGCCGAAGGTGCTGTCGCGACGGCGCAGCGAGGCCTGCAGGCGTTCCGCGACCGTCTTCAGGAGCCGGTCGCCGTTTTCGCGGCCCAGCGTGTCATTGACGCGCTTGAAGTTGTCGATGTCGAGCGAAAACACCGCAATGACACTGCCCTCGGTCCCGGCGGCGCGGGCCAGCGCCGCGCCGAGATCCCGACGCAGGGTCGTGCGATTGGGCAGGCCGGTGACGGTGTCGTAGTAGGCGAGCTTGTGGGCGAGGCCCTCGAGCCGTCGCCGTTCGGTGACATCCTGCACGACGCCCGACAGCACCAGGCCATCGGAGTCCCCGGCGGGCGCGCAGGCCGCTTCGAGGTGGACGTGTGCGGTAGCGCCGTCCGGCAACTGCAGGCGACAGCCGGTCTGGAAGGCGCCGCGCCTGGCGAGCGCGTCCCTCAACTGGGTCTCGACCCCGCCGCGGTCGTCGGCATTGACGCGGTCGAGGAGCGGTGCGAACGAGGCCAGCACCGTCCCGGTGCGAACGCCCAGCAGGCGCTCGACCTCCGCCGAGCATTCGAACTCCCCGCCGCCCATGGCCCAGTTGAAGTGGCCCAGCTTGGCCATCACCTGCGCCTTTTCCAGGCGTGCCTCGCTGCGGCGAAGTTCGTCGGCATTGCGGGCGCTGCGCAGCATGTAGCGCACGCGATGCATCAGGATCTCGTAATTGATGGGCTTGGTGATGAAGTCCGTTGCGCCCGCGTCGTAGGCCGCGTTGATCGACACGGTATCGTCCAGCCCCGTCATCATCATGATCGGGATGTGCGCCCCCTGGGGCAGGCGACGCATGGCCGCGCAGGTCGCGAAGCCGTCCATCTCGAGCATCATCACGTCGAGCAGCACGGCGTCGATCCGGGCGCTGCGGAAAAGCTCGAGCGCGGGCACGCCATCATCGGCTTCGAGAACCTCGAAACCGACGTCCTCGAGCGCGATGCGCGTCATCAGGCGTGCCGCCATGTCGTCGTCGACGACCAGCACGACCGGCACCTGGTTTTCGACACCCATCGAGGCCGCTGAACCTCAGCCCGCTTCCTGCGCGCGCAGGGCCGCCACGGCGACCAGCGTCCCCTCGAACAGGCCTTCGAGGCGCTCGGCCTCGGACCGGCAGCCGGCCAGATCCTGCGCCCGGCCGCACATCTCGACGGCCTTGGCCTGCGCGGCCAGTTGCGTTGCACCAATATTGGCGCTGCTCGACTTGAGTGTGTGCGCCGAGCGCGTGATCGCCTCGATGTCGCCACTCGCAAGTTGCTGCCCGAGTTCGGCCATGAGTTTCGCCGACGAGGCCTCGAACAGGTCCAAGACCCGCAGCAGCAGCGACGGCTGGCCCGGCGCCTGCAGCGCGCGCAGGGCTCCCAGCGCGTCCATATCCAGTGTGATGTCCATGTATTCCATCGCAGCCCCCATGGCGCCACCGGGCGGCGGCCCCTTTGCCAAAATTCCTGTCGTGCCGGGGTCGGTCGCCCTGTGGCACCCGACCGCCCGCGAGCGGATGGCCAGCGTTTGCCCCGGCGTAGCGGCCGGGGCCACCGGCCCTTGAATCGGGCGGCGCGCAGGCAGAACCGCACCTTGGCTGTGCCACCCCGATGGGCGATGTACACTAACCGACCGGGTCGCCATCGGCGACCGGGCCACACTATAAATGACCGGCAGGGGGGAGCAATGAAACGGAGTGATTCGCGTATTCTCACGACCCACGTGGGCAGTCTTCCACGCGACCGCAGGCTGTCCGATCTCCTGATCGCAGCCGAGGACCACCGGCCGGTCGACAGCGAACTCCTCGACCGCCTGGCGGCCGAGGGCGTGCGCGACGTGGTTGGCAAGCAGATTGCCGCCGGCGTCGACGTCGTCAACGACGGCGAGCAGCCCAGGGTCGGCTTCCAGACCTACGTCGGCCAGCGCCTCGAGGGTTTCGGCGGCGCCAGCCAGCGCGAACCCTTCAAGGATTTCGCCGACCACCCGGATTTCGCGAATATCTGGATCAACCGCGGCATGGTGATGTCCAAGGTGTTCGACGCACCGACCGCCCAGGCCGCCGTGCGCTACCGGGACCTCGCCCCCGCCATCCGCGAGTGCGACATGTTCGACCGGGCCCTGGCCGAGCACCCGGGCCAGATCGTCGAGCCCTTCATGACCGCAGCCTCCCCGGGCATCGTCTGCACCACCATGCGCAACGCGTTCTACGAGTCGCACGAAGCCTACGTGCGCGCCGTGGCCGAGGAAATGCGCAAGGAGTACGAACTCATCGTGCAGCGGGGCTACGTCCTGCAGCTCGACTGCCCGGACCTCGCGATGGAATGGCACGGCATGTTCCAGCACGGCACGCTGAAGGAATTCCAGGAGGCGGTCGCCATCCACATCGACGCGATCAACCAGGCCCTCGTCAACATCCCGCGCGACCGCGTGCGCCTCCACCTCTGCTGGGGCAACTACGACGGCCCGCACGACTGCGACGTACCGCTCGAGGACATCCTGCCGATCGTCTACGGGGCCAAGGTAGGCGCATTCTCGGTGGAATTCGCCAATCCGCGCCACCAGCACGAATACGCGGCGGTCAAGAAACACCCCGTCCCGGACGACGTCATCCTGATCCCGGGCGTCATTGATTCCACGGTCAATTACATCGAACATCCGCAGGTTGTCTGCAACCGGATCCTCGAAGCGGTCGCGGTGGTCGGCGATCGCGAGCGAGTGATTGCGGGCTGCGACTGCGGGTTCGGAACCTTCGCCGGCTGGGAGATGGTTGCGCCATCCGTCGTGTACAAGAAATTCGAGGCGCTGGCCGAAGGCGCCCGTCTCGCCACGAAGAAGCTTTGGGGCTGAAGGCCCGAGGGGAAACATGGAACATATCTACCGAGAGATACACCGCGATCCGCGCTTTCACGAACTGGAGCGCAAACGCGGTCGCCTGAGCTGGCTGCTCGCCACCATCGTCACCGCCAACGTCATGTGGTACGTGTTCGCGACCGCCTTCTTCCCGGAAGCGGGTTTTGCCCGTTTCTGGGGCACGCCCGTCGGCGCAGGCATGGCGACCACGTGGGGTATCGTCATCGGCCTCGCGCAGACCGTCCTCTTCATCGTGCTCGTCATCTACTACATCCATCGCGCGAACGGTGAGTTCGACACGCTGAAGGACGCCATCGTCGCCGACGCGACGCGCGCGGCGGGGGACGGCAAATGAATCGCCCCCTGCTCAAGGCCCTGCTGACGGCGGCGCTCCTCATCGGCATGGGCGCCAGCCTCGGCGCCTTCGCCGATGCCGCCGGCGCCCTCGACGGCGTGAACAAGAAGGCCATCGGCATGTTCTTCGTGTTCGTGGTCATCTCGCTCGGCATCACCTGGTGGGCCGCCGGCCGCACCAAGTCGACGTCCGACTTCTACACCGCCGGCGGCCAGATCAGCGGCTTCCAGAACGGCCTGGCGATCACCGGCGACTGGTGCTCGTCGGCGGCCCTGATGGGCATCGCGGCGCTGATCTACACCACCGGCTTCGACGGCCTCATCTATTCCGTGGTGCCCTTCGGCGCATGGCCGCTGATGATGTTCCTGCTCGCTGATCGCCTGCGCAACCTCGGCAAGTTCACGATCGCCGACATCGTCTCGCTGCGCATGGCGCGGGTGCCGATCCGCTCGCTGATCGCGAGCGCCGGCCTCGCCTTCGTCGTCGGCTACCTGATCGTGCAGATGGTCGGCGCCGGGACGCTGATCTCCAACCTTTTCGGCCTGAAGTACGAGGTCGCGCAGGTCATCATCGGCGTGCTCATCATCGTCTACGTCGCGTTCGGCGGCATGATCGCGACGACCTACGTGCAGCTGATCAAGGCCGTGCTGCTGCTGTCGGGCGCGACCTTCATCACCGTCGCGGTGCTCGCCAAGTTCGGCTTCTCGATCAACGGCCTCTACCAGGCAGCGGTCGACAATCACCCGACCAGGGAAGCCGTGATGCAGCCGGGCGGCCTGCTTCCGGACCCGATCAACGCGATTTCCTGCGGCGTCATGCTGCTGTTCGGCGGCGCGGCGATGCCGCACGTGCTGATGCGCTTCTTCACGGTGCCGGATGCGAAGGAAGCGCGCCGCTCGGTGGCCTGGGCGGCGACCTTCATCGGCTACTTCTACCTGCTGACCTTCTTCATCGGCTACGGCGCGGTCGTGTTCGTGATGAAGGATCCGCAGTTCATGGACGCGAACGGCGTGATCCGGGGCGGCGCCAACATGGCCGCCATCCACCTCGCCGAAGCGATGGGTGGCGACATCCTGCTGGGCTTCATCTCCGCAGTGGCGTTCGCGACGATCGTCGCGGTGGTCGCGGGGCTGACGATCGCCGGTGCATCGGCGATTTCGCACGACCTGTACGCCAACATCCTGCGTCACGGCAAGGCGACCGACGCCGAGGTCGTGAAGGTGTCCCGCTTCGCCTCGATCGGGCTCGGCGCACTGGGCGTGGTCCTCGGCATCGCGTTCAAGGACCAGAACATCGCGTATCTCATCGTGCTGCCGTTCACGATCAGTTCGACCGTGTTCTTCCCGGTCCTCTTCCTCGCGATGTACTGGCGTCGCCTGACGACGACCGGCATCATCGCCGGCGGCTGGCTCGGCCTGGCGTCGGCGGTCGTCATGCTGGTCGTAGGACCGACCATCTGGAAGGACATCCTGGGCAACCCGGCGCCCCTCTTCCCGTACAAGTACCCGGCGCTGTTCTCGATGACGATTTCCTTCGGGACGATGATCATCGTGTCCCTGCTCGACCGGAGCGAGCGCGCGAAGAAGGAAATCGCGGCCTTCGAAGGACAGTTCGTGCGCTCGCAGACGGGATTGGGCGCCGAAGGCGCCACCCAGCACTGAGCAAGCGCCATGCGTCATCTCTACGAGCGGATCGACCGCGACCCGCGCTTCCACGCCCTTGCCCGCAGGCGCAGCCTGCTGGGCTGGGGCCTGAGCGGCGCGGTGCTCGTGGCCTACTATGCGTTCATCCTCGCGATCGCGTTCGCCCCGCAACGATTGGCGCAACGGCTGGGCGATGACACCGTGCTTACCGTCGGCATCGCCGCCGGACTTGGCGTGATTGGACTCAGCATCGCGCTGACCGGCGTCTACGTGTGGCGCGCGAACCGCAGTTTCGACAAGCTCAACGCCGAGATTGTCAGCGACGCCACGCGCGACACGAAAGCACCGCATGCGGCGTGAGCTCGGCCTCGCGGCCGTGCTGAGCCCGGTTTCCGCCCAGGCCGCGGATGGCCAGGGCGCGAGCGGGATTGCCGTCGCGCTCTTCCTGCTGTTCGTGGGCGCCACCCTCGTCATCACCTGGTGGGCGGCGCGCCGCACGCATACCACCAAGGACTTCTATGCCGCGGGCGGCAACATCACGGGTTTCCAGAACGGCCTCGCGATTGCCGGCGACTTCATGTCCGCGGCGTCCTTCCTCGGGGTGTCGGCGCTCATTTTCTCCTTCGGGTTCGACGGCCTGATCTACGCGGTGGGCGGCCTGTGCGGCTGGCCGCTGGTGCTGTTCCTGCTGGCCGAACGCCTGAAGAACCTCGGCAAGTACACCTTTGCCGACGCCGTCTCGCTGCGCCTCGCCGCCGTGCCCATCCGCTGCATGGCGGCCTGCGGCTCGCTGATTGCGGTGGTGCTGTACCTGCTTGGGCAGATGATCGGGGCCGGCAAGCTGATCGAGGTCCTGTTCGGCATCGACTACTCGATAGCGGTCTGCGTGGTCGGCAGCCTGATGATGGTCTACGTGTGCTTCGGCGGCATGATCGCGACGACCTGGGTGCAGATCATCAAGGCCGTGCTGCTGCTCGTCGGCGCCACGGTGCTCACCTGTTTCGTGTTCGCGAAGACCGGCTACACCTTCGGCGGCGTGTTCTCGACCGCGATTGAGCGTCACGCGCTGGGCGCGGCAATCATGTCGCCGGGCAACATGGTCCACGACTGGGTGTCGGTGCTGTCGCTGGGCACCGCGCTGGTCTTCGGCACCGCGGGCCTGCCGCACATCCTGATGCGCTTCTTCACCGTACCGGACGCCCGCGAGGCCCGCCGTTCGGTGTTCTATGCCACGGCCTTCATCGGCTACTTCTACACGCTGACCTTCGTGATAGGGTTCGGCGCGATCGCGCTCGTCGCCGGCAATCCGGATTTCGTCGATGCGAACGGCGCCCTGCGCGGCGGCACCAACATGGCGGCGATCCACCTCGCGCAGGCCGCCGGCGGCGAGTTCTTCCTCGGCTTCATGTCGGCCGTGTGCTTCGCCACCATCCTCGCGGTGGTGTCGGGGCTGACCCTGTCCGGCGCGTCCGCCATCTCGCACGACCTCTACGCGAATGTCATTCGCCCGGGGACCGGCGAGCAGCAGGTGGTGTCCATTTCCCGCTGGTCCGCGATTGGCCTTGGCGTCGTCTCGGTGACGCTCGCCCTGCTGTTCGAATCCCAGAACGTCGCCTACATGGTGCTGCTGGCATTCACCGTCGGCGCCAGCGTGAACTTCCCGCTGTTGTTCCTCGTGATGTACTGGCGGCGCCTGACCACCACCGGCGCGCTCATCGGCGGCATCGCGGGGCTCGTCACCGCCGTCGCCTGCATCGTGCTGGGTCCGACCGTGTGGGTCGAGGTGCTGGGCAACGAGTCCGCGATTTTTCCGTACAAGTACCCGGCCATCTTCGCGATGGCCGCGTCCTTCACCGGCAGCATCCTGGGTTCGCTGCTCGATGGCAGCGAACGCGCCCGCCGCGAACGCGCGGCCTTCAGCGACCAGTACGTGCGTTCGCAGACAGGTCTCGGCGCCGAGGGCGCGAGCGGGCATTGAAGCGAGCGGGGCCCCGGGGCAACGGGGTCTTTCGCAGCCCTTGGTGTCCGGGTTGGCCACCGAGAACACCGAGAACACCGAGACCACCGAGAACACCGAGAACACCGAGAACACCGAGAATGATGGAGTGGCACGGCGCTGGCAGGGACGCCGTGCTGCGACGAATGCAATCCGGCTTGATTCACCCTTTTTCTCCGTGCCCTCCGTGTCCTCCGTGTCCTCCGTGTTAAAAAAACAGCGGCACCCTACGCCGCGCGTGAGCGTGATTTCACCACGGAGGACACGGAGAGCACGGAGAAGAAGTGCAAGTACAAGGAAGGTTCTGCCGATGCTGCAGCGGTACGCGGCGGGCTCGGATCCACTCCATCATTCTCTATGTTCTCGGTGTTCTCGGCGGCTAATCCAAGGCCCCCGGCAACGAACGACGACCCAAGCAGGCAATCGAGCATGAAAAGACCAGGCATCGTTCACGCGTCCGCGCTGTCCCTGTTCGCGACATCCGCGTGGGCGGCGGAGGAGAAGCCGGTCAATGTCCTCGCGATAGGCATGTTCCTGCTGTTCGCGCTGGTCACGCTCTGCATCACCTGGTGGGCGGCGCGTCGCACGCGCAGCGCGCATGACTTCTATGCCGCGGGTGGCGGCATCACCGGCTTCCAGAACGGGCTCGCGATTGCCGGCGACTACATGTCAGCCGCGTCCTTCCTGGGCATCGCGGGGCTCGTGTACACCAGCGGCTTCGATGGGCTTATCTACTCGATCGGCTTTCTCGTCGGCTGGCCCCTCATCATGTTCCTGCTCGCGGAGCGCCTGCGTAATCTCGGCCGCTACACCTTCGCCGACGCCGTCAGCTTCCGCCTGCGCGCGGGCCCCGTCCGCAGCCTGTCGGCCTGCGGCACACTGGTCGTCGTCGTGTTCTACCTGATCGCCCAGATGGTCGGCGCGGGAAAACTGATCGAGGTGCTGTTCGGTCTCGACTACGCGGTGGCGGTGGTGGTCGTCGGCGTGCTGATGATCGTCTACGTCAGCTTCGGCGGGATGCTCGCGACGACCTGGGTGCAGTTGATCAAGGCCGTGCTGCTGCTCTCGGGCGCCACCGTGATGGCGATGGCCGTGCTGAATCTCGTCGGTTTCTCCCTTGAAGCGCTGGTGGCACAGGCAGTGGCCAGACATCCGGGCGGCGGCGCCATCCTGGCCCCCGGCCCGCTCGTCGCGGACCCGGTGTCCGCCGTGTCACTGGGGCTCGCGCTGATGTTCGGCACGGCTGGCCTGCCGCACATCCTGATGCGCTTCTTCACGGTGCCGGACGCCGTCGAGGCCCGCCGCTCGGTGCTCTACGCGACCGGTTTCGTGGCCTACTTCTACGTGCTGATCTTCATCATCGGCCTGGGCGCCATCATCGTCCTGACCGGCGCCCCGGCCTGGACGGACGCCGCGACCGGCATCCTGCGCGGCGGGGTCAACATGGCGGCTATCCACCTCGCCCAGGCGGTCGGTGGCGACATCTTCCTCGGCTTCATCTCGGCCGTCGCGTTCGCGACCATCCTCGCCGTGGTCTCGGGCCTCACGCTGTCCGGCGCTTCGGCGCTGTCGCACGACCTCTACGCCAGCGTCCTGCGACACGGCAGGGTGAACCCGCGCGAGGAACTGCGCGTGTCGCGCATCGCGACCATCGTGCTCGGCCTGCTTGCGATCGTGCTCGGCATCCAGTTCGAGAGCCAGAACGTCGCCTACATGGTCGGCCTCGCCTTCGCGATCGCTGCAAGCGTCAACTTCCCGATCCTGTTCCTGTCGATGTACTGGCGGGGCTTGACGACGCGCGGCGCGGCCGTGGGCGGCTTCCTGGGGCTCGCTACCGCCGTGGGCCTGATGGTGCTCGGCCCCACCGTCTGGGTCGACGTGCTGGGTAACGCCACGCCAGTGTTCGGCTACAAGCACCCCGCCCTGTTCTCGATGACGGTCGCCTTCGTGTCGATCTGGCTCTTCTCCGTCACGGATCGCAGCGCGCCGGCCGCTGGCGAGCGCGCGGCCTTCAGGGATCAGTACATCCGCGCGCAGACGGGCCTCGGTGCGGCGCGCGCCGCCGAGCATTGAACGGGTGAATGGAGGAAGCCGGCCCGCTCGCGGGATGCCGTGCGCTTGCTTTCGCTGGCTTGGACGCCTTGCCGGCAGGCGCATGAATCGACGGGAGCTCGAGAAAGGTGTCAGATTTCAAATCTGACACCTTTCTCGCGTGAAGCGCTGCGCCGGCTCCGGGCGCTGCAACTTGCCTCAGCGCTTGAAGAGCCCGATCAGGCTCGCCTTCGCCAGCGTGTTGAAGTTCAGGTAGAAACCGACGATCGCCGCCGAGGTGTCAGCGGTGACGGGCAGCTGCGCCATGCTGACCGCATACACCGTGAAGATGTAGCGGTGCACGTGCGCACCCGGCGGCGGGCAGGGGCCGCCGTAGCCCGGCTTGCTGAAGTCGGTGCGGACCTCGATCGCACCGGCCGGCATCCTGCCGCTTGAAGGATCCCCGGCACCCAACGGCAGCGAGTTGACGTGCGCCGGGATGTTCGCGACCACCCAGTGCCAGAACCCGCTGCCGGTGGGCGCGTCGGGGTCGTAGCAGGTGACGGCGAAGCTCTTCGTCTCCGCCGGCGCGCCGCTCCACGACAGCTGGGGTGACAGGTTGCCGCCTTCGCAGCCGAAGCCGTAGGCCGCGGACAGCACGTGGTCCTGACCGAGGTACTCGCCTTCCTTGAAGGAGTCGCTCGTGAGTATCAAAGACATGTTCAATCCTCCTGTTGGCTGCGGCGCGCGTCAGCCGGCACGCAGCGCCGTAAGCACTTCGTCGAGCATCTTCTTGGCGTCGCCGAACAGCATCCGGTTGTTCTCCTTGTAGAACAGCGGATTGTCGACGCCGGCATAACCGGAGGCCATCGAGCGCTTCATCACGATCGAGGTCTTCGCCTTCCACACCTCGAGCACCGGCATGCCGGCGATCGGGCTGTTCGGATCCTCCTGCGCCGCCGGATTCACGATGTCGTTGGCACCGATGACCATCGCGAGATCGGTCTCGGGGAAGTCGTCGTTTATCTCCTCCATCTCGGCGACGATGTCGTACGGCACCTTCGCCTCGGCGAGCAGCACGTTCATGTGGCCGGGCATGCGGCCCGCCACCGGGTGAATCGCGAAATGCACGTCGACGCCGCGCTCGCGCAGCGCCTTGGTGATCTCGAACACCGTGTGCTGGGCCTGCGCGACCGCCATGCCATAGCCCGGCACGATGATGATCTTCGACGCGTTGCGCATCAGTTCCGCGGTCTCCTCGGCGCTGATCGGCTGCACCTCTCCCTCGGGTTGGCCGTCGGCGGCGACGACGGTGCCACCGCTGGTGCCGAAGCCGCCGGCGATGACGCTGATGAAATTGCGGTTCATCGCGCGGCACATGATGTAGGAGAGGATGGCGCCGGAGGAGCCGACCAGCGCGCCGGTGACGATCAGGAGATCGTTGCTCAACATGAAGCCGGTGGCGGACGCGGCCCAGCCCGAATAGCTGTTCAGCATCGACACCACGACCGGCATGTCGGCGCCGCCGATCGCCATGACCATGTGCACGCCGAAGGCCAGCGAGATGGCGGTCATGATGACCAGGAACAGCATGCCGGCCCCGCCGGACTCCACGTTCAGGAACAGGTTGCAGAACCAGATCACGACCAGCAGCGCGAGCAGGTTCAGCACGTGCCGGCCGGGCAGCAGCAACGGCTTGCCGCCGATCCTGCCCGACAGCTTGCCGAACGCGATGACCGAACCGGAGAACGTGACCGCGCCGATCAGGATGCCGATGTAGATTTCAACCTCGTGGATCGTCTTCTCGACGCCGGTGAAGTGCACCGAGTCGTCGAGAAAAGTCGCGAAGCCTATCAGCACCGCGGCAAGGCCGACGAGGCTGTGCATCAGCGCGACGAGTTCCGGCATCTGCGTCATCTGCACGCGCTTGGCGGCGGTGATGCCGATGCTGCCGCCGACCAGCATCGCGACGATGACCGGCACGACGCTCGTGACCTTCGGGCCGAGCACGGTGGCGAGCACCGCGATGGCCATGCCGGCGATGCCGTAGTAGTTGCCACGGCGCGAGGTTTCAGGGTTGGAGAGACCGCCCAGACTCAGGATGAACAGGATCGTCGAGGCGATGTAGGAAACGGTGACCAGGCCCTCACTCATGGCATTACTCCGAGCGGCGGAACATGCGCAGCATGCGCTGGGTAACCCAGAAGCCGCCGGCCATGTTGATGGTGGTAAGGATCAGCGCGGCGATGGCCAGCACCGTCAGCAGGAAGCCGGGCGCTGAGATCTGGATGAGCGCGCCGATGGCGATGATGGAACTGATGGCGTTGGTCACGCTCATCAGCGGCGTGTGCAGCGCCGGGGTGACGTTCCAGATCACCATGTAGCCGACGAAGCAGGCCAGCACGAACACCATCAGGTGCGCCATGAAAGCCGGTGGCGCGACCGTCCCCAGCCAGGCAAGTGCGAGGCCACCGATGCCGAGCACCAGCAGGCTGCGCAGCGCGGCCGGTATCAGCGGCTTCTTCGGCGCCGGCGGCACCGGCGCGGCGGCCGGCTTCGCGCCCGGCGGCGCGGCGGAGAGTTTGGGCGGCGGCGGCGGCCAGGTGATCTCGCCCGCCTTGACGACGGTGGCGCCGCGGATCATCTCGTCTTCCATGTTGACGAGCATGTTGCCGTCCTTTGCCGGCGTGAGCTCCTCGATGAGGCGCAGCAGGTTCGTCGCGTACAGCTGGCTGGACTGGCGCGCCATGCGGCTGGGCAGGTCGGTGTAGCCGATGATGCGCACGCCATGCCGCTCGACAACCTCGCCGGGCACCGTCAGTTCGCAGTTGCCGCCCTGCTCCGCCGCGAGGTCGACGATGACGCTGCCAGGCTGCATCGACTGGACCATCTCGGCGGTGATGAGCTTCGGCGCGGGCTTGCCCGGGATCAGCGCGGTGGTGATGACGACATCGACCTCCTTGCACTGCTTGGCGATCATCGCAAGCTGCGCGCGCTGGTAACCTTCGCTCATGACCTTCGCGTAGCCACCGACGCCCGTACCCTCTTCCTGGTATTCCACCGGCACGAACTCGGCGCCGAGGCTCCTGATCTGGTCGCCGACTTCGGGCCGGGTGTCCGTCGCGCGGACGATGGCGCCGAGGCCGTTCGCGGCGCCGATGGCCGCGAGGCCCGCGACACCCGCACCGATGATGAAGACCTTGGCCGGCGGGACCTTGCCCGCCGCCGTGACCTGTCCGGTGAAGAATCGACCAAAGTTCTGCGCCGCCTCGATCACCGCGCGGTAGCCGGCGATGTTGGCCATCGAGGACAGGGCGTCCGCCTTCTGCGCGCGCGAGATGCGCGGCACGCTGTCCATCGCCAGCACGGTGGCCTTGCGCGCGGCCAGCTGCTCCATCGACGACGGGTTTTGGGCCGGCCACAGGAAGCTGATCAGCGTGCCGCCCTCGCGCATCAGCGCGAATTCGTCGACGTCGCCGTGCCGCGCCGGACCGCGCACCTTCAGCACGATGTCCGACTGCGCCCACACGGCGCCGGCATCGGGCAGCACGTCGACCCCGATGGCGCGATAGACGTCGTCGCTGAGGTCGGCGGCGGCGCCCGCCCCCTGCTCGATTGCAACGCTGTAACCAAGCTTGATCAGTTTCGCGGCGACGTCGGGCGTCGTCGCGACACGTTTCTCGCCTGCATGGAGTTCTTTCGGGATGCCGATACGCACGGGCGTCTCCTTCGACAGTTCGTGTTGGGACCGCAACCATTGACCGGGCCATTGCTCGGACCGAGCCCGCCAGCCTGCGCGTGGCTTTCACGACCCCGCGACTCACAGGAGGGAAAACCGGAACGCGCCCAACCATACGGTAGCGTATGGAGCATTCTGTCCTACTTTCTGCACCTTATAAAGAAGCCGGCGGTTTGGCAACCGCGGCCCGGCGCAGCCGGGCGCCGGGCTCGGGCAGCGATCCGGACGCCTGCGGCGCGTGCCAGGGACAAGGGCTGAAAACGTCTCGCGGAGGATGCCGGCCCGGATTCGCGTGCGCGTCCAGCTGGTGCGTGCTGTGGGTGTTCCGGAACACACCGCGGATCACGGTGCCCACTCGCACGGTGGGCGCACGGTGGGTGTCCCCGGTCGCTCGCCCGGTCGCTCGCGCCGGGAGCGGTGGGCGGGAGCGGTGGGTGTCCCTGATTCCGGGAGGCGAACATAGTGGGTGTCCCCGATCACGCTCGCTCGCACGGTGGGTGTCCCCGATCACGCTCGATCGCGGTCCAGTGCGCACAAATTCGAAACGCGTCAGGAATCTGCAGCGCGTCCCGGTGAATCAGACGGAGACGGACGGATCAAACGGCAGGGTTCCGCTCTCATTGAGCAAGACATAGCAGCCCCCTGATGGGTAACGCACCGCCATCACGCTGGTCGACGTGGCAGGCGGCGCGTTGCATCGAGAAGCAAAGGCGAAGCCGCCCATGACCGACATCGACCCCATTCGCAGAAACAACGTCAACGTCACCGGCAATCCGGACGCGGCGATGACGCTCGTCTTCGTACATCGCTTCGGTACGGATCAAACAGCCTGGCGGGACGTAGCCACGGCATTTCTCGCCGACCACGGCCTGGTGCTGCTCGAAAACGTCGGCGCCGGCGGCTCGGACCCGGCCGCGTTCGCCCAGCACCACTATCTCAGCCTGCGCCGCTACGCCTCGGACCTCGTGGAGGTGTGCACGGCGCTGGGGCTCGACCGCCCGGTCCTCATCGGCCACTCCGTAGGCGCGATGATCTGCGCGCTCGCCACCCTTGAACGGCCAGGGCTCGCAAAAAAGCTGGTCTTCCTCGGTGCCTCACCGCGCTATATCGATACCGACGATTATCACGGCGGCTTCCCTCGCGGGGACATCGACGCCGTCTACAGCAGCATTACGAGCGGCTGCTCCAAATGGGCCGATGTGTTCGCCGCGGGGTCAATGGCTCACGCGGACCGCCCGGCGCTGAGTACGGATTTCGCGCTGACCATCAAGTCGACCCCGAAGGATCGCGCGCTGACTGTCCTGTGTTCCATCTTTCAGTCCGACCATCGCGAGGACATCGCCCGACTGGACGTGCCGACGCTGCTGATTCAGGCGAAGCACGACATCGCCGTGCCGCAAGCCGTCGCCGAATACCTCCACCTTCATATCCGCGGGAGCCGGCTTGCGATAATCGATGCCGAGGGGCACTTGCCTCACATTTCGTCTCCAGCCGCCGTTGTCGCGGCGATCGACCCGTTCATTCGCGCCTGAATGAGGCCGGCGCCGCCCGGCCCCCGAACGTGAACTTGACCTGCGTGACCTGCCGGCGGCGCTAGCGGCGGACGGCCACTGGCGCGGCGCGAGTCCGCTGCCGATAATCGCCCGCACACATTCCAGGAAGGCCATACATCCATGAACCTGCGAAGCCTCGGTCTGATAGTGCTGGCGTTCGCCACCCGGCCGGTGCTGGTGGCCGCGGAACAATCGCATGCGCACTGGGGCTACGACGGGAAGGATGGCCCACGCGCCTGGGCCACGCTCAGCCCACAATATGCGGAGTGCGGGCGCGGTTCGCGCCAGTCTCCAATCGATCTGCCGATCGCGGCCGGCCCCGAAGCACCCCGGGCTCCCGCCGCCGAGATGCAGGTCTATCACCACGAGCACGCGCTGGACGTGTCGAACAACGGCCACACCGTGGCCGTGGCCTACGACGACGGCGATCAGTTGGCACTCGGCGAGACCGTCTATCCACTCGTCCAGTACCACTTCCATACGCCAAGCGAACACACCTTCGCCGGCCAGCACTTTCCTGGGGAACTTCACCTGGTGCATCGCGCCGCCAACGGCCAGCTTGCCGTCGTCGGCGTCATGCTTGAGAGCGGCGCCCACAATGCGGCCTTCGACGCGGTGGTCGGGCACCTGCCATCCACTGCGGGTGCCAGCGAACACGTGGACCGTGTGCCCGTGGACATCGACGCACTGCTACCGGCGTCGCGCCAGGCCTTTCGGTACGCGGGTTCGCTGACCACGCCGCCGTGCAGCGAGGGCGTCGAGTGGCTGGTGCTTCGCACGCCGGTCGGCATCGACCCGCAACAGCTGCAGAGCCTCGCGGCCGTGCTCCACCACAACAACCGCGACACCCAGGCCTTGCACGGCCGCACCGTCGAGTCGACGGAACTGGACATCAAATCGATCTCGAACAGGCGCTAGCAGGTTGGAGCAGATTGGGACACCCTCGGAAATAGCTGGGACAGCCACGATTCGAAGCACCGTACCGTGAAGGGTCCGATACCGTGGAGCGGGTGGTGGGCCTCGTCGTTCGGTGGGGTTAAAAGCGGCAGGATCTGAGCGGAAGCGCTCTGAGCGGTGGGGTTCAAGTACCGGTTGGCACTGGCCCAGCCGCAGGTGACCACGCCGCAACCCTCGCCAGTCGCAGCGGCCCCCTCGGGACAGGAAAATAG
>CALRPY020000044.1:0-36885 GCA_943370145.1 Hydrogenophaga intermedia | reverse complement strand
GCTGGCCGCCGGCAGGCTGGCCGCGTCGGCCACGACCACCGGCGCTGCGGCGGCGATGGCCGGCGAGGCCGGCCGCGCGGATTCGCCCGCGGTGCCCGCATGCTCGGCGCCGACCCAGGTCGCAAGCACCGTGCCCACGGGCACCGTGTCGCCTGCGGCGACGACCAGCGACGCGATGGTGCCGGCCTCGTCGGCGGCGATTTCGTTGGCGATTTTCTCCGTCTCGCAGATGTACAGCAGGTCGCCCGGCTGCACGACCTGCCCTGGCTGCACGAGCCATTCGACGACGGTACCCTCGGTCATCGTCAGACCGAGCTTGGGCAGGCGTATTGCCCGTTCTGCGCTCACGGTCTATTCGCCGGTGAAGGTGGCCGCGCGCTTGCCAAGGAAGGCCTGGCAGCCTTCGTGCGCATCCTTCGAGTCCAGCACGAGGCCGATCATCGCCTGTTCATAGGCCAGCGCGGACGGCATCGGCATGTCGATGCCGTTGCTCATCGAGCGCTTCAGCAGCTTCAGGACGAGGGGCGACTTGTGGGCGATCTTGGCCGCGATTTCCTTGACCTTCGCAACCAGCTGGTCGGCCGGCACCACGTGGTTGACGAGGCCGATGGCGAGCGCCTCGGCCGCGGTGATCTGGTCGCCGGTATACATCAGTTCCTTCGCACGGCACGGTGGAATCTGGCGGATGAAGCGCTGCGTGCCGCCGGCGCCGGGGAACAGCCCCAGCGTGATTTCCGGCAGGCCCAGGCGCGCCTTCTCGGACACCACGCGGATATCGGTGCACAGCAGGATTTCGGTGCCGCCGCCGAGGGCCCAACCGTTCACCGCGCAGATCGTCGGCTTGTCGCTGGTCTCGATGTGGCGGAACACGCGGTGGATGATTTCCGCGAACTCGTTGTAGTGGGCGAGGCCCTGTCGCGAGTCCAGGTCCGCGATGTCGCCGCCGGCCACGAAGGCGCGATCGCCGGCGCCAGTCAGCACGATGACCCGCACGTCCGGATTGGCTTCGGCTGCACGGAACGCGCTCTCGAGTTCGAGCAGGGTCGGGATGTCGAGCGCGTTGAGCGTCGTCGGCCGGTTGATCGTGATCCACGCCTGCTGTGCGTCGACGTCGAGCAGGATGTTCTGGCGCTGGTTCGTGTTGGTCATCGCGTCGCTTCCGTGATTGTTCAGAGCATGGCCCGCTGGATTGCCGCGAGCAGTCGCCCGGCATCCGGCATGTAGGCCTTTTCCAGTTCGGGTGAGTAGGGCGTCGGCATGAACGGCGCGCCGACGCGGATGATCGGGGCATCGAGTTCGTCGAAGCCGACGTCCGCCATCCGCGCGGCGATCTCGGCGCCGACGCCGAAGGCCTCGACCGCCTCGTGGAAGATCACGAGGCGGTGCGTGCGGGCCAGCGATGCGAGCACGCTGGTCTCGTCCCACGGCTGCAGCGAGCGGAGGTCGATGATCTCGACGTCGATGCCCTGCGCGGCGGCCTGCTGTGCGGCGGCTTCGGCCTGGAACACGGCGGCGCCGTAGGTCACCACCGTGACGTCCTTGCCTGCCCGCGCGATCCGCGCCTGCCCGAAGGGAATCGGGGCCAGGGTCTCGGGCATGTCGCCCTTGCGCGCGTACAGCGCCTTGTTCTCGATGAACAGCACCGGGTTCGGCGAGTCGATCGCCGAGCGCAGGAGGCCGTAGGCATCGGCGGGGGTCGCCGGACACACCACCGTCAGGCCGGGCACGTGGGTGAACCAGGCTTCCAGGCACTGCGAGTGCTGGGCGCCCGCATTGAGGCCTCCGCCGTGCGGTGCGCGCACGACCATCGGCACGGCGGTCTGGCCGCCGAACATGAAGTGCGCCTTCGCGGCCTGGTTGACGATCGCGTCCATCGCCAGGGTGCAGAAATCCATGAACATGATTTCCGCGACCGGGCGGTAGCCGGTGAGCGCCGCGCCGACGGCAGTGCCGACGAGTGCGGCCTCCGAAATCGGGAAGTCCAGCACGCGCGTGGCGCCGAAGGTCTGGTAGAGCCCGCGGGTGACGCCGAACGGGCCACCCGCCTCGCCGATGTCCTCACCAAGGAGAATCACGCGGGGGTCGGCTTGCATCGCATCGGCAAGGGCCTTGCCGATGGCCTGGCCAAATCTCATCTGTTCCATCGCGGTTCCCTAGTGCGCGTAGACGTCGGCGCGGGCCGACGCGAAATCCGGTTGCGGGGCGGCCCGCGCGTACTCGACCGCGGCGTCGATCTCGCGGTCCAGTTCCGTGTCCAGGGCGGCGAGGCGCGCGTCGTCCACCCCGGCGCGTTCGAGCGCGAGCAACGCATGGGCGACCGGGTCCTTCGCGGCCAGCGCCGCGAGTTCGGCGGGGTCGCGGTACTTCTGCGGGTCGCCCTCGAAATGACCGTGGAAGCGCTCGACCTTGCACTCCAACACCGCCGGGCGGCGGTCGCTGCGCATCCGGGCGATAAGCTCGCCGGCGACCTTGGTCACGTCGGCGACGTCGAGACCGTCCGCCATGCGATAGCGCACGCCGAACGCGCCCGCGAGCTGCTCGAGCTGGCCGCAGAACTGGCGATCGGTGCGTGAGAACTCGCCCCAGCCATTGTTCTCGCAGGCGAACAGCATCGGCAGCGACCACAGGGCGGCAAGATTGAGACATTCGTGGAAGATGCCCTCGGCCAGCGCGCCGTCGCCGAAATAGCACACGGCGATGCCGCCGCTGTCGGCAAGCTTGTGCGCCAGCGCGCTGCCGGTCGCGATCGAGATGCCGCCGCCGACGATGCCGTTGGCGCCGAGCATGCCGACCCTCGCTTCCGCGATGTGCATCGAGCCGCCGCGACCGCGGCAGATGCCGCTCTCGCGGCCCATCATCTCGGCGACGAAGCCGTTGAGGTCGATGCCCTTGGCGAGCGCCTGACCGTGACCGCGATGCGTGGCGGCGATCGTGTCCTCGTCCCGCAGGTGGCGGCTGATGCCGACGGGTACGGATTCCTGGCCGATGCTCAGGTGGATGAACCCCGGGATCTCCTTGTCCGCGAACAGCTTCGACAGGCGTTGCTCGACCTTGCGGATGCGCAGCATCGCGCGGTAGCAGGCGAGCAGGGTCTCGGTGTCCGGACCCGCTTTCGCGGCCGTGGGGGATGGTTTTTTCTTGCTCATTTCGCGCGCAATTCTCGGGGCGGGCGGGCGACGCGCAAGCTGGCCGTGAGCCCGATGCGGCGCGTCATTTTGTATACGACAGGGGATGGTAGCGGTGGCCCGCGAACACTGTCAAAGCTTCCTTGCGCAGGCCGCTTCGAGCGCCGCCAGCAGCCGCTGCAGCTCTTCATCGGTGTTGTACAGGGCGAAGCCGACGCGCAGCAGGCCGCCCTGTTCCATCAGGCACAGGCTCTCGACGACCCGCGGCGCGTAGAAGTGGCCGTGCCACACCTGCAGCCCCTGCGCAGCGAGGTATTCTGCGATCGGGGCGATATGTCGCGTGGTGGAGAAGGAGACGGTCGGCGCACGCGGGCTGTCGTCGAAGTGCGGTCCATGGCGCCGCACGCCGGGCAGGTGCTGCAGGGCTGCCCAGTAGCGGGCGCCCAGTGCGTGCTCGTACGCGGCGATCGCGCTCATCGCGTCGACGATGCGGGCTCGCCGCGAGGCGCCGGCGCCGAGACCGGCCAGGTAGTCGACCGTCGCCGTGACGCCCGCCAGCGCAGCGAAGTTCAGGGTGCCCGTCTCGATGCGCCAGGGCGCGCATTGCTTCTGCGTGCGCAGGCGATCGGGCTCCAGGACTTCGAGCAGTCCGGGCCGGCTGCACAGGATGCCGACGTGGGGCGCATAGAACTTGTAGGCGGAACACAGCATGAAGTCGCAGCCCAGTTGCTCGAAGTCCAACGGCAGGTGCGCCGCGTAGTGCACCGCGTCGACGACCGTCAGCGCGCCGACCGCGTGCGCCAGTTCGCGGATGCGCGCAAACGGCGTGACGCTGCCCAGCGCGTTCGACGCGATGCCGGCGGCGATCACGCGGGTGCGCGGGCCGACCAGCGCCGCCAGGTGCGCCAGATCCAGCGTGCCGTCGTCGGCGAGATGCGCCTCCCGGACCGCGACGCCGCGCTCGGCGAGGCCGATCCAGGGGCCGCGATTCGCTTCGTGATCAAGGGCGGTGATGATGACTTCGTCCCCCGCGACGAGGCGGCGTCCCAGCGCCCTGGCGAGCGCGAAGTTCAGCGTCGTCATGTTCTGCCCGAATGACACCTGGCTGGGACTCGCGGCGCCAACGAAATCCGCCACGGCCGCGCGGGCGTCCTGCACGACCGCCGCCGATTCATGCGATGTGGCGAAGGCGCCACCGACGTTGACGTTGCAGTCGCGGTACACGCGCGCGACGGCGTCTATCGTGCACTGGGGCACCTGGGTGCCGCCCGGCCCGTCGAGGAACGCGAGCGGCAGGTCGCCCTGGCGGCGGGCGAGCGCGGGAAAGTCATGACGCGCGGCGCGCGCGTCGGCGTCGGTATAGGTCATCGGGCTCAGGCTCCCTGTCCCACGGCGCGCGCACGCTGGCCGCGGATCTCGTCGAGCAGCACTTCGGTCGGGCGCTGGCGGCAGTAGCCGGCCAGCGCGGCCAGCGATGCGCGGTGTCGCTCCGCGCTGAAGGCGGTGCAGGCATCCTCGATCAGGGTGACCAGGTAACCCCGATCGCAGGCATCGCGCACCGCGGACTCGACGCATTGATCGGTGACGACGCCCCCGATCACCAGTTGCGAGACGCCGAGATTGCGCAGAAGGTAGTCGATGTTCGTGGCATTGAAGACGCTGCTCGCGGTCTTTGGCAGGCGGATCTCGTCGCAGATCGGCGCCAGCGCATCGATCACCTGGCCGTCCCATGAGCCGCGCGGCACGAGGATGTCGCTGATCTTGTAGTCGAGGCTCTGGTCCCGGCCGTCGGTGGTCAGGGCCTCGATGGTCGTGTGCATCACCTCGACGCCGGTCTCGCGACAGGCGGCCACCAGGCGCTGCAGGTTCGGGATGACGTTGGTTTCGAGTTGCCGCAGGTAGTAGCCGTAACGCGGCGCCAGCTCCGCGGGTGGGCAACTGCGGAACAGGCCGCCCTCGGGATGGCAGCAGTAGTTCTGCATGTCGACCAGGAGCAGCGCGGCCTGCCCGGGGATGAGGGCGAGTTCGCGACTGTAGGTGCGTTTGCTGGCGGCCATGTCCACCTCGCGGCCGGCCGGGCCGGCGCCGTCTCTGGTTGCTGGTTTCGCAGACAGTGGCGCTTGGCGCGCCGCAGGCCAGGTTTCTATACTCGCAAACAGCGCGTATCCGCAAGGGGAGGGACTATGAGCATCCAGGACGGCAGTGTCGGCCAGCTCGATTTCGTGACCCGCCACGCGCTGCACAGCGCCGAGCAGCGGGCGGCCATCGAACGGATTGAAGAGGACATCGCCCGTCATCGGCTGCGCACCATCCGTATCGCATGGGGCGACCAGCACGGCGTCGTCCGCGGCAAGCACGTGATGGTCCACGACTTCATGCTCGCGCTGCGCAACGGCATCGATTTCCAGACCGCGACGCTCTTCATGGACACGACGAACAACATGTTCGCGCCGATGTTCAGCAGCGATGCCGGGCTTGGGATGCGCTCCTTGGCCGGCGGCCCCGACGCCATCCTGGTGCCTGATCCGCTGACCTTCCGCGTCCTGCCCTGGGCCGAACGCACCGGCTGGATCCTGAGCGAGATGCACCTGCAGTCGGGCGAACCCGTGCCCTTCGATACGCGCGCGCTGCTGCGCCGCCAGCTGCGCGAGCTGCATCGCCGTGGCCTCGACTACGTGGCGGGACTCGAAGTCGAGTTCTACATCTGCAGGCTCGAGGATCGCATGCTCGCGCCGGAGCAGTCGGGCTGGCCGCCGGATCCGCCGAAAGTCTCGGCGATCGCCCATGGCTTCCAGTACCTGACCGAGGAGCGCCAGGACGAAATCGATCCGATCCTGCAGATGCTGCAGGACAATCTCGAAGCGCTGCGCCTGCCGCTGCGGACCATGGAGGATGAATGGGGACCGGGGCAGTGCGAATTCACTTTCGATCCCGTGCGCGGCATCGCGGCCGCGGACGACATGCTCCTCTTCCGCACCGCGACCAAGCAGTTGTGCCGTCGCCATGGTTACCACGCGACCTTCATGACGCGGCCGGCGCTGCCGAACTTCTTCTCCAGCGGCTGGCACCTGCACCAGTCCCTGTGCGACCGTGAGACCGGCGAGAACCTGTTCGCGAACATGAGCGGGTCGGACGAGGTGCTCTCTCCGCTCGGCCGGCACTTCGTCGGCGGCATCCTGGCGAATGCGGCGGCGGGCTGTGTGTTCTCGACGCCGACGATCAACGGCTACAAGCGCTATCGCCCGAACTCCTTCGCCCCCGATCGGATCACCTGGGCGCGCGAGAACCGCGCGGCGATGATCCGGGTGCTCGGCGGTCCCGGCGACCGCGCCTCGCACATCGAGAACCGCGCCGGGGAGCCTTGCGCGAACCCCTACCTGTACATGGCGTCGCAGCTCGCCGCCGGCCTCGCCGGCATCGACCACCGTGTCGAGCCCGGTCCCCTCGAACTCTCGCCCTACGACTGCGACAAGCCGAAACTGCCGCGCAGCCTCATGGAGGCGACCGCGGTGCTGCGCGACAACCCGGTGTACCGCGCGGGGCTGGGCGACGCGTTCGTCGACTACATCCTCGCAATCAAGCAGAACGAGATCGACCGCTTCCTCCAGCACGTGACGGACTGGGAGCATCGTGAATACTTCGAAGTCTACTGAGCAGGAGGCGGCATGAGTGACTGGCGCGGCAAACTCGGCGGCATGTCGCCGCAGGAGATGAACGATTTTCTCCAGGGGCCGTGGCTCGCGCGGCTGGCCTGCCTGAAACCCGACGGCTGGCCCTACGTGATCCCGGTCTGGTACCACTGGGACGGCAGCGCCTTCTGGGTGGTGGGACGCGAGCGTTCGGAATGGTGCCACTTCATGGCGCTGGATCCGCGCGTGTCGCTGGTGGTCGACGAGCCGGTCGCGCCGATCCGCAAGGTCGTCTGCGAGGGGACGGCGGTGGTCGTCGAGGCTGCGGTGGGACCGTACCTGCTGAACGGCGAGAAATCGCAGTGGAACCTGATTGGCGAGCGGCACACCGGGCCGCGCTACCTCGGGGAGAAGGCGCAGGAGTATCGCGGCGACGTCAACGTCGAACCGTGCTGGACCTTCAAGATCGTACCCAGGAAGCTGGTGACCTGGCAGGGCTTCGGCTGGGCGAAGCGCTACCGGCATCCGGAACTCTACCCGCCGGCGGCCGCGGAGGGCGGGGCCGGGGCATGAGCCTGCTGCGCGCGCACGAACCCCCGGCCGTCAACATCGAGCGGCCGCGAGCGACTTCGCCGTTCTTCCTGACCTGCGACCACGCGAGCAACCGCTTGCCGGAGGCCGTGGGCGATCTCGGCGTGCCGGCCGCGGACCGGCTGCGCCACATCGCATGGGATATCGGGGCTTTGGCGGTGGCGCGCGGGCTGTCGGCGGTGCTCGACGCCACACTCGTCGCCAGCGGCTACTCGCGGCTCGTGATGGACATGAACCGGCCGCTGCATCGCGCGGACTCGATTCCGCTGCACAGCGAGGCGACCGCGGTGCCCGGCAACGAGGGCCTGTCGGACGCGCAGCGCGCGGCGCGCCGCCAGGCCTTCTTTGAACCCTATCACGGCAGCATCACCCGGCTGCTGGACGAGCGCCGCGCGCTTGGCCAGCCCAGCCTGCTCGTCGCCGTGCACAGCTTCACGCCGGTCTACCTCGGCGTCGCCAGGCCGTGGGAAGTCGCCTTGCTGTCGAATCGCGATCGTCGCGTGGCCGATTTCCTGATGCAGGCCCTGCGCCACGAGCATGGACTCGAGGTCGGCGACAACATCCCGTATCGGCTGACGGACGACGGTGACTACGGCGTGCCGGTGCACGGTGAACAGCGCGGCCTGCCGCACGTGTTGATTGAACTGCGGCAGGACGAGGTTGCGAGTGCTGCAGGGCAGGCCGCGTGGGTGCGCCGCCTCGCGCCGCTGCTGCGCGCGGCCTGGGCGGCGCTGGAGCGGCAGCCGTTGCCGGCCTGAGGGCGCGCTCCGGCGGACAGGCCTTGCGTTGGATCAAGGCGGCGTCGCCGCGCTTGCCTAGGCTTGGGTCCATGTGGCCGCTGGCCCTCGCTTCAAATCCCGTTCTGTCCGGAGGTGAAAATGTTGACCAATGTTGCCGTTCTGTACTCGGGCAGCGAAGCCGAGCGTTCCGCGCTGGGCTTCGCGGCTGCCGTCGCCGACGGCCTGGGCGCCTCGGTGGCCTGCCGCTACGCCTGCGACACGCTCGGCTTGCTCGACGCGGATCAGCGTGCGGAATATCGCGCGCTGATCGAAGTCCAGGGCATCGAGGCTGCGCAGGTATACCTGCGCAAGACCTATGTCGCGCAGCGTGACGCCCATGCGGCCGCCGCATCGGCCCTTTTTCACCAACTGCCGGCGTCGAAGCATCTGGTCTGGGGAGATGCGCTGGACCTGCTCGACGATCCACGCCCGCCGCTGGCTGCGCTGGGCTACATGCACGACATGGTCATCAGTGCTTATGGGCTGTCGGAACCCGTCCTGCAGCACGCGATCGAACAGGTCCTGGTGGCTTCGGGCTCGCCGTTCGCGCTGATTGATCACGCGCCGCGCGCGGCCGACCTGTCGCAGATGGCGATGGTGTTCGCGTGGAAGCCATCGGCGTCCGCCAGGCACGCGCTCCGCTACGCGCTGCCGCTGTTCAGAAAGGCGCGCCAGGTCTATCTGGTCGCGATCGAGGAGGACAGTGAACCGGCAGCCGTGCCGTCGGTGCAGGACATGGCGGACTACCTGATGAACGTGCACAGCGTCGCGACGTCACCGATGCTGCTGCGGGCTGCGGACGACCCGGCGCTCCAGCTTGCCGACCTGTATCGCGAGGTCGGCGCCGACCTGCTGGTGATGGGGGCTTATTCGCACTCGCGGCTGCAGCGGCTCGTCTTTGGTGGCTTCACCCGGCATTTCCTGAAGAAGCGGGACTGCAACCTGCTGCTGGCGCACTGACCAGCAGGGCGACGAGCCGCCAGTCCCGCGCCGTCCGCGGCAGGGTGGCGGTATCGGACACAGCCACGACGACACGTTCGAGCGCTGCAGGTGTGTCCGGCACCGCCGCGGGGATTGGCTCTGCCCGGGGGGTCGCCCTGGGTGATCGAAATTCGCGCCTGGCCGCCGCCGCGCGCGGCCCGCGCTCAGCGATAGAGCGCGGTCAGCACGAGCGAAACCACCGCGCCCAGGCTGAGATGCAACCGCAGGCGCATGAACCAGGCCGGCAGTTGGTGCAGGACCGCGGTGCGGTAGTCGTGGATGAAGGCGATTGCGAATCCGATGGCCAGGAACCACAGCGAGAAGGTGGTCGGCAGCAGCAGCGCGGCCCAGGCGCCCAGCGCGGGCAGCATGCTGTACATCAGTTCACGGCTGCCCTGGGTGCCGGCTATGGCGGGGTTGTTGACCGTCAGGCCCCAGGTGATGCCGCCGAGGAAGGACAGGATCACCGCGCCGTAGGTCGCAACGCCCAGCGAGGCGTGGGCGGCGAGACTGTCTTCGCCGGATGGCCCCAGCACCGCCGCGAGCATCTGGGCGAGGAAGGGCAACAGTCCCAGGTAGCCAAGCCAGCGGGCGGTGGCAGGGACTTCGTTCATGGAGCGGCGGTAGGCGTCGGACATGGTGATCGGCTGGGTACATGCGGGCGATTCCGCCTGCGAAGCATAGCCCGGCCGTTCCCTGGGTGCCTGCGCCAGGTCAAGGCGCGGCGCCGGCAAGTGTGCAGGCGCTTCAGAGCGAGCTGAACTTGCGCAGTTGCCGATCGTGGAAGCGGCGCATCGTCAGCTGCGCAAGGATGGCGCCGAGGCCACAGAGCGCCATGTCCGACTGGGTATCCCACGGGTCGCCCTGGGTGCCGAGGAAGGCTTCCGCACCCTGTTCGGACCAGACTGCGACGGCCCATTCGATCATCTCGTAGCTCGCGCTGAGCGCAAGGCACACGCACAACACCAGGAAGAACAGCCAGCCGCGCCGGTTCAGCACGCGCCGACGAATAAGCACCTCGCGCGCGATGAGCGCCGGCACGAAACCCTGCATGAGATGTCCCAGGCGGTCATAGTGATTGCGCTCGAAGCCGAACAGCGGCTTGATGGCGTCGAACAGCGGCACTTCGGCGTAGGTGTAGTGGCCGCCGACCATCAGCACCACGCAGTGCAGGAGAATGAAGGCGTAGACGAGCGTCGTGAGCGGGAAGCTGCGGCGCGTGGCCCACAGCACCAGCAGGCCGAGGACGGCCGGCGCGACTTCGAGGGCCCAGGTCGGATAGTCCTTCGGATTGATACCGGACCAGACGAGCACTGCCAGAAAGACAATCAACCAGAGCTTCGCCACGTGGTGCCCCCGGGGTTTCAGGCCTGCTTTTCGAGTGCGCGCATGATGCACGGCGGTGGCGGCCGACGTCCACCCGGCGCCCCCTGCACCTGGCGCACGCCCGGCGGCGTTCACGCTATAGTGCGCCCACCCCATCAGCGCAGCAGACCGGAATGCATTACACGCAATTCAGGACGCCCAGGACCGACCGCTACTACGAGGACTACGAAGTCGGCGCGACCTATGAACTCGGCAGCTACTCGCTCAGCGAGGCCGAAATCGTGGACTTCGCGTCGCGTTACGATCCGCAGCCCTTCCACCTCGATCGCGAGGCTGCGGCGAAGTCGCCCTACGGCGGCATCATCGCGAGCGGCTGGCACAGCGCCTGCGCGATGATGCGCCTGATGGTGGACCACTTCGTCTCCGCGAACGCCGGCCTCGGTTCACCCGGCCTGGACGAGATCCGCTGGTTGAAACCGACGCGTCCGGACGCGGCGTTGACGGTACGGGTGACCGTTCGCGACAAGCGCCGGTCGCGCTCGAAGCCGGACCGCGGCATCTTCTTCCATGAGATCGTGGTGGTGGACACCACCGGCGACACGGTGATGACGGTCAAGGGGGCGGGCATGGTCCGCTGCCGCGGGACTCCGGCGGCCGACGCCGGCTGAGACGATGATCGCGGGTTCGCGCCCGCAAGCTTGATGTGCGCCGCCGCGCACCAACGGAGGACGGGATGACGCCGAACTGCTGGGGAGATGCAGAACACTATGACTTCAATGCGATCGTCGACGCGCTGAATCGCTACCTGCGGCTGAAGACGGTGCCGGTAGGCCTGAAGCGCTTCCGCACGGTCGATGAAATGAGCGCGATCCAGCGCATCCGGCGACCACCCGCCGGCGAGAAGTTCGCCTTCGACCAGATCGTCGGCCAGTCGCGCTGGCTGGGCTGGACGCTCGGCGTGACGATGGACAACCTGATGGGCGCGCAGTGCGGCGCGGTCGTCGGCCTCGCCCCGCGCGACGCGGAATGGCTCGAGGGCGAGCCGATGAAGGGCGTGTGGTACGGCACGCTCGAGGACAGTGCGGCGCATCAGCAGGCGATGTCCTGCGCGAGTCACGGCGACTATCACGCGATTGCGGTGTCGCCGCTGACCGCGGGGCGGATCGACAATCCGGACATCTGCCTGATCTACGGCACGCCGGGCCAGATGATCACCTTCGTCAATGGCCTGCAGTACCGCAACTACCGGAAATATTCGTTCACCTGCGTCGGCGAGAGCGCCTGCGCGGATTCCTGGGGGAATGCCTTGAAGACCGGCGAGCCCTCGCTGTCGGTGCCGTGCTACGCGGAACGCAAGTTCGGCGGCGTGCTCGACGAGGAAATGCTGATGGCGATCCCGCCGAGCTTCCTGCCGCAGGTCGTCGAAGGGCTGAAGAGCCTGAGCGACAACGGTCTCCGCTATCCGATTCCGAACCACGGCATCCAGAAGTCGCCGCTCGACAGCATCGAGGCGAGTTACGGCAGCCGGAAAATCTGAGGAGCACGCACATGATTTCGAGCGAAGCGCAGGCCCTGGGTTTCGACATCGAGCGCCTGGGACGCGTCGGCGCGCGCATCCACGCCGACATCGCGGCCGGCCGCTACGACGGCGCACAGCTGAAGGTATCCCGCCATGGCCGCCTCGCGCTGGATGCCGTGCACGGCTATGCGGACCGCGCGGCGGGCCGCAGCATGGGCGGCGACGAAGCCTTCGTGTCCTTCTCGATTGGCAAACAGTTCACGAACGTGCTTTTGTTGAACCGCATCGAGCGCGGTGACCTTCACCTGGCGCAACAGGTCGGCGAGATCATCCCGGCCTTTCGTACGCGGGGCCTGCGCGAAATCACGCTGTTCCACCTCCTGACCCACACCAGCGGGCTGATGTCCGCGATTCCGGCCGTGCCCCTCGAGGTCATCACGAGCGTCGAGAAACTGACCGACTGGCTCGGCACGCAGCGCCCGGAGTCGCTGCCGGGGGAGCGGGTCAATTATTCGATCATCGCGGCGCACGCCGTGCTGGGCGAACTGGTGCGGCGCGTGGACACGCGCGGCCGCTCATTCGGGCGCATCATCCGCGAGGACCTCTTCGAGCCGCTCGGCATGCGCGAGACGAGTCTCGGGCCCCGCGCCGACCTGGTCGCGAAACTGTGCCCGGTCGTCGCACGCTACGAGGAACCGGGCATGTTCTACCCGGCCGAGGTCGCAGGGGTAGGGCAGGTCGTGCTGATGGAGGGCGCCGAGGTGCCCGCGGGCGGTTTCCTGACGACCAGCGCCGATCTGCATCGATTCACGACGATGCTCGCGAACGGCGGCGAGCTCGACGGCGTGCGCCTGCTGTCGCCGCACACGCTGCGCTACTGCGCGCGCAACCACACCGGCGAGCGCCGCAACGTGCTGTTCGACTACGCGCGCGATACGCGCGGCTGGGCGCCCTGGCCCGCGAACATCGGTATCGGGTTCTTCGTGCGCGGCGAAGGCATCCAGCCCGGGCCGCTCAGCAATTTCTCGAGCCCGCAGACCTTCTGCGGCTGGGGCGCGGGCTCGACCTGCTTCTGGGTCGATCCGGTGAGCGGGCTGGCGTTTTCCTTCCTGTCGACGGGCCTGATGGAGGAAACCTGGCACTGCGAGCGCCTGCAGCGGCTGGCCGACCTGGTGGTGACCTCGCTGGTCGACTGAGGCGATCTCAGGCGCGCTCGCGGCTGACCTCGGCGTCGAAGTCCTGGGCCGCGAGCCTGGCCATCAGGTGGCCGTAGAAGGACATGAACTGTGCCGTCATCTCGGCCACCGGCACGTCGGCGAACTCGCCGCGGTACCGCAGGTATTCCATGTGCTGCCGCCCCGCGCGATCGAAGGGGTGGTAGATGGAATCCTCGCGGCCGTCGAATTCCAGTGGGCGCAGGCCGAACTTCTCGCACAATTCGATATTGAATGCCGGCGTTGCCTTCAGCCACTGGCCGTCGAGCAGGATGGCGGTATAGCCGTGCCAGCGGAACTCGTCGGTCTGCATCATTTCCCGCAGGCGTGCCGTCGACAGGTGATTCCTCACATCCGCGTAGCCGAGCCTGGCTGGTACGCCTATGGCCCTGCAGCAGGCGGCGAGCAGCACGGCCTTGCTGACGCACCAGCCGCGCCCGAGCGCGAGCGCATGGCTCGCGGACAGGCCCTGCGGGGTCAGCGTGATCGCATACGGGTCGTAGCGGATCCGGTCGCGCACGGCGTAGTACAGCGCCACGCTGCGCGTGCGCGCGTCGGCGGCGGGCCGGTCATGCGCGGCCACGAAGTCCCGCACGGCAGGGTGCTCGAAATCGATCGTCGCGGTGGGCGCCAGGCAGGTGTCGGCTGTTGCGTTGAGCATGCTCATTCCAGTTCGAGTTCTATCATGGCGCGGGCCTCGTAGCGGCCGGCAAGCTTCGACAAGCAGTCGAGCAGGCGCATCTGCCAGCCGTATTTCGCGCGCAGGGCGGCATACGCGGCGGCAATGGTCGCCGGATCGGTGGCGAGGCGGGCCCGCGCCTCCGACCAGTCACCGGTGACCCGTCCGCGCATCGTGCATGGCGCGAGGCGCGCCCGGCCCTGTGCGCGCACGCGCTTGACCTTGCCGACGTCGGCGCTGCTGAACACGTAGAGCCGGCCGGCGACGCTTGCGAACCAGACCGGCGTGCGCACTTCGCGGCCGTCGCGCCGCCGGGTGGCCAGGTTGACGTAGCGAGCGGCCAACGGGAAGGGTGGCGCGGGGGCGCGCCGCCCGTCCGGCTTGGCGCGGGAAGCGGTGTCTTGCATCTGTTGCTCCATGGGGCGCAGGGCCCGTCATCGATCGCGGGTCCGCAGGCGATCCGGCCGGGTGGCACGGCGCGGGTTCCGCAATGGCCCGGCGCATCGAAAGTCCCCGGTGGTGGGCCGGAACCCGCTGGCCAAGCAGTATGCCACGCGGCTCGAATCGACCGCGCCGGGTTCGCCGTCCACGTCCCGTGGCATGCGCCGATGTGTCAGTCGCGCAGGTCGCCCAGCCGGACGGCACGGTTCGACCAGGGGTCTACGAACGCGATGCCCACCGCTTCCAGCCGCAGGCCGCCCGGATCCTTGATGCCGCGGCCGTAGCGCGGGTCGCCGATGACCGGGTGGCCGATGGCCTCGAAGTGGCGACGGATCTGGTGATAGCGACCGCTCAGCATGCGCACGTGCGCAACGCTGCGATGGTCCTCTTCACGGTAGGTTTCGACAGCGTACTCGGTGACCGCCGCCTTGCCGTCGAGCGGCAGGTCGATGCGCCCGCTCGCACCCAGCGGACGCAGGTCGCCCAGTACTTCGATGCGGTAGCGCTTGTCGACGCTGCGCGCCTGGAACAGGGCGGACAACTTCGCCGCGGCCGACCGGCTGTGCGCGATGATGATGAGCCCGCTGGCCTCCAGATCGAGACGGTGGACGAGGTAGACTTCGCGGCGGGGCGTGAAGTGCGCCGCTACCTGGGCGGCAAGTGTCGCATGGTCGCCGAAGCGCGAGCCTTCGCACAGCAGGCCGGCAGGCTTGTGCCAGACGCTGTAGCGTCGGGCATCGGTGACGAGCACCGCCCGCGGTGGATCGAGCGCCAGCACGGCCGAGTCGTAATACAAGTTGAGGCGGTCGCCGGGCTTGAGCGGTGTCTTGACCCGGCGCAGGCGCTCCGGCTTGCGTCCCGCGCGGGCCAGCCAGACGGCGCCCTTGGCCATCGCGTCCTTGATGCGCAGGCGCGACAGGCCGCTGCGTGCGGCAAGCGCGTCGGGCGCATTGTCGGGATCGCCGGCCGCCAGCGTGAGCTCGATGCTCAGCACCTGGCGCGGCGCGGCGGGCGCGGTCGGCAGGTGATCGCGGTCCTCGTCGTGTTCGTTCATCGCGGCAGAGACTTGAACTCGTCGAGCAGGTCGATGGGCATCGCGAAGTTGAGGTTCTGTCCCTCGGCGGCGCCGAAGGTGATGATGCCGACGAGCGCGCCGTCGGGCGCGAGCAGCGCACCCCCACTCGAACCCGGCGAAACCGCGACCGAGGTCTGGATCAGCGGATAGCCCTGCTCGCGGCGCAGCGCCGACACCAGGCCCTCGGTGAAGGTCAGTTCGAGCCCCAGCGGCGCACCCAAGGCGAATACCCGCTGGCCGATGCGCAGGTCCAGGGCGTTGCCGCGACGAAGCGGCGGGGCCCGCAGCAGGGACGCGTGCATCAGGCAGAGGTCGTAGTCGATCCGCACCTCCACCAGTTCCGCGGTGACCGCGGCCGACGCCGTTTTCAGACCCACGTAGTCGGCTCCCTTCAGCACGTGGCAGTTGGTCAGGACGAAGCCGTCGTGCACGACGACCCCGCTGCCCTGGCCCAGTACCTTGCCAAAGCGATCGGCGGCATAGACGGTCACGATACTCGGCGCGGCGCGTTCGAAGACGAGTTCGGGCGCGAGCGCGTCGGCGGCGGGCGCGGGCACGGGCGCCATCGACCACGCCAGCAGCAGGCACGCTACCCGCCGGTAACACGCGCGGAAGGCGCCGACGGCCGACAATTCAGGGATTCTGCTGGGCCGCGTGGCTGCGCCAGGCAAGCGCGATGGCACCGATGGTCTCCGGTGTGATCTGCAGGTCATGGAGCAGGTGCCGTTGCAGCCTGCGCAGGCCGTCCGCGTCGATTTCGCCGACGAAGCCTTCCGTGTAGTAGGTGATCGACCAGACGTCCGCGTTCGGCTGCTCCTGCCAGAGATACCAGCGCCCGGATTCAGGGTGGGCGCCATTCGCGGACGAAGTCGCCTTCGCGCTGCGTGGAAACTGCGCGTGGCTGGCGAGCCCGGCGGCCACGAGTTGGTCGCGCCTGCCCGTGTAGGTGGTCGACCAGACGATGCCGGCGCCGTAGCGGGCGCCGGACACGGCGAAGCGGGCTGCGATGGGCATCAGGAATTGCGCGGTCGTGGATTTGCCAGCGACCGATTCTAATCGGGCATGCGGGGTCCGCATAGCGGCGGATGATCGCCCGTCCGAAAGCCCCGCTGGAGTTCGGTTAAGATGCGGACTCCATTCACGGAGTCGCGAGTCATGCCGAGCTACCGGGCGCCAGTGCGAGACAGCCTGTTCATCCTTGACGAAGTGCTCGAACTGCAGCGCTACACAGACCTGCCGGGTTTCGCGGACGCCACCCCGGACACGGTCGCCGCCATCCTCGGCGAGGGCGGACGTTTTGCGGAAGAGGTCATCCTGCCCCTGAACCGCGTCGGCGACGAGCAGGGCTGCATGCGACATGCCGACGGACGGGTGACCACGCCGGAAGGGTTTCGCGACGCCTATCGCCAGTTCGCCGCGGGCGGCTGGGGCGCGCTCGCCGCGCCGGTCGAGTTCGGCGGACAAGGCCTGCCGCACGCGGTGGCCTGCGCGCTCGAGGAGTACATGAGTTCGGCGGGCATGGCATTCACGATGTATTCGCTGCTTTCCCAGGGGGCGATCGCGGCGATTCGCGCGGTGGCCACGCCCGAGCAGCAGCGACTGTTCGTGCCGCCGCTGGTCGAGGGGCGCTGGACCGGCACGATGAACCTGACCGAGCCGCACTGCGGCACCGATCTGGGGCTGTTGCGTACGCGTGCCGAACCACAGGCGGACGGCACCTACCGTCTCACCGGCACCAAGATTTTCATCTCCTCGGGCGAGCACGATCTCGCCGAGAACATCATCCATCTCGTGCTCGCCAAGCTGCCGGATTCGCCGGACTCGGTGAAGGGGATTTCGCTGTTCGTCGTGCCGAAGGTGCTGGTCAATGCCGACGGCAGCCTCGGCGAGCGCAATGCGGTCAGCTGCGGCAGCCTCGAGAAGAAGATGGGCATCCACGGCAACGCGACCTGCGTGATGAATTACGACGGCGCCGTCGGCCACCTGATAGGCGAGCGGGACAAGGGCCTGCGCGCGATGTTCATCATGATGAACGCCGCCCGCCTGAGCGTCGGCGTGCAGGGCCTCGCGCAGTCGGTAATCGCCTACCAGAATGCCGCCGACTACGCGCGGCAACGCCTGCAGGGACGCGCACTGGCCGGCCCGCAGAATCCGGCGGGCAGGGCCGACCCGATCATCGTGCACCCCGACGTGCGGCGCATGCTGCTCGATGCGCGGGCATTCAACGAGGGTGGCAGGGCCCTGATGCTGTGGGGCGCGCTGCTGGTCGATCTCGCCGGCAAGGCGGCCACGGCCGATGCGCGGCAGGCGGCCGACGATCTGATCGGGCTGCTGACCCCGGTGATCAAGGGCTTCCTCACCGAGCAGGGCTTCGCGCACGCGACGAATGCGCAACAGTGCTTCGGCGGACACGGCTACATCCGCGAGTGGGGGATGGAGCAGTTCGTGCGCGATGCGCGGATCGCGATGATCTACGAGGGCACGAACGGCATCCAGGCCTTCGACCTCGTTGGCCGCAAGCTCGCGCTGAATGGCGGGCAGGCGCTGCGCGCCTATGTCGCCCTGGTCAACGGCTGCATCGAACAGTGTGCGGGCGACGCGCGACTCGCGCCCATCGCCGCAGGCCTCGCGAAGGCGCTTGGCGATCTGCAGGGCGCGACGGGCTGGCTGATGCAGCACGCGCTCGCACGACCGGACCACGCGGCGGCGGGCTCGATGGCTTACCTGCATCTGATGGGGCTGGTAGCCCTTGGACACCAGTGGGCCTTGATGATGCGCGCGGCCTGCGCCGCGCTCGATCGCGGGGCGGCGGACGCGAGCTTCTACGAGCAGAAAATCGTCGTCGGCCGTTACTACTTTTCACACGTGATTTGCGACACCGCCGCCCATCGTGCGCGTGTCGAGGCCGGCGCCGATCCGATGATGGCGCTCGCCACGGAGGACTTCTGATGGCCAGCCAGACCGATACCAGCATCATGGCGCTGTTCTGCGATTTCGAGAACATCGCGCTCGGCGCCCGTGACGCGAAATTCTCCCGTTTCGACATTCGCAAGGTGCTCGAACGCCTGCTCCTGAAGGGCAACATCGTCGTCAAGAAGGCGTACTGCGACTGGGAGCGCTACAAGGAATTCAAGGGCAACATGCACGAGTCGGCCTTTGAACTCATCGAGATCCCGCACGTGCGGATGTCGGGCAAGAACTCCGCCGACATCCGCATGGTGGTCGACGCGCTGGACCTCTGCTATACCAAGTCGCACGTCGATACCTTCGTCATCATCAGCGGCGACTCCGATTTCTCGCCGCTGGTCAGCAAGCTGCGGGAGAACAACAAGACCGTGATTGGCGTCGGCGTGAAGCAGTCGACGTCAGACCTGCTGATCTCGAACTGCGACGAATTCATCTACTACGACGACCTCGTGCGCAACGAGAAGAAGCGGCCGGCCCGGCGCCGTACGGCGACCGCGGCCCCCAACACAGTGGCTACGGTCGCGAGCGAAGCCGGTGCGGAGGCGACGCCCGGCGCGCCCGTGGCCGCCGAGCCGCCGCCGACGGTCGCCGAGATCGATCGCAAGCAGGAGGCGCTGGACATCGTGATGGAGACGGTCGAGGCGCTGATCGCGGAACGCGGCGCCGAGGAGAAGATCTGGGGCTCGATGGTCAAGCAGGCGATCAAGCGCCGGCAGCCTGGCTTCAACGAGTCCTACTATGGCTATCGTTCGTTCAGCAAGCTGCTCGACGAAGCGGCGGCACGCAAGCTGCTGAGTCTGGAGCACGACGAGAAATCCGGCGGGGTGATCATCCGCATCTCCACGCGGGACTAGCCGTCGCCGGCCGCCGCCCGCAACGCAAACCGCATCGACACCGGAGACCTCATGAAAATTGACAGCCTGCTGGCCGCGGCACTGCCCGGCGAGGTCGCGCAACGCGCACAAGCGCTGGAGCGCGACGGGTTCGACTGCGCCTGGACCTTCGAGGCCGCGCACGACGCCTTCTTCCCGCTGGCCTATGCCGCGCTGGCGACGACGCGACTCGAAATCGGCACCAACATCGCGGTCGCCTTCGCACGCACGCCATTCTCGACTGCGCAGCTCGCGTGGGATCTGCAGCGCAATTCGAACGGGCGCTTCCGGCTGGGGCTGGGGACGCAGGTCCGCCAGCACGTGGAGCGTCGTTTCTCCGCGGTCTTCGAGCACCCGGCCGCACGCGTCACCGATTACATCCGTTGCGTGCGCGCGATCTGGAACACCTTCCAGACCGGCGCGCGGCCCGACTACCAGGGGCCGTACTACCAGTTCAAGCTGATCAACGACTTCTTCAACCCCGGGCCGATCGAACGACCGGATATCCCGATCTATCTCGCGGGCGTCAACGCCCGCATGTGCCGTGCCGCCGGTGAGGTCGCGGACGGATTCCACGTGCACCCGGTGCACACGGTTGCCTATCTGCGCGAGGTGGTGCGGCCAGCCCTCGACGAGGGCGCGAAAACCCGTGGCAAGTCAGTCGCGGACCTCGAGCTCTATTCACCCGTGTTCGTGGTGACCGGCGAGACCGAATCGCAGCGGGCGAGCATGGAAGCAGCCGTGCGGCGCCAGATCGCCTTCTATGCGTCGACGCCGAGTTACGCGGCGGTGCTCGAGTTCCATGGCCACGGCGCGCTCGGCAAGCAGTTGGGGCAGCTCATGCGCGAGGGACGCCTGGACGAGATGGGGCCGATGCTTCCCGATGCCCTGCTCGATGAGATCGTCGTGTTCGCGCCGCCGGCCGAACTTGGCGCGCGCCTGCGCGCGCGTTACGACGGCGTGCTCGATCGTATCTCGCTGTACTCGACGCTGGGTGGCGAGGGGGCCTTCACGCAGTGGCCGGCGCTGGTTGCCGCGATTCACGCCTGACCCGGGTGGCGTGCGGCAAGGCTCAGGCGGCCTTGCCCTCGAACGGGTTCAGCAAGCCGCGCCAGGCGCCCAGCAGGCCGTCGATCTGGCAGTAGTAGAGGTCGATGCCCAGCTGCAGCGCCGATGCGGCCGGCAGGGCCAGCCAGGCATCCGCCTCGCCCTGCGAACAGTGCACCTCCATGCCGAGATCACGCGTGAAGCGCGCCATCGCCTGGTTGTCGGACACGAAATGGATCCACAGCCGCTGGCGACCCAGCGCTATCGCGCGTCGGGTCGCGCGGGAAACCAGGCGGCGCGCGAGTGCGCCGCGGCGATGCTCCTTCAGCACGCTGAGTCCCAGTTCCGCGTCCTCGCCAGCCCGGCCCATGTGGGCCACTGCAATGAGCTCGAAGTTCGGGCCGAAGATGCCAAAGAGATGGTCGCGCGTGAAATCGATGGCGTTGACGTAGTCGGCGAGGAATTCGTCGGACACGGCAAGGCCGAAGCGCAGGCGGCGGTCCGCGGCGTCCAGGTTGCGGAAGTGTTCGATGAGCCGGGGGCGGTCGAGGGCGCCCAGTTCGTGTACCAGTCGTGACATGTTCGTCTCCGGCGCGTGCATCGCGCTAGGGATGAGACCAGCATAACGGTCGTTTGTTGCAAAGCAACATCCGTTTCCGGCATTCCGCCGTGAAACGCGTTACCCGTTTGTATCAATGCACGAATCTCGCGATCAGCCGGTGCCGGTGTCGGGGCCTCCAGCAGAGGGCGCGCCGCCGCACGGCGACGTGATTGTCAGCCTTGAACTCCATGCGCTAACTTCCCCTTCACACCTATAACTTCGTCGGGGGAGCGTCATGTCGTACCAGGAACAGATTCCACGCAAGCCGGTCACGCGCAAGGACATGCTGAAGCGCGTCGCGCGCTTCTCGCAGATCAAGGGGTCGGACGGCGGTCTCCCCGACAGCCAGCACCCAAGCGCGCAACGGGTGCTTTACAACGTGATCGGTTTCCAGCCACCCGCGGCGGAAGAGGGCGGCATGGTCTCCCCGGTCGGCGACAAGGCGGCCCGGATGTCCGCGATCAAGATTTCGGAAGGCTTCAACCTCGGCTTCTGCCGTGCGCTGCCCGGCAAGGGCCCGATGATGCACAACCACGACACCAACGAGACTTTCATCGCAATCACCGGCAGGTGGCGGGCGAGCTGGGAGGACCCCAAGGGCCGGGTGGAGCATGTCGACCTCGACCCGCTGGATGTCATCTCCTTCCCGCCGGGGGTCATCCGCCGTTTCGAGAACGTCAGCAAGGGCTCGCGCAACAAGTACTCGACGCTGATGTTCGTGATCGCCGGCAATGCGCCGTCGGCCGAGTTCACCCGCGAAGCCATGGCGGAACTGGCGGCGGCAGGCTTGCTGGACCGCGACCCGCGCAAGCGCGGCAAGGTCCACTCGACGACGCCGGGTGCGGTCGAACCGGCAGCTGGCAAGCCGCGCGCGACCACCCGGGCGGCTGCCAGGCCGAGCGCCACGCCGGCAAAGCGCGGCGCGACGAAGTCGGCCTCCAAACCCGCCAAACCGGCCGCGCGTCGACGACCGGCCTGAGCCTCTCAGTCCTGCTCGCCGCGGCGCTGGGCTGCGGCGAGCGCCTCCGGCGTGTCGATGTCCGTCAGCACGCCGGGGTCATCCACCGCCAGCTCTACGACCTGCGCACCGCGCAGGAGCGCCCGTGCGCCGGTGTCTCCCGAGAGCGCGGCCAGCGCAGGGAAATGTGCCGCGCCGAACAGCACCGGGTGCCCCCGGCGCCCGGCGTGGACGGGCGCCACGATGGCATCTTCGGGCTGCGCCTCGAAAGCGGCCAGCAATGCGTGATAGGTGCCGACAGCTGCGAAAGGCATGTCCCCCAGCACGATGAACGCGCCGTCGAGCCCGCCAGGCAGCGCACGGATGCCGGTCGCGATTGACGCGCCGATGCCGGCGGCAGGGTCGGGATTCACGGCGTGCACACAGCCGGCTGCCGTCAGCAGTTCAAGCGTGGCCAGGTCGTCCGGCGCAATGACGACCAGCCGCGTGGACAAGGGCACACGCGACAAGGTGCGCAGCGAGTGGGCGAGCAGCGGTTCACCGTCGAGCAGCGCATGGAGCTTGGAAGCCGCGCCGTAGCGCCGGCTGAAGCCCGCGGCGGTCACGACGGCCGCGACGCGCTTCATGCGCGCGGCGGCGTGGCGTCAGCCGACGCGCCGCGCTTGGCGGCGACGATTTCACCGAGGATGGCGAGCGCGATTTCAGGCGGACTCTTGGCGCCAATCGCCAGGCCGACCGGCCCGCGGATGCGGGCGATGGAAGTGTCGTCGATGCCGGTTGCGCGCAGGGTTTCCCGGCGCGCCTCGGCGGTGCGGCGACTGCCCAGTGCACCAATGTAGAAGCAACGGGACGCCAGGGCCTGCGCGAGCACGGCCGGTTCCCATTCGTGCTCGTGGAAGAGCGACAGGAAGGCAGTCCACCGATCGAGTTGCCCGCAGCGGAAGGCATCGGGCGTGGACAGCGCGTGTGCTTCGCGCGCATGGGGGCGGGCCATGTCGAGCGTCTCCGCCTCGGGCGACATCACGGCGACCTCGAATTCGGCGATGCTGGCGAGGCGGGCGAGCAGCGGCAGCAACGGACCCTTGCCCACCGCGAGGATGCGCGTCACCGGTTCGCAGCACCGCAGGTAATCGGCGTCCGGCGTCGCATCGCTGGTGCCGGTCGTGGCCCGCAGCGCCGCGAAATCGAATTCCATCCAGGCCGGCTCTCGCGCCGCATTGGCATCGACGATGCGTCGCACCTCGTCGTCCCCAATGCGCACGTCGAAGAAGACGTCGATGCCGGACCCGCAGGGCAGTCGGATATCGATGTAAGGCGAACCCTTGCCGTATCGAAGCAGGCGGTTGGCCCCGTCCGCGAGTCGAGCCTGCGCCTCGGCGATGATGGCGGCTTCCGCGCATCCGCCGGTGATGTTGCCGACCGCGTCGCCGCGCGCGTTGACCGCCATCTGGCTGCCCAGTGGCCGCGGCGCCGACCCGTCGACGTGCACCAGCGTGATCAAGGCGCACGCGAGGCCCTGGCTGCGCCAGTGCAGCCAGGTCGGCAGTACGTCGTTCATGTAGAGGGATGGCATGGGCCTGGCCCCGGAAAACGCTAGCGGGTCAAGGTCGCCGGATGCTTTCGCTGCGCGTCTCCGCGTTGCCCAGTGCGTGGACGCGGGCGAAGGCTTCGCGCGCGCCGGCCATGAAGCCGTCGACGTAGAGATCGATCATGAAGTCCGGATCCTGCACGCTGCCGAGGTGGAAAACGTGTTTGCGCATTATCGCGTAAATGACCATCGCGTGGAGGCTGAACACCAGCTCTTCCTCGTAGACAGATACCGGCAGTTCCTGCGCCGGCGGTAACGCGAGCGCGTGCCTGAATTCGAGCACGATGGGATGGATCAGCCGGTCCCTGATGCGCGTGAAATAGCGTTCACTGATGCTTTCGCCGCGCAGCGCGGAAAACAGCGAGATCCGAATGACCTCGTAGCGATCGATGCTGCGGTTGTAGTCCTTGTAGAAGGATTTCAGGCGGTTGGCGAGCGGCTGTTCGCGGTCGGCGATCACGTCCTCCCAGGTCGAACTCCAGCGGTTCAGGAAGACCACGTCGTAGACCCGGTCGATCAGCGCCGCCTTCGACGGGAAATAACGGAACAGCAGGGCCTGGCTGATACCGAGGTGCTGGGCCAGTTCGCGGGTGCGGCCATCGAAGCCGAACTCGGCGAAATAGGAGATGGCGCCTTCCAGGATCATGTGCTGCCGATCGCCTGGCTGCAGGCGCTGGCGGGGCGCGGCGGGCGCGACCTTCGCGGCGCCGCGTCGCGTCGTCCTGGTCCGGGGTGTCTGGCTCGCGCTCATCTGCTCATGCCCGTGGCGGCCGGCGCCATCAGTTCAGCGGCCGGCCGCCGTCGACCGGGATGATCGCGCCGTTCGTGAAACCGAGCAGCGTCGCTGCGGCCAGCACCGCCTGCGCCACGTCGTCGGCCTCCGCAATCCGTCCCAGCGGCGTCAGTTCGCGCTGCCGCGCGAGATAGGCGGGATCCGCGCTTCTCGCATAGTCGCCCATGACCCAGCCCGGCGAGACCGAGACGACGCGTATCTTCGGCGCCAGCGCACGGGCCAGTGATTTGGTCATGCTGTCGAGCGCGGCCTTCGACGCGCAATAGGCGACATTGCTGCCGACGGCCGTGACGCCTGCGATCGACGAGATGTTCACGATCAGCGCGTCGCCCGTGGCTTCGAGCAGCGGGCGGAAGCGTCGCACCATCGCGAACGCGCCGCGCCAGTTCGTCTGGAAGATTTCGTCGATCAGCGCGTCGTCCAGCGCATCGAGGTCGCCATGGGGCACGACGCGTGTCGTGCCCGCATTGTTGACGAGCAGGTGCAGACGGCCGTAGCGATCGCGCACGGCCTCCGCGGCCGCCGCGATGTCCTCGCCGCGACGGACCGACAGCGGCAGCGCGAGATGCCCATCGCCCGCCAGGCCTTCGACCAGCGCGTGGGCGCGTTCGGCGCGGCTGTTGTAGGTGACGACCACCTGTGCGCCTTCGCGGGCGAGCAGTTGGCAGATGGCGCTGCCGATCCCGCCGGCGCCGCCGGTGACCAGCGCGATCCGCCCTGCGAGTGGCTGTCCGGTCATCGCCATCACTCGAGCCGGCGCGTGTCGCCCACGTCGCCGATCCAGCCGTGCGTGCAGGTCACGCCGGCCTGGGTGATTTCGTGCACCGGCAGTGACGCGAGGCCATTCGCGACGTGGTAGAGGGTCGGCAGGTCTTCCCAGCGGGCTTCGCGCAGGCTGAGCACGGCCGTTCCCGCCGTGGCGCTGTCGACCGTGATGTTACGGTAGTGATGGGTCGCGAGCGGGTCGGGCGAGAGTGTCGCGTAGGACGCATCGGGGCCGGCTTCGGGCGGCGTGCCCGGAATGTACTTCCACTGCAGCCAGTAGGGCGGGTGGAAGGGATCGTCCGGCGTGCAGGGCGCGGCCGGTGTGTCGGCGCTGATGTCGATCTCGGCGCGCGCGAATTCGTAGCCTTCCCAGGCGAGCCTGCAGGTGTAGCGCCCGTCGTGTATCTGCGGCGCCGGGATGTCGCAGAAAATCTTCGGGTGGCCCAGTTCGTCGCGCCCGGTGATGATCGGATCGGCGAAACTTTCGAAGAGCACCGCGGCGAAGCGCCCGCTAGCCGTGTCGCGACGACCCCGGAACACGGCCGGCCAGGACACCAGCGCCAGGTTGTAGCCGCGGCCGGCGAGCCACGGGATCGCCCTGATGTAGGCGAAGTCGAGCGAGACGATCGGCGCCGCGCCCAGCGCCATGCCGGGCGGCATCATCGCCTCGAGCCGCGCGGCGTCGGTGCGGAACCGGACCGTCGCGACGGTGGTCAGCGGATATTTCGAGTGATCCACCGGCACGTGCGGCGGAATGTTGCGGGGCCCCGGCGAGGGCCCGAAGTGCGATGGCATGCGATAGCGTGCGCCGGCGAGGAATTCATAGGACATCGGTCATCTCCCTGCTGTCTCCGTGATCGTTCATGTCCCGTCGCCGGTGCCCTTGAGGCGCCGGACGCGGATGTCCGCCTGCTCCTGGTGGCCGGCGAAGTGTTCGATGGCGCATAGCCGCGAGCAGTACTCGCCGATGAGCACCGAGGCTTCGTCCGTCAGCACGCGCTGGTAGGTGTGCGTCTTGATGAACTTGCCGACCCACAACCCGCCCGTGTAGCGCCCGGCGCCGCGCGTCGGCAGCGTGTGGTTGGTGCCGATGACCTTGTCGCCGTAGGCGACGTTGGTGCGTGCACCGAGGAACAGTGCGCCGTAGTTCGTCATGCGCTCGAGAAACCAGTCCGGGTCGCGGGTCATCACCTGGACGTGCTCGGAGCACACCTTCTCCGCCTGCTGCAGCATTTCCTCCTGCGTGTCGCAGAGGTAGATCTCGCCATGGTCGCGCCACGCGACCGCCGCGATATCGCGTGTCGCCAGCCGCGCCAGCACCTGCTCGATCGCGGCCGGCAGCGCCTCCGCGATGGCCGGCGAGGTCGTGATGCAGACGGCCGGCGAGGTCGGCCCGTGCTCGGCCTGGCCCAGCAGATCGACCGCGACCAGTTCGGCGTCGACGCTGTCGTCGCAGATGACCAGCGTCTCGGTCGGCCCGGCCAGCAGGTCGATGCCGACGCGCCCGAACAGCTGGCGCTTGGCTTCCGCGACGTAGGCGTTACCGGGACCGACGATCATGTCGACCGGGGCGAGCGTTTCGGTCCCGACGGCCATGGCCGCGATCGACTGCACGCCGCCCAGCACGTAGATCTCGTCGGCGCCGGCGAGCGCCATCGCGGCAATCACCGCCGGTTCCGGCTTCCCGTCGTACGGCGGCGTCGTCGCGATCACGCGCTTGACGCCCGCGGTCTTCGCGGTGAGCACGCTCATGTGCGCCGAGGCGACCATCGGGTACTTGCCGCCCGGCACGTAGCAGCCGACGGAGTTCACCGGGATGTTGCGATGGCCCAGCTGGATCCCCGGCAGCGTCTCCACCTCCACGTCGCGGATCGACAGCATCTGTACCTGTGCGAAGCGCCGGATCTGGGCCTGCGCGAAGCGGATGTCGGCCAGGGTCTGCGGGTCGAGCGCGGCGATGCAGGCCTCGATTTCCGCCTGGCTGAGCCGGAAGGAGGGCGGCGACCAGCGATCGAAGCGTTCGGAGTACTCGCGCACCGCCGCTTCGCCGCGCTGCTCGATGTCGCCGATGATGGACTCGACCGTCGCACGTACCGCGGCGTCGGCCTTGGCGTGTTCGGCGATGCTGGCGCCGGACTTCAGTTTCCTGATCATGTCGTTTACCTCTGCCTGGTCGGATGGCGGACGCGCTCAGCCCGCGAAGCGGGGTTCGGGCAGGCCCTTGATCCCGAGCCCGCGGATACGGAAGAGACTGCCGGCGCCGAACTGGGGCTTGACCTGCCGGGCGAAATGCTCGTGGGCCGCCGGATGTCGCACGCGCGCCATCGAGGTCACGAAGATCTCGTCGAGCTCGGGGCCGCCGAAGGCGACGCTCGTGATGTTCTTCACCGGCATGCCGATGCGCCGGTCGACGCTGCCGTCCGGCGCGTAGCGGATGAGGTCGCCACCGATCACCAGCGCGTTCCAGACCCCGCCCTCGGCGTCGACGGTCGAGCCGTCGAAGAAACCGGGGTCTTCCCGCGTCGACGCGAAATCGCGCCGGTTCGCGAGGCTGCCGGTGGCGATGTCGTAGTCATAGGCCCACATCACCTGCTGGAAGGTGTCGGCGAAGTAGAAGGTCTTGTCGTCGGGGCTCCAGCAGGGGCCATTGGAACAGATGATCCCGGACTCGACCTGGGTGACCGAGAGGTCGGGGTCGAGCCGCCACAGGCCGCAAATCGGCAGTTCCTCCTGGTCGTCCATGCCGCCGGCGAAGAAACGTCCGCGTCGATCGCATTTCGCGTCGTTGAGCCGGGTGCGCGGCTGTTCGGCGTCGATCAGCTGGATGAGTTCGAGCGCGCCGCGCTCGAAATCGAAGAGGTAGAAGCCATCGTCGAGTGCGAGCACCGCGCTGCCGTCCCGGCGCAGCGCCAGCGCGCCGACGTCATGGTCCAGGCGCCAGTGGCGCGTTGCCCCCGTGCGCGGGTCGAGCCGCCAGATCGAGGGTTTGCCGACACGGCGGCCCGTGCCGTCGACCCAGTAGAGGCAGCCGCCGACGTCATCCCACACCGGACCTTCGCCCAGCTCGTTGGAGTCGGCGACCAGACACTCGATGCTGTACTTCATGTAGAGCCTTTCTCCGCCATGCGTAAATAAGCAAGTGATAATTAAAGCGTGAGGCCCGCACGCGCCGGCGACACGAGCTGCGCAGCGCTCGCCGTGTCATTCTTGCTGCGTTGCGTCCGGGCCGGGCCCTGACGCTGCAGGTGACTAAGTTGAGCGTTTGCTCATTAAAGCAGGCGCGTGCTAGAGTTTCAACCGCCGTTGATGCAGGCGGCGGAGAATTCGTTTTGCCGCGTCGCCGCAATTACCCGTGGTCGCCGACCGCAACAGGGGAGGGGAGATGTTTCCAGCTCACATAGAAGAATACGTGCGGCCCGTGACGGTCGCCGACGCGCTGGCCGCCAATGCACGCTACGAGGATGGTGATGCGATGTTCATCGCCGGCGGGCAGAGCCTGATGCAGGCCATCAAGTCGCGCATGGCGCGGCCGCGCTGCCTGATCGACCTGCAGGGCATCGAGGCGCTCAAGGGGATCTCGTTCGACCCCGGCCTGCGCATCGGCGCGATGACGCGCTACGTCGAGATTGCGGGCGACGAGCGCCTCGACGGCGCATTCGCCGCGCTGCGCGACGCGGCCGGACATGTCGGTGACCGCCAGGTGCGCAACCGCGGCACGATCGGCGGCAGTTGCTGCTGGAACTATGTCGCGTCGTGCACGCCGGCCGTGGTGCTCGGGCTCGGCGGCTTGATGGAACTCACCGACGCGAGCGGCACGCGACGCGCGGTGCCGGCTGGCGAATTCCTGATCGGGCCGCTGGAAACCGCGCGCCGCAGCGACGAGATGCTCGAGGCAGTGCGTTTCGACCGGCCCGCAGCCCGCACCGGCAGCGCCTATCGCAAGTGGGGGCTCATCAAGGACGCGCTGCCGGTCGTCGGCATCTGCGTGAAGGTCGAACTCGATGCGGGCGGCACGTGCACCGCGGCGCGCGTCGCGCTGTCGGGTCTGCCGGCGGGCGCACAGCTCGCCAGCGCAGGGGCGGCGCAACTCGTCGGGTCCCGGGGCGAACACGAAGTGCTGGCGCGCGCCTTTGGCGCGATTGCCGAGTCCGTCGACGTGCAGTCCGACAAGTGGGCCTCCGACGAGTACCGCAAACAACTCATTCGCACGCTGGGCGCGGAAGTAGCGTCCACGGCATTCGCGCGCGCAGCGTCCTGAGCGCGCAGGGGGAGACCATGCAAACAGTCAGAATCACGGTCAATGGCGAGCTGTTCGAGGAAACGGTGCCCGAACGCATGCTGCTCGTCGACTTCCTGCGCGATCGCCTCGCGCTGACCGGCACCCATGTCGGTTGCACCCACGAAGGCGTCTGCGGCGCCTGCACCATCCACCTCGACGGTGAAGCCGTGAAGAGCTGCATGATGCTCGCGGTACAGGCCGACGGGCATGCCGTGACCACGATCGAGGGGCTCTCGTCGAACGGTGACCTGTCTGTCCTGCAGCAGTCGTTCCGCGAGCACCACGGTCTGCAGTGCGGGTTCTGCACGCCCGGCATCCTGATGAACATGACCGATTTCCTGAAGCGCCATCCCGAACCGTCGGACGAGCAGATCCGCGAAGGGCTCATCGGCAACCTGTGCCGCTGCACGGGCTATGTCCACATCGTCAAGGCAGTACGCGAAGCGGCCAGGACGCTTGCGTCCGGCAACGGCTGAGGAGGCGTCATGGATATCCGCATACAGGACAGCAAGCGCTGGATGGGCGCACGGCTCGAGCGCAAGGAAGACCTGCGCCTCGTCACCGGACAGGGCAAGTATCTCGCCGACATCGTGCTGCCGGGCATGCTGCACGCGGTGTTCGTGCGCAGCGAGTACGCGCACGCGCGCATCGTCGGCATCGACACCAGCGCCGCGCGCGAACTGCCGGGTGTCATCGACATCATCACCGGCGAGGAAATGAAGGCGAAGGTCAAGTCGCTGCGCCAGCCGGTGCTGCTGCCGAACCTGCCCGCGAAATACCCCGAGTACTGGGCGCTGGCGGTCGACAAGGTCAAGTACCACGGTGACCCGGTCGCCGTCGTCATCGCCCGCGACAAGTACATCGCGGAGGATGCGGCGGAACTGGTCGTCGTCGACTACGAGGAGCTGCCGGTCGTCGTCGACGCGGAGAAGGCCCTCGCACCGGGCGCCGTGAAGGTGCACGACGACGAAGCGGACAACGAGATGTTCGCGATGACCTTCACCGGCGGCGCCACGCCGGAGGAGCAGCAGCGCAACGACGAGGAAGTCGAGCAGATCTTCCAGAACGCCGACGTCGTCGTCAGCAACCGCTTCCGCGTGCATCGCACCGGCATCACGCCGATGGAGCCGCGCGGGGTGCTCTGCGACTGGTCGCTGGCTGACGGCCTCACCGCCTGGATCACGACCCAACGGCCCCACATCGATCGCCTCGCGCTGATCGACATCCTCGATATCCCGGGGGAGAGGGTGCGCGTCATTGCGCCGCGCGACCAGGGCGGCGGCTTCGGCGTGAAGGCGCCGTTCTTCCGCGAAAACGTCGTCATCAGTTACGCGGCGCGCAAGCTCAACAAGCCGGTGCGCTGGATCGAGTCGCGTTACGAAAGCCTGATGTCGGTGGGCCAGGAGCGCGACCAGATCAATGACCTCGAGGTCGCGGCCACCAAGGACGGAAAACTGCTCGCGATGCGCAACCGCGGCATCGCGAACAACGGGACCGGCCAGACCGGAGTGTACTGGGGTTTCGTGATGCCCTTCCTCGGCCAGGTGGAGATGCCCAACGTCTATACGTGGGAGAAGGGCGACATCAAGCTCCGTGTCGCGACGACGAACAAGGCCTGTCTGACGCCCTCGCGGGCGTTCGGCCACTTCCCGACACGCTTCGCGGTCGAGCGCAGCGTCGACATGGTCGCACGGCGCTGCGGGCTCGAACCGTCCGAGGTCCGTCGCCGCAACATGGTGCCGAAGCTCCCCTACACGACGATCACAGGCGAATACCTGGACAGCGGTGACTTCCTGAAGGTGTGGGACAACCTGCTGGCGCACGTCGATCTCGCCGCCTTCCGCAAGGAGCAGGAAGCCGCGCGCGCCCATGGGCGCTACCTCGGCATCGGCTTTGCGTGCGGTGCGGAGCTGTCGGGCGTTGCGTCGGAACTGCTGGTGCCGATGGAGAACCAGCCAGGCTACGGGGCGGCGACGGTGCGCATCGACCCGCGCGGCAAGGTGATGATCTTCGGCGGCGACGCGCCGGGCGGCCAGGGCCACGAAACGACCGTTGCGCAGGTCGTCGCGGCGACCTTCGGCATAGACCCGTCCGATTCGCTGGTCACGACCGGTGACACGGGCTCCACGCCCTTCGGCGCCGGCACGATTGGCGCCCGCGCCGGGTCCTACTTCGTCAGCGCCGTGCACAAGGCCTGCAAGGAGCTCAAGGAAAAGATCACCTACGTGCTCGCGCACGACCTCGGCGTGCGCGCAACCGCCGAGGAGTTCGCGTTCACCAACGGCGACGTCATCTACCTGCGCGACCCGAGCCGCAAGAAAACCTTCCGCGAAATCGTCGAGCGGATCATCATGTTCCCCGTCAACCTGCCGGAAGGCGAGGTCGGCGGCCTCGAGGCGACCGCCTTCTTCGAGGCGGCGAAACCGATGATCTGCTTCAACGCCGACTGCTGCATCGTCGAGGTCAACCCGGTCAACGGCGAGTTCAAGATCAAGCGCTGGGTCACGTCGGAGGACGTCGGCAACGTGATCAACCAGAACATCGTCGACGGCCAGATGCACGGCGCCATCGTGCAGGGCCTGTCTAACGTCATTTTCGAGGAGTTCATCTACACCGACGAGGGACAGCAGTTGACGGCGGACTTCGAGAACTACAAGCTCGCGACCGCCGCCGACGTGCCGGACATCGAACTGACCTATGCGTCGACGCCCTGCCCGCACACCCCGCTGGGCACTCGCGGCATCGGCGAGGGCCGCCCGAGTTCCATTCCGGGCGCGCTGTGCAACGCGGTGTGCGATGCGCTGAGCCCGTTCGGCATCGAGATCACGGAACTGCCGCTGCGCCCCGGCACGCTGTGGGCGAAAATCCGCGACGCGCAGCAATTGAGGAACTGAGCTTGGAGCTGAAAGACGAAATCCGCATCAACGCGCCGCGCGAAAGGGTCTACGCGGCGCTCAACGACCCGGAGATCCTGCGCCAGGCCATCCCGGGCTGCGAAAGCCTGCAGAAGAATTCCGACACCGAGTTCGAAGCGGTGGTGACGTCCAAGGTCGGGCCGCTGACGGCAAGGCTCAAGGGCAGCGTCCAGCTTTCAGATCTCGACCCGCCGGCAGGCTACACCCTGAGCGGGGAAGGCAAGGGTGGGCCGGCCGGTTTCGCCAAGGTGCGCGCACGGGTCTCGCTCGCCGAGGACGGCACGGCCACGCTGCTGCACTACGAGGTCAAAGCCGATGTCGGGGGCAAGCTCGGGCAACTCGGTGGGCCGATCATCGATCGGACGGCGCGCAAGCTGGCCGGGGAATTCTTCCAGCAGTTCGAATCGCTGGTCAGCGTCCCCGGCGGCGCGGAAGAGCGCGCACCGGCCGCGCAAACGCCCGAGACGAGCGCCGCCCCGACGGCACGCTCGACGAAACTCGCCTGGTACTTCATGGCGGCGGCCGCGCTCGCGCTTGCGGCGTGGGTCCTGCTCGTCTAGTCCGCGCGCCGCCTGCTCGGCGCGGCCCCGGGGCTCCATGATGCGTGTCGATCTGCACAGTCACAGCACGGCGTCGGATGGCGTGCTGGCCCCGGCCGAGCTGCTCGCGCGTGCAGCCGGCGCCGGTGTCGAACTGTTCAGCATTACCGATCACGATACCCTGGCCGCTTACGACGAACTCGGTGCCACGCCCCAGTTGGGCGCGATGCGCGTGGTGCGGGGCATCGAGCTGTCCGCCAGCTGGCGCGGCCGCGTCGTGCACGTGCTCGGCTACGGGTTCAGCGAAGAGGCGCCTGCGCTGGCGCGCGGCATCGCGCTGCAGCGATCGCGGCGGGAGGAGCGGGCACGGGCGATAGGGGACCGTTTACGCCGACGCGGCATCGAAGGCGCCTTCGAAGGGGCGCTGGCGATTGCGGGCAAGGCCAGCATCGGGCGGCCGCACTTCGCGCGTTTCCTCGTCGAATCTGGAATCGCCCGCAGCGCGGACGACGCCTTCCACCGTTGGCTCGGCGACCACCAGATGGGCGGCGTCGCCGCCGAATGGGCGAGCCTGGGAGACGCCGTCGAGTGGATCACGGCGGACGGCGGCGCGGCCGTGTTGGCCCATCCGGCGAAATACCAGTTCACGCATACGCGCCTGCGCGAACTGCTCTGTGACTTTGCCGCCTGCGGCGGGGCCGCCCTGGAGGTGCTGTGCGGGCGACAACCGCCGTCGACCATCGACGAACTGGCACGCGCCGGCGCGCGTTTCGGCCTGGCCGGCAGCGTGGGCTCCGATTTCCACGCCCCGGAAACCTGGGCGCCGGCGCCGGGTATCGCAAGCATGCCGACGCTCGACCTGCCGATGCTGTGGGAGCGCTGGTAGGCGCGACGACCCGGCCGGGCTTCCATTCCACGTATCCAGAGGTTTAGCGCATGAAGCTTGACGGCGTCACCGTCATCGATTTGTCGATGTTCCTGCCCGGACCCCATTTCACGCTGATGATGGCCGATCACGGTGCCGACGTGATTCGCGTCGAGCCCCCGACGGGCGAACCCAGCCGCGACTACGGCTTGCGGATGGGTGAACACAGCGTCTGGTTCCGCAACACGCATCGCGGCAAACGCAGTATTCGGCTCAATCTGAAGGATCCCCGCGGCAAGGCTTTGCTGTTCAGGCTCCTCGCGCGCGCCGACGTGCTCGTCGAAGGCTTTCGCCCGGGCGTGATGCAGCGGTTGGGCCTCGATTATGAAACCGTGCGCGCGCAGGCGCCGCAGATCATCTACTGTTCGATTTCGGCCTTCGGCCAGTCGGGACGCTATCGTGACAAGCCCGCGCACGACATGGCCGTCCAGGCGATGGCGGGCGTGCTCGCCTTCAACCGCGGCCGCGATGGCGCGCCAACCAATCCCGGTCTGCCGGCCGCCGACATCACGAGCTCGCTGTTCGCGCTGTCCGGCGTGCTGATGGCGCTGCTGAAACAGCGCAGCACGGGGCAGGGCGATTATCTCGACATCGCGATGCACGACAGCCTGCTGGCGTGGACGCCGAACTACACGGGGCCGGTGTTCGCCGAGCACCGCGCGCACGACGTCAAGCAGGAGCGCAACTGGGGTGGCGGCGCTTTTTATAACATCTACCGGACGCGCGACAACCTGTGGATGGTCCTCGCTGGCATGGAACACCACTTCTGCGCGAACTTCCTGAACAAGGCCGGCCGGCCTGATCTGATTCCGCTCTGCGATCTGCCGCCCGGATCCGGACAGCAGCCGGTGAAGGATTTCCTGTCGGAATTCTTCGCCGCGCGCACGCAGGCCGAAGCCCTGTCCTGGCTGGCGGACATCGACGTCTGCTACGCGCCGCTGCGCACGCTGCTCGACAGCTACGAGGACCCCAACACCGCCGAGCGCGGCATGCTGCTGCACGATGCGGACGGTTTGCCGCATATCGGGACGGCGATCAAGTTCAGTCGCGAGCCTGCGCAACTGCGCTTCAGCGTGCCCGCGCTTGGCGAACACTCACGCGCGATTGGCCAGGAACTCGGCTATACGGAAGCCGAACTCGACGCACTGGCGCGTGACGGCGTGATCTGAAGCCAGCTGGCCCGTCGACGCCGGCCCAGGATGGCTCAGCCGCAGGGTCCCGGCCCGTCGGCTCGCCCGTGCCTTCCTGCGCGCGGCGGAATCCCTACCATGTACAGCCCGCTGCCCGTTTGCGTATGCTGGCGGGCGCCTGAACAGCCCTCCAAACCGCCGGATCCCCGATGCCCGCAAACCTGAAACAGCTTCCGCGTTCGGCGGCGGCCGCCCTTGTGTCCTTTTCAGCGAAGCATGCGTGGTTCGTCATCCTCGTCAGCCTGGCCCTGACGGTACTGGCGCTGCGCTACACGGCCAGTCACATCTCGATCGACACCGATACCGAAGAGATGATCGACAAGCGCCTGCCGCACCGACAGGCGAATCTTGCTTTCGACGAAGCCTTCCCGCAGCTGCCCGGCGACGTGGTGCTGTTTGCCGAGTCGGCGCATGCCGGTGAGGCCGAGGATGCGGCCGACCAGATCGCGGCCGTGCTGCGCCAGCGCCCCGACATCGCACGGGCGCTGTCACAGCCCGGGGGGGGCGAATTCTTTGCGCGACAGGGTCTGCTGTACCTGAGCGTCGATGAACTGTGGGCCCTCGACGAGCGACTGGCCGACGCGGCGCCCATGCTGGGTACGCTGGCGCAGGATCCGAGCCTGCGCGGTCTGTTCAAGACGATGGAAAGCGGCCTTGCGGAGGCCGCCGACGACGATGCGCAGGCCAGTCTTGCGCAACTTTTCGACCGCGTCTCGGCGGCCCTCGAACGGCATGCCAGCGGCAGCGCCGAGCCAACCCGCTGGCGCGACGAACTCTTTCCGCGTACGGCGACGGCCGGCCCGGCCCGGTCCTTCATCCTGATCGATCCGGCACTCGCCAGTACCAGCTTCCAGCCCGCCGAACCCGCCATCGACGCGCTGCGCGCGCTGGTCGCCGAACTCCAGCCGCGCCTGCCCGGCGTGGCGCTGCGCATCACCGGGTCGGAGGCCATGAACGGCGAGGAACTCGTGACCGTCGCCGACGATGCAAAGCTCACGACGGCCCTTTCCTTCATCTGCGTTGGACTGGTGCTGGTGTGGGGACTACGGTCCGCCAGCCTCGTGTTCGCGGTGCTCGTGACACTCGCCTGCGGATTGATCCTCACCGCCGCCTTCGCCGCCATGTTCGTCGGCAGCCTGAATCTGATTTCGGTCTGTTTCGCGGTGCTGTTCATCGGCATGGGCGTCGATTTCGGCATCCAGTTCGTGCTGCGCTACCACGAGGAATCCGCAATCGGCACGACGGCGGCATCCGCCCTGGCCGCGACGGCTCACGGCGCCGGTGGCGCGTTGATCCTGGCCGCGGCAGGCGCCGCCATCAGTTTCTTCGCCTTCGTGCCGACCAGTTACAAGGGCCTGGCACAACTGGGGATCATCTCGAGCTGGAGCATGGCGATAGCCCTGGTTGCGAACCTGACCCTGCTGCCCGCCTTGCTGCGCTACCTGCCGCAGCCCGTGCGACGCGCGGCGGTGCCAACGCCAGCCGTGCACGCGCCGGGCTTCGTCGAGCGTCATGCGCGATCGATTCTCCTCGTGTCCCTGTTGCTCGCGGTGGCGAGCCTCGCGCTCCTGCCCCGTGCGCGCTTCGATTTGAACCCGTTGAACCTGAAAGATCCCGCGAGCCCGGCCGTGCTCGCCTTCAAGGATCTCGCAGCGGCGCCAGACGCATCGCCGTACACGATTCACGTGCTAGCCGATTCCCTGGCGGCCGCCGACGCGGCTGCCGCCCGCATCGCGCAACTTCCGGTGGTCGACAAGGCGGTCACGCTGTCGAGCTATGTCGCCGCCGATCAGGCGGAGAAGCTCGAGATCATCGACGGCATGCGTCTCGCGCTGGGGGCGCTGATGGATTCGACGCCGGCACCGGCGCCGTCGGCCGCGGACGAGCGCGCCGCCGTCGAGCGTCTGGCCGCCGCCCTCGCGGAGGCGGACGTGGCCCATCCCGTCCTCGCGACGGCGACCGCCCGCCTCGCCGCGCTGAAGGCCATGCTCGAAGTGCGCGAGGAAACCCGCCACCTGATCGACCTGCAGATCGTCGCCTTCCCGCAGGAGGGCATCGAGTCCTACGCCAATGGTCGCGCGCTGATG
>CALRPY020000043.1:0-37669 GCA_943370145.1 Hydrogenophaga intermedia | reverse complement strand
GCTATCTGTGACGGCACAGCATTGGAACCCCTGGCAAGGCCGTTTTCAATCCAGCTTTTCCCTCCCCCCTCGGTGTTCTCTGTGTTCGGTGGCCCATCAAGGTCTGCACCCCGGTACCCGCGTCCAAATGTGACCAAGAGACAGCCCGCGACGGGAGCGGCGAAGACCCGCGCCCGCGTGCCTCAGAAAGGAAAGGTGTCAGATTTGAAATCTGACACCTTTTCGCGGCTCTGGACCCTGCAGAGGCCGTCTGAACGCAGCGCGGGACACAGTTGTTCGGTGGCTACTTCCAGCAGTAGCGCCGATTCCAGCGCGCTCAGCGCAGTGACAGCTTGATCCCGCCGTAGATGAGGCGGCCCTGCTGCGGCAGGCCGTAGGATTCCTCGTAGTTCGCATCGAACAGGTTGTCGGCGCCGATATAGAGGGCGACCCGCTTGCCCGGCAGGTCGTAGTGCAGGTTCGCGTCGAGGAGGGTGTAGGCGTCGAGTTCCCGCCGCGCGAGGGGCGTCGTGCGCGAATAGTAGAACTGCTCGCTGACGCGCAGCAGCGAGGTATACAGCCGCAGGTCCTCGCGCAGGCGGTAGACGCCGCTGAGGCTCACGGTATTGCCCGGCGTGTACTGTTGCTGCTTGCGCTGCGTGCCGGGCGATTCGTCGCGGCTCGTCAGGTGGGTGTAGCTGAGGTCCAGCCGCAGTCGCGGAATCGCGGCGGTCGTCGCGGTGAATTCCACGCCCTTGATGTCGGTGGATGCGACATTCTCGAACAGACCGCTCACGAGATTGCGCTGGATGAGGCCGGAGACGTCCTGCGTGAAGAACGTCACGTCGACGCTCGACGCCAGACCAAGGGCCTGGCGCGCGCCCGCTTCGTAGAGTTCGGCGATTTCGAAACCCAGCCCGGCGTTGCCGGATACCGGGTCGTGCAGTTGCGCGATGGACGGCGGCCGTACCTTGCGCGCGTGCGTCGCCTTCAGGCGCAGGCCCTCCCGTACGCGCAAGGTGGCGCCGACGTTGTAACCGTAGTCGCCGTTGACCGCCTCGTTGTCACCCCGCAGCCAGTGATAGCCGACACCGGCGACCACGCCGAGCGCGGGCCACGGGTGGAAGGACAGTTCCGTCGCCGAATTCAGTACTTCGACAGCGCGGTCCTGCTCGATCAGCCGCTTGCCGAAGGCGAAGCCCGCAAGTCGTTCGACGCGATTGCCGCCCGTGCCGTCGCCTTCACCGCCACCCGAGCCGTCGCCACCGCCGGCGCCGCCGCCACAGACGCGATCCTGCAACAGCTGGCCGCTGATGTCCGGGGCGGGCACGAGTGGCGTCGGCGGCGGCGCATTCGGGTCAAGCGTGGCCGGCGCGCCGACGAAGACGCGGTTCAATGCGCCGCCGCCCGTGTTGTCGATGGGCGATGCTCCCCAGAAGCCGTTCGCGTCCGTGCCGCGCAGACGGATGGTCGAGAACATGCTCGGCCCGACGGCGCCAGCCTCGCTGACCGGTGCGCCGAAGAAGTCGGTCACCGTGCCTTTGCTGAACAGCCAGCTGGCCGTATCCCCCTGCAGGAAGGCGTCGCCCTGGCCGGGTCGCCGGAAATTGACCTGGATCGGATAGAGATAGCCATCGGCGTTTTCCAGGGTCGAAAAGAAGCGAACGTTGCCGATGTCGGCCTGACTGCCTGCCGCCTGGGTGAACGACAGGACGGTCGGGTCGAAGCCCGCGACGGGCGAGATGAACACGCTCTGCAGGAAGCTCCCCGCACCGTAGTTGTTGCCCGCGAGATTGGTGATCGAGAAGTCGACGCCACCGCCCGCGCGGTTGCTCGCGGTCAGGCGCGCAATCGGCGCATTGGTGCCGGCCGCGGTCGTGATGCCGGCGTCGTTGGTCGTCGTGTAGTTGTAGTCGAGGACCAGCGTGGTCGGGGGCGCCGCCGGCGGCGGGGGCGGCGGTGTCGGCGGCGCGGGGATGACCAGCGGCACGTCCTGGATCACGCACTCGCCGACCAGTCGTTCCTGGCGTCCGTCGACCATGAAGGCCAGCGTGCCGTCCCAGCGATGCGAGTATTCGAGCTGGTTGTGAAAGCCCGTGGTACGGGTCCGCGCCTCGTCCTCGAAACTGTTGCGCACGCTCGGGTCGGTCACCGGCAGGAAGCGCTCGTCCTCGTAGCGCGACAGTTCGCTGACGCCGGCGCTGGTATAGACCCAGGCATTGTTGCGCCAGCGCTCGCTCGGTTCGTAGAGCGCGTTCGCCTGCACGTAATAGCTGCGCTCGTCCTCGATGCGGTCGAAGCGCGGCCGCTGGGCGAAGCTGTCGAGCGTGTTGTCGAAGATGCCGGTCGGCATGCCGCGCTCGCCGTCGACGTACTGCAGCGACAGCCCGAACTCCCAGGCCTCCCGCGGCCGCCAGCTCGCGCTCGCGTAGGCGCTGTCGCGCAGCAGCCCGCCGTTCAGGCGCTTGTCACCGTCCTCGAAGGGCGCCGGCGTGAAATCCCCGGCGAGCGCAAAGCTGTCGCGCTCCCGGTGGCCGAGCGTGACGAAGACGTCCGCGTCGTCGTTGCCCCAGGCAAAGCTGCCGTTGTAGCGCCGCGCGTCGAGTTCACCCGCCTCGGCGCTGAAGTCGGCAGCCATGGGGCCGTCGCCCCGCCGGGTCACGATGTTGATCACGCCGCCCAGCGCGCCGTCACCGTAGAGTTGGGAACTGGCGCCGGAGCTCAGCTTGATCTTCGAGATCCACTCCGTGGGGATGATGGTCGGGTCGAACTGGCCGTCGGCGGCGCTGTTGAACGGGATGCCATTGAGCAGGAGTTTCACGTGTCGCGTGCGGAATCCGCGCACGTCGACGCGCGGCACGCCCTGGCCGCCGACGCGCACGTTGACGCCGGGCAGCAGGTCGATGGCCTCGTCCAGCGAGCGCGCGGCGGAGGCTTCGATTTGCTCGCGGTCGACCTCGCGCACCGTGCCCGCCTGCTCGACGACCGGCTTGTGCGCGTTGACGACGACTTCGCCGAGCGAGTAGGGCGCGTCGGCGGCGTGGGTCCGTCCGGCCATGAGCGCAAGGGTCACGCCGAATATGCCGCGCGAATGGCGGCCCCGGATGCCCGGTCGTCGACTGTTCAGGCGCATGGCTGAGCTCGTTGCGCCCGGTCGCGTTGCCGTTACCGGGCTACCGTAGCCGTGCCAATGTCACACGGCGGTGTCGGTCGACTGCTGCGCGGCGCCCCGGCAGGCGCGCCGCGCGGCTTCTGAAGCGAAGGGCCGGCCCTCAGCCGAGGCGTCGACGCCGTGCGGCCAGTGCCACGAGCGCGCTGCCCATCAGCCACACGGCGCCGGGCACGGGGACAGGGGACACGTCGCCGGTGATCGTGAAGTTGTCGATGCGCCAGGACGCATTCGCCGCGTTGTTGGCTGGCGGCGTCGCACTGCTCGCGGCGCCCGTCGCGAAGATGCTGAATGCCACGACGCCATCGAGCCCGGTCGGGAGGCCTGAATCCAAAACGTGGGAATTGCCCGGATTGCCACGGAACGCGCTGCCGCTGCCGACCTGCTGTCCATTGATCGACATCGTCCAACTTGTCGGCCCCAGGCCCTGGCCGCCACTGGACCCCTGCTCCCAGAAATCGATCCGGCTGATGCTGAGCTTCGAGCCCGCGGCGACCTCGAAGGAGAAATTGAACGAGTTGCCGTCATGCCAGCTGCGCGCGGCGACAGCGCGGCCGGTGCTGTTCTGGCCCAGCAATCCGTCGAGCGCCGCGGTGGGCGTCGACTGGATCAGCGTGCCGTCGCCATCAGACCAGGCGGAGAAATTGAGCAACGCTGGATCGACGGCCAGCGATGTGTCGAGCCCGGGGTTCGCGTAAGAGGTGTTCGTTGCATTATCGAACAGATACTTGACGGTAACCGGGGCGCCGTGCGCGCTCGCCGCCGCGGCGCCGAGCGCGAGCGCCAGCAGAAGATGCCGGCCATTCTTGATGCGGGAATTGTTGTTCATTGCCGTTGTTCTCCGGGATGCGCGCGTGGAAGCGTGACTGCCATCATGTTTTCTTGTGCGAGAATTCTGCCACGACGGGCGCGATATGGAAGCCGTTTGGGCTGGAAAGGGAGTGTTTGAAATATGCAATCTTTCGCATGTATCTTGGCGCGCCGCTGTCGCGAACGTGCCGGCCATCAGTGCGGAGTGAATCGATGAATATAGAACTGCATCTCGCCTGGACGCTCGTTGGCAAGCAGCGCGAAGCCTTCAACCCGGAGCTCATCGCACTGCTCGACGGCATCGCGAACGGCGGCAACCTGCGCTACGCGGCGCGCGCGGCGAAGCTGTCCTACCGGCACGCCTGGGGGGTTATCAAGTACTGGGAACAATACTTCGGGCACACGCTGGTGGCGCTGGTGCGCGGCCGCGGTGCCGTGCTGACGAGCGCAGGCGAAACCCTGCGCGATACCTGGCACAAGACCAACGAGCGCGCCCACGCGGCGCTCGAGGACGCGTCCGCATTTGCGCTGCGCAGCCTCGAGGCCCTCACGCGGGCGCAGGACGAGGGGGAGGTCACCATCGTCGCGAGCCACGGCCTCGGCGTCACGACGCTGGCCGAGTTGCTGCGCAAGGAGCAGGTCGAGGTCGACCTGCAGTTGCTCGGCAGCGAGCAGAGCCTCGAGCGCTATGCGAGCGGCGCCTGTCGCGTGGCGGGTTTCCACCTGCCGGAGGGCAACCTCGGCACGCGCCTGTGGCGTCGCTTCCAGCCGCGTCTCGATGCGAAGCGTGACGTGTTGTTGCTGGTCGAGACGCGCGAACTGGGCTTCATCACCAAACCGGGCGCGGCCTTCGGTGGCCTGCGGGACATCGCCAAGCGCCGGCTGCGCTTCGTGAACCGGCAGTCCGGCGCCGGCAGCCGCCTGGTGTTCGATCTGCTGCTGGCGGACGCCGGGCTCAAGCCATCGGGCATTCCCGGCTACCACAACGAGGAGTACACGCACCTCGCGGTGGCCGCGATGGTCGCGGCGGGCGAGGCCGACGTCGCGTTCGGCGCCCGCGCGGCGGCGGAGCGCTTCGGCCTGCAGTTCCACCGCGAGGTGCACGAGAAATACCTGCTCGCGGTGCCGCGGGAGGACATCCATCGCAAGCCCTGTGCGCTGCTCCAGCGCCTGCTGGGCTCGACCGCCTTCAAGCGCGCGCTGGCGGCCACGCCCGGCTGCGACACGCGCGGGTCGGGGCGCCTGGTGGAACTCAAGCAGATCCCGACGCTCGCCAAGCTCGCGCCCGTGCCCCGCAGGAAGCGCGAGGCTGCCGCATGAAGGGCTGGCTGCGAGCGGTGTCGCTGCTGTGTTGCGTGATCGCCGGTGGCGCGTCCGCCGAGCCGGCCGTGCTGCGGGCCCACGTCGTGCCGATCGTCAACCAGGAGCGCTTCCTCGAACGCATCCTCGAGGCTTTCGTCGCCGCCCGCGGCGCCACGCTCGAGGTGACGCCCGTGCACGGCCGCGAAGTCGCCCGCGCGGCGCGCGAGGGGAAGGCGGATCTCGTGATCATGCACACCCGCTTCCCGGGCCGGCAGCGTCTGCTCGAGGACGGCGTCATCGCGGGCAGCGTCGAAGTCTTCGCCAATCCGATTGCCTTGCTCGCGCCGATGAACGATCCGGCCGGCGTCATCGGCGCGCCGAGCGCCGCGGACGCGATGGCGCGCATCCGCGCGCGGGGCGCCTGCATGCTCGAGAACGATCTCGATGGCCTGGTGCGCGTGACACGCGAACTCGCCGGTGAACTGGCGTGCCAGCGGCGCGATCGTCAGGCGGTGGGCCTCGGCGCCGTGCTGCTGGCGACGAAGAATGGCTGGTATACGTGGTGGGGCCTGCACCCCTTTGCGATGTCTGGACAGTCGATGCGTCCCGTCGTGTGGCCCGAACCCGCACTGCTGCGCCCGCTCAGCGCGGCGACGGTCAGCGCTGCGCCGGGCGCGCGGCTTGCGGCCGAGGCGATTGCCTGGCTGCGCGGCGCTGAGGCGCGCAAGGCCATCGCGGCGTTCCGCCTCGCGGCGCATCCCGCGCAGCAGGCCTTCTGGCCGGTTCCCTGAAACCGGCATGATGGTGGGTGATGCATGTGGAGCGGAGAAAAGGTGTCAGACTCGAAATCTGACACCTTTTCTCCGCCATTGTCAGAACCGGCAGGCCTTCGCCCCCCCTGATCGCTATCCCCCGAGCAGACGACCCTGATGGAGGACCCCATGGAACAGGATGCTTTCGAACGCGGGCTCGCAACCCGCAAGCAGGTGCTGGGCACCGACTACGTGGAACGCGCGCTGGCCGGCGCCGATGACTTCAGCCGGCCGCTGCAGGACGTCGTGACCGGCTTCGCGTGGGGCACCGTGTGGCAGCGCCCGGGACTGGAACTGGCCGAGCGCAGCATGCTGACGGTGGTGATGCTGGTCGCGCTGAACCGGCCGCACGAACTGAAGCTCCACCTGCGTGGCGCGCTCAACAACGGTGTCTCCCGCGACAAGCTCCGTGAGTGCCTGCTGCACGCGGGCGTGTACTGCGGCATGCCAGCGGCGGTGGACGCTTTCCGCGTCGCGCGCGAACTCTTTGCCGAACTCGACGCTGTCGCCTGACGCCGGCTGCGGGCGGCCTGGCCGGGGTCAGGCAAAGAACGCGAGCAACTCCGCGGTCACGTCGTCAGGTCTTTCCTCCGGCAGGAAGTGGCCGCAGTCCAGTGCGCGGCCACGCAGGTCGTTCGCGTACTGGCGCCAGACGTCCAGCACCGCGTAGTGGCGGTGCACGAAACCGCGGCTGCCCCACAGCACGAGCAGCGGGCATTCGATGCGTTGCCCGCCGCTTGCCGCGTCGTGCTCGAGATCGATGCTCGCGCCCGCGCGGTAGTCCTCGCAGGCCGCGTGCACATTTTCCGGCCGGCGATAGCAGCGCTCGTATTCGGCGAGCGCCTCGGGGTCGAAGACCGCGCCCGGGGCGGCCCAGCGGCGGATGCACTCGCGCATGTACCAGCCGGGATCGCTGCCTATCATGCGTTCCGGCAGTCCATCCGGCTGGATCAGGAAGAACCAGTGATAGTAGGCGGTCGCGAAGACCTGATCCGTATGCGTGAACAGGTGCCGCGTCGGCACGATGTCCATCAGGCACGCGCGCGTGATGCGCGGCGCAAAGTCCAGCGCCATCCGGTGCGCGACCCGGGCCCCGCGATCGTGGCCGGCGACCGCGAAATGTTCGTGGCCGAGCGCGCTCATCAGCGCGGCCATGTCCCCGGCCATCGCGCGCTTCGAATGCGGCAGGTGGTCCGGTGTGCTCGCGGGCTTCGTGCTGTCGCCGTAGCCGCGCAGGTCCGGCATCACGAGATGGAAGTGCCGCGCAAGCGCCGGCGCCACCAGGTGCCACATCGCGTGCGTCTGGGGAAAACCGTGCAGCAGCAACAGGGGCGGCCCCTCGCCACCGTGGCGCAGCGTCAGTCTGGCCGTGCCGGTGTCGACTTCGGTCAGTCGAAAGCGATGGTCGAACAGCATGCGGAATCTCCTCGACAGGGCCACGAACAGGGCGCCCGGGTTGCGCTTTGATTCTAGCGTGCAGCTAGCTGTGAAAGTCCTTGTCCGGCACCGGAAAAGCCGCGGGAAAAGGTGTCGGATTTCAAATCCGACACCTTTTCCCGCGGTGTCCCCCCGCGTCGGCCGGAGGGCTTCCTTCATGATGGCGGGTGACGCAGGCGCTCGATGCCTGCCGGGCCGACGCGGAACGCCCGACCGGAGCCGGCGGTTCGCGCCCCGTCGAGGCCGGGCTTTCGGCTATGATGCCAGACGCTCTTCTTCCACCTTCTCGCAGTCCGGAAAGCAGTGTCCATGAGCGACCAGCAGCGCTTGACGATTTCTTCCACGACCGTGCCGGGCAAGATCTGGGCCCTGGTCAAACCCTACTGGCAGTCGGAGGAGAAGGGCAGCGCCTGGACCCTGCTGCTGGTCGTCATCGGCATGAACCTCGGGCTCGTCTATCTCCTCGTGCTGCTCAACGAGTGGAACAACGCGTTCTACAACTCGCTGCAGAACAAGGACTACGCGCAGTTCCAGGCCCAGCTGCAGAAATTCGCCGTGCTGGCGTTCAGCTACATCGCGGTCGCCGTGTACCAGACCTACCTGCGGCAGATGCTGCAGATCCGCTGGCGGCGCTGGCTCACCGACGCATTCATGAGCGACTGGCTGGCCAACCGCAACTACTACCGGCTCGAACTGACGAGCCTGGGCACCGACAACCCGGACCAGCGTATCCAGGAGGACGTCAACAACTTCACCGCGATGACCCTCGGGCTGGCGCTGGACCTGATGAAGTCGGTGGTGACGCTGTTTTCCTTCGTGACCATCCTGTGGGGGCTGTCCGGCGCCTTCGCGCTGACCGTGGGCGGTTCCGAGGTGTCGATACCCGGCTACATGGTTTGGGTCGCGCTGGTATATGCCTTCGCGGGCACCTGGCTCGCGCACCTGCTGGGGCGGCCCCTGATCGGGCTGAACTACAACCAGCAGCGCTTCGAGGCGGACTTCCGCTACGGTCTCGTGCGCCTGCGCGAAAATGCCGAGGGCGTCGCGTTCTATCGCGGCGAGGACGACGAACGCCGCGGGCTCAATGAACGTTTCCACCACGTGGTGGCGAATTTCCGCGGCCTGATGACCTGCGGCAAGCGGCTGAACTGGTTCACCTACGTGTACGACCAGCTCGCCATCATCTTCCCGTTCGTCGTCGCCGCGCCCCGTTTCTTCAACGGCGGCCTGCAGCTGGGCGGCCTCATGCAGACGGCGTCCGCGTTCGGCCGCGTGCAGGATGCGCTGAGCTGGTTCGTGTCGGCCTATGCGTCGCTGGCGACCTGGAAGGCGACGGTCGATCGTCTCACCAGCTTCCACGAGGCGATCCAGCAGGCGGCGGGCGTGGAGGACCGGATTCACATCGGCCACGCCGGGCAGCGCGAACTCGTGGCGACTGGGCTTGACGTCCGCCTGCCGAACGGCCGCACGCTGCTCGATGGCGTCGCCACGCGCCTGCCGGCCGGTTCCCACGTGCTCGTGACCGGCCCGTCGGGTGTCGGCAAGTCCACGCTGTTCCGCGCGCTCGCGGGCATCTGGCCCTTCGGCGAGGGGCAGGTGGAGATGCCGGCCGGCAGTCGGGCGATGTTCCTGCCGCAACGACCCTACCTGCCGCTCGGCACGCTGCGCGCGGTGGTCGCCTATCCGGCCGGCGAGGCCGGCTTCAGCGACGCACAGATCGCCGAAGCACTGTCGACCTGCGGCCTCGAGCACCTGGTCGCCCAGCTGGACGACGCGCATCGCTGGAGCCAGCGGCTGTCGCCGGGCGAACAGCAGCGGCTCGCCTTCGCGCGCGTGCTGTTGAACCGCCCGGATTGGCTCTTCCTCGACGAAGCGACCTCCGCGCTGGACGAGGACATGGAACAGCGGATGTACGGTCTGCTGCGCGAACGCCTGCCCGGGACGACGCTCGTGAGCATCGCGCACCGGCCGACGGTGGCCGCCTTCCACGATCTGCGCCTGAAGCTGGCGCCGTCCGCGGGCGGTGCGCAGGTGCGGCTCGAGCCGTTGGCCGCCGCGGCGCACTGAGCATGTGCGGACGACGCAGGTCTGCACTCTTCGTGGGCGAAAGGCCGGTTTTTCCTGTGTTTCGGCGCGTCCGGCCTTGCTCAGCGATGCGGACAGCACCGCCCGTCAGCGGGTAAGATTCAGCAAAAAAAATGGAATTTTGCTTTTGACATCGCTGCGCTCGGCGGATCGCCCCCGCATCCTGGAAGGCGTACGGGTACTCGACTTCACCGCCGTCGTGGCGGGACCGTACTGCACGCGCCTCATGGCCGACCTCGGCGCAGACGTGCTGAAGATTGAGCCGCGCGAAGGCGACCTGATGCGCCACACGCCGCCGTTCCGGGATGGCGCGAGCGCGCTGTTCAGCCAGCTCAATGCCGGCAAACGCTCGCTCGCGCTGGATCTCAAGCAGCCGGCCGCAATCGCGCTGATCAAGCGCCTGGTCCCGCACTACGATGTCGTCGTCGAGAACTTCAGTCCCGGGGTGATGGCGCGTTTCGGCCTCGACTATCCGGTGCTGGCCGCGCTGCGCCCGGATCTCGTGATGTGTTCGATTTCCGGCTTCGGCCAGACCGGGCCGCATGCGCACAAGCCCGCGTTCGCGCCCATCGTCCACGCCTGGAGCGGTTACGACGCGGTGACGCTCGGCTACCAGAACGAGGCGCGCCAGCCACTGAACATGGGCCTGCCCGTGGCTGACAACATGGCGGCCGTCCAGGCCTTCGGCGCAATCATGGCGGCGCTCTACCACCGCCTGGCGAAGGGCGTCGGCCAGTACATCGATATCTCCATGTACGACACGCTGCTGGCGAGCATGCAGAAGGATTTCCAGCAGATGCAGTACCCGGAGGGGCGCGATCGCCGCTACGGGCCGCTCCCGACCCGGGATGGCCACGTGCTGGTGGTGTTGCTGACGCAGCGCCAGTTCGAACAGCTCGCGGACGCGCTCGAACGGCCGTCGCTGAAAGCCGATCCCCGTTTCGCGACGACGACGGCCCGCCTCGGCCACTATGCGGTCCTGATGGCGATGATTGGTGAGTGGTGCGCCAGCCTGTCGACGGCGGAGACGGTCGCGCGCCTGGAGGCGGCGGGCGTCCCGGTTTCGCCGTACCGGGATCTGGCCGCCGCCCTCGACGATCCGCAACTCGCGCACCGTGAAATGCTGACCCGGGTCGTCGATGCCGCCGGCCCGCTGATCGTCCCCGATTCGCCGTTCCTGTTCTCGGCCACGACGGCCGCGGTGCGGCCGGCGGTCCCCGGGCTTGGCGAGCATGGTCCGGCCGTGCTGCGGGATGAACTGGGATTTGGCGAGGAGGCCTGCCGGGAACTCCGGGAAAGCGGGGTCCTCGGCGCCCACTGAATGAAAAGTTGAAAACAGATGCCGCCATCGCTTGAAGCGATGGTGGCGCTTTTACTAAATTGGACCCGGGACAAATGACCGGGGGAGGGCGAGTCGTGAGCAGCGAAGATTCTGACCTGGAGAAACCCTATCTGACACCGACCGAGGCGGCGGCGCTGCTGATGGTCGCACCAGTGACCCTGCGAGCCTGGGCCGCCAAGGGGCTGCTGCGCGCGCAGGCCACCGCCGGCGGGCATCGCCGCTTCCTGCGTCGCGATCTAGAGCGTTTCGCCCGCGACCGCGGCCTGCGGCTCAGCGACAGCATCCCCGAGAGCAGCGAGATGCGCGTACTGATCGTCGACGACGACCATCTGTTCGCGGATTTCCTCGTCGAGTTCCTGACGAGTCGTGGTGCGCAGGCTGTCGCGGTGTATGACGGCTTTGCCGCCGGCCGCCGCGTCGAGAGCTTCGCGCCCGACGTCGTGCTGCTGGACCTGATGATGCCGGGCATGAACGGTATCGAGGTCTGTCGGCAGCTCAAGAACGAAAAGACCACCCGGCACATCCGCGTCATCGCGATGACCGGCTACGCCGACGGGGCGGAGAAATCGGCCGTACTCGACGTCGGCGCCGAGATATGCCTGGCCAAACCCCTCGATTACGAGCGCGTGCTGTCCCTCATCGGGCTCCAGGCCCAGCAGCAGGCGCCTGTCGCCGCCGACTGAGCCCAGCGCGGACAGGCCCGGCGCCGTCCGCACGCGCGGCGGCGCCGGTCCCTCAAGCAGCTCCCCACGCGCGCCGATAGGCCGCGCATGGGCGTGCGCTTGCCGAACCACGATTGGACCGTCCCGGGCGCCCGTGACAGCGGTCGCCGGCGGGCGTTCGCGTGCCTGTTCATCATACTGTGCGTCGCCGGCGGCACCGCGGTGTTCGCGCAACACTGGCTGCAGCGCGCGGCGGTGGCGGCAGCCCTGCATGAAGCGCTGCGTGTGCATGGCGCCGCCGCCCGGGGTTTCGAACAGCTGGCGGCCAGCGGTGGCGAGGGCGACAACCTTGCCACCGGCCGTGCGCTGGGACGGCTGGAATTCAGCGGGCACGCGCTCCGGCGGCTGCGCCGAGCGCATCCGGCGTTACTGGCGGCCGCCGACCTGCCACAGTCCGTGGCCACGCTGCTCGCGCAGGTGGTGGATGCCACCGACGTCGTCGTCGCGGGCGGGTTGCGCGCGACGGGGATGCGTGCCGCCCGGCGCACACTTGCGTCCGCACTCGAACGTGCGCTGCCGGCAAGCGCCGCACAGGCAGACCGGGAGCGCCGGCAGGCGCGTTTGCTGCTCCTGCTGTGGGCCGCGCTGGCTGTGCTGGGGGGCGTTGCAATCGGCATGCTGCTGCGCGTCAGGCGAGACTCGGTGCGCGCCGTCGCGCGTGATCGTCGCCGTGCGGCTGCCGGGGAGCGGCAACTCCAGCGCCTGGCCGAGATTGCCCGGCGCACGAGCAGCGCGATCGCGATCACCGACGAGCAGCGTCGCATCGAGTGGGTCAATCCGGCGTTCGAGCGCCTCTTCGGCTATCGCCTCGACGAACTGAAGGGACGCCGCTCGCGCGAAATCTTCCTCAGCGACCGCAGCGAACCTGCGGCCATCGAGCGTCTTGTCGCGGCGATGGAAGACGGTGTCGCGGTGAGCGCGGAGATGGTGTACCGCAGGCGCGATGGCCGCGACGTCATCACGCGCGTCGAGGTCGACGCCCTGCGCGACGAACAGGGCGTCGTCACCGGCTACATGGGGGTGCATACCGATCTCACCGGACAGCGCGCCACCGAGCGCGCGCTGCACGCGAGCGAATCGCATTTCCGCCTGCTCTCGGAGGCAGCGCTGGTGATGGCCTGGCGCGAGGACCATACCGGCAGCGCCACCTGGTTCAACGATCAGTGGCTTTCCTTCGTCGGCCGCGATCTCGCCGCGGAACGCGGCGAGGGCTGGCTCGACAACGTGCATCCCGACGACCGCGCGGCCTGCCGTGCCGCCTCGCGCGCGGCGCTCGCCGCGTGCGAACGCTTCGAGGCGACCTATCGCCTGCGCCGCCACGATGGCGAGTATCGACGTGTCCTCGATCGGGGCGTGCCGCGCTGGGACGATGCCGGCCGCTTTCTCGGCCATATCGGCGCCGTGGTCGACGTCACGCCGCTCGACGACCAGCAGCGCGAACTTGCGGAGGCCCGCCACTACCTGGAGGACGCGATCGAAAGCATCGACGGCGGGGTGGTGATACTCGACCGTGACGATCGAATCGTCATGTGCAACCAGCGTTACCGCACGATGTTCGACATCCCGACCGAGGTGTCGCAGCCGGGCATGCGCTATGGGGACATGCTGGTCGCCTTCTATGCGCGGCATCCGGAATTCCGCGGTGGTGCGAGCACGGCGGAAATCGTCGCCCGGCGCCTCGCGCGCCACCGCGCCGAGGGACCCTGGGAATGGCGGTTCGGGGACATGTGGGTCCAGGGCCGTGAACGGCCCACGAGTTCGGGCGGCGCCGTCTGCCTGCGGGTGGACGTCACCGGCATCAAGCGCACCGAGGCCGCCCTGCGGGATCGTCAGGAGTTCCTCGAGCTCGCCGTGCGGGCGACGAACGACGGCCTGTGGGACTGGAATCTCGTCACCGACGAACTGTACTTCTCGCCGCGCTACCACGAACTGCTGGGTTATGCCCCGGGCGGACTGCCGACCGATCTCACGGGCTGGACCGAATACCTGCACCCGGACGACCGCGTCGGCATCGTGAAGGTGATGCGCCGTGCGCAGCGCGCCGACCAGCACGCGACCTCCGTCGAATTCCGGTGCCGCGTCGCCGCGGGCGGCTATCGCTGGTTCGTCGCGCGCGGCATGGCGATCCATGACGAGGACGGCCGCGCCCGGCGCATGGTCGGCTCGATCTCCGACATCCACGACCGCCGCTGCACCGAAGCCGAGACGATGCACGCACGCCGCCTGCTGCGCGACGCCATCGAAGCGATGGATGCCGGTATCGTCTGTTTCGATGCCGACGACCGGCTGGTGTTCTGCAACGAGCGCTATCGCGCGATGTACGCGCTGCCGCCACGGCTGGTGACGCCCGGCGTGCCCTTCCACGAGATCCTGCGCTACTACGGGGAACGGCAGCCGGCGATGCGCGGCAGCCTGAGCGTCGAGGAATTCGTCGACTTCCGGCTGGGACAGCACCGACGCCACCGCGGTGTCTGGGAACAGAAGCTCGGTGAGCGCTGGCTGCTGGTCAGTGACCGGCCAACCGCCGATGGCGGACTCGTCAGCCTGCGCACCGACATCACGAACTTCAAGCGCATCGAGGCAGACCTGTCGCTGGCCAGGAAGCGCGCCGAGGCGGCGAGCATCGCGAAGACGCGCTTCCTCGCCAACGTCAGCCACGAACTGCGCACCCCTCTCAACGGCGTCATCGGCATGCTGCAGATGCTGGATACCCCCGTGCTGGGGCCGCCTCATGCGGACTACGTGGGGCTCGCGCTGCGTTCGGGACGCGCCTTGCTCGATCTCATCGACGACCTGCTCGACACCTCGAAGATCGAGGCCGGCAAGCTCGAACTTGAACGCATCGAGTTCATCCCCGACGAGGTGATCGCCGATGCCCGCGCCGTCGTCGCGCCAGCCGCCGACGCGAAGGACCTCATGCTCGACTTCCAGCTCGACCCCGTGTGCAGACAGCGTGTGAGCGGCGACCCGGTGCGCCTGCGCCAGGTGCTGACCAATCTGCTCGGCAACGCGGTCAAGTTCACGACGCGCGGCACGGTGACGCTCAGGGTGACGCCGGGCAGCGAGCCGGGACGCCTGCGCTTCGAGGTTCGCGACACCGGTATCGGCATCGAGCCCGAACTGCAGGCCTGTATTTTCGACCCCTTCACCCAGGCCGACGCGGCGACCACGCGCCGCTTCGGGGGCACCGGTCTCGGTCTCGCGATCTGCCGCAGCATTGCAGCGTTGATGGGCGGCGAACTGTGTGTCGAGTCCGCCCCGGGGCAGGGGAGCCGCTTCTGGTTCGAGGCCGAGCTACCCCCCGCCGCCGTCGACGGGTCCGCGCGCGCGCCGCTGGCGCCAGTGCAATCCACGCCGCCCGCAGCGCCGATCGGCGGTCAGGTGCTGGTCGTCGATGACATGGAGGTCAACCTGCTGGTGGCGGCTGCGATGCTGCGGCGGCTCGGCCTCACGGTAAGCACCGCCACGAGTGGCGAACAGGCGCTGGCGGCGGTCGAGCGGTGTCGGCCCGACCTCGTTTTCATGGACTGCCAGATGCCAGGCATGGACGGATATTCGACGACCCGCGCGCTGCTGGCGAGACTGGGTCCCGACTGCCCGCCGGTGGTCGCGATGACCGCACACGCGGGGGCGGACGAACGCGCGCGCTGCTTCGCGGCAGGCATGATCGAGCATCTGCCGAAGCCGGTCGATTTCGCCGCGCTGGGCAGTCTGGTGGAGCGTTTGCTGGCGGTGGACGCCGGCGGGGGCGCGGTCGCGCAGTCGCGCCTCGACGAGTTGCGGGCGTGCCTGGGGCCTGACGGCCTCGACAGCCTGGCGCAGGACTTCCGGCGCACGATGGCGGCCCGCATCAGCGCGCTGCGCAGCGCGGTCGTGGCCAGCGATCGCCCGTCCGCGGTGCAACTGGCGCACGCGATCCGCAGCGCCAGCGCCAACCTGGGGGCCGCAGGGCTCGCGGCGGTTGCCGCGACGCTGGAAGCCGATCTCGCGGCGGGTTCGCCGCTGGTCCCGGACTGTGTCCTGGCATTCGACGCGGAACTTGCCGCCTTCGGGCGGGCGGCGTCGGCGATGCCGGCCGCGGCGTGATGCGTGCCGTGTTCGGCGTCCAATGAAAAGGGGGGCTGAAAGCCCCCCTTCGAACCCTGCGGATGACGGGCGGAACCTCTCGGTTGCGATCGCCCCGGCCGCTCAGCCGCGCATCTTCACCTGTTCCCACGCCGGATGCAGGCTCGCCTTGGCACTGGGACGTGCATCCATGCGCTTGAACCACGCGTTGATGTTCTTCAGCTCGGCATTGATGGGCTGGCCCACGTCCTTCGCGAAGTCCATGCAGCAGTACAGCGTGATGTCGGCGAAGCGCAGCGCGTCGCCGCAGATGAAGTCGCGACCGGCAATCAGGCCGTCGAGCTTCGCGAGCCAGTCCTGCGCCTTGGCCTTCAGCCCGGTCGCCGCTTCCGGCACGCAGTACAGGCGATTCTTGAACAGTTCGTAGCCTTCGGCGAAACGGAAGCCGTTGTACATGTGCTCCGTGATGTTGAGTTCCACGCGACGCTGCCAGGTGCGGGACAGGGCGCGCTCCTCGGCGGTGGCGCCGATCAGCACGGGCGTGGGATGCTGTTCCTCGACGTACTCGCAGATCACGGCGGTTTCGGCGACGACCGTGCCGTCATCGAGTTCGAGCGCCGGCAGCTGTCCGCCCGGATTGCGCTTCAGATAGCCTTCCTGGCGATTTTCCCCGCCCAGCAGGTCGATGCTCTCGGTCGGCAGGTTGAGGCCTTTTTCCGCGAGGAACATGCGCACCACGCGCGGATTCGGGCCGAAGGAATCGATAAGCTTCATTTGAGCCTCCTGAACTGGCATTTCTTCTGTTGGCCGGCGGGGTGCCGGAAAGATGCAGGCGGCGCCGCGCCCTGCCGCGTGCCGTCAGGCACGAGCACGGCAAGGTAGGCGGCTTGGCGGATAGCGTCAACCGGGCGCGGCGCAAGCCCGGCCAGCCGGCGGCTTCGCGCCTCAGGGCTTCTTGACGGGCCTGCCCGCAGGCAGCGCGCCTTCGGCGCGGGCGCGGAGATAGCTGTAAAGCGCATCCGCGTCCTTCAGCACCGCTGAATTCTTCGCGAAGCTCGGCATCGCGCCGACCTTGCCGGTGTAACCGTTGTGCAGCACGTACTGGAAGCGTGCGTAGTCGACGCGCGAATTGAGGCGTTCCATCAGGTTCGGCGCGAAGGTGCTGCCCATCGCGCTGCCACCGTGGCACTGGAAGCAGTGCGTATGGAAAGAGCGCCAGCCGATGTAGGTTTCCTTGCCGACCTGGCATTTCTCGGCCTGGCTGGCGCCAGCCGGGCAACTGACGTCGTACGCGGGGCCGGCGGCCGCGGTCGATGCCGCGCCGGCCGGGCTGGCGGGGACGGCCTCGGGCCGGGCAGTGGTCTCGGGCTGGGCAGTGGTCTCGGGCTGGGCAGTGGCGTCGACCGCTGCGGTGGCGCCGGTGGCAGGAGGCTTGCCGCTGTCCTCGGAGCACGCGGTGACGGTGAACAGTGCCCACAGTGCCAAGGCCAGGAGTCGTGCATTCGTCATCTCAGTCCCTCGATGATGTTGTGTCCAATGTCGGCATTGTGCACCGGGCTCGCGCCCCGTCGGCATGACCGGGCGCAATCCGGACGTCATTCGGGCGCGCGCGACGACCGCCGGCGGCCCGGGCTGGACGATGCCGCGTGCTACCATCTGCCGCAATCCACCGCGTTCCGACATCCTGTTGTCCAGCCTCGATCGCCATCTGCAGACGCTGGCCTGGCGCCACTATGAAGAGGCCCGGGGCGAGCCCATGCGCGATGCCGCGCTTGAGGCGGCGGCCATCGCCGCGGCGCCCGACCTTCCGCGACGCATCGAAGCGCGCGCCCTTGCGTGGTGTGCCCGCACGGGAATCGACGTCACGCTGGCGCGCTACCGGGGGCGCGAACGCCACGCGCGACGCATCGCCTTCGCGCTGGGCCTGCTCGGCGGCCTGGCCGCGGCACGGCTGATGCCCGAGGGCTTCCCGGCTCGCGCGAACGTGGTCGCGATGCTGGGCGGGCTCCTCCTGCCGAACCTGCTGAGCCTCTGCGCGTGGCTGCTGTTGCAGGTTGCGGCGACGCTGCGCGGGCGAGGCGCCGTCGGCGCCTGGTTCGGGCAGGCCCTGGCGCGCGGCCTCGACGGGCTCGGCGCCCGGCGCCAGGCCCACGGCGGGGAGGTCGAGCGCGCCGTCCAGCGCGCGCTGTTCGAATTCCATGCGGATACCACCGACGGACGGGCGCGCGTCGCCGCGCTGTCGCACCTCTTCTGGCTCGCGCTGGCGTGTGGCGCGATGATCAGCTGCTGGTGGCTGCTGGTCGTGCGCCAGATCGATTTCTACTGGGGCAGCACGCTGCTTGGCGCCGACTTCGTGGGCCGCGCGCTCGACGCGCTCGCGCAGCCGGTCTCCATGCTCGGCTTTCCGGTGCCCGATGCGGCTGACATCGCCGCGAGCCGTATCGACGCCGCCCCGGCCGATTCCGCATTGCGCACGCGCTGGGGCTGGTTCGTGCTCGGCAGCCTGTGCGTGTTCGGGGTCTTGCCACGCCTGGCGGCGTTGGGCTGGTGCCTTGCGCTGGTCCGCTGGAGCGCCCGCCGGCCCGCGATCGACCTCGCCCGTCCGGGCTACTGGCGTCTGCGCGACATCCTCCAGCCGGCAGCTTCGCTGACGCGCATCGTCGATCGCGACGAGGCCCCGCCCGGCCCACGGCCGCTGCAGACCGTGCCTGCCGGGCTGGCGCCACCCGCCGATGCGGCGTGGCTTGCGCTGGAGCGATCGTTGCCGGCGCCGCCCGGGGCGCGGGACTTCGGCGCCATCGTCGATCGCGCCGGCCAGCTGCGAGTGCTCGACGCGCTCGCGCGCGCGGCGCCGCCGTGGCCGGCCATCGTGATCCAGGCGCCGCTGGCCGTGACCCCCGACCGCGGCCTGGGCCAGTTCGTCAGCGCCGTCGTCGCTGCGTCGCGGCAGCCCGTCTACCTGCTGGTCGCCGTCGATGCGGCCGGCGCGCTGACGCCCGCTGAACGGGACGCGCGGCTCGAGGACTGGCGCTCGCTCGCGGGCAGGGCCGGGATTCCGGCGGGCAACGTCGGCAGCAACGCGCGGGCAGCCGGATGAGTCCAACGGTCCGCATCGCCGTCATCGGCCACACCAACGCCGGCAAGACCTCGCTGCTCCGCACACTCCTGCGCGACCGCGCGTTCGGTGAAGTCTCGAGCCGCCCGGCCACGACGCGGCACGTGGAGGCCACGACGCTCGGCCTGCCCGGCGGCCTCGAACTCGAACTCGCTGACACGCCAGGCCTCGAGGACTCGATGGGCCTGCTGGACGCGCTGCACGCCGCCGATCCGTCGCCGCGCGCGACCGGCGCCGCGCGCATTGCGGCCTTTCTCGACGGGCCGCTGGCCACCGGCGGTTTCGCGCAGGAGGCGAAGGCCTTGCGGCAATTGCTTGCGAGCGACCTCGCGCTCTACGTGGTCGACGCACGCGAGCCGATACTCGGCAAATACCAGGATGAGTTCGCGATCATCGCGTCGTCCGGAAAACCCTGCCTCGTCGTGCTCAACTTCATCGCGGGTCCGGTGGCCGACCCGGCGCGCTGGCGTAGCGCGCTGCAGGGCGCGGGCATCCACAACGTGACCACCTTCGACACGGTGGTGTTCGACGCCGCGGACGAGCGCCGGCTGTGGCAGCAGGTCGGGCTGCTGCTGCCGGCGGCCGAGGCCCACTGCGCGGCGCTCGTCGCCGCGCGCGAGCGCGAACAGCAGACGCAGCGCGAGCAGGCGGCGCGCCTCATCGCGGACGCGCTGATCGACTGCGTGGCGCTGCGTGAACTGCTCGACGGCCGCGGGCGCAGCGCGCTGGTGGCGAAGGTTCGCACGCGTGAACAGGCACTCAGCCGCGATCTGCTGGGCCTGTTCCGTTTCGTCGAGGCGGACTTCGTTGGCTGCGATCTCCCGCTCGCCGGTGCGGTGTGGACCTTCGATCCCTTCGACACCGACCTGCTGAAGGAACTCGGTCTCGGTCTCGGCACGTCCGCGGCGAAGGGCGCCGCGGCGGGCGCGGTCGTCGATGCCCTGACGGCCTTCCACTCCCTCGGCGCCGCGACGCTGATCGGCGGCGCGCTCGGCGCGGGGCTCGACGTCGCGAGCCGGCTCGGACGGCACGCACGCGAACGCTGGCGCGGCGAGCGCCACGAACAGCTGGACGAGGCGGCGGCACGCTTCATCGCGCGGCGGGCGGTGCTGCTGGTGCAGGATCTCTCCTGTCGCGGCCACGCCGCGATGACCCCGCTGGCCGCGCGCACGGAACTCGCCAAACCACTGCCCGACGAGGAACGCCTCCGCAAATACCTCGCGCGCGCCGCGCGCCATCCGGACTGGTCGGCGCTGGGCGCCGATCCGGATCTCAGCGACGCCGCGCGACAGCGCACGCTGGAACGCCTGGCGCAGGCACTGCTGGGGGCGCTGCGCGGCCAGGCGGGCATTTGAACGACAGCGGCGCGCGAGCGCGCGTCATCCGGAAGAATGGAACTGGAGCCAGACATGCCGATACCGAAACCCGATGCCGCCGACGTCGCGCAACTCGCCGCACGCCTCGGCTACAGCATGGACGCCGGGGAAATCGAGCAGTACACCGCGATGATGGCGGGCCTGCTGGACGCGTACGACGTGGTGGGTCAATTGCCGGATGACACGCCGCCGCCACGCCATCCCCGCGGTCCCTGGCAGTTCCCGCCGCCGCGCGACAACCCGCACAACGCCTGGTACGTGAAGACTTCGATCAAGGGTGCCGCCGGGGGCGTGCTCGCCGGCAAGCGCGTCGCCGTCAAGGACAGCATCATGATCGCCGGGTTGCCTATGATGAATGGCGCGTCACTGCTGCAGGGTTACGTGCCGCAGGTCGATGCGACCGTCGTCACGCGCGTGCTCGATGCCGGCGCGGAGGTCGTCGGCAAGACGCACTGCGAATACTTCTGCCTGTCCGGCGGCAGCCACACCGGCGCGCTGGGTCCGGTGCACAACCCGCACCGGCGCGGCTATTCAGCAGGCGGCTCGTCGAGCGGCAGCGCCGTGGTGCTGGTGACCGGCGAAGCGGATTTCGCGCTGGGCGCCGACCAGGGCGGCTCGATCCGCATGCCGTCGTCCTTCTCGGGCACGGTCGGCATGAAACCGACCTACGGCCTCGTGCCTTACACGGGCATCGCGCCGATCGAGGGATTCATCGACCACGTCGGACCCATGACGATGACCGTGCGCGACAACGCGCTGCTGCTCGAGGTGCTCGCCGGCCAGGACGATCACGATCCGCGCCAGCGCGGGGCCGCTGCCGTGCGCTACACCGAGGGCATCGAGGGCGGCGTCGCCGGCTTGCGCATCGGCATCGTGCGCGAGGGCTTCGGGCTGCCGGTGTCGGAGCCCGACGTCGACACGCGGGTGCGGGCGGCCGCCGCGGAATTTTCACGACTCGGCGCGACGGTGGAGGAAGTCTCGGTGCCGATGCACGCGCTGGGCGCTGCGATCTGGACACCCGTCGGCATCGACGGCCTCACGAGGACCGTGCTCTCGACGCAGGGTTTCGGCAGCGGCCGCACCGACCACTACCCGGTCGACATGATGGAATGGCTGCACGAGCGGCGGGGCCGCATCGACGAAGTGCCGCCGAACGTGAAGCTCTTCACGCTGGTCGGACGTTACGTCACCGAACGCTATGGCTATACGTTTTACGCGAAGGCGGCCAACCGCGCGCGGCAGCTGCGCGCCAGCTATGACGCCGCGCTGGCGCGATACGACCTGCTGCTCCTGCCGACGACGCCGATGAAGGCGCAGCCGCTGCCGGCAGCGGACTGTTCCGTCACCGAGTGGTGCCGGCGCGCGACCGAGATGCTCGTCAACACCTGTCCGACCGACGTCTCCCATCACCCTGCGATCAGCGTGCCCTGCGGGTATTCCGACGGCCTGCCGATCGGCATGATGCTGATCGGCCGTCACTTCGACGAGGCGACGATCTATCGCGCGGCCTACGCCTTCGAGCAGTCCGGCTTCGCTCAGGCCTGAACGACGAAGCCCTTGAGGTATTCGCCCTCGGGGAAGGCCGTCGCGATCGGGTGATCGGCGCTCGCGGCCAGCTGGTGGACGATGCGGGCATCGACGCCGGCGTCCGCCGCGGCGCCGGCGACTATCTTCTGGAAGAGATCGCGGTTGATGCCGCCGGAGCAGGAGAACGTGAACAGCAGTCCACCCGGCTTCAGCAGCTTGAGCGCCAGCAGGTTGATGTCCTTGTAGCCGCGCGCGGCCTTCTCGGCGAAGGCCGCGGTCGGCGCGAACTTCGGCGGATCGAGGATGACCAGGTCGAACTGCCGCGCCTGGTCGCGCAGGGTGCGCAGGCGCTTGAACACATCGTCGGTGATGAAATCGACGCGGGACGCGTCGAGGCCGTTGGCCTCCACGTTGAAACGCGCGAGGGCGAGGGCGTCGGCGGAGCCGTCGATCGCCGTCACGTGGCGCGCGCCGCCGGCGAGCAGGTTCGCGGTGAAGCCGCCCGAGTAGCAGAAACAGTCCAGGGCCTCGTCGACGCCGCCGTAGCGGCGAACCAGCAGGCGGTTGTCCCGCTGATCGAGATAGAAGCCGGTCTTGTGCCCGTGGCGTACGTCCACGCTGTAGCGGAGTTCGTGTTCGTCGATCACCGCGGGCAGCTCGGGCGCGACACCGGCCACGGACTGGTTGCGCGGCGTCAGGCCCTCGATGGCCATCACGTCGCTGTCGGAGCGTTCGTAGACGTTGGCGATGCCGGTCTGGCGCACGAGTTCCTCGACGATCGTCGCGCGCCAGCGGTCGGCGCCGGAGGTCGACAGCTGCACCACCAGCTGCTCGCCGTAGCGGTCGCAGATGCAGCCGGGCAGGCCGTCCGCCTCGCCGTGCAGCAGCCGCAGCGCGGTCGCGCCCGGAAAGAGCCGCTGGCGGCGCGCGAGCGCCGACCCGATGCGACCGGCGATGAGGCTGGCGTCGAGCGGCTCGGCCTCGTGCCACGACCACACGCGCGCCCGGATCTGGGATTCGGGGCTGAGCGTCGCCCAGCCCAGGAAGCGGCCATCCAGCGCCTGCACCGACACGGTGTCACCGACGGCGACGTCGCCGTCGATGCGCTCGACCGCGCCGGAGAAGATCCACGGATGCCGCCTCAGCAGCGATTTCTCGCGGCCGGCCTTGACGAGCAGGCGCGGGGCGCCAGTCCATGGCACGGCACGCGCAGGTGCCGGCGACGCGGGCTCCACCCCGGCACGGGTCCCGCCTTTTGCTTGCGGCACGGCTTTGCGTGCAGGCTTCGATGTTCTGATCGGCGGACGGCTCACGGGTTCACCTGGCGGGGGCAGCGGGATCGGACACGGAGAGTAAACGCGGCACCGTCCCCGCACCAGCCCCGTGCCCCGGCGCAGGGCGGCCGGCGCGCGGGGCGTCGGGCCGACTTCACTTGCGCTGACGGCTGCAAGCTGTAACTTGGCGCCATCGGGCGCTCGACCGCGAACGCGGCCATGGGCGCATCCGGCGCCGGCACGGCGCCCTCGTCAGCGGAATTTTGCATGGAGCGGATCAAGAAAGCCCTCGAGGACGCGCGCGTCATGCGCGAGCAGGCATTGCGCGACGGCAGGCCGGCCGCCGCAACCGAGCCACGCTTCGACGCGGCGACCGAACACCGTCTGCGTGAGCTGACGCCCTTGCGCGAACTGCCCGCTGCGCAACTCGAAGCCGCGGTCGCAGGGGGGCAGGTCTTCGGGCTCGCGCCCGGGACGTTGGTGTTCGCCGCCGGCGACGTCAACGATCACGCGCATTTCCTGCTCGACGGCGCCGTCCGGTACACGGACGGCGAGCGCGGCGCATGGCTGCTCGGCGCGGAGGACACGGACGCGCTGCTGCCGCTGGACGAACCGGGCCCGCAGCGCTGGACGCTGACCGCCCAGCGCCCGTCGCGCATCTTCCGGGTGCCTCGCGCGCTGCTTGATCCCAACGACGGACGGACGCCATTCGCGCCGTCGGCGTCCGCCGTCGAGACCCTGGGCTCGCGGCCCGAGCTGGCGCAGGAGCGGACGCAGCCCGGGCGCCACGGGCCATCCGGAGAGGCGAGTGCCGACGAGGACTGGACTGCATTTCGCGCCCACCCGGGGCTGGCGGCGCCGGATGGCGGCGGCCGCGGGCGGCTCGACGCGGCACTCAAGGTGCTGGAGCAGCGCCTGCGGCGACACATCGAGGACGTGCGCGCCCAGGAGCGCGCCGCCGCCGAACTGAAGCTGCGGCGGCAGTTCGATGAGCTGAAGGCGGGCGCGCAGGCGGAGCTGCGGCGTCGTTTCGACGAGCTGAAGCAGCGCGCGGAGGCCGAGCTGCGCCGCAAGCTGACGCAGTTGCGCGCCCGGGACCGCGAAATGCTGCTCGAAAGCGAGACGCGCCTGCGCGAGCGGCACGCGTTGCTGCAACGTATCGCCAAGCGTTACGCCCACGAGAAGAACGAGATCCAGCACGCACGGCGCCAGCTCGAGGAGAAACTGCGCGCGGCGGATGCGATCCATCGCGAGCTCTACGAGCTCGGCCGCAACGTGTCCCTGCAGCTGGAGGACCTCGACCACGTCTTCGTCGAAGCCGAAGACGCCCCGCCGCCGCTGGCGCCGCCGGAGACCTGACGCGCCGGGAGTGGGACGCACGCCGATGCGTGCACGATAGCGCGCGAACATCGATTTCCCAGGCTGATCCACCCTCGGCGACCGTGCCGGACAGACCCGCATCGACCCGCTCGAGCACGTCCTTGCAGCGCTCGAGCGCGCACATCGTGTGCGCGCCCGGGCGACGCAGGTCTGTCCGGCACGGGCGCCCTGCTGCGAACGCAGGGGGGCGGTGGCGGCGTTCGGCGTTTCATGCGGGCGTTGCGCCTGGGTGGGCGAGGCCACCAGGCGCCGGCGCCCGGCTCAACGCGGCGGGGAATGCCCGCCGTTGCCGTCCGGTGCGCCGCTGACGGACGTGTCGCTCGCGTGCCCGGCGGGGGGCGGCGCGCGCAGACGCGTGGTCAGTTCGCGCATCGACGCCGCGCCGGCCTTGCCGAGGATGCTCGCGCGATGCACGTCGACAGTGCGCGGGCTGAGCTCGAGACGGCGCGCGATTTCCTTGCTGCTCGCGCCGTCGAGCAACAGCGGCAGCAGTTCCCGCTCGCGCGCCGACAGCCGGTCGAGCAGCACGTTGCGTCCGCGCTCGGCGAGCGTGCAGGCGTAGTGTTCGCGGGCGCGCTCGATTGCCCGCCGCACGACCTCCACGAACCTCTCCGGCGCGAAGGGCTTCTGCAGGAAATCGAGCGCGCCGAGTTTCATCGCGCGCACCGCCGACTCCACGTCACCGTGGGCCGTCAGCATCACGATCGGGATCAGGCGACGCTGGGCGACCAGTGCTTCGATGATGTCGAGTCCCGACATGCCGGGCATGCGCAGGTCGAGCACCGCGCAGGCGGGACCCTCGCAGGCCCCGAGGTCGGCGAGGAACCCGCGCCCGTCGTCGCACACCACGGCCTCGATACCCACGGTCGCGAGCAGCCATTTCAGGCTCCGGGTGACGGCGGGCTCGTCGTCAACGAGAAAGGTCCGGACCGGCGTCTGCTGTGAAATGGCCGTTCTCCTCGAGAAGGATGCGGAAGGTGGCGCCGCGCCGGCGGGGCGCGGCGAGTGTGATGCGTCCGCCGTGAGCCTCGACGATATCGCGGCACAGCGTGAGCCCGAGTCCGAGCCCGTCGCGCTTGGACGTGCGATAGGGTTCGAACACCGTCTCGCGCATCGCCGCCGGGATGCCGGGGCCGTTGTCGGCGACCTCGATCTGCACCTGGCCGCGGCGCGGCCGCGACAGGCGCAGTCGCAGTTCCGGCGCACGGATTCCGGCGTCGCGCAGCGCCTCGAGCGCGTTGACCAGCAGGTTGACCAGCACCTGTTGCAGCTCGACGCGGTTGCCGGGCACGCGCGGCAGATCGGGATCCACGCGCACGGTCACGCGCGTTGCGCTTTCGCGCAGCTGAAGCTGGAGCAACGCCAGGGTCTTGTGCACGAGGTCCAGGAGATCGACCGGCGATGGGCGCGGGCGATCGCGCTTCACGAAGGCGCGCACCTGGTGAATCACGTCGCCGGCCTGGCGCAGGTGGAGCTGGAGCTGTGCGAGCGCGTCCGTGGCTTCCGGATAACCGGGCAGGATGTCCGCGAGCTGATGCGACACGCCCGCCGCATAGCTCAGCGCCGCGTTGAGCGGCTGGCCGAGTTCGTGCGCGAGTGCGGAGGCGAACTGCCCCATCAGCGACAGTCGCGTCGCGTGGGCGAGCTGGTGCTGCTGCGCGAGTTCGCGGTCGCGCGCCTGGCGCTGCGGCGTCTGGTCCGCGAACACGACCGCCGCGCCGAGTCCGCTCACCGGGACCCGCACGCCGGTGACGTCGAACCAGCGGGTGTGGCCGGAGGGCCGGGTCCAGCGGACCGCGACGCGATCGGGCCGCCGGGTTTCCGTGGGCAGCCGGCTGCGGATGAGTTCGTCCAGCGCGATCGGCTGGTCCTCTTCGACGAGGTGGAATTGCGTGGTGGCCGCCCGCGCGGTGAATTCCGCCAGGTTGCGCGCATCGAGCCACGACTGCAGCAGCGGATTGATCTCCACGACGTCGCCCGCGGTGTCGGTCACCGCGATGCCGAGCGGGATGTTTCGCAGCAGCGCGCGATATTTTTCGCGGCTCTCGAGCATGCCGCGCTCGCTGTCGCGGCGGCGCAGGACTTCGACCTTGAGGATCTCGTTGGTCTTCTGCAGGTTGCGCGTGCGCTGGGCAATGCGCTGTTCGAGGCGGGCATTGGCGCGCGCGAGCTGCTGCTCCGCCGCTTTCATCGCGCTTGCGTCGTGGACGATCCACACCGACGGGGAGTCCACGTCCTGCGGGTCGAACCAGCGCCCGCTGATGTGACACCAGCGGATCGAGCCATCGCGCGCGACGAGCGGATGTTCGTGGCTGAAGGCGTTCGCGCGCGGGACCTGGGCGAGGCGCCGTCCAATCTGCGCATAGTCCTCGTCGCTCGGGTAGAGCAGCCGCACCGAGCGGCCCTCCAGTTCGCCCGCGGCGTAGCCGAAGAGCTCCGCCATGCGCTGGTTCACGCGAATGAAGCGCCGGCGCGCCATGACGCAGATGCCCACGATCGCATTGTCGAACACGTGCTTGTAGACGAGCGGATCGTCGGCCAGCGCGGCGAGGTGGCGCCAGCCCGGTTCGTCGGGGTTCGTGTACTCAGCCATGGGGGCCCGGCGTTGGGAGCGTGGAGCGGACCGGCACATCCGCGTGCGGTGGATGTTAGCCGAGGCCCGGTTCCGGTCAAACGATGATGCGCTGCACTAAGCATTCGATGCGAATGGCACGCTGCAGCGCGCTGACCGCATCCTGGCGCCTGCCGGGGCCCCGCGCGGTCGGCGGCCCTCAAGGTCAACAGGAGAGAAATGGCGATGCTGACCATAGACATCGACACCGGCGGCACCATGACGGACGCGCTGATCACCGACGGCGCCGCCCGCCACAGCATCAAGGTCGATACCACCCCGCACGATTTCACCGTCGCGTTCCAGCACTGTCTCGCGGAGGCGGCGAGGCTGTACGACGCGCCCAGCGTCGAGGACTTCCTGCAGCGGGTCGGTCTCATCCGCTGGTCGTCGACGATCACGACCAATGTCCTCGCCGAGCGCCGTGGCGCGAAGGTCGGCCTGCTGGTGACGGCGGGACACGAGCAGGACCTGTATGGCGAGGGGCGCTCGGCGATCATCGACGAGCTCGTCGCCGCCGAAGCCGTGATCGGCCTGCCGCCATCGCCCGCCGCGAAGGACATCCTACTCGGCGTGAAGGCACTGCTGGAGTCCGGCGTGCGCCGGATCTGCGTGGCGCTCGCCGGCAGCTTCCCGGACAACACCGCGGAACTCGCGATCAAGCACGTCATCGAGGAGCAGTATCCCGATCACATCATCGGCGCGGTGCCGGTGCTGCTCGGTTCGGAAATGGCGCAGATCGGGCACGACCAGACGCGCGCGCACTATTCGGTGATGAATGCCTACACGCACACCCGTCTCGCGACCTCGCTGTTCAAGGCCGAGGACCTGCTGCGCGACGATCACGGCTGGCGCGGCGCGCTGCTGATCGGCCAGACCAGCGGCGGCGTCGCCCGCATCGGCAAGACCAAGGCGGTCGACACCATCGAGTCCGGCCCGGTATTCGGCACCTTCGGTGGCGCCTTCGTCGCGCGCGAATACGGGCTGCGCGACGTGGCGTGCTTCGACGTCGGCGGCACCACCACCAAATGCTCCATCGTGCGCGACGGCGAGCCGGTGTATCAGCGCGGCGGCGAGTTGATGGAGATTCCAGTGCGCACGAGCTTCGCGATGCTGCGCTCGGCGGCGATCGGCGGCGGCTCCATTGCGCGCGTGCGCAACGGCGTGCTGTGCCTCGGGCCCGAAAGCCAGGGCGCCGCGCCGGGGCCGGCCTGCTATGCGCTAGGTGGCCGTGAAGCCACGCTCACCGACGCGCTGCTGCTGCTCGGCTACCTCGATCCGGAGCGTTTTCTCGGCGGGCGCCGCCGGCTATCGCCCGACCACGCGGCGCGGGTCATCGAGAAGAACGTCGCGAAGCCGCTGGGCGTGCCGGTCGAGCAGGCCGCCATGCTGATTCGCGACGAGGCCGTGACGGTGATGGCCGAGCTGGTGGCTGGCACGCTGTCCGAGGCCGGCCTCGAACCGGCGCGCACCCGGCTCTTCGCGTTCGGCGGCAACGGTCCGATGTTCGCCGCCTTCGTCGCCGAGCGCCTCGGCATCGAGGCCGCCTACGCCTTCGATTTCGGGCCGGTCTTCGGCGCCTTCGGCTCTTCGGTGTCGGACGTCGCCCATGTGTACGAGCGGGGCATCGGCCGCGTGCTGGACGCCGCGAACGAGCCCGCGATCCTCGACGCCGCGCGCCGCCTCCACCAGCAGGCCGTGCGGGATCTCGAAGGCGAGGGCTTCGACCCGCGCACCGCGCAGTTCCGCTGCGAGCTCGAATTCGGCCACGACGCCACGTTCGCGGGCAGCTGCCGCTTCGAGTTCGCCGGGGTGCCGGGGGCGGATTTCGCCGCCAGTGCCCACGCCGCGGTGGCGGCGGCCGGGTTCAACCGCGGCGAGCCGCTGCAGCTGATGCGGGTCACGGCGCGCTTCCCGGTGAGCGTCAACCGCCTGCAGCCGCGCAGCGGACGACGCGCCGCCGCGGCGCCGGTCGAGCGCGCGATGAAGTTCAACGGCCATCCCGCCACCGCGCTGCCCGCCCATGCCTGGGAACACCTGAATGTCGGCGACGAAATCCGCGGACCCGCGATGGTCAACGGCGCGACGCTGACCTGTCCCGTGCCCCCGCGCTGGTCGCTGGTGGTCGACGACTACGGCAACGCCGTGCTGACGCGCGCGCCCTGAGCGGCGCCCGCAACCTGCTGGAGGACTATTCCCGATGCCGACCCTCATCCGTTTCACCGAGTACCTCGACCTCGACGTCGAGCAGGAACGCTGGTGCTGCCATAGCTGCGGGCACGCGCTGATCGGCGCCCGCGAGAGCTACAAGAAAGGCTGCCTCGTCGCCGAGCGCGACCCGCGCGAAATCCACGCCCCGGTGCTCGAGGGCGAGTACGGTTTCGCACCCGATCCCGACTGGGCGCGCATCATCGAGTTCTACTGTCCGTCGTGCGGGCGGCAGATCGAGACCGAGTACCTGCCGCCGGGACATCCGATCACGCACGACATCGAACTCGACGTCGACAGCCTGAAGGCCCGGCTCGCGGCGGGCGACTACGTGATCACCGCCGACGGCAAGCTGGCGACGGGGGGCGAGGCATGAACGCGCCGAAGACCACCGCCCTGATGAATTCGATCGACATCGACGTCGGCGGCACCTTCACGGATTTCGTGCTGACGCTCGACGGCGAGCGGCACATCGTCAAGGCGCCGACCACCCCGCACGATCTGTCCGTCGGCTTCCTCAACGCCGTGGAGTCCGGCGCCGAAAAGGTCGGACTCTCCGTGGAGGAACTGCTGCCCCGCATCGACATCGTGCGCTATTCGACCACCGTGGCGCTGAACCGGCTGCTCCAGCGGCAAGGGCCACGGATCGGCTTCGTCACCACCGAGGGCCACGAGGACATCATCCACATCGGCCGCGGCGCGCAATGGGTCGACGGCCAGATCATCTCCGAGCGGCGCAACCTCGCGGTCCAGAACAAGCCGCATCCGCTCATCGCGCGCGACCTGGTGGTGGGCATCAAGGAACGCGTGGACTCGAAAGGCGAGGTGATAAGGCCCCTCGACGAAGAAGACGTGCGGCGCAAGCTGCGCCTGCTGATGGACCGCGGCGCGCGCGCGATCGTCGTGTGCCTGCTGTGGTCCTTCGTCAACCCGGCGCACGAGAAGCGGGTGCGTGAAATCATCCGCGAGGAGTACAAGGAGTACCACGTCGGCTTCGTGCCCGTGGTGATGAGCCATGCGGTGACCGCGAAGCTCGGCGAGTACGAGCGCGCGATGACGGCCGTGCTCGACGCCTACCTGCAGCACGCGATGCAGACCGAGATTTGCGCGACCTGGGACAAGCTGCGCGACAAGGGCTATCGCGGCACCTTCCTGATGATCCACAACTCGGGCGGCTCGGCCGAGATCTTCAAGACGCCGGCCTCGCGCACCTTCAATGGCGGGCCGGTGTCGGGGCTCATGGGCAGCGCGTATTTCGCCAACAAGCTCGGCTACAAGAACGTCATCATGGGCGACGTCGGCGGCACGAGCTTCGACGTCGCGCTGGTCGTCGAGTCCGGCGTGCGCAACTACGAGTTCAAGCCGGTGATCGACCGCTGGATGGTCAACGTCACCATGATGCAGACGATTTCCATCGGCGCCGGCGGCGGCTCGATCGCGAGCGTCGATCGCAGCGGACGGCTGTCGGTCGGTCCGCGCTCCGCGGGCTCGATGCCGGGGCCGGTGTGCTATGACCTGGGTGGCACCGAGCCGACCACCACCGACGCCGACGTGGTCCTCGGCTACATCAATCCGGAGGGCTATTTCGGCGGCCAGATGCCGCTGAACAAGGCGAAGGCGGAGAAGGCCATCAAGGAGAAGATCGCGGATCGCCTGGGCGTGGGCGTGCTCGAGGCCGCGGCGATGATCCGCAACGTGATCGACGAGAACATGGCTTCGGCGATCAAGCGCGAGGTCCACATGCGTGGCTACCACCCGGAGGATTTCGTGGTCTTCGCGATCGGCGGGGCAGGGCCGACGCACCTCAGCGGCTTCCAGTCCGACGTGCCGGTGGGCGTGGTGTTTCCGGCGGCGCCGGTGTTCTGCGCGATGGGCTCGTCGATCATGGACATCGTCCATCTCTACGAGCAGTCGCGGCGGCTCGTGTTCATGGAGCCCCTGACCGAGCGCATCGTCGTCGACCGCGTGCTGTTCAACGCGACCGTTGACGACATGGTCCAGCGCGCGAACCAGGAGCTCGCCGCCGAGAACCTCGATCCGGGCGAGGCGGTCTACCGTCTCGAGCTCGACATGCTCTACGGCGGGCAGGTCAACGTGAAGCGCACGGACTGTCCGGTGCTGCGCATCGGGTCCGACGCGGACGCGGCCGCCATCTACGCGGCCTTCGAGAAGGAATTCAGCGAGGCATTCAGCCCGCTGGTCGTGAACCGGCCGGGTGGCGTCTACCTCGACAACTTCGTGCTGCGGGTGACGGTGCCGGTGCGCAAGCCGCCGATCGTGGAATACCCGCTGCAGGGCAAGGACCCGTCGGCGGCGCTCACCGGCACCCGCGACTGCTACTGGATGGAGCTTGCCGGCACCGCGCCGACGCCGATCTACCAGTTCGAGAAGCTCGAGCCCGGCAACGAACTGTTCGGTCCGGCGGTGCTGGAGGCCGAGCTGACCACGATCGTGGTGCCGCCCGGCCGGCGCTTCGCAATCGACCAGCACAAGCTGGGCCTGATGACCTGGGTGGACGGCGCGGGCCCCGCGTCACTGAAGCCCGCCGCCGGCCCGGCCCGGGCCTGAGTCCGAGAGGAGGACAGGAAACGATGAGCATCCCGACCCTGGAACAGAAGCTCGCCTGGCTCAAGACCGTGCCGCCCACGCCGGAGGTCCAGGCCATGGCCGACGCGATCGACGCCGCGCGTTTCGAGATCGGCTTCCAGCGCACCAACGACATCCTCGACGAGGGCATGGACGTCTTCCAGCGCTCGGTGCGCTGCGCGATGGGCGTGGCCGGTGACTCGCTGGTCGGCATCTGCACCGCCGACGGCGACATCGTCAACGGCTCGATGGGCACCTACCTGCACGCGGTGATCCCGCCGATCATCATCAAGTACATCATCCACACCTACGGCCACAACATCGGCATCAACGACGGTGACTACTGGTTCGCCAACGACGCCGTCTACGGCGGCGTGCACAACCCCGACCAGGGCGTCATGACGCCCGTCTTCTACAAGGGTGAGCTCATCGCCTGGACGGTCGCGCTCGTGCACACCACCGAGACCGGCGCGATCGAGCCGGGCGGCATGCCGGTGTCGGCGACCAGCCGCTTCGAGGAGGGCATGAACCTGCCGCCGATGCGCATCGGCCAGAACCACCGCCTGTCGCCCGACATCGAGACCATGTTCCAGGCCTTCGGCATCCGCGCGCCGCAGATGATCGCCGTCGACCTCAAGGGCCGCTGCACCACCGCCGACCGCGTGCGCACGCGGCTCATCGAGTTCTGCGAGCGCGAGGGCCCCGATTTCGTCAAGGGCCTGTTCGCGAAGATGATCCAGACCGCGGACCGCGGCGCGCGCGACCTGATCCGCCAGTGGCCGGACGGCAAGTTCCGCTGCGTGAATTTCAGCGACGGCGTGGGCCTCAAGCAGGGGCTCATCCGCAACTGCTTCATGACGCTGCACAAGGACGGCGATCGCCTGCTCGTCGACTTCACGGGCACGGGGCCGGAAACGCCGTCGAGCTACAACGCGCATCCGCAGGCGGCCATCGCGCACTTCACGAACTACATCTACGAATACCTTTTCCACGAGCTGCCGCTGTCCAACGGCACTTTCAACAACATCGATTTCCGCTTCGAGCCGGGCACCTGCCTGTCGCCCGACCCGCGCGCGGCGACCTCGAACTCCGTGATGATCGCGACCGGCATCATGTCCGCGGTCCACAACTGCTTCGCGAAGACGATGTTCTCGACGACCAACTGGCGCCAGGCCGGCGCGTCGATGGCGAATGCCGGCAACGCGCTCGTGCTTGCCGGGCTTTCGCAGTGGGGCACGCCGTTCGCCGACATGCTCGCCTACTCGATCAACACCGAAGGGCAGGGCGCCCGTCCCGACCAGGACGGCATGGACGCCTACGGCTTCCCCTGGGCGCACGGCGGCCGCGCGCCGAACACGGAGAACGTCGAGAACGAGTTCCCGCTGCTGATCCCGCTGTCCTCGCACTGGACCGACAGCTGCGGACACGGCAAGTATCGCGGGGGCGTCGGCACGGTCCAGATGTGGGTCGCGCACCACGTGCAGCAGGTGTTCATGATGAGCATCGCCGACAACACCAAGCTGCAGACGCCGCAGCCGCTGTTCGGCGGCTATGCGCCGTGCACGGTCCCCGGCATCTCGATCCGGCGCGCCAAAATCAAGGAACAGCTCGCAGGGCCGAATGCGCTGCGGATGGACCTGCACGAGATCCTCGAGGGCAGGACGATCGAAGGCGATTACGAGACCGAGTTCCTCGGTCGGTCCGTGCGCCCCTACGACAATGGCGAGGTCATCACCTTCGGCTTCTCGGCCGGCGGCACGGGCTACGGCGATCCGCTGGACCGTGACCCGGATCTCGTCGCGGCCGACCTCGAGAAAGGCACGATCACCGCCGTGACGGCCGAGCACATCTACAAGGTGGTGTGGGATGCGGAGACACGTCGCATCGACAAGGCCGCGACTGCCGCGCGGCGCACGGCGGAACTCGCTGCGCGCAAGCGACGTGGCCGGCCCTATGCCGAGTTCGAGGCCGAGTGGTCGACCAAACGCCCGCCGGAGGCGATTCTCGAATACTACGGCACCTGGCCGGACGCAAAGCCCAACCGCAGGCTGGTGCGCGCGTGAGGCGGGCATGAGCACCGGCATACCCTGGCGACGGCGCCTGTCGGAACTCGGTCGCGGCATCGGCAAGCCCCACGCGCCGCTGTTCGCGCCACTGCTCTACGGCGTGTCCGCGCAGATGGAGGCCTTGCCGCCGGCCGAGGTCACCGCGGACCCGACGCGGCTGGCGAAGAACCTCGTGGAACTCGGGCGCGTGCTCGGCACGGCGGCGCTGGTGGTTGCCGCGCCCTCTGCGCTCGAGGCGGAAGCGCTCGGCGCCGTCGTCGACCGCGATACCTGGCCACCGCGCGTGCTGCACGGGTGCGCGCCCGACACCTTCGCCATCGCCGATTTCGATGGCAGCTGGTCGCGCTCCGAAGCCCTCGAGGCCAGCCTCGAGGCCTGCCAGCGGCTCGCCACCACGCAGGGGGCGGAAGCGGTGCTGGTCGCCGCCCTGACCGGGCCCGCCACGTTGCTCGGGGAACTGTGCGGGCCGATGCCGCCGAGCGCCGAGGCCTGGGAGTTCGCCGGGCGCGCCCTCGGCGCGCTCGCGCGCGAATTCGCGCAGCGGGGGGCCGCCGCGATCCTGCTCTGCGAGCGTCGCGCGGCGGGCGACGGCTCGGACGCGTGGGCCGCCGCGCTCGGCACCATCGGGAACATCGCGCGCTTCCACCGCATTCCGGCGCTCCTCGCCTGCGAGGACTTCGCGCCCGCGTCGTGGCTGGCGGCGATGGTGGCGTGTCCGGCGTTCGAGCCGGGCGGCCGCGTCCCGGCGCTGGCCAAACCGCATGGCCTGACCGTGGCTGCCGACCCGGCGGCGTGGGCCGCGCTGCCGGGCGCCCACGGCGAGGCGCGCGTAATCGTGAGCGCACGCGAGGTACCGGCGGATGTGTCGGTCGAGGCCCTGATCGACGCGGTCGAGGTCGCCCTCGACGTCCAGCGGGAGCGGGACGGGTGAGCGCCGACGGCCGCTACTGGAACGCCGGGCTCGAGACCCTGCCGTGGGACGCGGTCGAGCGCTGGCAGGCGCCACGCATCGCGGATTTCGTCGCGGCGCTGCCGGTACGCTCCGCACTGTACGCGCGCCTGCTCGGCCCGGACGCCCGCGTGCCGCTGCGCGAATTCGCGGCGCTGGAATCCCTGCCGTTCACGCTGAAGACGGACGTGCGCGCGGCCCAGGACGCGGCGAGCGCCACCGCGCCATTCGGTGACAACCAGGGCGCGTCGACCGCGGACATCGTGCAGACCCTGTCCTCGTCCGGCACTACCGGGCGCCCGCTCTACTACGCGCTGACCCGGACCGATCTCGAGCACTGGAGCGAGGCCATCGCCCAGAGCTGGTACACGGCGGGGATCCGCGAGGCGGATCTCGTGGCCCACCTCGTGGGGCTGCCCGGCGTGGCCGGTGGACTGCCCTATGCCGACGGCTTCCGGCGCGTCGGCGCGACCCTGTGCTGGCTTGGCGGCTTCCCGACCGAGCGCATCCTGCGCGAGCTGCGACACCTGCGAATCAGCGCGCTGCTCGCGACGACTTCCTTCGGCACCTACCTCGCCGAGCAGTGGGCGGCGCTGGGCGCCGACACGGGCCTGCCGTCCGCGCTCACCACGGTGCTGTGCGGCGGCGAGCCCGGGCTCGATCAGCCGAAGATCCGGGCGAAGATCCGCGAGGGCCTCGGCATCACCGGCCTGCGCGAGGTCATGGGCCTCGGCGACGTGCTGTCCTGCCTGTGGGCCGAGTGCGAGGCTGAGGATGGCATGCACTTCAACGCGCAGTCCTGCGTGGCCATCGAACTCGTCGACCCGGACACGGGTGGCCGCGTCGCCTGGCGCGAGGGCGCGAGTGGCGAACTCGTCTATACGACCTTCGCGCGCGAGGCGACGCCGATGCTGCGCTATCGCTCGCGCGATCACGTGGTGGTCACGGGCATGGGCTGCGCCTGCGGCCGCACGAGTCCGCGCATCCGCTGCATCGGCCGCACCGACGACATGCTGATCTATAAGGGCATGAACCTGTTCCCGACCGCGCTGCGCGACCTGATCGCGCGACGCTTCGCCGGGCAGGTCGAGCCGCTGCTCCGGATCTGGAAGGACAGCGCGGCGCAGGTCCGCTTCGATGACGCCGTGCCGCTCGACGTCGAGGTGGTCCCCGGCCTGCCACCCGAGCGCCATGCGACGCTCGCCGCGGCGATCGAGCAGGTGGTGCGCGCGGAACTGCAGGTGCGCGTCGCGGCGCGCGTGCTGCCCGCGGGCAGCCTGCCGCGCGGCACCTACAAGACCTCGCTGGTGGCCGTGCGCGAAGCCCCGGCCGCCCCATGATCACCAACGCGACGCCGGTGACGGTCATCACCGGCTTCCTGGGGAGCGGCAAGACGACGCTGATCAACCGCATACTCGGCGAAGCGCATGGGCGCCGCTTCGCGGTGATCGAGAACGAGTACGGCGCGGTGGACGTGGACAGCGAGCTGCTAGTCAAGGACCGCGGCGAGGTGGTCGTGCAACTGACCAACGGCTGCGTGTGCTGCACGGTGCGCGGCGACCTCGCCAATGCGCTGCACGCGCTGGGTCGACGTCGCGACGCCGGGGAGATCGAATTCGACCACGTGCTGATCGAACCGACCGGACTCGCCGATCCGGGGCCCATCGTGCGCACCTTCATGGCCGAGACCGAGTTGCTCGCGCGCTTCTTCCTCGACGGCGTGGTGACCCTGTTCGACGGCCTCAACGGCATGCGCAGCCTTGCCGAGTCGGGCGAGGCTCAGGCCCAACTCGCCTGTGCCGACCGGGTGCTCGTGACCAAGGCCGACCTCGTTGCGGGCCGCGGGGCGACGGCCCTGGAGGAGGTCGTCACCTTCGTACACGCCGCGAACGCGGTGGCGGAAGTGGCGGCCCTCGACGTCGTACGGGCCGACTGGGGCGAATTGTTCGAGCAGCTGCTCGAACTTCGCGGCTACCAGTTCGATCGGGTCGCGTCGGCAGCCCCGCCCCAACACGCCGTGCACCAGGGGGACGTCGGGACCGTCGTGTTCGAGGCTGGCGCGCCGCTCGACGGGGTGCGCCTCAACCAGGCGCTGGCCGCAATCAACGCGCGCTACGGCGAGTCCCTGTGGCGGCTGAAGGGCGTGTTCGCCATCGAGGGCATGCGGGCGCGGGTGGTGGTGCAGGGCGTCCAGGGACTCCTGCAGGCCAATCCCGCGACACTCTGGCGCCCGTTCGAGCCGAAGCGCTCGCGGCTGGTGCTGATCGGCCGGGCGCTCGACCGCGACTGGATCCTGATGTGCCTGCGGGAAGCCCTGACCGACGCAGGCGCTACGGGTTGAGCGGAAGCTCGCCGTGACCGTGGCGGGCTGGCGCATGGACAGCAAGCCGAAAGACGCATTATCTTGCGTGCTCTGAACAGTCGGATGCGCGCTGCCATGTCAGGCACTATCTTGCATGCCCCCGTGGTCGAGTCGACGGACGAAGCCGCCGCCGCGGCGCGCGCGGACGACGAAACCAGGCATCCCTTCCTGCTCGAACTCGGCCAGCGCGCCCGTGCGCTGCGGGCCCGGCGGGGCATGACCCGGCGCCAGCTCGCGGCGGCGGCCGAGGTCTCCGAGCGGCACCTCGCGAACCTCGAGTACGGGGTGGGCAATCCGTCCATCCTGGTGTTGCTGCAGGTGTCGCGCGCATTGCAGTGCCCGCTCGCGGAACTGCTCGGTGACGCGACGACCCGTTCGCCGGAATGGCTGCTGCTGCGGGAACTGCTCGGGCAGCGCGACGAGGACGCCCTGCGCCGGGTGCGGCTCGCGGTCGCGGGCCTGCTCGCGGGCGACGGGCCCGCACAGGCGGCC
>CALRPY020000042.1:0-37722 GCA_943370145.1 Hydrogenophaga intermedia | reverse complement strand
CTCACCGCGCGCAGCGGCAAACCGCACACCAAGCTCTTCCGCGAAGAGCGCGAGCGCCCCGTCTTCCTGCTGCTCGACCTGCGTCAGTCGATGGCCTTCGCGACCCGCGGGGTGTTCAAGTCCGTGCAGGCGGCCCGCGCGGGCGCACTGCTCGCGTGGAAGACCGTGCAGGGGGGTGATCGCGTCGGCGGCATCCTGCTCGGCGACCAGACCTGCGACGAGCTGCCGCCGGCGCGCGGCAGCGTTGCGGCGCTGCGCCTGCTGAAGCGCGTCGTCGAACGCACGGCGGCCGAGCCCACGGCCGGCACGCCGCAGCCCTTCAGCGTCGCGACCGGCCGCCTGCGCCAGCTGGTCAAGCCGGGCAGCCTCGTGTTCGTATGCGGCGATTTCCGCGATCTCGACGCCGACGCCCACGCCGCGCTCGCGCAGATCGCGCGTCACAGCGACGTGATGCTCGTGCTGTGTTTCGACGCCTTCGAGGCGGCGCTGCCTGCGCTGCGCGAACCGGTGCGCCTGACCGATCGCCAGAGGAGCCTCGACGTGGCCCTCGGCGACCGCGCGCTGGCGGAGGCCTATGCCGAGCGTTTCGCCGCGCGGCGCGCCGGCCTCACCCGCTTCTGCCGCGACAACCGGATCACGCTCACGACGCTCGAAACGACCGCAGACCCGTTCGTCGTCCTCCAGCGCGCACTGGCCTGATGCCCGCATGAATCTTGCGCCCGACATGCTGCAGGATCCCGCGAACCTGCCCCTGCGCGACATCCACCTGCCGGCGCCCCCGTCGTGGTGGCCGCCAGCGCCGGGCTGGTGGGTCCTCACGGCGCTGGCGATCACAGTGCCGCTCGCCTGGCTCGCGTGGCGCCACCTGCGGCGGCGCACGGCCCTGCGGCGCGCAGCCCTGCAGGAACTCGAAGCCCTCAGGCGGCTTGCGGACGATCCCGCGCGCCTCGCGCAGGAGGCTTCGCTGCTGTTGCGCCGGATTTCGCTGGCCTTCGATCCCGCCCGGACACACGTGACCGTCACCGGCGACGCCTGGCTCGCGCGGCTGCGCGGGCTCGCGCCGGGCCTCGAGGATCGGCGACTCGCCGAGGCGCTGCTGATCGCACCTTATGCCGCGCGCTCGGACATCGACGCACCGGCGCTCCTCGCCGCACTCGAGCGCTGGATTCGCGCCCTGCCCCCTGCGCCAGCCCTGCAGCGCGCGCAGCATGTTTGAATTTGCCTGGCCCTGGATGCTGCTTGCGCTGCCACTGCCCTGGGCCGCGCGACGCTGGCTGCCGACGCTCGCACAGCGGCACGACGCCGCGCTGCGTGTGCCGGACCTCGAGGACTTCGAGGGCGGCGCCACCGGCGCTGCGCGCCTGCACTCGAGCGCCGCGCAGGGGCTCGCGCTGCTCGCCTGGGCCTTGCTGGTCGGCGCGAGCGCGAACCCGCGCTGGCTGGCCGAGCCGGTGGGCGTCGCGGCCTCGGGCCGGGATCTGATGCTCGTCGTCGACCTGTCCGAAAGCATGCAGGTCCAGGATTTCCTGATCGACGACCAGCCCGTCGATCGACTCGTCGCGCTGAAGCGGGTCGCGCTCGATTTCGTCGCGCGCCGCACCGGTGACCGGGTCGGCCTCGTGCTGTTTGGCGAGCAGGCCTACCTGAACGTGCCACTCACCTTCGATCGCGCGACGGTCGCCCGCATGCTCGAAGAAACCACCATCGGCCTCGCCGGGCGCAGCACGGCCATCGGCGACGCGATCGGCCTTGCCGCGAAGCGCCTGCGCGACCAGGCGGCACCCCACAAGACCATCATCCTGATGACCGATGGCGCGAACACCTCGGGCCAGGTCGACCCGATGCGCGCCGCCGAACTCGCCGCCGCCGCCGGCCTGCGCATCTATACGGTCGGCATCGGCGCCGACGAGATGGTCGTCAACCAGCTGTTCGGCCGCATCCGCGTGAATCCGTCGCAGGATCTCGATGAAGACACGCTGCGCGCGATCGCGAAGGCCACCGGCGGCAAGTACTTCCGGGCCCGCGACGTCGCCGAGCTCGAAAAAATCTACGCGGAAATCGACCGCCTCGAGCCGGTCGCGCGCGACGAGGAACATTTCCGGCCGGTGCGCCCGCTGTTTCCGTGGCCGCTGGCCGCCGCCGTGCTGCTGGCCGGCGCACTCGCGTGGCGCCGCACCCGGGGGCTTGCATGAGCGCGGGCTGGTGGGCCGACTTCCACTTCCTGCGACCGGCCTGGTTGTGGCTGCTGCTGCCGCTTGCGTGGCTGTGCTGGACCCTGCACCGCAGGGCGGGCAGCCAGACGCTCCTCGGCCGCTTCTGCGATCCGGCCCTGCTGCCCTGGCTCACCGTGTCCCTCGGCGCCCGCCAGGCAGGCCTGCGCCTGCTGCCGGTGCTGCTGGCCGGCACGCTCGCGATCCTGGCGCTGGCCGGCCCCGTGGCCGAACGCCTGCCGCAGCCCGTGTTCCGCGAACAGTCGGCGCTGGTGGTGATGCTGGACCTGTCGCGCTCGATGAACGCGCAGGATCTCGCACCCAGCCGCCTCGCGCGCGCCCGCTTCAAGCTGCGCGATCTTCTGGCCACCCGCCAGCGCGGACAGACCGCGCTTGTTGTCTACTCCGATCGCGCATTCGTCGTCACGCCACTGACCGACGACATCAACACCATCGTGGCGCAGATGGAAGTGATGGAGCCCGCGCTGATGCCGAGCCAGGGCAGCGATCCCGAGAGCGCGGTGACGCAGGCGCTCGCCCTGCTGGACCAGGCGGCCTACCCGGGAGGCGACCTGCTGCTCGTCACCGACGCGGTCGGTGAACGCCAGCGTGCGCGAATCGCGCAGGTCCTGGCCGGGCGCAAGGTCCGGCTCAGCGTGCTGGGGGTGGGCACACCGGCCGGTGCGCCCATCCCCGACGACGACGGCGGTTTCGTCAAGGATGCCGGCGGCCAGATGGTCGTCGCGCGCTTCGATGCGGCAGGGCTCGACGCGCTCGCGCGCGCGGGGCGCGGCGTCTTCGCGCCGATCGCGGCCGATGGTCGCGACATGGAGACGATCGGACGCTTCCTCGCCAGCCAGGCCACCGGTGACGTGGAGACGGCGAATGCGCGGCAGACCGAACAGTGGCATGAACTGGGACCGTGGCTGCTCGTGCCGGTGGTGCTGCTCGCCGCACTCGCATTCCGACGCGGCGTGGTGCTGGGGGCGCTGCTGCTGCCGTGGCTCACCGCCGCGCCACCGGCGCGCGCCGCCGACTGGTGGCTGACACCCGACCAGGCGGGCCAGCGTGCCTTCGAGGACGAGGACTATGCCACCGCGGCCACGCGGTACGCGGATCCGGCCTGGCGCGCGGCCGCGCGCTATCGCGCGGGCGAGTTCGACGCCGCCGCCGGGGAACTGGCGCAACGCGACGACGCGGAATCGCTGTACAACCGGGGCAATGCGCTCGCCAGACTCGGTCGCTTCGACGAGGCGCTGGAGGCCTACGGCCGCGCGCTCGAACGCGCGCCCGGCCATGCCGACGCCAAGTACAACCAGAGCCTCATCGAGGATCTGCTGCGCCAGCAGGAACAGGCGGAACAGCCGCCCGAGGAGCAGCGCAAGGACGACAGCGCGCGCGACGAGCAGGGTGGCGAGGACGGCCAGGGCCAGGGCGAAGGCGAGGCCCGGCAGGGCCAGGCCGGCGAGCGCGAATCGGACATGACGCCGCCGTCCGAAGCCGGCGACGAGGCGAGCAAGGAACAGGAAAGCGATGCGGAGGCCGGTCAGTCGCAGGCGAGCCGGCAGGACGCCGCGAACGGCAGCGCCGGCAACGCCGCGACTGACGAACTCGCCGCGGAAGACCGTGAGGCCGAGCAGGCAGAGGCGCGCAACGATGCCGCCGGCCAGCACGAGGAAGCGATTGCGGCGGAACAGTGGCTGCGCCAGGTGCCCGACGACCCGGGTGGCCTGTGGCGCCGCAAGTTCCGTTACCAGTACCAGCAGAAATATGGCGGGCAATCCGGGAGCGCGGAACCGTGGTGAAAATCGTCGTCGCAGTGTTGTTCACCCTCCTGGCCACGTGGAGCGGCGCGCGGGCCTCGGCCACCGAGCCGGGCGTCGGGCTGACGCTGAACCCCGACCCGCCGCCGGCGGACGAATCCTTCAGCCTCGTGTTCGAGGCGCGCGGCGACGTCGATGCCGATCCGGATTTCAAGCCGCTGGAGCGCGACTTCGAAATCCTCGGGCGCAAGCAGCAGACCTCGCTGCAGATCGTCAACGGCAGGCGTACGCGCAGCACCGTGTGGGTGCTGGACGTGCTGCCGAAACACGGCGCGCCGCTGACCGTGCCGGCGATAGGCTTCGGCAAGTACTCGACGCCGCCGCGCGAGATCGTGTTCGCGACGGCCGGCGCCACCCCGCAGGCGGATGACGACGGTCTGTTCCTGGAAGTGGATGCGAGCCCGATATCACCCTACGTGCAGCAACAGGTGATCTACCGGCTGCGCCTGTGGCGGCGCTACGAAATCAGCAACGCCTCGCTGTCCGAGCCCACGCTGAGCGCCGACGCGATCGTCAAAGCGCTCGACGAGGACCGCAGCTATGAGGCCGAACGCGACGGCAAGCGTTACGAGGTGATCGAGCGGCGCTTCGCGATCTTTCCCCAGGCCAGCGGCAAGGTGACGGTCAAGCCGGCGGTCGTGACCGCGCAGGTCGTCAAGCGCGGCTTTTCCCTGTTCGACAGCTTCTCGCAGCCGGTGGCGACTAAGCGGGTCGTCTCGGCCGCGGTGGAACTCGAAGTCAAACCGATTCCGGCCGACTTTCCGGGCGACACCTGGCTACCTGCGCGCCAGCTCAGCCTGCACGAGGAGTGGCTGCCCGCGCCGCCGGTGGCGAAGGTCGGCGAGCCGCTGACCCGCACGCTGAACCTGTGGGCCGACGGGCTGACCGCAGGTCAGTTGCCACCGGTCGAGATGTCGCAGGTGGCAGGACTGAAAAGCTACCCGGACCGACCGCAGACCAGCGAACAGCAGACCGCCAGCGGTTATAGCGCGGTGCTGCAGCGCAAGACCGCGCTGATCCCGGATCGGGCGGGACGCATCGATGTACCTGCCATCGAAGTCCCGTGGTGGAACACTGAAACCGACCGGCTCGAAATCGCCCGCCTGCCCGCCTTGAGCCTGGCGAGCAAGCCTGTGCCCGGCCTCGCGCCCGCACCGCCTGCGGCCGTGGCCCCTGAATCGAAGGCGCCTTCGGCCCCGGCCGCGCCGGCGCCTGCCCCGCCCGGCAGGGCGGCGGGCGGCATCGATGGCCCGGGCTTCTGGCCAGCGCTCGCGCTCGTGGCTTCGGTGGGATGGCTGCTGACGCTCCTGCTCTGGTGGCGGCGGCCGGCGGCCGGCGCAACACCCGTTCCGGTCACGGAAGCGGCCGCGCATCCGGGACATCGGGCGTTGGACGCGAGTTTCGCCGGCGGAGACCCGCGACGGGTCGCCCAGGCGCTGCTCGACTGGGCCCGGGCGCGCTGGCCCGAGGCCCCACCGCGCAGCCTCGGCGCGCTCGCTGCCCGGGTCGACCCGGCGTTCGCCGCCGCGCTGTGGGACCTGGACGGCGCGCTCTATCGCCCCGGCGCGGGAGAGGTCGATCTCTCCCGGCTCCGCCAGTGCTGGCAGGCCGCGTCGGCGGCCGCGGGCCGAACGCAGCGCGAACCCCGTTCACCCTTGCCCGCGCTTTACCCCCGCTAGCGCGCAACGTTAAGCAATTCACAAATTCAGCAAACCCTGGCGCCTGCTCAGTTTCATCGCCCGCTTGCGCTTGCGATCGTGAAATTTCGGTGCCTACACTGCCCCCGCGTTCAGCAACGCCATAACCGCCCGATACATATAAAAAGCTGAAACGCGCCAGGAGGTATCACTTGTCGCCAACCCCGGCGTCCGTGCTTGCCGTCGACGATAACGCGACGATTCGCAAGGCCATCGCCATGCGGCTCGGCGCCAAGGGTTATCGCGTCGTCACTGCAGAGGACGGTCCCCATGCGCTCGCTGCGGTCGAGCAGCAGCAATTCGATCTCGTGCTGCTCGATCTGCAGATGCCGGGCATGCGCGGCGACGAGGTGTTGAAGGCCCTGCGGCAGCGCTATACCGACACCCAGTTGCCGGTGATCATGCTGGCCGCGAGCGACGACAAGCAGGACATCCAGAAAAGCCTCGATCTCGGCGCCAACGACTACGTCGTCAAGCCGGGTGATCTGCCGGTGCTCATCGCCCGCATCAACACCCAGTTGTCGATGAAGGAGTCGGCGCGGATGCTCGGCGCACGACAGGTCGTGGCCGCCGGCGTCGACGACGTGCTGCCCGCGAACGGCGACACCGTGGACGGCGGCCGCTTCGACGTCAGCTGGACGCCCACGCCGGCCAGCGCGCTGGACCGGCGTTTCCACCTGCTCTACGACAACACGCCGCTGACCTGCTTCACGCTCGGCAAGGATCTCGAGATCCTGTTCGCCAACCGCTTCGGCATCCAGATGCTCGGTTTCATGCCGGATGAGCTGAAGAATCGTTCGATCCTGGACTTCTACGCGCCACAGGATCAGACAGTCGCGCAGGAATACCTGCTTGGCGCGCTGGCCCAGCCGTCGCGCCTGCATCGCTGGGAAATCCGGCGGCGCAAGAAGAACGGGGATCTGATCTGGATGCGGGAAACCGCGCGCGTGATCGGCCATGGCCTCGACACGATGCTGTTGATGACCTGCGAGGACATCGACGACGCCTACAAGCTGTCGGAGAAGCTGAGTTACCACTCGTCGCACGACGAGCTGACCGGCGTGGCGAACCGCAAGGTGCTCGAGGAGCGTCTCGGGCGCGTGATCGAGAGCGCGCACAGCGAAGGCTCGGAGCACACGCTCGCGATCATCGACGTCGACCAGTTCAAGATCATCAACGATACCTGCGGCCACGCGGCGGGTGACGAACTGTTGCGGCAGGTCGCCAGGATCCTGCGCAACGTGATCCGCAAGCGCGACACGCTCGCGCGCATCGGCGGCGACGAGTTCGCGCTGCTGCTCGAGGACTGCCCGCTGCGCCAGGCCACGTCGACCGTCGAGGCCGCGCGCCACGCGATCGAGGCCTTCCAGTTCACGTGGCAGGACTCCACGCACAAGGTCGCGGCCAGCGTCGGCATCGTCGCCGTCAATCGCCAGTGCGACAGCGTGATGAGTGCGCTCAGCATGGCCGATACGGCGTGCTACGCGGCGAAGGATTCCGGCCGCAACCGGCTGCACGTCTACCAGCTCGACGACGCGAAGGTGCTCACCCGGCACGGCGAGATGCGCTGGGCGACCCGCATCAACGACGCACTGCGCGAAAACCGTTTTGAACTGAGCCTGCAGGAGATTGCCCCCATTGCGGGTGATACCGAGGGCGACCACTACGAATTCCTGTTGCGCATGCGCGACGAGCGCGGCGGCATCGTCATGCCGGGAGAGTTCCTGCCGGCCGCCGAGCGCTACAACCTGTCCTCACGGGTGGACCGCTGGGTCATCGGGCACGCCCTGGATTGGCTTGCCGGGCACCCCGAACTCCTGTCGCGACTCCACCTGTGCGGCATCAACCTGTCCGGCCAGTCCTTCGGCAACGACGAGGTGCTGCAATACATCCTCGACAAACTGGACAGGAGCGGCGTGCCGGCGACCAAGCTCTGCTTCGAGGTCACGGAGACGGCCGCCGTTTCCGACATCGTGCAGGCGACCCGCTTCATCTGCACGCTGCGCGAGCGCGGCTGCATGTTCGCACTCGACGACTTTGGCAGCGGCTTCTCGTCCTTCGCCTACCTCAAGAACCTGCCGGTCGACTTCCTCAAGATCGATGGCAGCTTCGTGCGCGAGATCGCGAACGATTCGATTGACCTCGCGATGGTCCGCTCGATCAACGAAATCGGTCACGTGATGGGCAAGAAGACCATCGCCGAGTTCGTCGAGGACCAGGACGTGCTGGCGCTGCTGAAAGTGGTTGGCGTCGATTATGCGCAAGGCTACGAAATCGGCCGGCCCACGCCTCTCACGGTCTACACCGCGGACAAGTCCCGCTGAGCCGCGCCCGCCCCGCCCGGTGCGGTCTCTTGATCACATTTTTTCCAGCCGCGGCAAATCAAGCACTGGCCTGCCGTGTGATGAATGGCCGTCGTGACGGCAGCGATTAGGGGTAGCCATCGGGGATCTGAGCCCCGCGCCGCGCTCTGACGGTCTGCACGGTACAAGGCCTACCGATTCCGACAGTGGCATTGAGAATCGTCAGCGGAGAAAAGGTGTCAGATTTAAAATCTGACACCTTTTCTCCGCTCGATGGCTATTCGTCGCCGTGTCCTCCGCGCGCTTCGTGGTGAAAATCCGGCCGCGTGTGTCGCGGAAGCAGCGGCGTCCGAATGTGACCAGGAGACAGCCGCCCGGCGCGGGGAGTGTGCCGCGCTTCACAGGGCGCATTCCCCATCGGTGAATGCCGTCACAATCGTTTTCATTTGCCGTTGAGGCAGGCCGCCCCCTCGTCTATCCCTGTCCCTGACGCCAAAAGATTTACCCGCTTTTGCCGTTACCTGAAACATGCAGGGAAAAACGATGGCAAGCATCACGCGACTGGTCACACCCCGTGCGGCCATGCTCCTCGGCGAGTGCCGGACGCTTCTGCTCGACGGCATGCCGGCGGTGCTGAAGGAGTTCGGCGATCGCGTCGACGACGCCTTCTTCGAGCTTGCGCACAAGGCCGACAGCTCGATGCGGCAGCAGCGCTATTTCGACGCGATGCGGGACTGGCGCCTGAAACGCCCGCGCCTGGAGCGCGAATTCCTGGCCAGCCTCGACGCGGTCTGGCGACGCGAGGTCGAGGTGCCCGCACGCGCGGCCGCCGCGCCGGAGGCCGCCAGCGGGGTGGAACTGTCGCTGCTCGAGGCCGATCAGATCGAAGAGGAGCTCGCGGTCAACCAGCTCGTGAGTACGTTGGAGCACCAGCTTCGAGCGGAGCTTTACGGGCTGGACCAGCGCTTCGGTCACCTGCTGAGCGACCCGCAACTCGAGCTTCATCGCAACCCGTTGGGTCCACCAGCTTTCGGGGATGCGCTGCGCGCGATGACGGGCCTGCTGTCGGCGGATGTAGAGGCCCGGGTGACGATATACAAGCTGTACGAGCGCCACGCGCCGCCGGGCATTCAGACGCTGTATCGACGGCTCAACGATCACCTGTGCCGGGCGGGCATCCTGCCGCGCCTCCACGGCGGACTGCAGCGCACGGGGGTGACGCGCACGCGCGTCACCATAGAGACCGAGCACGCAGCGGGTGGCCCGCAGGCGGACGACATCTTCAGCACCCTGCAACGCCTGCTGCGCGGCGGGCGGAACGCGCAGGTGCCTGCGACGACTGCCACGGCGGGCCCGTCCACTCCCGTGGCCGCCCGGTACGGGAGTGCCGCGGCCGGTAGCGTCCCTGACACCGACCCCGTCGCTGAGTTGCCGACCGCGACCTTCATCGCGAACCTGACGCTGCTGCAGAACGGCCACGCGGGCAACGAGGCTTTTCCGGCAGCGGGTGGCGCATGGTCACGGAATGGCGATGCCAACGGCATCCGTGTGCTGCGTGAGCAGGGTGTCGCCTCGCCCCTCAGCGAGGCGGACACGCTGACGCTGGAAATCGTCGCCCTGCTGTTCGACTGCATCCTCGAGGACACCGCAATCGCCGATCCGATCAAGAGCCTGATCGGCCGCCTGCAGATTCCTTACCTGAAGGTCGCCCTACTCGACAAGGAACTCTTCTCGAAGAAGACACACCCCGCGCGTCGCCTGCTCGATGCAATGGCCGAGGCCGCGGTGGGCCTGAGCGCCACCTCGCCCGAGCACGATGCGCTGTTCGGCGTGATCAGGAACATCGTCGCCCGCATCGTTGACGAGTTCGACAGCGACCTTGGACTCTTTGCCGAACTGCTGGCCGGGTTCCAGGCCTATCTCGCCGACGACAAGGTCGAAACGCGACGCCACGCCGAGTTGTCGACCCAGTCGCTACGCACGCGCGAGAAAGTCGTGCTGGCCAAGATGGAGGTTGACGATGCGGTGAAACGCCGGCTCGAGCTGGCCGACGGCCGCGACTTCGTGCAGCAGTTCGTGCTCGACTACTGGCGGCAGCTGCTGATCGTCACGCACGTCGAATCAGGCACCCAATCGGACGCCTGGCACGCCCAGCTGCAGGTCGTCGACGATCTGCTGTGGTCGATCGAGGCCAAGAGCACGCCCGACGAAAGAAAGTCCCTGACCAACCTCTTGCCGAAACTCCTGAAGCAGCTGCGTGCTGGCATGCACGAACTGCAGATGCCGCCCGACGCCGCCTCGAAATTCCTGTCCATGCTCGCGAGCGTGCACGTGGTGTCGGTCAAGCGCATGGAGGAAGCGACGCTTGCCGAACGCCTGCTGATGCGACGGGACGCCACGCACGCGGAAGTGACGCCGCCGGCGCGGCCCGAGGAGGAGATCGTCAGGCAGGCCCTGCAGCGGCTCGTCGAACGCAACGCGATCGACGGGCACGCCCTGGATTTTGATCTGTCCGCATTCGAGTCCGCGGCGCCGTGTTCCGCACAGGAAGCGGAGGTTCCGGATGCCGCCGAATGCGCGATCATCAACCAGGTGCTCGCGCTCGACCTCGGCGACTGGCTGGATCTCATGAGCAGCGATGGCACCGTCGTGCGTGCGCGCTTCACCTACATCAGTCCCGTCACCGGGCGTTACCTGTTCACCGATCGACAGGGCCACAAGGCCTTTGACCTGTCCTTCGACGAACTCACGGCATTTTTCCGGCGCAATGCCGCGAGCCGTGTCCGGACGCAGTCCGACCCCCTGTTCGATCGCGCGCTTGGTGCGCTGATGGATCGCCTGACGCATTCCGCCGTCGCCTGAACACCCAGGGTGCGCGCTGGCGCCGGTGGAGGGTGGCGTTTGCCCTGACCCACCCCTCGTTTCCGCTTATTCCGCTCCTTTGGCTCGTATCGTCCTCCGCTTGACCCTGTCGCGCCGGCGTGCGGACGCCCCCCTCCGCCCCACAGACAGTTTTGCAGATATTTTTCCGGTACTTCGTCACACAAGACTTTCTCCGACTTTCAAGCGAAGCGTGATCCGCGTCATACTTTGTTCACAAAGCTGCATTAGGCTTCAGGTGCAAGGAGGGCTGCCTGACAACAGCCGGGATCCCGCGACCGAGCGGTCGAATCAAGGAAATCAACAGGCATTACGAAAGGACACGTTATGAACAAGAAAATCGCATATACGCTGGCTGGTACATTTTTACTGGCTGGAGCCGCCGGGAACGCGCAGGCAGCCACAGTCGATCTGGGCGCTGTTGAAATCGGAACGCCGCTTGCGTTCAGCGGTTTCGCACCGGTGGGTCCCTTCGTGGATACCTTCACTTTCTCCCTGCCGGCCAATGGCGGGTCCGGATACAGCGTCGTCAACTTCCCGTTGAGCATTCCCAACGTCGGCACGTTCAACGCGATATTCTCGGCAATCACGCTTTTCTCCGACCCTGATGGCACGCCCTTCAACGGGGACGACACGTTCCTTACGACGGCGAGTGCCGGCGGTCCGGGGGTGGAATCCCTGTCCCTCAACTTCGCGGGCACCGGCGGCGGAAACATGTACCTGACGATTAACGGCGTCAGCAACGGCAGTATCGGTGGCCTTTACTCCGGCGCCATCAGCGCGTCGCCGGTACCGCTGCCGCCTGCCGTCTGGATGCTCGGCTCGGCGCTGGTCGGTCTCGCGACGGTGGGTCGTCGCAAGTTCAGCTGAGGATTGCGCCTCGATACATGAAAAGGCCGGGTTCAACCCGGCCTTTTCATTTGTGCCGCGCGTTCGCGCGGCAAGCACGGCGCAGGCGCGCCTGCTCAGCCTTGCAGCGCGCGAATGCCGACGGTCAGCGGATGCTCGGCCACCTCGAAGTTCTCGCACAGCGCCCCGGCAGGCGCCTCGCTCTCGCGGATACCGTGCGCGAGCACTTCACCGGCGATGTAGGCCTGTTGCGCCATCAGCGCCTGCATCAGCGCCGGCGGCGCCTTGAGCTCCACGTCGATGCGCGCGGTCAACTCGAGGTCCAGGGTCTTGCGCATGTTCTGGATGAAACGAACGGCTTCACGGGCATAACCCGCCTCACGCAGCTCCTGCGTCAATTCCGTGTCGAGGGCGACCGTCACGGCGCCTTCCTGCGCCACGAGCCAGTTGCCGATCTCCTCGCTCTGGATTTCGACGTCGGCCAGCTCGAGTTGCAGCGGGCTGCCGTCGAGTTCGATCTCGAAGCTGCCACGGGTGATGAAGTTCGCCAGATCCTCGTTGGACAGCGTCGCGATCACGGCGGCGGCCGCCTTCATCTGCTTGCCCAGCCGCGCGCCCAGCCGCTTGAAGTTTGCCCGCGCCGAGCGGCGCACGAGCCCACTGCTGTCCTCGATGGCTTCCAGCGCCCGCACGTTCACTTCGTCCAGGATGATGTCGCGCACGGCCTCTAGCGCGGCCGGATCGACGCCGCCGGGCCCCGCCACAAGGAGAATGCGAGACAGGGGCTGGCGCACGTTCAGCGCGGCGCGATTGCGCAACAGCAAGGTCAGCGACACGACGGTGCGCGCGAGCTGCATGCGGGCTTCGAGCACCGGCTGTACCAGCGCCGCGTCCACCATCGGAAACGCGGACATGTGCACCGACGGGCATGCCTCGAGCCGCGCCGTCTCGTTGAGTGCGCGATAAAGCCATTCGCCGAAAAACGGCGCAATCGGACTCATCATCTTCGCCACCGCAAGAAGGCATTCATAAGTCGTCTGGTAGGCGCACAGCTTGTCGTGCCCGGTCGCCCCACCCTTCCTGCTCGCCCAGAAGCGGCTGCGCGAGCGACGGATATACCAGTTCGACAGTTCCTCGACGAAAGTCTCCACCGCGCGCGCGGCGCGCGTCGCGTCGTAATCGGCGTAGGCCTGGTCCACGTGGCCGATCGTCGAGTTCAGGCGACTCAGGATCCACTGGTCCAGCTCCATGCGGGCAGCGGCCGGCACCGCGTCCTCGCGATAGCGGAAACCATCGATGTTCGCGTAGCTGGAGAAGAACTTGTAGACGTTCTCCAGCGTGCTGAACAGCTTGTTGCGCGTCTCGAGCAGGCCGCGCGGCGCGAACTTCATGTTGTCCCACGGCGGCGAGTTGCTCATCATGTACCAGCGCACGACGTCCGCGCCGTGTTCGGCGACCACCGCGAACGGGTCGACGGTGTTGCCCTTCGACTTGGACATCTTCTCGCCCTTCTCGTCGAGAATCAGTCCGTTCACCACGCAGTTCCGGAAGGACACGCTGTCCATCACCAGCGTTGCTATCGCGTGCAGCGTGTAGAACCAGCCGCGCGTCTGATCGAGCCCCTCGCAGATGAAGTCGGCCGGAAAGCTGCGCTCGAATTCCTCCTTGTTCTCGAACGGGTAGTGCCACTGCGCGTAAGGCATCGCGCCGGAGTCGAACCAAACGTCCAGCACGTCCTGCACGCGGCGCATCGTGCCGCCGTCCGGCGCCGGCCAGATCAGCGTGTCGACAAAAGGCCGGTGCAGATCGAGTTCCCCGGTCGGCGGCAGCATGTCCGGACACTTCGCGCGCAGTTCCTCGATCGAGCCGATGACCTCGAAGTGCGTGGAGCCGGGCTTGTCGGAGACCCAGATCGGCAGCGGCGTGCCCCAGTAACGCTTGCGCGACAGCGCCCAGTCGACGTTGTTCTCGAGCCAGTTGCCGAAGCGGCCGTCGCGGATCGCGGCGGGGTGCCAGTTGATCGTGCGGTTGAGCTCCACGAGCCGATCGCGGACGGCCGTGGTGCGGATGAACCAGCTGTCGACCGGGTAGCTCATCAGGGGCGTGCCCTTGCGCCAGTCGTGCGGATAGTTGTGCAGATAGGAGTCCTGCCGGAACAGCAGGCCGCGCGACTGCAGGTCGCGGTTGATCACACGGTTCGCATCCTTGAACCACAGGCCGGCCACGAGCGGCGTGCCGTCGAGGAACTTGCCGTCCGGGCCCATCGGATTGACGAGCGGCAGGCCCTCGCGGTTGCCGACCTCGTAGTCCTCGGCGCCGAAGGCCGGCGCGATGTGCACGATGCCGGTACCGTCCTCGGTCGATACATAGTCCGCGGCGACGACCCGCCACGGGTCGCCGGCCGTCGGGACGTCGTCCAGCGTGAAGAGGCGCGTGTAGCGCAGGCCGACGAGTTCCCTGCCCGTCATCGTGCCCAGCACTTCGTGGTCCTGCTTGAGCGCGTCCAGGCGCGCCTCGGCGAGGATCAGGGTTTCGTCGCCGCCGGCAAGCCGCACCTTCGCGTAGCGGATGTCGGGACCGACCGCGAGCGCCACGTTCGAAATCAGGGTCCAGGGGGTCGTGGTCCACGCGAGCAGGCTGCAGGCCGGCTCATCGACCAGCGTGAAGCGGACATAGACGCTGGGGTCGGTGACTTCCTTGTAACCGAGGCTGACCTCATGCGAGGACAGCACCGTGCCACTGCCTGGGCTGTACCACTGGATCTTGTGGCCCTTGTACAGGAGCCCGCGTTCATGGATACGCTTGACCAGCCACCAGATCGATTCGATGTAGGAGGTATGGTAGGTGACGTAGGGGTTCTCGAGATCGACCCAGTAACCGATCCGGCGGGTCAGTTCGTCCCAATCGGTCTTGTACCTGTTGACGCTTTCCCGGCACGCGCGGTTGAACTCGGCGATGCCGTAGGCCTCGATCTGGGCGCGGCCGTCCAGTCCCAGGGATTTCTCGACCTCGATTTCGACCGGCAGGCCGTGGGTATCCCAGCCGGCCTTGCGATACACGCGGTAGCCCTTGAGCGTCTTGTACCGGCAGAACAGATCCTTGATGGTGCGGCTCAGCACATGATGGATGCCAGGGCGGCCGTTGGCGGTGGGGGGCCCCTCGTAGAAACTGAAGCCGGGCGCATCCTCCCGTTCGGCGACGCAGCGCTCGAAAATCCGCTCCTCATCCCACCACTGGAGGATGTCGCGCTCGAGATCGGACAGGGAAGTGATCTTAGTTTCAGGGAACCCGTTGGACATGATTTTTGACTGGACCAGTGCGGCAGCGTCGCCGGCGGGAGGCGCCATGGAACGCTGGATTAAGGGTGAATCAGGGCGCGATTATAACGCATGCGCCAAGCCGCCCGGTCGCCCCGGACACTCGGTGGGTATCGTGTCGCCCGCTGGGTATGATAGCGGCTCAATCGGCCTGGTGCGGAGGGGCCCTGCGTGAGTGCGAAACTGGTCATCGAGTTCCTGGCCTTCGTCGAGGGACAGCCCCGGCAGTCCCTGCGCGAGCTGCTCGGCCGGATACTCATGAAGTCGCGGCTGCTCACCCGGGCCGAGGCCGGCACCATCTTCATCGTGCGCAAGCGCGGACGGGATCGCTGGCTGGAGCCGTCGGAAGTCCAGAACGACGCAATCAAGGTCACGCGCCGGGACTTCGTGGTCCCGATCGACACGGGCACCATCGCGGGTTATGTCGCCCATACCGGCCGCGTGCTGCGCATCGACGACGCCTACGCGATCCCCGCGCGCCAGCCCTACCGCTTCGACCCGAGTCGCGAGCATCACGCCTACAAGACCCGCTCGATGCTCTGTTTCCCGCTGAAGAACCGCGATGACCAGGTCATCGGGGTGGTGCAGCTCATCAACTGCCGCGCCGGCAATCGCAAGCAGCCGGTGCCCTTCGACAGGTCCGTCGAGGGGCTGATCTCGCCGATTGCGCGGGTCGTCGGGACGTCGATCGAGCGCGCCATGATGATCGACGAGATCCGGGCGAAGAACGCGAAGCTGCGGGACCGCAACCGCGAGCTGGACCACCAGCGCACGCAGATTGCCGGGCTGCAGACGGAAACGGAGGAAGCCTTCCAGCTGTCGATAAGGCTGCTCGCCCGCGCCGCCGAGATCCACGACGAGGAGACCGGCAACCACATCGTGCGGGTCAACGAATACAGCTACTTCCTGGCGAAGGAGCTGGCGATGCCGCAGGCCTGGTGCGACGAGCTGCGCTACAGCGCGCAGCTCCACGACGTCGGCAAGATGAGCGTGGATTCAGCGGTATTGAAGAAGCGCGGCGCACTCGATGCGGCCGAGCGCGAGGAAATGGACCGGCACACCGTCTACGGCTACCGCATTCTCGCCGAGTCACCGCGACTGCAGATGGGTGCCGAAATCGCGCTCTTCCATCACGAGAAATGGGACGGCACCGGCTATCCGAACCGCGTGGCGGGCGAGGCGATTCCCCTGTCCGCGCGCATCGTGCAGGTGGCGGACGTCTACGATGCCCTGCGCTCCGCGCGTCCGTACAAACCGGCCTTCTCCCATGAGAAGACGCTTGCCATCATGACGCAAGGCGACGAACGCATCGATCCGCGGGCGCACTTCGATCCGAAGCTGGTCGAGCTGTTCGCCCGCAAGCACGCGGCGATGGCCGAAATCTGGGACGCACTGCAGGACTGACGGGGGCCCGCCGCTGGCGCGGGTTCACGCGCCGCGGTGCGCGCGCGAGAGGGCCTCGACAGCCATCTGGCGGATCTGTTGCACCATCGCGGACAGGCCATTGCTGCGGGTCGGCGACAGGTGGGCTTCGAGGTCGATGCGGCGGATGAAATCCGGCGGCGTGGCGATGATGTCGGCCGGCCGGCGACCGCTGTAGACGCGCAACAGCAGGGCGATGAGGCCGGCGACGATCGCGGAGTCGCTGGTCGCCCGGATCCGCAGCGCGCCATCGACGAGGTCGGTGCGGATCCACACCTGCGACTGGCAGCCTTTCAGCCGGTATTCCTCGGTCTTGTACTCGTCGGGAAACGGCGGCAGCTGCTTGCCCAGATCGATGATGTACTGGTAACGATCGGTCCAGTCGTCGAGCAACGAAAAGGTGTCGACGATTTCTTCCTGCGCGGCCACCAGGTCCGCTGCGGCGGTGAGCCGCTCCGTTGATGAACTCATTGCTGTGCTTCCTGAAGCGTCAATCGGTACGCCACGTCGTGCCCTGGGCGCCGTCCTCGATGCGCACCCCCAGGTCCGCGAGCTCGCCGCGAATGCGGTCGGCCGCGGCCCAGTCGCGGGCGGTGCGGGCCGCCGTGCGCGCCGCAATCAGGGCTTCCACCCTGGCGACATCGATGGCGCCCGCCGACGCATACGAGAACCACTGTTCGGGATCCTGCTGCAGGATCCCCAGCTCACGCCCTCCGCCAAGCAGGGCCGCTTTCAGCGCGCCGAGCTCGGCCGGATCGGTGGCGACGTTGGCACGCGTGACGAGCTCCATCAGCACCGCGAGGGCCTGCGGGCTGTTCAGATCGTCGTCCATCGCGGCGGCGAACTCCGCATTCGGGACGCAGGGGCCGACGGGCTCGATGTCACGCATGCGGCGCAGGGTGCCGTAGAGCCTGTCGAGCTGCGACTTCGCCTCGCCGATCAGTCCTTCGCTCCAGCTGATCGGCTCGCGATAGCGGCCCTTCAGCAGCACCAGGCGAATCGCTTCGCCGGGAAAGCGCTGCAGCAGGTTCTGCACCAGCAGCACGTTGCCGAGCGACTTCGACATCTTCTCGTTCTCGATCTCGACGAAGCCGTTGTGGACCCAGTAGCGGCAGTACAGCGCGCCGTCGTGGGCGCAGGTGCCCTGCGCGATCTCGTTCTCGTGGTGCGGGAACTTGAGATCGTTGCCGCCGCCATGGATGTCGATCGTCGTGCCGAGATGCTGTTCGATCATCGCGGAGCATTCGATGTGCCAGCCGGGACGTCCCCTGCCCCATGGGCTGTCCCATCCAGGCAGATCGCCCGGTGACGGCTTCCACATGACGAAATCCGCGGGGTCACGCTTGAACGGCGCCACGTCGACGCGCGCCCCGGCGATCATCTCGTCGCGCGAGCGTCCGGCGAGGCGGCCGTAGGCCTCGAAGGAGGTCACGCTGAACAGCACGTGGCCCTCCGCGACGTAGGCGTGGCCGCCCGCGATCAGCTTTTCCATCATCGCGATCATGCGCGGGATGTGCTCGGTGGCCTTCGGCTCGATCACCGGGTCCAGCACGCCCAGCGCCGCCATGTCGCGGTGGTAGACGTCGGCAAAGCGTTCCGCGATAACGTTGATTGGCACGCCCTCCTCCCGGGCCGCCTGGTTGATCTTGTCATCGACATCCGTGATGTTCCGCGCATAGACCACGTTGGGGTAATGGCGACACAGCACGCGATAGAGCATGTCGTAGACGACGGCGGCGCGCGCATTGCCGATGTGCGGCGGGTTGTAGACGGTCGGGCCGCAGGCATACATCGTCACGCGGGCCGGGTCGCCGGGAATGAACGCTTCCTTGCGGCGGGTCAATGAATTGTAGAGATGCAGCGCCATGTTCAGTGGTCCAGGCAGCGCGCCGGTCGGCCCGCTCCGGCGGGTTGGGGTCGCGCGGGTCTCAGCGCCAGAGCATGCGGGCGAGGATGCCGTCGCGGTCGATGAATTGATGCTTGATCGCGGCAGCGGCGTGGGCCGCGGCCAGCAAGCCGGTTCCGTAGGCGCAATAGTAATGGATAGCGATGACGAGATCCCTCGTCGTCTCGTCGACCTGCCACATCGCGGGGATTTCGAACCAGCCGTAGACCGGGACGCCCTGCCCGGCCGAGGTCGAAATCAGGTAGCCAGTCACGGGCAGCAGCAGCATCATCAGGATGAGCAGGAGATGCACCAGTGCGGCAGCCACCTGCTGGCCGCGGGGCACGGTGAGCGGCAAGGCAGGCGACGGCGAGATGCGTTTCCAGACGAGGTACAGCGCCGCAGCGCCGAGCACCGCGAGCCCGAGCACCCGATGCAGTTCAAGCGTCCGGTGATACCAGGGGTCGTAATAGGTGAGGTCGACCATGTACCAGCCGAGGCCGATGAGGCCGAGGATGCTGAGCGCGATGGACCAGTGGAGCAGCTTGGTGACGAGTCCGTAACGTGTCGAAGAGTTCCGCAACCGCATGACGAACGCTCGCTGGTCTGGTTTCCCGCACGACGGACGACCGGGGGACCCGCGACAGGTCCCCCGGTCCTTTCTCAGTAGCGGTAGTGCGCCGGCTTGTACGGGCCGGCGGCCGGAATACCGAGATACTTCGCCTGATCCTTCGTCAGCGCATCGAGTTCGACGCCAATCTTCTTCAGGTGCAGGCGGGCTACCATCTCGTCGAGGGTCTTCGGCAGCGTGTAGACGCCGACGCGGTACTGGTCTGCCTTCATGAAGAACTCGATCTGCGCCAGCACCTGGTTGGTGAAGGAATTCGACATCACGAAGCTCGGGTGGCCGGTCGCGCAGCCGAGGTTCACGAGGCGGCCTTCAGCCAGCAGGATGATGCTCTTCTTGCCCGGGAACTCGACGCGATGCACCTGCGGCTTCACTTCGTGCCACTTGTACCTGCGCAGCTTCTCGACCTGGATTTCGCTGTCGAAGTGGCCGATGTTGCAGACGATGGCGAGGTCCTTCATCTGCCGCATGTGGCGCTCGGTGATGACGTCGCAGCAACCGGTGGTCGTGACGAAGATGTCGCCGATCTTGCAGGCGTCATCCATCTTCATGACCTGGTAGCCTTCCATCGCGGCCTGCAGCGCGCAGATCGGATCGATTTCGGTCACGATCACGCGGGCACCCTGGCCGCGCAGCGACTGGCAGGAACCCTTGCCGACGTCGCCATAGCCGGCGACGACAGCGACCTTGCCGGACAGCATGACATCGGTCGCGCGGTTGATCGCGTCGACCAGCGAATGGCGGCAGCCGTAGAGGTTGTCGAACTTCGACTTCGTGACCGAGTCGTTGACGTTCATCGCCGGGAACAGCAACTCGCCGCGCTCGTGCATCTGGTAGAGGCGATGCACGCCGGTGGTGGTCTCTTCCGTGACGCCGCGGATGCCCGGGGCGATGCGGCGGAAGCGATCCGGGTCGCGCTTCAGCGACTTGCGGAGCTGGTTGTAGAGCGCGACTTCCTCGGGGTTGTTGCCGGCCTTGATGACCGGCTTGCCCTGCTCGGCCAGATAGCCGAGGTGCACGAACAGCGTGGCGTCGCCGCCGTCATCGAGGATCATGTTCGGGCCGAGGCCGTCACCCCAGTCGAGGATGCGGTCGGTGTAATCCCAGTACTCTTCGAGCGTCTCACCCTTGTAGGCGAAGACGGGCGTGCCGGACTTGGCAATCGCGGCCGCGGCGTGGTCCTGCGTCGAGAAGATGTTGCAGCTCGCCCAGCGAACCTTCGCGCCGAGGACCTGCAGGGTCTCGATCAGCACCGCGGTCTGGATGGTCATGTGCAGCGAGCCGCTGATGCGCGCGCCCTTCAGGGGTTTGCTCTTGCCGTATTCCTCGCGCATGGCCATCAGGCCAGGCATCTCCTGCTCCGCCAGTTCGATCTCCGTGCGGCCGAAGTCGGCGAGGCCGATGTCCTTGACGACGTAGTCCTGGACCGACGCCTTGGTGGTCGCCGCCCGCTTGCCGGCGCGCGCGGCGCGGCCGTTACCGATGTTTGCTGGAGTGCCTCTGGTCATTGAGTGTGCCTTTTGGATAGATGCTCGGATTGGCTGCCCAACTTACGTCGGGCAACCGTCTTCGGATCCGTCAGCCGACGGCACGCTTGAGCGTGTCGGCCAGATCGGTGCGCTCCCAGGAGAAGCCGCCCTCGGCGTCGGGCTGGCGCCCGAAGTGGCCGTAGGCCGAAGTCCGCGCGTAAATCGCGCGGTTCAGCTTGAGATGCGTGCGGATACCGCGCGGCGTGAGATCCATGACCTCGGCCAGGACCTTTTCGAGCCGGGCTTCGTCGACCTTGCCCGTGCCGTGCAGGTCGACGTACAGCGACAGCGGGCGCGCCACGCCGATCGCGTAGGAAAGCTGGATCGTGCAGCGCCCGGCCAGGCCGGCGGCCACCACGTTCTTGGCGAGATAACGCGCCGCATAGGCCGCCGAACGGTCGACCTTGGTCGGATCCTTGCCGGAAAACGCGCCACCGCCGTGCGGCGCCGCGCCGCCGTAGGTGTCGACGATGATCTTGCGCCCCGTGAGGCCACAGTCGCCGTCCGGGCCGCCGATGACGAAGGCGCCGGTCGGATTCACGTGCCAGACGGTGGCCGGGGAGATCCAGCCGTCGGGGAGCGCTTCGCGGACGTAGGGTTCGACGATCGCACGCACGTCACCGGAGCTGAGGCCGGCGTCCAGGTGCTGGGTGGAGACCACGATCTGGGTGGCCTCGACCGGCTTGCCGTTCTCGTACCGCACCGTGACCTGGCTCTTCGCGTCCGGCCCGAGCATCGGCGCCCTGCCGCTCTTGCGCGCCTGCGCCATCAGCTGGAGGATGCGGTGGGAGTAGTACAACGGCGCCGGCATCAGGTCGGCGGTCTCGGTGCAGGCGTAACCGAACATGATGCCCTGGTCGCCGGCGCCCTCGTCCTTGCTGTCACCGGCGTCCACGCCCTGCGCGATGTCGGCGGACTGCGCGTGCAGCAGGACCTCGATCTTTGCGTTTTCCCAGTGGAAGCCGTCCTGCTCGTAACCGATGTCCTTGATCGCGAGCCGCGCGAGATGCGCGACGAGATCGCGGGTCACGGTATTCGGGCCGCGGGTTTCGCCGGCGATGACCACCCGGTTGGTGGTGGCCAGCGTTTCACAGGCCACGCGCACCTGTGTCGCGTCCAGGCCAGCCGCTTCCGCCTCGCGGAAGAAACAGTCGACCACCTCGTCCGAAATTCGGTCACAGACCTTGTCCGGATGACCCTCGGACACCGATTCACTCGTGAACAGATATGCAGAACGCACGCCGCGATTCCTCCTCATTGGATGATGGCCGCGCCCCACCGGCGCCGGGCCGGCGGCAATTATGCCGGATTTCCCCCGCCGGCGCGCCCGCCGTGGGTGGATTGCCTGACGCGGCTCAGATTTCGAGCACGATCTTGCCCATGTGCGCGCTGGATTCCATCAGCTGATGGGCCATCGCGGCCTCGGCCAGCGGGAAGGTCCGGAAGATCGACGTCCGCAGGCGACCTGCGGTGACCAGCGGCCACACCTTCGTTTCGACCTCCCGCGCGATGGCGGCCTTCTGCGCGACCGACTGCGGGCGCAAGGTCGAGCCGGTGATGGTCAGGCGCTTGGACAGCACGTGGCCGAAGTTCACCTCGGCCTTGGCCCCGAGCAGGAAAGCGATCATCGAATAGCGCCCGTCGGGGGCGAGCGCCCTGAGATTCTTTTCCACATAGGGACCCGCCACCATGTCGAGCACGACGTCGACACCGCGCTTGCCGGTTGCCTCGAGCACCGCTTCGAGCCAGTCGGAGGCCTTGTAGTCGATGGCGACATCGGCGCCGAGTCCGGTGCAGAAACGCTGTTTCTCCGCGTTGCCGACCGTCGTCAGCACGCGCGCACCGGCGGCCTTGGCAAGCTGGATGGCGGTCGCGCCGATGCCGCTGCTGCCGCCGTGCACGAGCAGGGTCTCGCCGGCGGCGAGCCGCCCGCGCGTGAAGAGGTTCGACTGCACGGTGAAACAGGTTTCAGGGAGGCTGGCCGCTTCCACGGCCGAAAGCTGCGCGGGCCACGGCAGGCAGTGCTCGCCGTGCGCCCGGCAGTATTCCGCGTAACCGCCCCCGTGGGTCAGCGCGACGACACGGTCGCCGACGCGCCAGCGACCCGCCTGGGCGCCGACGGCGACGACCTCGCCGGCGATTTCGAGGCCCGGCAGCGGGCTCGCGTCGGGCGGCAGCGGATACAGCCCCGCCCGCTGCAGGCAATCGGGGCGGTTGACACCGGCCGCCGCAACCTTCACCAGCACCTCGGCATCGCCGATGGCAGGCACGGCAACCTTGCCGAGCCGCAGCACTTCCGGGCCGCCAGGGGCGGGGATCTCGATCGCGTTCATCATTTCGGGGATAGCCATGTCGACCGCTCGACCTCCGTTCGTCGCACGCTTGAAGATGGGACGGCGCGCGAAGTTTCGTTTTGGAACCCGCCGCCTTAGACTCGCGCCGCAGTATAAGGGCTCGATCCCGAGCAATCGACCGCACCGAACGCAGATCCGAGGAGCGCCGCATGGCCGACAAGCACGCCAGACTGATGATCCTGGGCTCCGGCCCCGCCGGCTACACCGCCGCCGTCTACGCCGCCCGCGCGGCCCTGGAGCCGGTGCTGATCACCGGTCTCGAGGTCGGCGGGCAGATGACCACGACCACCGAGGTCGACAATTGGCCAGGCGACGCGCAGGGCGTGATGGGGCCGGAACTGATGGAGCGCATGAAGGCCCACGCCGAGCGCTTCGGCACCGGACTGATCCACGACCACATCCACACCGCGATGCTGGGCGAGCGCCCGCTGCGCCTGATCGGCGACCAGGGCAGCTACACCTGCGACGCGCTGATCGTCGCGACCGGCGCGTCGGCGAAGTACCTCGGCCTGCCGTCCGAGACCGCCTTCCGGGGCAAGGGCGTATCGGCCTGCGCCACCTGTGACGGCTTCTTCTATCGCAACAAGCCCGTCGCCGTGGTCGGTGGCGGCAACACGGCGGTCGAGGAAGCCCTGTACCTCGCGAACATCGCGTCACACGTGACCGTCGTGCATCGGCGCGATCGCTTCCGCGCCGAGCGGATCATGATCCAGCGCCTCGAGGAGAAGGCCGCGCAGGGCAAGGTCACGATCGAGTGGAACAGCGTGCTCGACGAGGTGCTCGGCGACGATATGGGCGTGACCGGCATGCGCCTGCGCCATGCGGAATCCGGTGCGACGAAGGACATCGCGCTGCACGGGCTCTTCATCGCGATCGGCCACCAGCCGAACACCGGACTCTTCGAAGGCCAACTCGAGATGATGGGTGGTTACATCAACGTGAAGAGCGGCACGGGGGGCTTCGCCACGGCGACCAGCGTGCCGGGCGTGTTCGCGGCGGGTGACTGCGCGGACCCGATTTACCGCCAGGCGGTGACGTCCGCCGGCTCCGGCTGCATGGCGGCGCTGGACGCCGACCGCTACCTCGAGTCGCTCACTACCGGATAGCGCGCCGCGAGCCCCGCATAGACCGCCGCGCGGTAATCCGGGGCGTCACTGTCAAGGCCCGCGAGCACTTCGACGAGGTGTTCGTTGTCTTCGCGGCCAGCCCAGGTCTTGACGTAGCTGCCGTCGCGATAACCGTGGTCCTGGCGGAAGAAGTTCAGCACGTTCTTGCCGACGTAGCTGCGGTAGAGATCGTCGAAATCCCGTTCGAGCCCGGCGAGCAGGCCGGGCACGACCGAAACCTCGAAGCGGCGTTCCGCGAGCGCGGCGGTGGCGAGCACCTCGACCCCCTCGAGGAATCCCGCCACCGGGCGCGGCTGGCGCCACTCGGCGGCAATCCGCGCCGAGGCGCGCTCGAAGTCGCGCCCCGGCGTTATCCGCATGCTGAGGCCGAAATGCCAGATGTCGACAATCTCGAGCATCGCCTGCTCGCGATCGCAGCCCGTCGACTTCCACCACTTCCAGCCCCCGTAGTGATCCATCAGCTCGGCGCATTCGATCCACACCGCGCGATACCATTCGCGGTCCCTTTCCAGCCAGTCTGGATCGACGCGGGAATTCATGTCGTCCTGCATCTGCAGCATCACGCGCGCCTTCAGGGCCAGGGCATCATTCATCGCCGGGCTGCCTGTCTCACTCCGCCGTGAAGATGAAGTGTTCGCCGTCGCGGCGCACGCGGACCGCGTGCGGCGGCGGGAAGTGGGCCGGCATCAGCAGCGCGTTGTGGTCGGCGGCGAATTCCACCAGCTTGCGCCGGGTCTTCGCGGACAGCACCGGGTCGAGGCAGAAGCCGCTGCTCCACTCCGGCCGCAGCACCTGCATCGGTGAATGCATGACGTCGCCCACGAACAGCGCGTGTTCGCCCTTCGACTGCATCTTCAGCACGATGCTGCCGTTCGTGTGGCCGGGCGCGAGTTCGATGCGCATGTGCTCATTGAGCTGCATGTCGCCCTCGATGATGTCGGCGAGTCCCGCCTGGATCACCGGCAGCACGCTGTCCTCGAACACGCCCTGGTTGATGTCGGCCGGCGTGTAGTGCGAACTCGCCGGATTCCACTGCTCGTACTCGGCTTTCGAGAAGATGTAGCGCGCGTTCGGGAAGGTCGGAACCCACTTGCCGTCCTTCAGGCAGGTATTCCAGCCGCAGTGATCGACGTGCAGGTGGGTGCACATCACCATGTCCACGTCTTCCGGCTTGACGCCGACGGCGGCGAGCTTCTCGAGATACGGCAGGTGCAGCTTGTGGGCAAGCTCGAAACCCGGGCGATCCTTGTCGTTGCCGTTGCAGGTGTCGATGAGGATGGTCTTGCCGGCGTGCTTGACGACCCAGGTGTGGATGCTGAGCTTCAGGCCGCCGGTCGCCTCGTTGTAGCAGAACGGCACGCAACGCTCGCGATTGGCCTCGAGCACCGCCATGTCGAAGCCCGGTACCAGCACATTGGCCGGAAAGCCGTCGTCGATGGACATTTCGACCGCGACATCGATCGTGATGTCGCCGATTTTCTTCGTTGCCATTCCCCCTCCCGTCTTGATTGATTTGAATCGCCGCAGGGCGGCGCGACACGCAATCTTACCGGATGGTCGGCCGACCGCCAGCCTCAGGTCGCGGGAGTGTCCGTCCCGAAGAAAGCGCGGACCTCGCCGAGGTCCGCCGCGAGCGGCATCGGCGGCAGGGATTTCAGGAAGGTTCGGCCATAGGAGCGCGACTTCAGGCGCGGGTCGCACAGGACCAGCACGCCGCGATCGCGCTCGTCACGAATCAGCCTGCCGGCGCCCTGCTTCAGCGCGATCACCGCCGCGGGCAACTGCAGCTCCTGGAACGCGTTGCGACCGTCGGCGGCGAGTCGATCGGCACGTGCACGCGCGACGGGATCGTCGGGCGGTGCGAATGGCAGTTTGTCGATGATCACCATCGACAGCGCGTCGCCGCGCACGTCCACCCCTTCCCAGAAAGTCGACGTACCGAACAGGACGGCATTGCCCAACCGCTTGAATTCCTCGAGCAGCGCGGCGCGCGGGGCCTCGCCCTGGACCAGGATCGGGTAAGGCAGTCGCGAGCGCAGGCGTCCGGCGCAGTATTCGAGGGCGCGGTAGCTCGTGAACAGGAAGAAGGCGCGGCCGCGGCTGAGCCCGATGAGCGTCTCGGCGCAGTCCGCGATGGCGGGCAGGTAACGTCCGTCGCCCGGCGCGCAGTCGATCCTGGGCAGGTAGAGCAGGCTCTGCCGCCGGTAGTCGAAAGGACTCTCCCACACCGCTTCGCTCGCTTCGTGGATGCCGAGTTCACGCCGGAAGTGACCGAGGTCCCCGTTCACAGCGAGCGTCGCCGAACAGTACACCCAGGCCGCCGGATAGTGCGCGACGTGCTGCTGGTAGCGCTCGGCAATCGAGAGCGGGGTCGCGTGGAGGACGAAGCCGCGCGGGCTGGTTTCGAACCAGCTGACCCAGTCCTCGCTGCCACCCTCGATGCAGTCGGCGAAGCGCCCGGAGAGATCCGTCGCGCGACGCTCGCAGGCCTCGAGTTCCGGCCCGCGAACCGCCGCCGCGGCGAGATTTTCCGCCAGGACCCCGAGCGCGCCGCGGGACGCCGCCAGGGCGTCAGCGAGCAGCGGCTGCGCACTCAGCGCCGCACCCGACTGCCGACCCGGGGCCGTGCTCAGCGCCTGCACGGTGCGTTGCACGGTCTCCTCGAGGACCCGGGCGGCATCGCGCAGGGCCGGCATGTCACCCGCCTCCACGAGAGCCGAGGCGGCGGCGTCGCGCGCGAGTTCGCGCAGCTGGCGCGCCGACACGGCCTGGCCGAAGGAGTTCGTCGCGAGGTCCGGCACCTGGTGCGCCTCGTCGATCACGATGCACTGCGCCGTGGGCAGGATTTCCCCGAAGCCTTCGCCGCGCAGCGCCATGTCGGCAAACAGCAGGTGATGGTTGACGACGACCAGGTCGGCCGCCGCTGCGCGGCGACGGGCTTCCTTGACGAAGCAGTCGTCGAAACGCGGGCAGCGCTGGCCGAGGCAGTTGTCGACCGTCGACGTCACGAACGGCCAGATCGCCGATTCTTCAGGCACGCCGACCAGCGAGGACACGTCGCCGTCCGTCGTTTCCCGCGCCCATGCATTGATCCGCTGGAGTTCGCGCTGCTCGCGAGCGCCGAGCAGGGGATCGCCCTCGGCGCGCTCGGCGCGATGAAGGCACAGATAGTTGGCGCGTCCTTTCAGCAGCGCGAGCTTCACGTCGAGCTTCAGGGCGCCGCGGATGCGCGGCAGGTCGACATGGAAAAGCTGGTCCTGGAGCGTGCGCGTGGCGGTCGACACGATCGTGCGGCAACCGGACAGCAGCGCCGGGACGAGATAGGCGAAGGTCTTGCCTGTGCCGGTGCCCGCTTCACAGATGAGGGTGCCACGCGTGGCGATGGTGTCAGCGACGCGCTCGGCCATCTCGACCTGCGCGGTGCGGACCTGGTAGCGCTCGACCGCGGCCGCGATCGGGCCATCGGCCGCCAGTGCGGCGGCGGAACTCAGCACGCCCGATCGCCGGGCTTCAAGCGCCGGAGTTCCCCGCTGCCGGCACCGCCGGCAGCGGGCGCGACCAGACCAGGCTGCCGATGCGCTGGAAGCGGGGCACCGTCAGCGTGCCGCGCTTGTTGGGACGGACGTCTTCGAGCGCGGCCTCGATCGCGGCGCGCCCCGCTTCGTAGATGGCGAAGGTCTCGTAATTCTCGTCGAGCAGCACGAGCAGCACCGCGTCCCAGGCACGGTCCATCTTCAGTTCGCCGATTCGATGCGAGCTCTTGATCTCGTCGAACACGACGCGCGCCTTGATCTGCAGGCGCTCGGCACCATCGCCGTGTCCGCGCAGGGCGTCGTAGCCGAGTCCCTGCTCGCTGACCGCTTCGAGCCCGAGCAGGCGAATGGCGTCGTTGACCGCGATTTCGCCACTGATGGGCAGCGTCTTGCCGGTCATGCGCCGGTATTCGGCCGCGAGGCGACGCGCCTCGGCCATCAGCTTGTCGACGGAATAGACGGTCATTGGCCAGTCTTCGGCATCCGGTGCCCGGCTCCCGCTTTGTGGAGTTTCTCAAGCATTGATTATAAATAAATGATTTTTCGAAACAACCATGGAAATCTTCGCGTGAGGTCTCAGGGCTCGTCGGCGGCGAACGCGAGCGCGCCGGCGATGTCGGTGCCGGCCAGCGCGAGCATCACGAGCCGGTCCACCCCGATCGCGACGCCGGCACAATCAGGCAGGCCTGCGGCAAGGGCGGCGAGCAGCCTGGCATCGGGCGGCATCGGCTGCTGCCCGCGGGCGATGCGCGCCGCATGCTCCGCATCATGGCGCGCGCGCTGGGCAGCAAGGTCATTGAGTTCATGCCACCCGTTCGCGAGTTCGACCCCGTCGACCACGAGTTCGAAGCGCGAGGCCACCGGCGGCGTTTCATCGCGCACCCGGGCATAGGCCGCCTGCTCGAGCGGGAAATCGTAGACGAAACCGCCCTCGCCCGCCGGCCACGCGCGACGCACGAGTTCGGACAGCAGGAGATCCAGCAGCATGACGCGGTTGCCGGCGTCCGCTGGCGACAGGCGCAGCCCGACGTCACGCGCGAACCCGGCGAGCGCCGCCGTCGAGGCCAGGTGGGGATCCGGGGCCCCGCAGCGGGCGCTCAGTTCGGCAAACGACGCGCGGTCGAGCCTCAGCCGCGGCAACACGCGATTGATCAGCGCGGCGACGTCATCCATCAGGCGATGGTGGTCGAAGCCGAGCCGGTACCATTCGAGAATCGTGAACTCGCAGCGATGGAGCGCACTGCGTTCCTCGCGGCGAAACGCCTTGCAGACCTGGTAGATGTCGCCGCTGCCACCGGCCAGCAGGCGCTTCATCGCCGATTCGGGCGAGGTCTGGAGGTAGTAGCGCCGCCCGTCGAGGTCGAGCGCCACGGATTCGATCGCGGGGTCGCCGGCCCCGGCACTGCCGAGCAGCGGCGTATCGACCTCCAGCACCCTCTCACTGGCGAAATGGGCGCGGACTTCGGCCAGGATCTCGGCGCGCCGCGCCAGTGCGGCGCGGCTGGCGGTGGGCCGCCAGCTCATCAGCGGCTGCCTGCGCTTACTCTTCCTTGGCCCGCGACACGTACTCGCCGGTGCGGGTGTCGATTTTGAGCAGGGAGCCCTCTTCGATGAAGAGCGGCACGCGGACGACGGCGCCCGTTTCCATCGTCGCCGGCTTGGTGCCGCCGGTTGCCGTGTCGCCCCGGATGCCGGGGTCGGTCTGCGTGATGCGCAGGACCACGAAATTTGGCGGCGTCACCGCGATCGGTTCGCCATTGAACAGCGTCACGCTGCACATTTCCTGGCCCTTGAGCCACTGGGCGGCATCGCCCATCACGCGCGCGCCGGTCTGCAGCTGTTCGAAGCTCGTCGGGTTCATGAAGTGCCAGGCTTCGCCGTCCGAGTAGAGGAACTGCATCTCCATGTCGACGACGTCGGCCCCCTCGACGGAATCACCGGATTTGAAAGTCCGTTCAACCGTCCGGCCGGTCATCAGGTTCCGGACCTTCACGCGATTGAAGGCCTGGCCCTTGCCGGGCTTCACCATTTCATTCTCGACGATGTTGTACGGATCGCCGTCGAGCATGATTTTGAGGCCGGGCTTGAACTGGTTGGTGCTGTAGGAGGCCATTAGAATGCTGTCTCTGGATGAGTCGAAGGGTGCGCATGATAGCGCGAAGTCAGCCGAAAATTGAGACCGCCGACTGGCAGCACGAGCTGCGCGTGGCCTTCAGTCGCCCGCAGGAACTGCTGGCGGCGCTGGGCCTGGACGCCGCCGCGGTGGGCCTGTCCGAGCAGGCGGCCGCCGACTTTCCGCTGCGGGTGCCACGGCCCTTCGTGGCGCGGATGCGTCCCGGGGATCCGGCCGACCCGCTGCTGCGGCAGGTGCTGCCGGTCATCGCGGAGACCCGCCGGCGGCGCGGCTTCGTCAGCGATCCGGTTGGCGACCTCGCCGCCGAAGCCCGGCCAGGGCTGCTGCACAAGTACCGGGGCCGGGCATTGCTGCTGGTCACGGGCGCCTGCGCCATCAACTGCCGCTACTGCTTCCGCCGCGCGTTTCCCTACAGCGACTCGGTGGGCACGGCCCGTCTCGACGCGGCCGTGGACGCGCTGGCCGGGATGCCTGACATCGATGAAGTGATCCTCAGCGGCGGGGACCCGCTGAGCCTGCGTGACGACCGGCTCGCGGCGCTCGTCGAACGCCTGGCGGCTCTGCCCCAGGTGCGGCGCCTGCGCGTACACACGCGGCTGCCGGTGACGATCCCGGCGCGGGTCACCCCGGCGCTCCTCGACTGGCTGACCGGCACCCGCCTGCAGCCGGTCGTCGTGCTGCACGTGAACCACGCCCAGGAACTGGACGCGAGCGTCGCCGCAGCACTGGCGCCCCTGCGCCGGGCCGGCGTGCCGCTGCTGAACCAGGCGGTGCTCCTGCGCGGCATCAACGATGATGCCAAGACCCTGGCTGAACTCTCGATGCGCCTGTTCGACTGCGGCGTGCTGCCCTATTACCTGCACCAGCTGGACCGGGTGCAGGGCGCGGCGCATTTCGACGTGCCGGCGCGCCGCGCCCGCGCGCTGCTGCGCGCGCTGCGCCACGCCCTCCCCGGCTATCTCGTGCCGAAGCTCGTGCGCGAGATCGCCGGCGAGGCCTCGAAGACGCCGGTCGCCTGAGGCCGCGCTCAGCGCGGCGGCAGCGGCATACGCTCAGCGTCGCCGGGCACCGCGTCGAAACCGCCGTCCGCCCAGCGCGCACTGGCGGCCGCGATGCGCGCCTCGTCGCGGGCAACGAAGTTCCACCACAGCCTGCGCTCGCCGACCGGCTCGCCTGCGAGCAGCACCAGCACGCTGGGTTCCAGCGCGTCCACGTAGACAGTCCGGTCGCCGTCGATGGCCGCGAACCGGTGCGGCGCGCAGTCCTGCCCGCCGACGCTGGCGCGGCCGCTGACGACGTAGAGGCCGCGCTCGGCATGGCTCGCCCGGAATTCGAAGCGCATGCGGTTCGCGAGTCGCAGCACCGCGATCACGCAGGGCGCCTCGCCATCCATCCCGACCTCACGATCGAAGCCGGCACCGGCGATGACCCGCAATTCGATCCCGGGCGAGAGCACGCGCGGCACGGCGACCGCCGGCAGGTGCACGAAGGCCGGCGCCGCATCCTCGGCGGCGTCGGTCGCGGCAATCCAGCACTGCAGGGCATGCAGGCGATGGGGCTGTGCCCGCACTGCCGGTGGCGTGCGCTCCGAGTGCGCGACCCCGGCGCCGGCGCGCATCCAGTTGACGGCGCCGGGCTCGAGCAGTTGCGCGTTACCGAGACTGTCCCGGTGCAGCAGTGCCCCTTCGAACAGCCAGGTCACGGCGCTGAGGCCGATGTGCGGATGCGGGCGGACGTCGAGCCCCGTACCGGGCGCGAAGTCGACGGGACCCAGATGATCGACGAACACGATCGGGCCGACACGCCGACGTCCCGGCAGCGGCAGGACCCGGCGCAGCGTCAGGCCGTCGAGCGTGCGGACAGGCACATCGCTGAGTTCGATCATTTCCATCTCCCTTTCATTCCCGTATGGTCAGTCGCGTTTTCGCACGCCACACGAGGGCGTGGGACCCACGACTGAATTCTATTGCGAAGGAGTAACCGATGTTCGACAAGCGCTGGACTCTTGGCTGCGCACTGGCCCTGGCTTCTTTCATGACGCAGGCACAGGCGCCCGCGGCCGCCCCGGTCGCCGCCCCGCCGCTTCCCTATGGCCCCGCGATCGGCCTCGAGGCGGCCAAGACCTGTGCCGCGGCCGCGCGCGACACGGCGACCAAGAACCAGTGGTTCATGGTCGTGACCGTGGTCGACGCCGGCGGCAACACGGTGCTGGTCGAGCGCATGGACAACACCATGTTCGGGTCGGTCAAGCCTGCCTACCAGAAGGCCTACACGGCGGCCGCCTTCCGGCGCTCGACGAAGGTCTTCGAGGACATGGTCGCGCAGGGCGGCGCCGCGATGCGCATCCTGCGCCTGCCGGATGCCCTGCCGATCGAGGGCGGCCTGCCGATCGTCAAGAACGGCGCAATCATCGGCGCGGTCGGCACGTCCGGCGGCAGCGCGCAGCAGGACGGTGTCGTCGCCCAGGCCTGCGTCGACGCGCTGGCGAAGTAAACCCTGGCCCGGGCGGCGCCCACGGCGCCGCCCACCCCGAGCCCGGCTCTCAGCGTGCCAGCAGATCGCCGGCGACGTCCCACGCGATGCGCGCGATCAGCAGCGCGACCACACCGAGAAACACCCGCCGCACGAAGGCCGCGCCGAAACGCAGCGCGGCGTGACTGCCCGCAACCGCCCCGGCGACATTGCACACGGCCATCAGCCCGGCCGCTGCCCACAGCAGGTGGCCGTGCCCCACGAAGAACACGAGCGCCGCGGCATTCGTCGCGAGATTGACGAGTTTCGCGGCGGCGGACGCATGCAGGAAGTCGTAGCCGAACAGGCGCACGAACACGAAGACGAGGAAGGCCCCCGTGCCTGGACCGAAGACCCCGTCGTAGAAACCCAGGAGCAATCCGGTCGAGATCCCCGCCGGCACCAGCGCGCGGCCCCACCAGCGTGGCGCATGCGCGACACCGAGTTCACGGCGTCGAAAGGTGTAGACGGCGACGCCGACCAGCAGCACCAGCACCGCCGGACGAATCGCCGCCGAGGGAAGCAGGCTCACGGTACGCGCGCCGCACCATGCGCCGAGCAGCGCCGCCGGCAGGGCCGACAGCAGCAGCGCGGACGGCAGACGCACGCGTCGCAGGTATTGCGAGGCCGCCGTGGCCGTGCCCCAGATCGACGCGGCCTTGTTGGTCCCGAACAGTGTTGCGGCCGGCGTCTCCGGCAACGTGGCGAACAGGGCCGGCAACTGCACGAGCCCGCCGCCGCCGGCCACCGCATCGACAAAGCCGGCGAACAGGGACGCCGCGGCGAGAAGAATCAGTTCGGGTTCCATCGGATCCCCCGTCGTGACGGGGCCGCACGCTGCGCGCATCCAGTCGATGCGCGCCTAATGTAAGCCGAGGAGACCCGTGGCGTCGCCCGCCGCGTTCAGGCCTCGGCGGGCAGGGGTTCGGGCAGGAAGCCCTGTTCGCGCATGTAGTGCGCGAGCATCGTGTCCATCGTCGCCGCGTGATCGCGAAACCATTCGCCGACCGCGGTCGCGAGCAAGGGGCCGAGATTGGTCTCGCCCTTGACGATGCGCTCGCGGACTTCGTGCGCCACCTGCAGCACCGACGCATGCTGCGTCGTGTGGCAGTAGATGCGCGGAAATTCGCAGGCGGCCATCCAGGCCTCCTCTTCCGCGAAATGCCGCTCCGTATGCGCGATGAGCGCATCGAGGGTCTGCAACACCGCCGCGCCTTCCGCCGCGCCCAGCGCATTCAGGGAATCGATGAACTCGACGTGGATCTCGTCCATCGGTCCATCGTCGATCCGGAATTCCTCGGACCATTGCAGTACTGTCACAGGCTCCTCCGCGAGCTACGCCCTTGGTCGTATTCAACGCGGCGGGGTCGCCGGCCTCATTGATCGAGGTCAAGCCGATGGCGACGAGGGAAACTCGCCCGTGCAAACCTGCGACGCGCGGTGCTGCGCTATGCTTTGGGGCCCGCCATCCAACGCAAGCCGGAGCGCACATGCAGACTTTTGCCGACCTGACCCAGTTCCGCGTCGAGTTCCACGAGCACGTCGCGGTTGTGACGATGGACAATCCCCCCGTCAACGCCCAGGCGCGGACCTTTCACGAGGAGGCGATGCTCGTGTTCGACCGCCTCAGCGATCTCGATGACGTGCGTGTCGTCGTGCTGACGGGCGCGGGCAAGTGCTTCTCGGCCGGCGCGGACATCAAGGGCCGTGCCGGACAGCAGCCGGCGCCGGGCGACGGCTGGCAGCACAGCCGACGGGCCCGCGAGTGCTTTCACTCGATCACGGAATGCCGCAAACCGGTGATCGCCGCGATCAACGGCGTTGCGCTCGGCGCGGGGCTCGCGGTCGCCGCGGCCTGCGACATCCTCGTCGCCGCCGAGGAAGCGGCACTCGGCCTGCCCGAAATCGATGTCGGCCTGCTCGGGGGTGGTCGCCACGCGATGCGGCTCTTCGGCCACTCGAGGGTGCGCCGCATGATGTTCACCGGCATGCGCGTCAGCGGCGCCGAACTCTACCGTCTGGGCATCGTCGAGGCCTGCGTACCGCAGGCGCAATTGATGGACACGGCCCTGGGCATCGCGCGCGAGATCGCGTCGAAGAGTCCTGTCGCGATGAAACTCGCGAAGCATTCGCTGAACACGATCGAGGACATGAGCCTGCGCGACGGCTACCGCTTCGAGCAGAATATGACCGCCGAACTCGGCCGCTACGAGGATTCGAAGGAAGCGATGCTGGCCTTCGCCGAGAAGCGCAAGCCGGTGTTCAAGGGTCGTTGAAGCGCGGGGATGAAGCCTCGACTGCGCGGTGGGTAACCGGTCGGGCGCTGAATTTGCCACCGAGAACACCGAGAACACCGAGGTGGCTTGGGTTGCACAGCGGTGACCGCGAGGCAACGCTGTCGCGGTTGGCCGCCCGGCTTTACGGCTTCCGGAGTGGCGGTTTCATGCAACAGGCATCCACCAAGTAAATCCAACTCGGTGTTCTCGGTGTTCTCGGTGGCCAATCAACCCCATGATTCACCGCCAGCGCGGACGTGTCGCCGTCAGTTCACCTGCCGCTCCCGGCCCGCCCAGTACGGCGCACGCAGTTCGCGGCGCAGGACCTTGCCGGAGGGATTGCGCGGCAATGCGCTGACGATGTCGATCGACTTCGGCACCTTGTAGCCGGCGATGCGCTGGCGCACGAACGCGATGATGTCGTCGGTCGTGGTCTCGGCACCCGGTTTCAGCACGACCACCGCCTTGACCGCTTCACCCCATTTCTCGTCGGGCACGCCGATGACCGCGACATCGGCGACGGCCGGGTGACCGAACACCGCGTTCTCGACTTCCGCGGGGTACACGTTCTCGCCGCCGGAGACGATCATGTCCTTCAGCCGGTCGTGGATGTACAGATACCCGTCCTGGTCGAAATAGCCGGCGTCGCCGGTGTGAAACCACCCGTCGCGGATGGCGGCCGCGGTCGCGTCAGGCCGTCCCCAGTACCCCTTCATCACCACCGCCGAGCGAATCAGGATTTCGCCAACCTCGCCCGGCGGCAGCGTCGCGCCGGACGGGTCGGCGACCCGGATCTCGATGCCGGGGTAGGGAACGCCGCAGGCGCGCAGCTTGCCGACCGCGGGATCGTGCGCGTGGTCCGGCAGACAGGCGCCTGCGCCCGCCGTCTCGGTCAGGCCGTAGAGCTGGTAGAACGCGCAACCGAAGACGTCGCGCGCGCGCCGAAGCAGGTCCTCGGCAATGGGTGACGCGCCGTAGTAGAGGCGCCGCAGCGACGAGAAGTCCGTGCGGGCCGCGGCCGGGTGCTGGAGCATGAAGAGCATCACCGCCGGCACGAAGAACGCGTTGTTGATGCGATAGCGCGGAATGAAGTCGAGCACCTGCGCCGGATCGACCTCCTTCATGATCACCGAGGTGCTGCCCTGCGCGACGGCGATCACGCCGATGTTGAGGCCCGCGACATGGAACACCGGCATGCAGGCGAGCGTCACCTCGCCAGGGCTGAAATCGCCCCACTCCGCGGCCTGTGCCGCGCGGAAGAAGGCCATGTAGTTCGCCGTCGTCAGCTGCACGCCTTTCGGATGCCCGGTGGTGCCGCTGGTATAGAGCTGCACGACGTCGTCATCGGCGGCGATTTCGAGCTGCGGGTCCTCCGCCGGCTGGGCGTTCCGCCAGGCATCGAAGGCGGGCCAGCCGGCCGCGTCGCCATCCATGGCGACGACATGGCGCAGGCGCGGGCAGTCCGCGCGGAGCGCTTCGACGAGGTCGTAGTACTCGGCGCCGACGAACAGCGCCTCGCAGCCGGCGTCGTTGACGATGTAGACAATCTCCGGCAGGGCGAGCCGCCAGTTCACGCTGACGGTCACCACGTTCGCCTTGAACGCGCCGAACACCATCTCGAAGAAGCGATCGGAATTCTTGCCGAGATAGGCGATGCGCGCCTGCGGCGCCAGGTCCAGCTGGCGCAGGCCGTGCGCGATACGGCTGGCGCGGATGTCGAGTTCCTCGTAGGTGGTCGTGCGTCCCGCGAAGATCTGCGCAATGGCGTCGGGCCGCTGCGCGCGCTGCTGCCGCGTGATGTCGGCGAGTGAATGCAATCGATCGAGCTCGAACATGGATTCCTCCGCTGGCACCGGGAACGCACGGCCCGGCGGGCCGGCGGCTGTTTCGATCCTGAGCCTAGAGATAGCCGAGTTGCGTGGCTTTGGCCAGCCTGCGGCGCTGGTCCACCGCCGTCCGTGGGGTGTCCGAATTTGGCGATCGCAAGATGTTGCGGCTGCGCTAGAATGCGCCGGTCTCATGGGGCTGGGGTAAGTGATGCGAATTCTTCTGTTGCTCGCGATGCTCGTCGCGAGTTGCTGGGTGGCGGCTGAACCGTCCCCGGGCGGCCAGGGCCAGGCGAACACGGTGGCCGCGCTGGACACCAGCCGCGCGCTCGACCCTGCCAAGATCAACCTGCGTTCCGCCGCTGTGCTCGTCTATGACGCCAGGAGCGGGGAAGCGCTGGTCGCGCGCAATGCGAACGCCGCGAAGCCGATCGCATCGATCACCAAGCTGATGACCGCGATCGTCGCGCTCGACGCCAAGCAGGGGCTCGACCAGGTCATCGCGGTCACCAACGACGACGTCGACCGCCTCAAGGGCACGACTTCCCGGCTGCGCGTCGGCGCCCAGCTCACCCGACGCCAGATGCTGCACCTTGCGCTCATGTCCTCGGAGAATCGCGCCGCCTCGGCGCTGGCCGGCAGCTATCCGGGCGGCAGGCAGGCGTTCATCGCGGCAATGAACCGCAAGGCGGCCGCGCTCGGCATGAAGAACACACGGTTCCATGACTCGACCGGCCTCAGCGCGCGCAACGTGTCCACCGCGCAGGACCTGGTGCGCCTGGCGCTGGCGGCGAAGCGCTATCCGCTGATCCGGCAGTTCACGACCACGCCGGGCGAAGTGGTCACGGTCAGGGGCAGCGGCAGGCTGCAGTACAAGAATTCCAATCGCCTGGTCCAGACGCGCAACAAGGACTGGCACATCGGCCTGTCGAAGACGGGGTACACGTCCGAGGCCGGACGCTGCCTGGTCATGGAGGCGCAGATCGGCGGGCGTCCGCTCGTGTTAGTGCTCCTGAATTCCTGGGGCAAGCTGACGCCGATCGGGGACGCGAACCGCATCCGCCGCTGGGTCGAGACCTCGCACAAGGGCAAGACGCGGCAGCTCGGCTGAGCCGCCGCGGGCTGACCGGCGCTGGATTCAGCGCCGGGTGTTGCGCGGCATGCCCAGCCGCCGGATCCAGGACTTGATTGCGAGCTTGATGCGGGTCCGCAGGCGCGGCTTCTGCGCGCTTGCCTGCTGGCCCGTCGTAGCCTCGCTGGCGCTGCCCGCCCCCTGCTCGACAGGCTGGGCACCGGGCCCTCGACGGCCCCGGCCGCCGCGCGAGCGCCGGCGCCGCTTCTGGGCCGCGTCGGCGTCCGTTTCGGTCTCGACAACGGCTGCGGCCGGAGCCGGGACGACCGGCTCGACGGGCCGCTCT
>CALRPY020000041.1:0-38951 GCA_943370145.1 Hydrogenophaga intermedia | reverse complement strand
CGAGCTGGAAGGCGACTCCTACGAAGGCCTGTTCGTGATCGCGGACATCCGGGTCGATCTCCCCTTGCCGACCGAGCGCCTCGCGTTCTTCGACCCATCCTGGAACCGCGGCAACACGGTGCTGATGCATCGCGAGCCGCACGGCATCTGGCGCGTGGACTACCAGCTTCCCCCTGGCGAGACGCCCGCGGATGCGCTGGCGCCCGCCGCGCTCGCGGCGCGTATCGACGCACAGCTTGCGATGATCGGCCATGGCGGCATTCCCTGGGCGCTCGACTGGTGCTCGGTGTACTCGGCGCGCGCGCTCACGCTCGCCAGCTATGTCCACGGCCGGGTGCTGTTCGCCGGTGACGCCGCGCACCTGCTGCCCATCTTCGGCGTGCGGGGCGCGAACACGGCCTTCCAGGATGCGCAAGCCCTGGGCTGGCGGCTCGCCTTCGTCGTCAAGGAACTGGCGGGCGGAACACTGTTGGGGAACTACAGTGACGAACGCGTCGGCGCTGCCCGCGAGATCATCGAGGAGGCCGGCAAGAGCACGCGCTTCATGACGCCGCCCGGACGCGGCTGGCGCCTGCTGCGTGACGCGGTGCTGTCGCTGTCACTGACACAGGAATTCGTGCGCCCCCTCTACCACTGGCGTACGTCACGGCCGCACGAGTACACGGGGTCCGCGCTGAACTGCGCGACCGATGACGACGACGCCTTCAGCGCCGGCCCGGCCCATGGCGCCGCGGCGCCGAACGTGAGGCTGGGCGCGCACGACTACCTGCTCGATCATCTCGGCGGTGCTTTCGACCTGCTGTGCTTCACCGACGCGGCAAGCCTGCCCGCGCGGCTGATTGCGACGATTGACGCGATTCGGGCCCGCGGCATTCCGCTGCGAGTGACGGCAATCGGCGCGCAACCGGTCGTCGCAGGCGCCAATTCGAGCCTGGCCGATCCCGCCGGGCGCTGCCGGGCGCGCTATGGCGTTCGGAATGACGGGGCCGCGTACCTGCTGCGCCCCGACCAGCACGTCTGCGCGCGCTGGCTGCGCCTCGATCCCGCGCAACTGCACGGCGCGCTCGCAACCGCGCTGGCCGCGCCAGGCGCTTTGACATGAGCGAATCCAGGAGGCTCGGCCTTGCCGGACTCGAAGCTGTCTATGACCTGCTGGCGACCGCGATCGAGCAGGCTGGACCCGATCGGTCCGAGCTGTTCCTCGTCAAGCTCGCGCTGCTGAATGCGCACGCGCTGGGCGATGAACAGCTGTTCCGGCAACAGGTGGAAGCGGCGCTACTCGATCTGTAGCGCGTAGCGCGCTCAACCGCGGCGCGGCAGCGGACCGGCGCGAAAGGCCGCGGGCGCGATCCCGTACCAGCGCCTGAAAGCCTTGCGGAAACTTGCGGCGTCGGTGTAGCCGAGGCGCACCGCGACGTCCTGCACGCGATTGATCGGATCGGCGAGCAGTTCGCGCGCGCGCCGCTTCAGCACGTCGTCGGACAACTGCTGGAAGGTGGTGTCGAGCGCGCGCAGGCGGCGGATCACGGTGCGCGGCGACAGGTGCATGCGCCGCGCGACATAGTCCAGGGTAGGTTCGGCGCCCGCCCTGCGCTCCTCTATCGACTCGAGCAGGAGCTGGCGCACGCGCGTCATCACATTCTGGTCGTCGCCCGGCTGGCACTGCGCTTCGCAGCGCGCCAGTGCGTTGCGCCAGGCGACCTCGTCGAAATCGACGTTCGCAATTCCGCGCCAGCTCGCCGGGATCACGAGGGCGTTGCCGCCGCGTTCGAACACCACCGGACAGTCGAACCAGCGCGCATAGAGCCGCGGGTCCATCGGCGCGGGATACGCCAGCTCGACACGCGCCGCGGACGCCGGGCCGTGGCGCATCACGCGCACGTACTCGTGCATCACGACCAGCGGCACCTCGACCAGCATGTGGCGCACCGGGCCAAGTTCGACGACCGGGGTGACCTCGCAGCGGAAGCAGTCTCCATCGGCACGGCCCTTCCATTCGAGATAGGGCACGCGGCTCGGCATGTAGTGGATGAACGCATCGAGTCCTTCGCCGAGGGTCGGCGCCGACAGCCAGGCCATGGTCACCGCGCCATGGAAGTTTTCCGCCATGCGCTTGCCCCACTGCAGGTGCCAGTCCGGCGATTTGCGGAGCGCGATGACGTTTTCGATGCAGCGCAGGTGCTGCGCCACGGTCACGGGATAGGGGTAGCGCGCGAGATCGTCCGGCGCGATGCCGGTGCCCTCGGTGACCGCATCGAGGTCCTCGAATTCCTGCGTCAGCAGCCTGACGTAGGTATTGGGCATCAGCGTGCGCTTGATCCAGCTCAGGCTCATGCGGGGATTGTCACCATATTACCCCCTGCTTGTCACCAGGCCCGTCTCGTCGTCAGGCAGACCCGGGCCAATACTCTGCCGCGATTCAACCGAGTAACGCCCGTTCGAGGCGAGCAAGCAGAGGTCAAACATGAAGACAATCACTGGTGATAGAGACGCGGACTCCAGGCAGGGCAGCGCCGCACTGAAAGGCGGTAGCGCCGACGTCGAATTCGACGCGATCGTCGTGGGCGCGGGCTTCGCGGGAATGTACCAGCTCCACCGGCTGCGCGAGATGGGGCTCAAGGTTCGCGCCATCGATGCCGCGAGCGAAGTCGGCGGCACCTGGTACTGGAACTGCTACCCGGGCGCCCGGGTCGATTCACAGTCGTACATCTACCAGTACTGGTTCTCCGAGGACCTGCTCAAGGAATGGGACTGGAGCGAGCGCTTCCCGTCGCAAGCCGAGACCGAGCGTTACCTGAATTTCGTTGCCGACAAGCTCGACCTGCGCAAGGACATCCAGTTCAGCACCCGTGTGACCTCGGCCGAATGGGACGAGTCACGCATGCGCTGGGTCGTCGGCACCGATCGCGGCGACCGGCTCACGACCGAATTCCTGATCAGCTGCACCGGCATGCTGTCGGCGCCGCAGGTCCCGCCGTTCAAGGATCACGAGAAGTTCAAGGGCATCATCGCGCACACCGCGCGCTATCCACGTGAGGGCATCGACCTCGCCGGCAAGCGGGTCGGCGTGATCGGCACCGGCGCGACGGGCATCCAGGTCATCCAGACCATCGCGAGCCAGGTCGCGGAGCTGAAAGTGTTCCAGCGCACGCCGCAATACGCGGTGGCGATGCGCAACGTGCGCTACGACGATCAGGCCCGCGCGGACTGGCGCGCGAAATACCCGCAGTTGATGAAGCGCGTGAACGGCACTTTCGCCGGCTTCGACTACGACTTCGAGGCCCCGAAATGGGCCGATCTTTCGCCGGCGCAGCGCCGGGACGAGATGGAGAAACTGTGGGCCGACGGTTCGCTGAGCATGTGGATCGGTGGCTTCCAGGAGATGTTCTTCGACCAGGAGATCAACGACGAGATCTCTGAATTCGTGCGCGGCAAGATACGCGCGCGCATCAAGGACCCGGCAGTCGCGGAGAAGCTGGTGCCGCGCGCCTACGGCTTCGGCACCTACCGGGTGCCGCTCGAAACCGGTTACTACGACGTCTACAACCGCGACAACGTGGAACTGGTCGACGTGCACGACACGCCCATCGAGCGCTTCACGGAAAAAGGACTCGTCGTCGACGGCCGCGAGTATGAACTCGACGTCGTGATCCTCGCGACCGGCTTCGATGCCGGCACCGGCTCGCTGACCCGGATGGGCATCCGCGGCCGCGGCGGCCGCTCGCTGACGGAGCTGTGGAGCAAGGACATCCGCTCGACCATGGGCCTGCAGGTGCACGGCTTCCCGAACCTGTTCACTGTCGCCGGACCGCTCGCGCCGTCGACCGCGTTCTGCAACATGGCGACCTGTCTCCAGCAGCAGGTGGACTGGATCAGCGACTGCATCGCGTGGCTGCGCGATGGCGGCCGGCACAGCATCGAGCCGACTGCGGAGCGGGAAGCCGAGTGGGTCCAGCACCATGACGCGGTGGCCAACGCCACGCTGATGATGCGTACCAATTCCTGGTACACCGGCGCGAACATCGAGGGCAAACCGCGCCGCCTGCTCTCCTACATCGGCGGTGTGGGCAACTACCGCAAGGTCTGTGACGAGGTGAAGGCGAAGCACTACGAGGGCTTCGTCGTCGCCTGATTGCGCCCTCCGCGCCCTCCTGGGCTTTGGCAGGACCCGGCCCGTCGCGCGACGGGCCGGGTCGCATCAGGACCGGAAGGCTTGGCGCCCCGCGCCTTTCCGGGGCCTGAAGGCGGCTCAGTGGCGCAATGCCCGATCCAGCTGGGGCAAGCCCAGTTCAACGGCTTCGTGCCCGGCGGCGATCGCATCGGCGCCGCGATGAAAATCCATCAGTCCCAGCTGGCCGAGATGCGGGGTGAGGACCACGTCGGCCGGATCCCCGGCGAGGCGACTGCGTGCGATGCGCACCTGCATGATGTGGATACTCGCGTTCATCACGTCCAGCATCGACAGCGCATGGCCCTGGTTGCGAAACGCGAAGAGCTGGGCGAGCCGGCTGATGCCGGCTGGGCGCGGGTCGTCCGCAGTGTCCCGCTGCTCATCCAGGCTGGAATCCGTGCCGAGATCGACTGCGATGACGACGTCCGCTCCCATCGCGCGGGCGAGTGAGACGGGGATGGGATTGACCAGCGCGCCATCGACCAGCCAGCGACCGTCGCGTTGCACCGGCGCGAACAGCCCCGGCAGCGCCAACGAGGCGCGCACGGCCTCGAGCACGCTGCCAGTGCGCAACCAGACCTCCCGGCCGTTGCCGAGATCCGTCGCGACGCAGCCGAAGGGCAACGCCAGTTCGCCGAACCCCGCGTTGATGAAGCGCTCCGCCAGCAGGCGCATGAGCCTGTCGCCCTTGATCAGACCGCTTTGCAGTTCCAGGTCGAACAGGCGCAGCACGTCCTGCCAGGTCAGGCCGGTGACCCACGCCTGCAGCGCCTTCGCCTGCCCGTTGGCATAGGCGGCGCCAACCAGCGCGCCGATTGAGCTGCCGCAGACGAGGTCTGGCGTGATGCCGTGCCCGGCGAGCGCCGCGATGACACCGAGATGAGCCCACCCCCGCGCCGATCCGCTACCGAGGACGAGGCCGATGCGGGGGCGGGGCTTGCTGTCCATGCGCGAGACGATACTGCCTCGCAGGGTCGATGAGAATCGCGTGGCGCGCCCTGCCCCCCCCCCCCGCATCCTCCGTGGGCGCGTGCCCCCATCCACGACCGGCAGCGGAAACGCCATCGGCAAACGTCGCCAGCAGCGGACCGAACGACGGCATGCGGGGCGCCAGGTGCGGCACGACGTATCGCGCCCCGCGCCGATTGCGCAGCACATGGGGAGCCCGCACAGTGCGCCTGGGATTCCACGGGAAAGCCGCCATGCAGAGACGCCGAATTCGCACCATGCTGGTCGTCGCGGCACTGCCGGCGCTGCACGCCTGCATGGCACTGCCGGTGCCCTTCTCGCAGCAGCGCGAGGTCGAGGGACAGGAAGTCAGCCGGCTGGCCGCACTGCGCCTGAGCCCCGGTCGCACCACGCGCAGCGAGGTCGTCGCGCTGCTCGGCGAGCCTTCCGTGCAGTGGGACGCCGAACGCGTGCTCGTCTACGACTGGGCGGCCCGGGAATCACGGACCGTGCTGGTGTCGAACCAGCAGCAGCCGCTCGGTTTCGACCAGGTCCACGACGGCACCAAGGCGCACCAGGTGGCGCTCCAGTTCGATGTCCATGACCGGCTCCTGCGGGTGCGCAACGTGGTCGAGGACACGGTCGGTCATCAGCACGCATCCCTCCACCAGTGGGTCGTGGATGGGCTGGTTGAGCAGACGGCGCCGCTGGAACCGGGCGTCGCCACGAGGGCGGACGTGCTGGCGCTGCTGGGCAGCGCCAGCTACCGTCACGAGGACAGGGACCGGGAGGTCTACGAATGGTCCAACGTGAACCTGCTGCTGCAGTTCGCCTATGACGCGCACGGCCGCGTCATCGGGAAGCGGGAAATCGCCAAGCCCGTGGTCCTGCAGGGGGAGTACGCGCCGGACTCGGTGGGACGCGCCGATTGACATCACAGGCTGCGGGACCGCGGCGCCCGCGCAAAACAGGAAAGGAGTTCGCGATGAAAGGTCTTTGGCTGTTGCCGTTCGCACTGGTCGGCATGCTGGGCGCGTGTGGCAAGGAACCCGGGTCGATGGCGGCCGGGGAAGGAGCTGCGGCGGCCAACCGGACAAGCCCGGCAGGGGAAGCGAAGAATATCGTGGACGCAACGGGCGCGAAGGTGGACGCAGCCGTGGCGGCAGGCACGAAAGCCATGGATGACGCTATCGAGCAGGCCGAGGGCGGGCAGCAGGCCCCCTGAGCCGGCAAACTGGTGGAGGTGGCCTTGGCACCGGGGCCACGCCCACCGGCGGCGGACTCGGGCGGGACGGGAAAGCCCGCGCCGAATCGCCGCCAGGCTTACAACTCGACCTGGGTCCCGAGCTCGATGACGCGGTTGGGCGGAATCCGGAAGAACTCGTGGGCGGGCGTCGCGTTCTGACTCATGATCGCGAACAGGCCCGCGCGCCAGCGCGCGAATGCCGGCTCCCTCGCGGGGACGATGTCCTCGCGTCCCAGGAAGAAGGTCGTATCCATCATGTCGAACGCGTGTCCATGGCTTGCGCAGGCGGCCAGGGCGGCGGGGATGTTCGGCTGCTGCATGAATCCGTAATTGCAGACGACGCGAAACAGTCCGTGGCCCAGTTCCGTATAGCCGATGCGTTCGGCATCCGAAACGTACGGCCGCTCGGCGGTCGCGACAGTCATCAGGAAGACCCGATCGTGCAGGACCTTGTTGTGCTTGAGGTTGTGCAGCAGGGCTGCCGGCACGCCGTCCGCGCTGCTGGTCATGAATACCGCCGTGCCCGGCACCCGGCGTATCTCGTCGATCGACGCCAGCAAGGCCGACAGCGGCACGCTCTCCTGGCGCATGCGCGCCAGCAGGTGCGCGCGGCCCTTTTTCCAGGTCGTCAGGAGCGTGAATGACCCGATCCCGATGACGAGCGGGAACCAGCCACCCTCGGCAATCTTCAGGGCATTCGAGGCGAAGAACGCCGCATCGATTGCAATGAGGCCGCCTGCGACCAGATGCGCGATCAATGGCGGCCACTTCCACAGGTAGAGCATCACGAAGCCGACGAGAATCGTGTCGATCATCATCGTGCCCGTCACCGCGATGCCGTAGGCGGCGGCCAGGTTGCTGGACGAACCAAAACCGACGACCAGGCTCAGCACGGCAGCGCACAGGACCCAGTTGGTGAACGGCACGTAGATCTGCCCGGCTTCACGCCCCGAGGTGTGAATCATGTTCATCCGCGGCAGGTAGCCGAGTTGGACCGCCTGCCGCGCAACGGAAAAGGCGCCGGAGATCACCGCCTGCGAGGCGATGACCGTCGCGCAGGTCGCGAGCAACACCAATGCCGGCCGCGCCCATTCCGGCGCGAGCAGGAAGAATGGATTCCTGACCGTCTCGGGCGCCGCCAGCAGGAGCGCACCCTGCCCGAAGTAATTGATGAGAAGCGCCGGCAGCACGAAACCGAACCAGCTCACCCGGATTGGCATGCGCCCGAAATGCCCCATGTCCGTGTACAGCGCCTCGCCGCCGGTCACCGCGAGCACGACGGTGCCGAGCGCGAGGAAAGCCATGACGGGATCGGCAAGAATGAACGACAGGGCGTAGGCGGGCGAAACCGCCCGCAAGATGCCGGGATGGGCGATTATCTGGATGCTCCCGAGCACCGCCAGCGTCAGGAACCAGATGCACATCACCGGGCCGAACAGCGATCCGACGGCCCCGGTCCCCCGTTTCTGGATCGCGAACAGCGCCAGGAGAATGCCGACGGAAACGGGAATGACGGCCGACTCCAGATCCGGCGCCAGGACCGTGAGTCCCTCGACGGCACTCAGCACCGAGATCGCAGGCGTAATCATGCTGTCGCCAAAGAACAAGGCAGCGGCGAAGATGCCCAGCAAGGGAATGCCGTATTGCTGGATTCTGCCGCGCGTCACGGTCATCACCAGCGACAAGAGGGCAAGGCTGCCACCCTCGCCGCGATTGTCCGCGCGCATGATGATGGTCACGTATTTCAATGTGACCAGCACCATCACCGACCAGAAGACCAGCGAGAGAATGCCGAGGACTTGCAGCGGCTCGGCAGGCATGGAGTGATGCCCGGCGAAGGTCTCCTTCATCGCATACAGCGGGCTCGTGCCGATGTCGCCGTAAACCACGCCGATCGCGCCCAGGATCAGCCTGCGATTGTCAGTGCCTTTTCTCATGCGGGGACATCCGGGGTGTTGTTCCAGGGTTGTGATCGGCGAGGTTGCAGGCGCATATCGGAATCCGGCTTTCCAGCGGTTACTTCATCGCGGCCAGGCCAGCAGCACGATGACGAGTTGTCCAACGGCAAGCAGCACCGCGACAACGGCCAGCACCGAAGCCTGCCGCGAAATCCGCCCGGCGTGGCGGCTCATCAATTCCGCATTGATGCGGATGCAGCGGCTGTTGGCCCGCACCTGCTCATGCGCCTGCGCATATTGCTCGCTGCACAGAAATTGCGGGTAGGCACACAACGTCTCATCGGTCCTGCCGCGGAAGTCCGCGTCCCTGAACGCTTCGTCGATGTCGTCACGGGTGCTCTCCGCGCGCTCCATGAACCCGCCTCTCGCCCGTTCGACGTATTCGTGATTCGGGTGCTTAGGCGCAACCAGCGGCGCCACGGTCCGCTGCATGAGGCGGGCCAGGATAGGCAGCATGGCACCGAGTCGCCCCCGCGCTTCGCAATGGACTGGTTGCAATGATAGACCGATGGGGTCGGTACTGCGCGCTTCGCCGGCACCCTACGGGCAGTTGCCTGCCTCTGCCGGACTCGCGTGCGTGGTCGAGCCGCCGGGCTGGTGGGCCGCGCGGGGCCCGGGACAGGTGGTGCCAACATCACCGCGCAAGGCCATTGGAGCATGCCGGGCAGCACCCAGCCGCATCTCGTTACAGACGCGGCCCTGGCATGATTCGATGAAGATTCGGCAGGTCCTGGTGGAGCACGCAGGAGCGCGAAGTGGAGGCTGGGGTCGGAATCGAACCGGCGTACACGGCTTTGCAGGCCGCTGCATGACCACTCTGCCACCCAGCCGTCGCGTCCAGAAATGCGAAGCCCCGACGCATAGTCGGGGCTTCGGCTAGAACTGGAGCGGGAAACGAGACTCGAACTCGCGACCCCAACCTTGGCAAGGTTGTGCTCTACCAACTGAGCTATTCCCGCGAAGAGTCGACAATTTTAAACCGGCATCGATGCCTGTCAAGGCACTATTTCGGTTTCCGGCTTTCCGGTGAGTGCCGGCCACGCCGCGCGCAGGTACAGAACCATCGACCACAGGGTCAGAATCGCCGCCAGGTAGAGCGCGACGATCCCTGTCTGGTAGACCGGCAGGCCAAGCCAGGGCTCGCGCGCGATCATCAGCAGCAGGGCCACCATCTGGGCCGTGGTCTTGATCTTGCCGAGGGCAGACACCGCTACCTTCTTGCGCGCGCCAAGCTCGGCCATCCACTCGCGCAACGCCGACACCGTGATTTCGCGGCCGATGATCACCGCGACAGGCAGCGCTATCGAGATCGCGGGATCGCGCTGCAACAGGAGGATCAGCGCCACCGCGACGATCAGCTTGTCGGCGACCGGGTCCAGGAAGGCGCCCAGTGGAGAAGTCTGGCCCAACCGCCGCGCGAGATAGCCATCCAGCCAGTCGGTAACGGCCGCAAGCGCAAAGATCGCCGCCGCGGCCAACTGGGTCCATGACGGCGGCGCCCAGTAGGCCACCACGAAACATGGAATGAGCGCTATCCGGAGCAGGGTCAGTGAATTCGGGATGTTCATGAAGACTCGCGCAGGGCGTCGAAAATCTGTTGCGCCAATTGTTTGCTGATCCCCGGTACCTTTTGCAAATCGTCGACACTGGCCCGGGCCACGCCCTGCATGCCGCCGAAGTGCTGGATCACGCGTTGCCGCCGCTTGGCGCCTATGCCCTGCACTTCTTCCAGGGGCGATCGCTTCCGCGCGCGCGACCGCGCCTGCCGGTGCGCGGTGATCGCGAAGCGGTGGGCCTCGTCGCGGATCTGCTGGATCAGGTGCAGGGCCGGCGAGTCGCGCGGCAGCAGGCGCTCGTCGCGGCCGTCGTTGATGATGAGATGCTCAAGACCCGGCTTGCGGCTGGTGCCCTTGGCCACGCCCACGACGGTCACTTCGTCGATCTGCAACTCCTTCAGCACGCTGAGCGCCTGCGCCACCTGGCCCGCGCCGCCGTCAATCAGCAGCAGGTCCGGCATCGGGCTGTCCTCGCGCTTGAGGCGACCATATCGCCGCTCCAGCGCCTGCCCCATCGCCGCGTAATCATCACCCGGCGTGACGCCCTCGATATTGAAGCGGCGATAGTCGGATTTCCGCGCGCCCTCCGGCCCGAACACCACGCAGGATGCGACAGTCGCCTCGCCCCGCGTATGGGACACATCGAAGCACTCGATGCGAGCCGGGATCTCCGGCATTTCCAGCGCCTCGCGCAGCGCGTCCATGCGACGCTGCTGATCGATATCCGTCGCAATCCGCTCGGACAGCGCCAGTTCCACGTTGCGCAGGGCCATCTCCAGCCACTTGGCGCGCTCGGCGCGGACGTTCACGCGCAGGCGTACGGTCGTGCCCCGCCGCTCGCTGAGTGCGGCGTTCAGCCAGCCATCGTCGTCAATCGCATCCTCGAGGATGATGTCCGGCGGTATTTCGCGTTCGGTGTGGCCGGTGAGGTAGAACTGCGGCAGGAAAGCCTCGACGATTTCGGCCGGCGACGCATCCCGCGTGTGCGCGGGGAAGAAGGTCTTGTTGCCCAGGTTGCGCCCGCCGCGCATGAAGAACACCTGCACGCAGCCGATGCCATCACGCGTGCGGCAGACCACGGTGTCGAAGTCGCCCGCGTCGGCGGTGATGTGCTGCTCGGACTGCACCCGCTGCAGCTTTGCAATCTGGTCGCGCAGCTGCGCGGCGCGCTCGTAGTCGAGTCGCTGGGCGGCCTGCTCCATCTGGCCCACCAGGGTCTCCACCACCTCCTGGCTGCGCCCGGCCAGGAACATCAGCGCATGCTCGATATCGTGGCGATATTCATCTGGCGCGATCAACTTCACGCAGGGCCCGCTGCAGCGCTTGATCTGGTACTGCAGGCAGGGACGCGAACGGTTCGAAAAATACGTGTCCTCGCACTGGCGCACGGCGAACAGCTTCTGCAGCAGGTTGAGGGTGGAACGCACCGCACCGGCGTTCGGGTAGGGCCCGAAATAACGCCCACTGCCGTGGCGAGGGCCCCGATGGAAGCCGATCCGCGGGTATTCGTGCTCGGTGTTGACGTAGATGTAGGGGTAGCTCTTGTCGTCGCGCAGGACGACGTTGTAGCGCGGGCGCAGCTCCTTGATGAGATTGCTCTCGAGAATCAGCGCCTCGTTCTCGTTGCGCGTGATCATGACCTCGAGGTCGTCGATCTGCGCAACCATCGCCCGCACCTTGGGCGTGTGCCCGCTGTGGTTGACGAAGTAGCTGCCGACACGCTTGCGCAGGTCACGCGCCTTGCCGACGTAGATCACGGTGCCTCGCGCGTCGAGCATGCGATAGACGCCGGGCGCGCCGGGCAGGCGTGCGACCTTCTCGCGCAGCGCGGCGCCGCGCTCCTCGCTCATCGCTCCGCCCCGTCGAGCAGCGCGCGGGCACGCGCGAACACGGCATCGAACATGGCCGGTGTCAGCCGGCGCGTCTGGGTGTTGTAGCGACTGCAGTGGTAGGAATCGAGCAGGACTCGATTGTCCGCGAGTACGTGTTCGTTGCCGTGGCCGAAGGCCATCGACGCGGGCCGCATGCCCAGGGCGCGCAGTATCGCGTCGTGCGCGATGGCGCCGAGGGCAACCAGCACGGCTCCGCGCGGCACGCTTGAGAGTTCATGGGCCAGGAACTGATTGCAGCGCCTGATTTCAGCCCCGTCCGGCTTGTTGGCCGGTGGCACGCACTTCACCGCATTCGTGATTCGGCAGTCGAAGAGACGTAGCCCATCATCAGCGGCCGTCGAGCAGGGCGCGCTCGCGAAGCCGTGCGCATGCAGGGTCGCATAGAGCAGGATCCCCGCATGGTCGCCGGTGAAGGGTCGCCCCGTGGCATTGGCGCCGTGCAGCCCGGGCGCGAGCCCGACGACGATCAGCCGCGCTTCCAGGGCGCCGAACGGTGGCACGGGCCGCGCGAAATAGCCGGGAAAGCGCTGCCGGATATCGGACAGGAAACCCGCAAGGCGCGGGCACGCCTCGCAGCGGAGATCGAAGCCCGAATCCACGGCACGCCGGTGCGTGGATGCCGTCATGCGCAGTCCCTGGTGACGGCACGCTGACCGGCCCACCGGGTGTCGGCGCACGTGCGGTCGCGCGGCGCGGCGCCGCGCACGGCAGAAGGCGGGAGAATGGGCACGGGACTCGACATGCGGGTGCCATTGTAACCGGGCGCCCGCGCTTCGGCGGCGCCGCGACGGCTCAAGCGCTCAGGCGACGCGCAACAGGGACCAGATCTGCCGAAACGAGCCGGTGAAGGCGGCCGGCTCACGTGCGATCCAGTCGGTGATCTCGGCCTCCGTACACCAGCGACCGTCGATGATCTCGTGCGGATCCGGCCTCACGGCCTGCGTGGTCGTCGTGCGGAAGACCCAGACGAATTCATGGCCGGTATCGACGCTGGCCGGCAGCTTGAACAGCGGCTCGAGCAGCGGGCTGCCACCGATTCCAAGTTCCTCCTCGAGTTCCCGCTGTGCCGCGGTCGCGTAACCCTCGCCGGCGCCCACGTGGCCGGCGGCCGAGGTATCCCAGCACCCCGGCGAACATTCCTTGCTGAACGCGCGGCGTTGAAGATAAAGCCGGCCGGCGTCATCGTAGAGCAGGATATGGGCGGCGCGGTGGCGCAGGCCGTCGCGATGGACGATCGCCCGCGTGGCGGTGGCAATCACATGGTCGAATTCGTCGACCACGTCGAAAAGTTCGTCGGCGCTCACTGTTTTCCCGGTCTTCGGCGGCTGTGGGGTGGCGGACAAGGGCGCTATCGCCCTGCCCGACCGCGCGAAGTCTAACCCGGCCACCGGCGGCGGCCCGAGTCTACGGCAGGCTGCGCGCCCTGGGGCTCAGTTGGCTAACGCGACCACGCTGGCTGCGCCAGTGGTCTCCACGCAGTTCAGTTCGAGACGCAAGGGTTCGAGGTGCACCGTGAACGGGGCGACCGAGCGCAGCGCCGACAGGCCGAGAATGTTCTTGCGGGCTCCGGGCAGCACCACTGCCTCGAAGTCCCGGACCACGCATCCGGCGGCCAGCTCCAGCGAAGTGACGCGGTAGACCTGAGCGTTGGTGACCGCATTGTTGGCGAGCACGGCACGCAGGCGGCGCAGTGGCACCAATGCGCCTTCCGCGGCCAGCGTGCGTCGCGTGGCCTCCGACAGCACCACGAAGGCGGACCCGGTATCGAGCAGGAACTCGGTGTCCACGTGCCCACCGAGCTTGGCCTGCACGTGCAGCGTACCCACGCCGTTGCTGGACAGGTTGACCATCAGCGGCTCGCCGGCGGCCGCCACCTGCGCGCCGACCACCATCGCGACGGTCAGGACGAGGCTCAGGACTTTCCGCATGGCTGCTCTCCCCGGGCGTTTGCACTCGAGGGGATGAACAGCATGTCTCATGCCAGCATGGCTTTCATCGCCGGGACTGGAAAAAAACCGATATTTCGCATCGACTTTTTCAGGTGGCACGCACCCGGGAGCGGCGCTACGCTCCATTTTGTAGCAAAGATGCACGAAAGACGTGCGGCCCGCAGCCCAGCCGGCAGAGGAACCGGGCCCAAACCAAATATCAGCCGGCAACTTTGAGGAGTATTCGATGATCAAGCACAGCAAGCCGATAACGCGTACCCACCTGCCCGCCCTGCTGGTCGCAGGCCTCGTTGCCGGGTTTTCGGTGACGGCGTCCGCCGACGACGCCAGCGCCTCGCAGGCCGGGAAGCCGGAACGCGTCGCGACCCGCGCGCAGTTCAAGGCCGCCAATCCATTTCACAATCGGCACGTGATGGGTGAAAAGGCCGAATTCGCCCGCGTGGAAGTCGCGACCGACGCCGCCGACAAGACGCCCCGCCGCGCGCTCTCGAAGAGCGGCAACCCCTTCGTCCGATAAGGCGAAGCGTCCGCGTGGATGCCGCGGCGGCCGCCGCGGCATCTCCCCTCTCGAATGCGGTCGGCTCCCTCGGCGGCCGGCATGCAGCCGCGGCAGGACCGGGCCATGCCGTGGCCCAGACTTCCGGAAAACCGATCTTTCGCACCAATTAATGAGCATAGTCGCAGGCTTCACGGCGCTGCTACCGTTCGAGGCGAGGACTGTGGAAAGTGCCGTGATGCCAGCGTCGCGGTACATGCCAGCGGATGGCCGGCGTGCCGAAATCGAATCGCACGGCGCTCGCGACCGCCCTCGACGTATTCCCAGCAGGAACAGGAGCAGAAAACATGCGCACCCAGACCCGAGAAATCCAGGCCAACCTCACGCCCCGGAAGGCCTTCGATATCCTCATGCAGGGCAACGAGCGCTTCGTCAGCAACCTGCGTTTCAACCGGAACCTGCTGCAGCAGGTCAACGAGACCTCCGACGGCCAGCATCCGTTCGCCATCGTGCTGAGCTGCATCGACTCGCGGACCTCAGCCGAGCTGATTTTCGACCAGGGCCTCGGTGACATCTTCAGCGCGCGAATTGCGGGCAACGTGCTGAACGACGATATCCTCGGCAGCATGGAATTCGCCTGCAAGGTCGCAGGCGCGAAGCTCATCGTGGTGCTGGGCCACTCGCGCTGCGGAGCCATCAAGGGTGCCTGCAATCACGTGGAGATGGGCCATCTGACCGGTTTGCTCAACAAGATTGCGCCGGCGCTGCACAGTGTCCACGAATGCGGCGATGGCGACTGCGAGCCCGACGAACTGGTCGAACGGGTCGCCACCGAAAACATGCGGCACCAGATGCGGGCAATCGTCGAGCGCAGCCCCATACTGGAACAGCTGCTGCGAGACGGTCAGATCGGGATCGTCGGCGGGATGTACTCGGTCGAGAAGGGCACCGTTGGATTCATCGAGCAGATGTTTGCGCACGAAGAGCAGATCCCTGCCGCGCGCGTCGCCTGAGGCGCCTCCCCCGGAGGAACCCGCGGGCCGCAACGGCCTGCGGGCCCAGTGTCCCGTCAGAAGCTGAAATACGCCGCACCTTCCAGGGTGTGGAAAGCCTCATCGTCGCCGAAGGCATCCACGGCCGCCTGCCCCGGAAACATCACGCCGTAGGCGAGGCTCAGAAGCAGGTAGTCGGTCACGGACCAGTCCGCGTACGCGTTGAATTCGTCGCCGAAATGCCGCTCACTGACCGGCGTACCCAGGAAGTTTGCCTCCGCCAGTTCATAGCGCAGCCCGACAAGACCCACTGACCAGGATTCGGTGGGTGTTGCGCTCAGGTGCACATAATGGTTCTGCTGGTTCGCGTTGAAAAGGTACCAGCCACCACCCACCTCGCCCTGGAACCAGGTGCCCCAGCCGCGCTTGTCGAAACCGTAGAAGAAAGGTTCGAACTCGCGTCGCGTGCCGTCGGTCGGGTCGGCATCGCCCGAAAAATACGCATATCGGTAACTGAGCGTGGGCGACCACGGCAGGGTCGAGAACGTATAGCCCGCCTCCCCATACCAGGCCTCGGCATCGAAATCGCCATCTTCGCCGGACCCGGTCTGCCGGACGTACTCGCCGTGCACTGCGATATCCGGTAGCGAGGGCCAGCGCAGATCGTTGGCGCGAATGCTGTAGGTTTCCATGCCGTCCCGCGCCGCGTAGAGGTTGGGCACGTCGGTGTCGACGACTTCGAAGAACATGGCGCCGACATGGCCATCACCAATCCGGTACTCGAGGTTGGTGCCGGCGATCGCGGTATTTTCCTGATCCCGATCCGCCTCGAGGAAGAACGCATCGACGTGGATTGCCCGGTAATCCATTCTGCCGACGAAGGCGCGGCGAAAGGCCTGCCGCGGCAGCAGCCACGTGGCGCCGTCATCACCCGCATCGAAGTTGCCGTCGTCAATCAGGAAGCCGTCGCCGACGTCGAATTCCTGTGGCCCGACCGAGACATCGAACACCGGGCGCTGCGCCGAATCCTCGCTGTTGCCGGAGCGCCAGCCCAGATTGGCCGCCTCCAGCGCAATCCTGCCGTCACCGCCGCTCGTGAAGCCATTAGGGTCACCATCACCGACCGTGAGCGCCGCCACCGTCGAGACCTTGCCGTACAACTCGCCGAAAGCATCGAACTTGCGGCTGAAATCCAGGGCCGGCTCGATATAGCCCTCGCCGTAGGTGGGGTCTCCCTCCGGCGCACCCGTGTCGGGGTCGAAGCGGCCCACGCCGAAATTCGTACCCCAGTTGCCGAAGCCGCCGAGACCCATCTCCAGCGTGCCGTCGACCTGCACCCCCGGACCAACAGAGCTGGACCATTCCGCATGGACAACCGCACTCACCAGACCTGTCACCAGAACGCAAAGCGCCCGCGAACAGCCGCGCCTCAACCCAGTTTGCATCGATTTACCCCCGTTGACCGAATCCACCGCCCCCTCCGAGCACCAGGTAATCGCAGGCTGCCTGCGCTTTCGGCGGGAGAAATTCCCGTCATGAAGCGCATGCCAAGTTCCCGGGGCCCGCTTGACCGGCTGTTCGAAAATTCTTGTCCTCGCGCATCGATTTTTTTTAATTGCCCGATGCATTGGCCGTCCCTAGGTTACCGCGTCAACCGCAGAATCGCAGCCGCGCTAATTCCGGAGTCGAAGCGCACATGAAATCAAATCCGTTCGTTCACCTTCGGCAGGATGTACCCGCCAGCCTCGTCGTCTTCTTTGTTGCGCTCCCACTGTGCCTTGGGATCGCACTCGCGAGCGGCGCACCGCTGTTCGCGGGGCTGATCGCCGGCGTGGTGGGCGGAATCGTGGTCGGGTTGCTGAGCGCATCCCCGCTCGGGGTGTCCGGCCCTGCCGCAGGACTCGCGGTAATCGTGCTGACGGCCATCAGCGAACTCGGCAGCTTCGAGGCCTTCCTGACCGCGGTGGTGCTCGCAGGGGCGCTGCAGATCGCGCTCGGTTTCGCGCGGGCCGGTGTGCTCGGCTATTTCTTTCCCAGTTCCGTGATCAAGGGCATGCTCGCCGGCATCGGCATCATCATCATCCTCAAGCAACTTCCCCATCTGGTCGGCTATGACGCCGACCCGATCGGCGGCATGCGGTTCCTGCAGGCGGACGGTGCAACGACGCTTTCGGCGCTTTCGGGCATGTGGTCGTTCATCGACCGGAGCGCCGTGTTGATCGGTGGCGTGAGCCTCGTACTCCTGCTGGGTTGGGACCGCTGGATAAAGCCTCACGTGCGCTTCCTGCGGCCGGTGCCCGCGGCGCTGGCCGCCGTAGTCTGCGGCATCCTTTTCCAGATGGCCTGCACCCGGTTCGCCCCCTCGCTTGCGCTCGAGGCGTCCCATCTCGTGAGCGTGCCGGTCGCGGACGGCTGGTCGGGCCTGCTCGATCTTTTCACCCGACCCGACTGGTCGGCGCTCCGCAATCCGGAAGTCTACATGGCGGCCGCGACGCTGGCGGTCGTGGCCAGCATCGAGACGCTGCTGTGTGTCGAGGCCACGGACAAGCTGGATCCGCGCAAGCGAGTGACGCCGACGAATCGCGAACTGGTGGCCCAGGGCGGCGGCAACATCGTCTCCGGACTGCTCGGCGGATTGCCGATCACGCAGGTCATCGTGCGCAGTTCCGCGAACATCCAGGCGGGAGCTCAAAGCCGACTGTCGACCGTCCTGCACGGCGTGCTGCTGCTGTTCTGCGTCGCCACCCTGCCCCGCGTGCTGAACCTGATTCCGCTCGCGGTGCTTGCCGGGGTCCTGCTCATCGTGGGCTACAAGCTGGCCCAGCCCGCGCTGTTCAGGGCACTCTATGCGCAGGGGCCGGATCAATTCGTTCCGTTCGTGGTCACGGTTGTGGGCGTGGTGCTCACGGACCTGCTCACCGGCATCGCGGCGGGCGTGGCGATCGCCGTTCTTTTCCTGCTCCGCAGGAGCTACCTGAACTCGCATTTCCTGCACATCGAGCGGCGTGACGATCTGGAGTCACGCCACGTCGTGACGCTGCGTCTCGCAGAGGAAGTCACCTTCCTCAACAAGGGCGCCATCATGAAGGAACTGAGCGCGCTGCCAGCGCAGACACGCGTCGTGATCGACATCAGCGGCTCCGTCAGCATCGATCATGACGTGATGGAGATCATCGAAGACTTCCGGGCCACTGCGGCGAGCAGACAGATCAGCGTCGAGCTGGTGGAGAAGACGCCCGTTCCCGGCCTGGTCGGCGATACGCCACCGTTGCGCGCCGCATGAGTTCGCGGCACGCCGTGCTCCCGATGGTCGATGCTTGCACCCCGCGTGGAGATGGCTGCCATGCGGGGCAGGCGATGATCCGGTGAGCCACCACGTGCCCGAGTCCCGGTACAGGGACCGGGGCCGCCGCGCCGCGTGGACACGGCGGCCCCGGGCCGTCAAGCTCAGAACGAGCGGGAGATGGTGAACACCACGGTGTCGTCGGTCAGGTCCTTGTAGGACGAGTTACCTTCAGACGTGTACTTGTAGTCGTTGTAGAACGTCTCGAAACCACCGTTGAACTGGCAGCCCGGCTGGCCGAGACCACCGCATGAGCCGCCTTCGGTCGACCACACCCACGACAGGTCGAGCGTGAAGCCGACCACTTCATACGTGGCACCAATCTGCACGTATTCCCAGTCATAGCCGTCCGGCGTCGCGAAATACGCGGAGTACTCATCGCCTTCCACCGTCTGGTAACCGCCGTTGACGTACGGCGACAGGCCGAACGGCAGCGTGATACCCACGGAACCCCCGATGTGATGGCTTTCGCCGTCTTCACCGAAGAAATCCGGCGAGTAGTGGTAGTTGACGCCGATGCTCGGGCTCAGCTGGACCTCGAAGGTCTTCTTGATGCCCAGGTTGATTTCGAAGTAGTCGGCATCGATGTCCGGGAGCTGGCCGAGGAAAGGCTGCACCTGACCGGCGGGCGCCGCAGGGAACGTCGGCGTCGGCGGCAGCGTCGGGTCGAAGCCCGGCGGATCGAAACCTTCCGTCAGCGTCGAATCCTCGCCCGGGAAGGTGTAGTAGATGCCCTGCACCGTGAAATCGAGCCCTGCCCAGGCCCAGCCGTAGCCGCCGTAATAGTCGATCTCGATGTTCGAGTCGGAAAACTCCGTATTGGACGCCCAGGCGCCCACGAAGAAGCCCTTGTAGGACCAGTCGAGGCTGCCCTGGATCGCCGGGCCGTCGGAATTGCTGATACCGCGAACTCGGTAGTCGGAGGTCAGCGCAACCTTCGCGCTGAAGTTCTCGGGGGCTAGCAGGCCGCCGCTTGCGGCTTCCTCGGCGTGCGCGGCACCGGCAGCGCAGAGTGCTGCGAGAATCGCGGTGGCAAGTGACGAACGTTTCATCATTGAATCTCCCAAAGTGACTGGATACACGGGTCGACGCTGCCTCATCTCCTGCGTATCCGTGACGGCCCGCTGGACCGGGCCACCGTGGACGAGAGTTGGCTGGCAGTTGCTGTAGTTTTAGCAACGTTTGTGCCACATCGATTTTCGTTTCGTTCGCAACATCTGAACGAGAAAGCGGTTGCGAAGTGCGCGGAGCGGATCCTAATTAATTAATTAATAAAATTAATGGGATAAATTCTTTTTTTAAACTTTTTTATAAAATCTTTCCAAGCTTTTTTTGGTGCAAAATCGAAACTGGAATCCTGGAATGTGGCGCGAATGCGACGCTCCGCCCGGGCGTTCCGCACCGCATCAGGGCGATCGCATTAAAACCGTGCAGAAAACCCGGTTTCATGTCCCCATTACGGTGCCGGCAATGCCCCATGCCGGGGCGAACGATTCGATGCAAATGCGGCAGTGCGGGTCAGCAGTGAGGACGGGCGGTCGGCATGAAACCGGATGCGGCGGGGCTTGGACCGAAATCCCGGGCGGGGCAGGAGATGGCCGGCCGAACGGACGACGGCGAGAAGGGTGGGAGAGGCGCACCTCCCCCACCAGCAGGTTCAGATCAATAGTTCCACTGCAACTGCAGGCGCAGAAGGTCGCCCTCGTACTGCTCGTAGGGCAAGTCGATCACGTTCGTCCGATCCGTGAGCGCGTAGATCGCCGTCAGTTCGAGCGCCGGCATCGGCTGCCACTCGAGCCCCAGCTCAAGTTCGTCGACGAGCGTATATGGCGCGTTGCGTTCGAACTTCATCGCACCGTCGAAGTGCTGCCAGCGCAGGAAGGGCATGAACACGCCCCACTCGTGTTGACGGCGGTACATTGCCTGCACGTAGCCTCCTTCGAGGTCTTCCGTCGAGATCAGCTTGCGATCAGCGGACAGTTCGGGCCCTTTGCCCCAGTTCCATTCCGCCTGCAGGCCGAAGGGCTGCGGATAGAGCACGGCATGCAGTCCGACACGCTGGTCCTGGAAGCCGTTGCCCGTGTTGTCGAGCGCGATGCCCGCATCCACCGTCGGCTGGAAGCGCCCGTGAATGGCCTGAACGCCGGCTTCGAATATCTGCCCGTTGTCGAACTGCCACGGCCAGGTCAGGCGACCCACGACGTGCACACCGTCGTTGCGTTCGAGCCGGTTGGCGCCCTGCCCGTTGTAGACGCCCAACGCGGCCACGCCGTAATCGCCGGACCCTTTCAGGCCGCTGGCGACGAGTTCCTTGAAACGCTTGCGGATGTGCTCGGGCGCCCAGTACAGGAATACGCCGAGGTCCCGCTCGTCCTTGCAGCAGCTGTTCGTGGCATCGTTGCGATCGAGCGCGAGTCGGTTCTGGCTCGACTGCAGGTTTTCGAAACTGTAGGGGACTTTCGACTGTCCGACGCGGACGCGGAATTCCTTGCGCTTGTCGAACGCGTAGTCCATGTAGGCGTCGCGCAGCTGGACGAAATGCGTGGTGCTCGACCCCGACGGCTGAACCGCGAAGTCAGGCTGGATGTAGATGGACATATGCTCGTTGAGGTCCCCTGAAAGTATCAGGCGGAGGCGACGGATGAAGAGTGATTCGTCTTCGCCGACGGAACGGTCCGCCTGGTGCGAGAGTCCATCGAGTTCGTCATCGAGCAGGTGGTTGAAGCGCAGCTGGGTGTAGCCACGGATGCTCAAGCGGTCATACCACTGCTTTTCGGCCGGCGCGGCACTCGCGGCGGGCGCCGCGGCCACGGTGGTCGGCTTGTCCGCAGCGGTCGCCGAAGAGGCGGCCGCCGCAGACGGCGTTGCCGCAGCCAGTGCCGTGCCCGGCGCGGGTGGCGCTGCGGGATCCACCTTCTGGAAGGTGCCCAGCGCCACCCGGTTGGGTCCGGGCTCGGTGTAGACCTGCTTGCTTACGGTATCGACATAGAGATCAAGCGTGGTGGCCAGCACGGACGTGCTGCACCAGGCGGCGCACGCCAGCGTGATCGAACGCAAAAGACGCATAAAAGGACTCCGGGGTGCTCATGTTCCAATAAGCCGCGCACGGCGCCCGGTCTGCCCGTCCAGGCAGTTCGGTGCGGCCAGCGCTCGGCGCGAGCCCCGGATTGAATGACTTTTTTATTACATGAACATGACAGTTTGGCGAAGAGCGGCGATCCCTACGGCTCGACCGGCGAGCGGAAGCCCGGCGGCTTGAGGGAGAGCACCGGCACGTCGGTGGCGCCGAGGATGGCTTCCGCCGTGTTGCCGATGAAAAGGCCCGCTGTCGCACTGGTGCCCAGGGTGCCGATGACCAGCACATCCGGCTCTGCGGACGACAGCCAGTTCGACAGGGCCGGTATTGCCGGACCTTCGAGCAGCCGGGCCCGCGTCTGGATGGTGCCGCAGCCCTGATCAGCCACGTGCTGGCGCAGATATTCGTGGACCTCTTCCAGCCACAACGTATGGCTGTAGCGTTGCGAATCGATGTAGCTCGCCACCTCGTGCGCATCGAGCCCAGTCGCGGCATCCTCGATCAGGTCCGCCCCGTATACTGACCACGCATGCATGAGTTCGATGGTGGCCGTCTCCTCGCGACTCAACGCAACCGCCGCCTCGACGAGCCGGTTCGCCATCTGCTGCGGAAAGTCCGATGCCGGGAAGATGTCGCGGTCGACCGCGACTGCGATGTGGCCGCGCCTGCACGGCCGACTTCCGCCCATCAACCACACCGCGGCAGGGGCCTTCCTGACGAGGTGGCTGGCTGTCGCGACATGGCGGCTGGTGCGCTCGCGCGCGCTCAGGCAGGCCACAAGATCGATTTCATGGTGCATGCAATGTCGCGTGATCTGCACGAACTCGTTGCCCACCAGGACCACGCGGTCGGCCCACACGAGGTGCCCGACCTGCCCGGCAAGGCGCGTCAGCGTGTCGCGGGCATTGCGCATGCGCAGCGCGCCCAAACGCGCATCCGGCGCTCCGGCCTCGCTCGAGGAGGGCGGCGATTCCAGCACGTCGCACAGGGTGAGCGCCGCCCCGTGCGCGGCGGCGAGGCGTGCGAGGCTTGCGAGGCAGGGTTGCAGCACGCTGTCGGCGGGCAGATGGCGGGTGTCGACGTAGGCAAGGATGTTGTGGAAAGTCATGGCTGCTCCGCTTGCTTTCAGTCAAGCTTCGCGCGGCCGGTCATCACCGTTAAGCAGTATTCGTCGAGCGCAGGCTTCGCTCTGCCCGACGGCGCGCGGCGTATGCGGTGCGACAGCCGCGCCGGGCACTGCTCCGGTTTGATCATTACAATCATCAGGAAAAGCCGTATTTTCCCATATTCACTTATCGGGAAAATGTGCGCACCCCAAACGCCTCGGGATCATCATGGCCGCCTATCCGGACGCCAGGGACTACTTGCCCCGCCTCACGGCGCTGTTCAGCATCATCCTCGCGCCCGACCGTGCCTTCTTCTGGCAGGCGGTCGTGTTCAGCGTCGCAATCAGCGTGCTGACGCTGGCGGTGCCGCTGTCCGTCCAGATTCTCATCGGCTCGGTGGCGAACACCGCCCTGCTCCGGCCTGTCGTCGTCCTTGCAATCGTGCTGGTCGCCCTGCTGGCGCTGTACGGCCTGCTGGTCGGCATGCAGGCGCAACTGATGGACGTCTTCGAGCGTCGGCTGTTCGTGCGCATCACGAAAGAGATGGCCCTGCGCAGCATCCATGCACGCTATGCCGCGGTCGAAAGCCTGAATCGCGAGGAACTCGCGAATCGGTTTTTCGAGATCATCACGATCCAGCGCAACATGCCGACCCTGATCGTCAACGGCTCCGCAATCCTGCTGCAGGCAATCGTCGGCTTCGCGGTCGTCGCGGCCTATCATCCGGCCTTTGTCGTCTTCAACGCCTGCGTGCTGCTCCTCGTCTACCTGATCTGGAAGCTGTGGGCGAATCCCGCCATTCGCAGCAAGCTGCTCGCATCGCGGGCCAAGTTCGCCGTGGCCGGCTGGCTCGAGGAACTGGGGCGGGCGAATGCATTCTTCAAGTCGGGCCGCACCATACACTTCGCACTGCGCACATCGGAAGCGATGATCGCTGACTACGTTTCAGCCCACCGGCGACACTTCCGGTGCAAATTCGCGCAACAGATAAGTTTCCTCGCGCTGTATGCGGTCGCGAGCGCGGTGCTCCTCGGCGTCGGTGGCTGGCTGGTCATCCGCAACGAACTGACGCTTGGCCAGCTGGTCGCGGCGGAGCTCATCCTGTCCGCGGTGTTCATTTCGCTGACCCGCACCTCAGGCCTGCTCGAGGAGTTCTATGAAGTGTGCGCTGCGCTGTACAAGCTCGGCGACTTCTTCGAATTGCCGCTCGAATCCGCGCTCGATGGTGACGCGGTGCCGGACGGCCCGGCCAGCCTGCGCTTCGACGGCGCGTCCGCCCGCCCGCGCGACCGTGAGTTCAGGTTCCGGCTGGAGATTGCGGCCGGCAGCAAGGTCATGCTGGTCGCCAATTCGTTCAGCCTGCAGAAAGGCCTGCTTGACCTGCTGCAGCGTCACATCGAGCCCACGCGCGGCGCGGTGCTGTTCGCCGGCCGCAACATCGCCGACCTGAACCTTCACCAGCTGCGCGACCGGGTCCTCGTCGTCGAAAACTCGGGCGTGCTCGAGCGCAGCGTCGAGGAGAATCTCGGTCTCGGCGACCCTGCGATCAGCCGCGCCGCGATGCGCGAGATGCTGGAGGTGGTCGGACTCGAAGCCATCGTCAACAACCTGTCCGACGGTATCGCCACGCAGCTGGGCGCCTTCGGCTACCCCTTGTCGCGCTCGGAAACCATCCGGCTGAAAATCGCGGCCGCACTGCTGGCCCGGCCGCAGGTGCTCGTGATCACGCAGATATTCGACACGCTTGCCCATCGCCACCGCCGCTCCATCCTGGAATACATTCGCCGGCAGGATGACCTGACGTTGTTGAACTTCAGCAACCGGCGCGACATCGCGGCCTACGACCGCTACGTCTACCTGGAGGCTGATGGTCACCAGGGCTTCGACACCATTACGGCGCTGCTGGACTACGAACGTCAGCACGAAGGCCCGCCGCCGCCGTCGAGCGAGCGCTCGTCATGAAGACACTGGTGAGGAACGGTGGCTTCGGCGCGCGCTACCACGCGTATTTCAAGACCCTGGAGACGCTGCACCCGCCGCGCGTTGCGCGGAACATGGCCGGGCTCGTCGTTTTGCTCCTGCTGCTGACCGGCGCCGGCCTGTACTGGACACCCTGGGTGCAGACAGCGGCGGGCAGCGGGCAACTGATCGCACTGCACCCCACCGGCCGCGTGCAGGCGGTCAACGCGATGGTCAGCGGGCGCATCCGGAAGTGGTACGTGCAGGATGGCAGCCGGGTGCGCGCGGGCGACCCACTGGTCGAGATCATCGATCAGGACCCTCTGCTCGTCGACCGCCTGCAGGCCGAACTCACGGCCATTCGCGGCAAGCTCGACGCGACGCGCATCGCAAAGGAAACCGCGTTGCTCGATGTCGAGCGCAAGCGCCGACTGTACGACAAGGGCCTCAGCGCGCGACGTGATGTCGAGGCGGCAACGATAAAATACAAGGAGTTGAAGGCGAAGGAAGCCGGTTTTCGCGCCGAAGTCGCGCAGGCCGAAGTGCAGCTGGCACGTCAGTCCACCCAGATGATCGTCGCCCCGCGCGACGGCGTCATCATGCAGATCGCGGCTGGCGATAGCGCAACCTACATCAAGGCCGGCGACGAACTCGTGCGCTTCGCGCCGGATTCGGGCCAGCGCGCGGTGGAAATCTTCGTCAGTGGCCTCGACGCGGCGCTGGTGCAACCGGGTCGTCACGTGCGGTTGATGTTCGAGGGCTGGCCCGCCGTGCAGTTCAGTGGCTGGCCGTCGCTCGCCATCGGCACCTTTCCGGGCGTCGTGCAGTTCGTGGATCCGGCGGTGTCGGCGAACGGGCGCTTCCGCGCCGTGGTGATCGAAGCGCCGAACGAGCCCTGGCCAAGCGAGCGCTTCCTGCGCCTCGGCGGCAAGGCCCGTGGCTGGGTGATTCTCGACACGGTCAGGCTCGGCTATGAGATCTGGCGCAAGCTCAACGGCTTTCCGCCGGAACCGACGCCGGCGGCCGCGACGGCGGCGGCGAAATGAACAGGCTGTTCGCCGTATTGCTCCTGTGGACGCTGGGCCACGGCGCGTCAGCCGCCTCACGACCGCTGGAGCTCGAGGCGGTGCTGGCGAGTTCGTTGCGTGCGTTTCCCCAAATCCTCGCCGCGCTCGAGAAGCAGGAAGCGCAGTCGGGCAAGCTGCTGGCCAGCCAGGGCGCTTTCGACCTGCAGCTGGAAAACACCACCTACACGCGCGCGGCGGGCTATTACGACGGCAAGGTAGTCGACTCCCGGATAGTCAAGCCGCTGCCCGAATTCAATGCCAAACTCTACGGCGGCTATCGCATCGCCGATGGTGACTTCCCGATCTACGAGGACGAATACTTCACCAACGGCGGCGGCGAATTCAAGGTCGGCGCGGTGTTCTCGCTGCTTCGTGACCGGGACATCGACGAACGGCGTTTCGCGCTGCGCGACAACACGCTGGCGCTGGCGCAGACCGAGCTCGAGACACGCCTGACGCAAATCAAGGTCCAGCACCAGGCGACACTCGCGTATCTGTCGTGGCTCGCAGCCGGCAAGTCACTCGGCATCTATCGTGGCCTGCTCGAACTCGCCGAGGCGCGTCAGCAGGGGCTCGAGCAGCGTGTCGCAGATGGTGATCTTGCGCGGGTTTACCTCAACGAGAACCGGCAGTACATCCTCAAGCGGAGCGCGCGCGTGGCGGAAGCCGAGCGCGCACTCGCGAACTACGCGAACCGCCTCGGGCTGTACCTGCGCGACGACACCGGCGCACCGCGGATCCCGCAGGCGACCGAACTGCCGAAGGCATGGCCCGACCACGGCCGGATGGATGCGCAATCGCTGGAAGCTACGATCGCCCTGACGCTGGCGGAACGGCCGGAAATCGGGCTGGTGGCGGCCGACGTGGAACGCGAGCGAAATCGCCTGGCGCTCGGCGACAACGCGCTGAAGACCCGTGTCGACCTGAACCTCGAGGCCTCGCGCGACATCGGTGGCGGCAGCGTCACGCGCGACGAGACTGACGCGGTTGTCCGACTCGAAATCAACGTGCCGCTGGAGCGCCGAACCGGCCAGGGCAAGGTCGCCGAGGCGCGAGCCAACCTCAGCCGGCTGGAACTGGAACGACAGCTGCTCAACGAGAAGATCGAAGTCGAAGTGCGCAACATCGCGAACGACATCACGGCCGCCACGCGCTTCCTGGAGCTGGCCGTGCAGGAAGTCGAGCAGGCCGAGATCCTGGCGCGGGCGGAGCGCTCGCGCTTCGATGACGGGGCCAGCGATTTCTTCGTGGTCAACCTGCGCGAGGAAGCCGCCGCAGATGCCCGCCTGCGGCGGATCGGCGCGCAGGCGGGCCTGCTGCAGGCCCTGACCGATTTCTACGCCGCGACGGTGCAGCTCGACCGCTTCCTGATCCGGGACTGAGCGCTCAGCCGACGTCGAAGCTCGTGTAGCCCCGCGCCGCCTCTTCCGCGCACTTCTGCCTGAAGGTCGGCAAGCCACCCGCGTAGAGCAGGAAACGCGGTTGCTGCTTGCCCTCGACATTCGTGTTCATGCCCATGAACCATGAGCGGACCTTGGTGAGCAGGAAGCCTTGCGCGCCCTCGAGCACGTGTGCGGTCCAGTCTGCCACCGCGTCCGGCCGCGGATTCATGCGCACCTTGCCCTCCCGGCGCATCCAGCCGATGGCGGCGGCGACCCACTCGACGTTCTGCTCGATGCAACGGGGAATGTTGCAGAAAGAGGCCGCGTTGTGCGGACCGACCAGGAAAAACATGTTGGGGAAGCCCGGCGCGGTCATGCCGAGATAGGTCTGCGGCCCGTCGGCCCACAATTCCTTCAGGCGACGGCCGCCAATGCCGCGCACGTCGATACGGTCCAGCGCCCCGGTGACGGCATCGAAGCCGGTCGCGAAAACGATGATGTCCGCCTCGAAGTGCGCGTCGCTGGTCTGGATGCCGGTGGCCGTGATGCGACGGATCGGCGTTTCCTTCAGGTCCACCAGGCGCACGTTCGGCTGGTTGTAGACTTCGTAATAGCCCGTTTCCATCGGCACGCGACGGGTGCCGAAACCGTGGTCCTTGGGCACCAGCCGCTCCGCGACTGCCGGGTCCTTCACCCTCGCGCGGATCTTGGCCGCCATGAAACGGCTGAGTTCGGCGTTGGCACGCTCATCCACCAGGGTGTCCCGGAAGTTGCCGAGCCAGATCGCGAAACCCGGTTTCGCATACAGCTCCTCGTAGAACGCAATCCGCTCCTCTTCGGGGACGTCGAAGGTGAGGCGGGGATCGGCGGTGTGCAGGAAGCCCGCAAAACTCTCCATGCAGCGCGCGAGCATGCCGGGAAGCTCCTCCTTGAGCCGGGCCTGGAAAACCGGGTCGATTGGACTATTGCCGAGGGGTGCGCACCAGTTGGCGGTGCGCTGGAACACCGTCAGCTCGCCCGCCGTCTTGGCCACCTCCTGGATGACCTGCACGCCGGTTGCGCCGGTGCCGATCACCGCGACGCGCTTGCCGGTGAAGTCCACTCCGCCGTGCGGCCATTGCGCGGTGTGATGGGCGATGCCACGGAAGTCCTCGCGGCCCTCGATCGCCGGCATCACTGGCGCGGAGAGGGAGCCGACCCCCGTCACCAGGTAGCGCGCACGCGCGCGGCGGCCATCCTCCAGCGCCACTTCCCATTCGTTTGCGGCCTCGTCGTAATGGGCCGACTTCACGCGCGCGCGAAACTCGATGTCCCGACGCAGGTCGAAGCGGTCTGCCACGTGATTGAGGTAGCGCAGCGTCTCCGGCTGGGGTGCGAAGTGCTCGCTCCATTCCCATTCGCGCAGCAGTTCGGGGGAGAACGAGTAACCGTAGCTGTAGCTCTCGGAGTCGAAACGCGCGCCTGGGTAGCGATTCCAGTACCAGGTGCCGCCGACGCCGGTGCCGGCCTCGAAGACGCGGACCGAGAGGCCGAGTTCCCGCAGTCGATGGAGTTGGTACATGCCGGAGATGCCGGCCCCGATGACGATGGCGTCGTAGGAATTCATGGCTGCGTTGCCTCGTGGGTTTGATGCGTCGGTTACGTCCGGCAGCGCCGGGCGGACTCCCGCCGGACGGCAATTCCGGGCGCGGCATGGTCCGACCAGCATCCGTGCCGCCTGCCGCCGCCCTTCTCGCCCCGATTTGGGCCATAGAGCATGAGTGCCCCCGCACCGGCTGCGCTATCCCACGGATGGGGCATTCGCGTCCCGCGGACCTCGACTAGCATGGCCGGGCTGCTGCATGATTTGAAGAGGATGGAGTCAGGCTGCGTCGTGATGACCTGCCAAGCAGGACACCTTGCGCAGCGTCCGGCCAGACAATGGAGGTGAGTGATGGCGGTTACGGTCGAGCCCGGGATCAGGCAACTGCTGCTGCGACTACCGCTGTTGCGCGGCCTCGAAGAGTCGGAATTGATGGACCTGCTCGCACGGGCCGAAATCGCCGGCTTCAAGGACGGCGACTACGTATTGCAGGAAGGCGAATCGGGCACGCACATGTTCGTGCTGCTCGGCGGCCAAGCGATCGTCACGCGGAACCTGACGGGCATCCGGAAGATCCTCAAGGAACTCGGCCCCGGCGAGTGCATCGGCGAAATGGCCCTGCTGGAGAGTGGCCCCCGCTCCGCGTCGGTACGCGCGGTGGGTGGCTGCAAGCTGCTGCGCATCGACGGCCGGGATCTGGACGAGATGACAGCCGTGTCGGCAAAAATCTATCGCAACCTCGCCATCATGCTGTCGAAACGCCTGCGCGAGGCAAACGAAAGGTCCTCGCTCGGCTAGGACCAGGCACAACGCGGAGTCGACACGGCGAGCGCGCTCATGCCGGGAGGTGACATGGACCCGTATCTGCAAGCGGCGCTCGACGAAGCGCGCCAGGGCCTCGCCGAAGGCGGCATCCCCATCGGTTCGGTCATCGTCCATCGTGACAGGATCATCGGGCGCATCATCGGGCGCGGCCACAACCGGCGCGTGCAGAGGGGCAGCGCCATCCTGCACGGTGAGATGGACGCGTTCGAGAACGCAGGGCGGCAACCCGCCAGCGTCTACCGCGAGTGTGTGCTGTACACGACGCTTTCACCCTGCCCGATGTGCAGCGGGGCCATTCTCCTCTACGGCATCCCGCGAATCGTCGTCGGCGAAAACCGCACGTTCATGGGCGAAGAGTCCCTGCTTCGAAGCAGGGGGGTCATCGTGGACGTCGTGCAGGATCAAGCCTGCATCGCACTGATGACCAACTTCATCGCGTCGCGCCCCGAACTCTGGAACGAGGACATCGGCGAACCCTGATGCGCGACTGACGACTCCGACGCAGTGACTACCGGGGAATATCGAAAACTCGCGGCCGTCTCTCGGCGAGCCTCCGCGGTTGCGCGCCCGGCACGGCGGCCGGACTTGCCGGCAGCGTCATGTCGAAGACGGGGCGTCGCTTCCTTCCTGGTGCATGCGCTGGCGCTTCCTCCGCGGGCGGGCGTGACCGGCGCAGCCGCCGACTGACGACGACCATTTGCGTCGAGGACGGTGGGCGGCCGGCCACGGGCAGATCTCCAGCAGCCAGGATTCGGCTAGGATAGCGCCCCAATACGCCACCGTATGGCACCTGCCGCCCCCGTAACAGTAGCGAGTCCCCCATGAATGCAGCACAACTTTTGGTGAAATGTCTCGAGAACGAAGGCGTGGAGTACATCTTCGGCATCCCGGGCGAAGAAAACCTCGACATCATGGACGCCCTGCTCGAGAGCCCGATCACCTTCGTCACGGTCCGCCATGAGCAGGGCGCGGCCTTCATGGCCGACGTTTACGGCCGCCTGACCGGGAGGGCCGGCGTATGCATGTCCACGCTCGGGCCCGGCGCGACGAATCTCATCACCGGCGTGGCAGACGCGAACATGGACAGGGCGCCGCTCGTGGCAATTGCCGGCCAGGGTGCAACCACGCGGCTGCACAAGGAGAGCCATCAGATCCTGGACCTGGTGAACATGTTTGCGCCCATCACCAAGTACTCGACCCAGGTCCTCGAGCCCGACATCGTCGCCGAGGTCGTGCGCAAGGCGTTCAAGGTCGCGCAGGACGAGAAGCCCGGCGCGGCCTTCATCGACTTCCCGGAGAACGTTGCGGAAATGGCGGTCGAGGCCTCCCCGATCCCGGTGAAGAAGGCCTACACGCCGGCGCCGCTGGAGTTCAAGGTCCAGCAGGCTGCGCGCATCATCTCCGCGGCCCGGCATCCGATCATCATTGCGGGCAATGGCGTCATTCGCCAGGAGGCATCCGACGAGCTGGTGCGCTTCGCCGAGGCGCTGCGCATTCCGGTCTGCAATACGTTCATGGCCAAGGGCGTGATGCCCTTCTCGAACGAGTTGTCGCTGGGCACGCTCGGGCTGAAGGCGCGCGACCTGCCGTGGTTCGCGGTCGAAAAGGCCGACGTCGTCATCTGTATCGGTTACGACATGGTCGAGTACCACCCGGACATGTGGAACCCCAACGGCCAGAAGACCATCGTCCACATCGACGCCCTCACCTGCGAGGTCGATGCGCATTACAACGTCGCGGTCGAGGCGCTCGGCCACATTCCATCGACGCTGCGCGCCATCACGCCGCTGGCGAAGCCGCAGCCGAAAATTCCGTTCAGCGCGGTGCGCCGCGCGATCATCGAGGAGCGCGCCTCCTACGCCGCCGACCAGGGCTTCCCCGTCAAGCCGCAGAAAATCGTCTGGGACCTGCGCGAGGTGCTCGCGCCGGATGACATCGTCATTTCCGACGTCGGCGCGCACAAGATGTGGATGGCGCGCATGTACCGCGCCGAGCGTCCGAACACCTGCATCATCTCGAACGGCTTCGCATCGATGGGGATTGCGGTGCCGGGCGCGCTCGCGGCAAAGCTGGCCTATCCCGAGCGCAAGGTCGTGGCGGTCACCGGCGACGCCGGCTTCATGATGAATTCCCAGGAGATCGAGACCGCGTTGCGCATGAAGACGCCGATGGTGATCCTGATCTGGAACGATGCCGAGTATGGTCTCATCACCTGGCACCAGATGCGCCACTTCGGCCGTCCCAGTCATATCGAGTTCACGAATCCGGATTTCGTGAAGTACGCAGAGAGCTTTGGCGCGATCGGGTACCGGGTGACCTCGGCCGATGAACTGGTGCCCACACTCGAGCGAGCGCTGGCGCAGGATACCGTCGTCATCATCGACTGCCCGGTGGACTACGCGGAGAACATGCAATTGACGCGCAGCCTGGCGGAGCTGGTCAGCATCCAAGACGCCTGAGCTCCGCGGCCGACAGGCTCGGCTGTCGCCGGGCCGACTGCGACCGGATACCGCCACTGAGCCAGCGACGATTCGCGTCGCCAACGGGCAGAATGGCGGGAAGCCGCATGCAGCGGGCCAGTTCGTCCTCGTACCAGCGTCAAACGCCCGGGTGAGCACGAATGCGCGGTCAGTCCCGGACAGCTGACCGATGCCGCCCTCGAAATCCAGCGCTTCAAGCTTCTGCAGGGGTCCATTGACGGCTTCAGCGCCGCCATGCGCCAGGCCCGCCAGGTAACCGAACTGCTTGAGACCTCCGCGACCAGCCGATCCTTCGCGCCCACGGCCAGCACCGATGGTGCGTCCTCTGTCGCCATCACCGGCAGGGCAAGGCAGGACACGATGAAAAATGGGAGGAACCTGCACGGGCCTCGCGGCAGGTCATTCTGAGGCGGCGCCTACACGCAACGAGCGGTCGGCCAGGCGCCGAACAACCGACGGCGGGCTATGTCTTCGGCGCACCCGTGATTGTCCGCCCCCCTGGGGGCAACGTGACCTGCCGCACCGAGTTCCAGCCGTCAGTTCGGTCAGGCTGGCCTCCTGGTGTACATCCTTTTCGCCAGCAGCACCGCTGACGACATGAAGAACAGGCAAATGTCGGGCAGATCCTTGCGACCGTCTGAGATTCGATCGTGGGTGAGAGCCCAGCCCGACAAATCAACGTGGCATTGAACAGCGTCCCGTTCCATCAAACCCGAAACCAGGGAGATCGCCATGAGCGAACACGTTTACAAGAAAATCGAAATTACCGGCACCTCGAGCGAGAGTTCTGATCAGGCCGTTCGCAATGCGATCGCGAAGGCCGCAGAGACCGTCAAGAACATCGACTGGTTTGAAGTCATCGAGACCCGTGGGCAGATCGCCGACAGGAAGTTGAAACTCTGGCAGGTGACAGTGAAACTCGGCTTCAGGCTCGAGGGGTAGAACCCGGGACGCAACTCAAGTCATCCGACAAAAGGGGGTGCCACCCGGTAGGGTGGCACCCCGACGGCGCGCCGGGATGTGAACCATCAGAGATCGGCTGCACCCTGGCCGGGCCAGGCATGCAGCCGGCGCCCCTCCTCAAACCTGCGCTAACCGGCACCGCGAGCGTCGATTATCCGCCAGCGATATCCATGTACGGCTTGGTCCCGTAATAGGTGTGGATCTGCTTTGCCCAGGTCTCATCGGCCATGTCAGGCCAATGATCCTTGTCGAAACCCGGCGCGTTTTTCAGACGCTCCTTTTCGACGTTGAGCCTGAAGCGCTTGTGCTCGGTATCCAGCGTCAGGGCGTTCCAGGGCACTGCAAACAGTTTCTGCCCCATGCCGAGGAAGCCGCCAAACGACAGGACCGCGTAGCCCACTTTGCCGCTGCGCACATCAAGCATGATTTCCTTGATGTCACCGATGTCTTCGTCGTCCATGTTATAGACATCGTTGCCAACGAGCGTATCGGCGCCCATCAGATCAGGGCCCGGCCCGGTCTGGCTGCCGGTCTTGTACATGCCAAAGGGGTCTTTGTCTTCGTAGTTCATCTTCGTCTCCTCACGGATTCTCGTTTCTTCCACGGTTCACGGCTGCGATGGAGTCTGGCGAACGCACTGCTGATAGGAGCCCGCCGGCACAGCCCCCCCTGGTGACAAAAGCTCATTCACGCTTGCCGAGATCGCTCTTCAGGTCGCCGTAACCCGCCTGTATGTTCCCAAGGATTTTGCGCGTCTTGCCATTGTCCTCGAGCGTCTTGTCACCTATCACCTTGCCGGTGACTTCCTTGATTCTTCCTTCCGCCTTTTTGAGACGGCCCTTTATCTGGTCCTTGTTCACAATTGCCTCCTGCGTTGAAATTCGATCCTTGAAATCATCGGCCCGCGAATAGGCCTGACGTCGTGGACGAGATTGGACTTGTGTCCTTCGAATTTCAGTGCGATGGCACACATTCGGAGTGCTTCACCGGGCGCAACGCTCCTGGAATCACGCATATCCAATGCCCGCTTCGGGCAAGAGGCGGGCAGCGCCGATGCGGCTCCGTCTTCCTGTCTGACGGACAGGCATCCACAGCTTGTGCATACTCGCGTCCACATCACTTCGCCCATCTCTGCCTGGACAGCTTGTGTTGTCCAGCGCACAGAGCGCCACGTCCAAAGGCTGTGAGATCTCTCACCAGAGCGGAACTTCGCACAGCCAGGCGGGCATTTCCGGCGGCGGACAGGGTATCTGGAATACCGGCACTCAAAACCGAAAGATTCCACAATGAATCCCCTATTACTGATTGGCTTTGTAGCGCTGCTTGTAGGCTGCTCGACTGTAACAAACCCGGTATCAGGCAAAGCCGAACACACCGTCATGGATGAATCACGCGAAATCGCGGAAGGACAAAACGCGCATCAGCAGGTCTTGGCCGAATACGGCGCCTACCCGGACCCGAAGATTCAGCAATACGTCAGCGAATTGGGACAACGTCTTGCAGCGCAATCCCACCGCGGGAATCTCGCATGGCATTTCACCGTGCTCGACAGTCCCGAAGTGAATGCGTTCGCGCTGCCTGGCGGATATGTCTATGTCACTCGCGGACTGATGGCCTACATGGACAGCGAAGCGGATCTGGCCGCCGTGATCGGTCACGAGATTGGCCACGTGACCGCACGTCACGGTGCGCAGCGTGCCACCCGGGAGCAAAGCGCAGGACTGGGAGTGTTCGCCGCGAACGTGCTGGGCGCCCTCCTCGACTCGCGCATGCCTGGCGCTGGCCAGATGATGGGGCAGGTGTCGCAGGGAATCGCGGCTGGCTACATCGCCAAGTACAGTCGGGAGCAGGAACTCCAGGCCGACCAACTCGGGGCCGAGTATCTCGCTCGCAACAACTACGATCCCAGGAACATGGTCGACGTCATCCAGACGCTGAAAAGCCAGGAACGCTTCACGATAGACACCGCACGGGCCGAGGGACGACCGGCGCCGGCTGCCACCAACTGGCTGTCGTCCCACCCGAGCAACGAGCAGCGCCTGCAGGAAATCACGCAGATTGCTGCGAAATACAGCGGTGACTATCGCGATGATGGCAAAGCGCGATACAGCCAAGTGCTGGAGGGACTGCCCTTCGGCGAAAGCCCCGCACAGGGTTTGAGTCGCGGGCAACATTTCTACCATGGCGGGCTGGGCATTGCGCTCACCGCGCCCCAGGGTTGGAAGCTCATGAACTCACCGGAGGCGGTCATGCTGCTCAATCCAGGCGGTGACGCAGGGCTGCTGATGAAACTCATCCCACCCGACGCAGGCGACACTCACGCAGAGATCATTCGCAGTCTCATGCAGACTGGCAAGACACCGATTCAAGCGTATGCATTGAGCGGAATGCCGGCCACCCACTTTGCAGGCGCCCGCACGAACCAGCAGGGCCAGGTGCAGGAGATCGAAGGCACGGTGGCCACCGGGCCGCAGAACCGCCATTACATTCTGGTGTATGCCGCGAAGGACGAGCAGGCATTGGCTGACGCGCGCCGCGGCCTGCGGGCCGCGGAGAGTTCGTTTCGCCCCATGACAGCAGCAGACCGCGCGGCGGCCAGGCCATGGGTCCTGCACATCGTGCCGGCGCCAGCGGGCGGCTTCAGACAGCTGGCCAGGAATTCCTCGCTCACCGCGTACGCAGAGCAACAGTTGCGCCTGTTGAACGGATTCTATGGTGGAGGTGAGCCGGGTGCCGGAAGCCCGATAAAGACGGTGCAGTGACGGCCCGTGGCAGAGCACGGCCGAAAACGGTGCACCAGGCGTGCGGGCAACCTCCGTAGTGCGGTCCACACAGGAACGGGGTGACCGGCCGCACGGCAGCTGGTACGCCATCTGGCGCCAAGTAATGTGCAGGCCTCCGCACAAGTCAGCGGCTCTGGCTCACCATATGGAAACTGCCGCGGTCAGGTGGCGAAGATGAATGTCGACAGCATCGACCGTTGCAAAGCCGGCAGGAGGCCAGTTAGCGCAAACACGCGGGGACGCCTATCGCAAAAGACCCACTTGCAACCATCGAGGATGTCCGGCTTCAAGACGTTTTACGTCCCCGTGGACCACTCGGGAGGGGCGGCGCGGAACGCGGCGCAGGCGGGTCCGCGTGACAGCGTGACTGCGCTCGCGAGGCAGCACCTCGCCCGAGGCTGAACGCCAAATCGGGTGGCTTTCAGAAGAAGGAAAATATATCCAAGAAATTCAGAGCGAAAGAAGTCACCTGCTCAAGTCCTGGAATCGGCCGCAGGAGATCCGCTTCACTCCAGCCAGGCTCAGCCGACGGACGCTGAACTTCCATGTGAATCACGCCCGGCAAGCGCTTCGCGGAGATCACACAGCAAAAACCCGGGCAGTCCCACCCTGAACTGTGTCTCGGTCCGGATGCATCCGGCAACGGGCTGTCCGCTGGAATAACTCAAATCATCGAGGCCGTCAATCAAGGTCCAAGGGTCCGCGCACGATGCTGGCGCGCCCCGGAGTGCCGGATCACATTCCCAGGTTTCAGGGTACCTATTCTTCGTACTTCAACTTGGCTGCCTCCGCGCAAGCATCCCTGGCGCCGCCCGCAAGCGCGTCGCATTTCTCCTTGGCAACGTCATAATTGGCTTCACGCTTGTCCGCCGCTGCTTCATCGCCCGCCTCCACGGTCTCCTTGCGAGCCTCAGCGCTGGCCTCATCAGTCTTCCCGGCGGCGGTTTCGTTCGCGTTCAAGATCGTGTGCCGGGGGTCGGCATCCGCCTTGGCACGGACCTCTGCGGCTTTCACCTTTTTCATGCATACGTCCTTGGCATTACCGGCCGATGCATCGCATTTTTCGCTGGCCACCGCGTAGTCCGCGTCGGCCTCGACGACCAGCGCGTCGCGCTTCTTCTCTGGCGTCGGCTCCTGGCGGGCATCCAGCTCGGCGTTTGCAATACTTTCCCGCAACTTGATCTGGACCATGCAGACGTCTTTCGCGTTGCCGGCCAGTGAATCGCAGGTGTTCTCGCCAGCAGCATATTCAGTCGAGATCCGGTCGACGGCAGCGTTGTATTCGTCTTGCGATAGCGCCTGGGCCATCGAGCCTGTGCTGAAAGCCACGCTGATTGAATGCGTGCGTGAGTGAGGCACCTCCTGGACGAACGCAGATGCCGGTCCGCAGGGAGCGCCAAAACGCCTGTTGCAGAGCGAATTGGCGCGCCGTCATTCAGCCTACAAGCGACCCATCAACACCAGCACGAGCAGGATGACCACGACAAATCCCAGCACGCCGCTCGGACCGTAACCCCAGCCTCGGCTATGTGGCCAACTTGGGATGATTCCAATCAACAACAGGACGAGAACGATCAGCAGAATTGTTCCAAGACTCATGATGTACTCCTTATCATTTCCAAGGTTGATGTTTCAGCTCTTGGGTTCGGATGGCCGCACGATCACGGTGGTACTGTCGCCAGGCTGTCCGACACTGCCGGTATCGCCCTTGTCACCCTCCGTTCCTTGCGCGCCCGTCGCCCCCTGCTGGCCGGTGGCACCGGTGGGGCCGGGCGGCCACGGTTCGGCTGCGGGCTTGGTGCCGACGTTGAGGGTTGGCTTGTCACAAGCCGTAAGGGAAAAGCCGAGCGCGACAAGCAGCACCGGCATCAGGAACGTGGCTTTCGGCGTAATCTTCATTGTTCGGATCCTCAATGAATGGTTGTCCGGTCGCGGCGCAAAGGCCATTCGGACCTGGGCTGGCACACTTGGGAGAGCTGCGTTTCCCAGTCCAGTACATCGAAAGCATAGGGATCCGCGTAACTGCCTTCGGTGCGCTACCGAGCATAAAGACTTTGGCAATTTTCCCGCTCGGGCCTGGCAAGGCGGGACGTCGATTTAAGCCTACTGCGCAACCGGCGGATGATTGGTGGCGCCGGACGGAATGCAGTTGCGCCGCGAGGGCAAAGAAACGGTGCAATCGACCGGCACTGACGGAGAGAAGGTTCCCGCGGGTCGCCAAGTGCGTGCGGTCGGCGATTACCCGAATACCGTAGGTCATACGAAAATGCATGCGCGGCAGGTGCGTGCGGCGGCACGCCTTACTGCGTTGCCGCGCTCGAGAACCCGGCCCGGCCAGCAAGTAATCCCTTCGCTGCCACTGCTGACGCTTCGCATCGTGTCATGGAATCGAGCACTCGCAGCTGAAGTTGTATCCCGGGCTCCCTTCCTTCGGCCGCGAGGACTGCCGCATCATTGAGATCGCGACAGCTGTCGACTATCACGTCTTCCGCCGCAAGCAACATTTCCTCATCCTTCGCCGGCAGTCCGGATTCGTCCAAGCTGGCATTGATAAGTTCGTCGAGAACTAAATTCTGCAGCCTGAAAACCTGCTCGCCATAAGTGCGAACTTCGGCGTGCGTTCGCGTCCCCAGCGTCTCATCGCCGGGATTCCTGATTGTCATCGTGGCAAAGGCCGCGATACCGACTATCGCAACGCCTGCCGAGGCAATCGACCATCCACCGATTGCGTTCATCATCGTTACTCCGCGTGGCTTGAACATCAGGCAAGCATGCCGAGGTATCATCGCCGTGTCCGTGCGGTGCCCCTCTAAGCTTGATCGCCATCAGCCCCAGAATTGCCAAGGAATTGCAGCGCAAAGAAATTCCGAAATGCCAGGACACCCATGAAATGCCAGGACACCCATCGAATGCTGCAAAGGGAAATTCCGCACGAATGCCTCGCGCGAATGCTTGCGCGCGAATGCTTCGAATGCTTGGACACCCATCAATCGCACCATCATGGTCAACGCAATCCATGCCACAGATATCGTCGTTCGGTGGGGTTAAAAGCGGCAGGATCTGAGCGGAAGCGCTCTGAGCGGTGGGGTTCAAGTACCGGTTGGCACTGGCCCAGCCGCAGGTGACCACGCCGCAACCCTCGCCAGTCGCAGCGGCCCCCTCGGGACAGGAAAATAG
>CALRPY020000040.1:0-39312 GCA_943370145.1 Hydrogenophaga intermedia | reverse complement strand
CGGCGGGCGCGACCGGCGCCGGCGCGGGCGCGGGCGACGAGACAGTACCGGGCGCACTGGTGGTGGCGGCTGCCGGCGCCGCGCCGTCGGCCTCCGCCGGCCTGAACGCCAGCATGCGCAGCAGCGCCATCTCGAAACCGACCTGCGGTTCGGGCGCGAGCGGCAGGTCGCGCCGGGCGAGCAGACCCAGCTGGTAGTAGAGCTGGCATTCCTCCGCGGACATTGCGCCCGCGAGGCGCTGCACGGTGGGGTCATCGTCGATGTCGCTGGCCGCCGCACCCAGGGCCTGCACCACCGCAACCCGCCGCAGCAGTGACAGCATCTCGGCGAGGACCAGCGCGAAATCCGGCGCGAAACCGGCAAGCTCCCGCGCCTGCGCGATCAGGCGCGCGCCATCGCCCGCGGCAAGGGCGTCGACCAGCAGGGACACCTGGTCCGAGCCCAGCGTGCCCAGCATACCGGCGATTTCGAGTTCGGTCAGCGCCCCACCGGCGAAGGCCAGGGCCTGGTCGAGCAGGGACAGCGCGTCGCGCATGCTGCCGTCGGCGGCCGTGGCGACCAGGCGCAGCGCGCCGTCCTCGGCGGCAATCGCCTCCTGGTCCAGCACGTGCCGCAGCTGGCCTTCGATCTGGTCGACGCTGAGCCGCTTGAGGTTGAACTGCAGGCAGCGCGACAGGATCGTGACCGGCAGTTTCTTCGGGTCGGTCGTCGCCAGCAGGAACTTGACGTGGGGAGGCGGCTCCTCGAGCGTCTTCAGCAACGCATTGAAGGAGTGGTTCGAGAACATGTGCACCTCGTCGATGAGGTACACCTTGTAGCGCCCGCGGCTGGGCGCGTACTGGACGTTGTCGAGCAGGTCGCGGGTTTCATCGACCTTGGTGCGCGACGCGGCGTCGACTTCGATGAGGTCGACGAAGCGACCCTCGTCGACTTCGCGGCAGGCGCTGCACTCGCCGCAGGGCCGGCTGGTGACGCCGAGCTCACAGTTGAGCGACTTCGCGAACACCCTTGCCAGCGTGGTCTTGCCGACGCCGCGCGTGCCGGTGAACAGGTAGGCGTGGTGCAGTCGTCCCGAGTCCAGCGCGTTGATCAGCGCGCGCAGCACGTGCCCCTGGCCCACGACCTGGGTGAAATCGCGCGGCCGCCATTTACGGGCCAGTACCTGGTAAGTCATCTGGATTGCGGATACCCAGCAGGAACGACGGGAGAAAAAAGGGCGGTGGCCCTGTCAGCCACACCCCGGCACCCGCAGTCACCGTTACCGCTGCTTCCTTCCGGACCTGACGGGGTTCACAGTCTTACGTCGCGAGGGGACCGGCAGGGCCACCATTGAGTCGGCCATTATCGCGGTTGCCGCCGCCTTATGGAACCACCGCGTGGCTACCCGGCACGCGTGCGCCTGCGGCCTCCCTCGCCTTCCAGATGAACCTGCTCGAGCGCCCGGAACCACGGCGCAGCCGTGACCGCCACAAGCCATCGCGCGCCGGGTTCGCCACCGAGAAACTGTATCCCTCGCTTCGCTCAGACGGTCTGCAGGGTCCAAGGCCTGCCGGTTCTGATAATGGAGGAAAGGAGAAAAGGTGTCAGATTTGAAATCTGACACCTTTTCTCCGTCGGGGGCGGGTCTCGTGCCCGCTCGTGTTGGTGTGCCTGTCTCAGCCCAACGGCCGTGACGCGCGCGCATCACCTACCCCCCATGAATGAAGCGCCGCGGCCAGCATAAGTGCCGCCGCGGCGGCGGCGGCGCCATGCAGCCCGTATCCGCCTGCGCAATCCTTGCCTGCGTGCCCGGTCGCGGATGCATGGTCACGGAACCACTGCGGACAGCACAGTTGCACCGGATTTCCGGTGGCCGACCCGTCCCGCGGCCGCGGGACGCCGGGTGGCGGCCCCCCTGCCCCGAGGATTGCTGTTGCGCCGCGCTGCTCTCTAGATTCGATTCGTCACTGCAATCGCGGAGAGCAAGATGCGACCGGCACCTTTCGAGTACTCACGTCCGGCGTCGCTGCAGGCAGCGCTCGCCGCCATCGCGGGGGGCGCCATGCCGCTGGCCGGCGGCCAGTCGCTGTTGCAGGCGATGCGCCTGCGCGCCGCCGAACCCGCCGCGCTGGTCGACATCAATGCGGTGGCCGAGCTCTCGCGCGAGATCACCATCGACCCCACTGTCGTCGGCATCGGTGCGCTGACGACCCACGCCGCGCTGCTGGGCGACGCCCGACTGGCGGCCGAGATGCCCTGGCTGACCGCCGCCGCGCGCGCGCTGGGCGACGTGCAGGTTCGCAATCTCGGCACTGTCCTCGGCAACGTCTGCTGGGCGGACCCGCGCGCGAACATGCTGGTCGCGCTGCACGCGAGCGACGCGGTGGTGCGCGTGCGCGCACTGGAGGATGCGGTCGAGCGGCGCCTGTCGCTCGCCGACTTTATAACCGGCTTCCGCAGCACCGCGCTCGGCCGCGGCCTCGCGACCGGCCTCGAGGTGCCGCGCCGCCCGGCGCACGGCGTCTACCTCGAATTCTCGCGGCAGCGCCAGGACCTCGCGCTCGTCAATGTCTGCGTCGTGCGCGCGCCGGGCCACGCGCGCGTCGTCGTCGGCGGCGTGCACCAGCAACCGCTGCGGCTGATGGCGCTGGAAGACCACCTCGCGCGGCGACCGTTGCCGGAAGCTGGCGATGACGCCGCGCTCGCCGGCCTGTTCGACGGTCTCGCGCTTGATCCAATCCGCGACGCCTACGGTTCACCCGGATACAAGCAACAGCTGGCGCGCGTGCTGATCGGTCGCGCGCTGCGCGCAATCGCGGAGGCCGTGCAATGAGCCACATCCCTGCCATCCCGGTCACCATGATGGTCAACGGCCGCGAGATCAGCGGCAGCGTCGAGCCGCGCACGCTGCTGACGGACTTCCTGCGCCGACACGCGGGCCTCAGCGGCCCCCGATTCGGCTGCGAGGAGGGATCCTGTGGGGCCTGCACCGTCGACCTCGACGGGCGCACCGTCAAATCCTGCCTGGTGCTCGCCGTGCAGGCCGACGGCGGCAAGGTCACTTCGGCTGAAGGTCTCGCCGTGGGCAAGGTGCTCAGTCCTGTGCAGCAGGCCTTCGTGCAATGTCATGCCGTGCAGTGCGGCTACTGCACGGCCGGCATGGTGATGAGCACCCGCGACTTCCTCGCGCGCCATCCCGATGGCGAATTCACCGACGAGCAGCTGCGCGAGGCGCTGACCGGCAACTACTGCCGCTGCACCGGCTACAGCCACATCCTGCACGCGGCAAAAGTCGCGGCCGGCCGCGCCGCGCCGCTCGCAAAAACGGAAGACGAACTCGACACCCGGCGCAGCTATACCGGTCAGCCCGTCGCACGGCGCGAGGACCGCAGGCTCGTGATGGGCGCCGGTCGCTATGTCGACAACCACTCGACGCCGGCCGACCTGCACCTCGCCATCGCGCGCTCCACGCGGGCACACGCGAAAATCAGGTCAATCGACGTCAGCCGGGCGCGCAGCGCCCCCGGCGTCACGCTCGTGATGACGGGCCGCGAGGCGCTGCCGCTCTGGCAACCGATCGCGGCTTCAATCGAGATGGCGGAACTGAACATGCCGCGCCGTCACGCCATGGCGGTCGACAAGGTGATCTTCCACGGCGAGCCGGTCGCCTTCGTCGTCGCCGCAACCCCCGAGCAGGCGGAGGATGCGGCGCGGATGATCGCCGTCGATTACGAGGACCTGCCGGTCAATGTCGACCTCGTGAGCGCGGCAGCGGTCGCCGCCGGGGACGCTGCGCTGGTCTATCCCGACTGGGACAGCAACCTGCAGCGCGACTTCCGCTTCGCGGTCGGCGACGTCGACGACGTCTTCGCCGGCGCCGACCTCGTCGTCGACGAAACCATCACGTCGCACCGCTTCGGCGCGATGCCGATGGAGACTCGCGTCGTGCACGCGCACTATGAGCCGGGCGAGGAGAGGCTCACCGTGCGCGCGTCGACGCAGGTGCCCCACCAGATGCGCATCTACATGAGCCTCGTGTTCGGAATCCCGGAATCGCGCATCCAGGTGCTCGCCGGCGACGTCGGCGGCGGCTTCGGCGCGAAGCTCTCGGTGGACGTCGAGCACATCCCGGCGCTGGCCTCGATCGTGAGCGGTCGGCCAATCAAGTACGTCGAGACCCGCACCGAGTGGCTGCACTCGGGGCCGGCCGCACGCGACATCCGCACGCGTTCGCGCGGGGCCTTCGATCGCGACGGCCGCCTGCTCGCGCTCGAGACCGACATCCTCGCCGACATGGGTTGCGATGGCGCCGAGCGCGCCTGCGGCCTCGGCATGCCGATCAACGGCGGCCTGTACACGCCGGGCCCGTATCGCGTCGACGTGTATCGCACGCGCGTGCGCTGCGTGGTCACCAACAAGGCGCCGTACAGCGCCTATCGCGGCTACGGCAAGGACCTCGCGAACCTGTTCATCGAGCGCGTGCTTGACCAGGCGGCGGCGAAGCTCGGCATCGACCCGCTCGACATCCGCCGCCGCAACCTGCTCGAAACCTATCCGCACCAGATCGTCACCGGCCCCATCATCGAGAACGGCTCCCTGCGCGAAGCGCTCGAGACACTGGTCGGGATGATGAACCTGCCGCAGCTGCGCGCGGCGCAGGACACGGCGCGCGCGCAGGGTCGTTACCTCGGCTGGTCGATCGCGTCCTACATCGAGCCGTCGGGCTTCGCGTTTCCGGGCAGCACCTTCCAGAACTACGAATCGGCGACGGTCCGCGTCGCGGCGGACGGTTCCGTGCACGTGATGACCGGGATCCAGAACATCGGCCAGGGTATCGAGACCGCCTATGCCCAGGTCGCGGCCGATGCGCTCGGCTGCGCGCTCTCCGACATCACCGTGTCCTGGGGCGATACGACCGCCATTCCCTTCGGCTCCGGCACCTACTCGAGCCGCGGCGCGATGTACGCGGTCGGCGCCATCGTCGCCGCCGCGAAAGCGGTACGCGCGAGACTCGTGCAGGGCGCGGCGGTCCACCTCCAGTGCGACCCCGACGAAATCGAGATCGAACGCGGCATCGTATCGCGCCGCGGCTGGGACGCGCACTGCACGCTGCGCGAACTCGCCTACGCGGCCTACGTCCAGCCGGGCGCGGAGATCATCCTCGCCAACGCCGACGGGCCGCTGCTCGAAGCAACGAGCACCTACCGCCATCCGCAGGTCAGCTGGAAGGTCGACGCGCTGGGCCGCGCGCAGGTCTATCCCTCGCATCCAGGCGGCGCCGCCGGCGCGCTGGTCGAGGTCGATCCCGACACCGGCCGGGTCGACGTGCAGAAGATCTGGATGGTGTCGGACCACGGCGTGATCCTGAACCCGCTGATCCTCGCCGGCCAGACCCGGGGCGCGGTGGTGCAGCAGATCGGCGGCACGCTCTACGAGAACCTCGGCTATGCCGAGGACGGCCGCCCGCTGGCCAACACGATGAAGGACTACGGCATGCCGACGGTGTGGGCCGCGCCCGAAATCGAACTGCAGCACCTGCAGACACCGTCGCCCGCCACCAGCGTCGGCGCCAAGGGCGCCGGTGAGGATGGCTGCATCGCGACGAGCACCATCCTGATGGGTGCGGTGGAGAATGCGCTCGCGCCGTTTGGCGTCAAGGTGATGGAGAGCACGTTGACGCCATCCCACGTGCGCGCCCTCATCGAGCGCGCGACCGCCGGCCCGGCGGGCTGAGCAGGGTACGCCCGGCGCGCTAGTCCGCGCGCTGGGCTTCGAGACGGGCTTCCTCCTCCGCCTCGCGCAGGGTCTTCATGCGCAGGTAGAGATTGTTCGCGACCAGCGCCGCAACCACCAGCAGCGCGCCGGCGATCTCGACCGGCTGGAAGCGCTGGCCCTGGAACACACGGAACGCGAAGGTCACGACCGGCATGAAATTGATCAGCAGCGCCGCGTTCAGCGCGCCGATCCGGCGCGCGCCGAAATTCCACGCGAGCATCGCGACCAGCACGCCGCCGAAGGTCAGGTAGAGCATCTCGAACGCGACCGCGCGCAGGGCAGTCGCGCTCGGCCATTCGGTGATGCCGTTGACGAGGAGCAGCGCGTTGACGAGCACGCAGGCGACCGCGCCGGGCAGCATCGTCAGCACCGTGATGCGCCAGATCGACCAGCCCGTCATGTGCACCGTGCCCATCGTGTACACCACCCAGCACGCGGCGCCGACGAACACGAGGAAATCACCGAAGAGCTCGCGCGGCGAAGCGGCAACGGTGGGGCTGCCCTTGGTGACGACGAGCACCACGCCGCAGAAGGCCATCACCAGGCAGGCGAGCGTGACGGGCGCCGGACGCCGGCCCTGGAACAGCCAGAGCGCGATGGCCGTGATCGCGGGCTGCAAGGCGACGATTACCACCGTGTGCTCGGCGCGCGACATCGACATGCCGAGAAAGACGAGCATCGGAGACGCGCACATGCCTATCGTGCCCAGCGCGCTCGCGCGCCGCAGCCGGCCGTCGTAGTGTACGGCGCCGGGCCCTTCGAGCAGCACCAGCGTGACGAGCAGGCACAGGCCCGCGACGAGATAACGGCTCGCGGTCAGGAAGAAGGGATCGACGGTGACGAAGGCATCCTTCGCGATCGGCAGCTGGATGCCCCAGAGGACGACTGCGAGCAGCGCGGCGGCAAGGCCAATGACGAAAGGCCGCTTCATGCGAGCGGCCGGCAGCGGCGAGAAATCATCGCGGCATGGTAACCGATTGCCGCCCGGGCCGGGGCCTGGAAGTGTCCCCGGACTGGAGGAAGCTCAACGCAGCGGCAATTCGACGCGCTGCGCGATGAACACCTCGCGGGCGGCCGCCACGCCGTTCAGCGCGGCCGGAAAGCCGGCGTACACGCTCATCTGGAGGATGACCTCGACGATTTCGCGCGGCGCGCAGCCGGCGTTCAGCGCGCCCTTGATGTGGGACCGGAGCTGGGGCCCGGCGGTGCCCAGCGCGGTCAGCGCCGCGACGGTCGCGAGTTCACGCGTGCGCAAGTCCAGTTGCGGCCGCGAGACGACGTCGCCGTAAGCGAAGTCGACGATCCAGTCACCAAGCTCGGGCGCGACGTCGGCGAGGCTCTCCCGCAACTGCTGCGTGCCGCCCCCGGTGATCGTCTCCAGCGTTGCAAGCCCGCGCGCCTGCCGGTCGACGGCCGGCGCCGGATCAGCCGCACGGGCTGCGCCGGCGGCCAGGACGAGCGTGAACGCGAGCAGCAGGCGTGGTCCCGGCATCAGGTGTTGTCCCGTCATTCCTGGCCGGGCCCGAGATCGACGTCGGCCAGCGCATGGCCCCAGTCGCGCTTCGCGGCGAGATAGCGCGTGTTCCACGGACTGACCCCGGTCACGTGGCGCACGGGCGTTATCTGCTTCAGGCCGAACGCGTTGAGGTCGGCGATCTTCTTCGGGTTGTTGGTCAGCAGCCGGAAGGGCTCGCCACCGACGAAGTAGTGCAGCAGCGCCGCGGCGTCGGTGAAATCGCGCGAGTCGTCGGGCAGGCCCAGCGAACGGTTGGCCTCGTAGGTGTTCTCGCCGGCGTCCTGCAGCAGGTAGGTCGCGGCCTTGGCCCACAGGCCGATGCCGCGTCCCTCGTGGCCTGACATGTAGATCAGCAATCCGCCGCGCTCGTCCTTGTCGATGCGTTCCAGCGCCGACACGAACTGCGGGCCGCATTCGCAGCGCTGCGAGCCGAACACGTCGCCGGTCAGGCAACTGGAGTGGACGCGCACCAGCGGATTGTCGCGCGACTCGCCGTTGCCGATCGCCAGCACACTGTTGACCGCCATGCTGCTCGCCAGCATCGAGAACAGGCGCTGGCCACCGTGGCGGCTGAGTTCGGAGGCGAGCCCCTCGACCTTCGCGAGCTCGGTGCTGCGCACGGTCGCGTACCAGCGCGCCTGGATTTCGAGGTTGCCGAGCCGGATCGGCAACGGTATCGGGCCCAGCACGTTGATCGACAGCTCGCCTTCCGGCGCGGGCAACTCGGCGCTGATCCGCCCGCCCTGCGCGTTGATGCGAACCAGCTTGCCGTCGGCGATCAGACGCTGGCGGACTTCAGGGTTGAGATACGTAAACATGGGCGTCCAGCGCGTGAAAGCGCAACATCATATACCGGCGTCACGGGCGGCCGGTGAACCTGGGTTACAGCTGACGCAGGTACGCATAGAGCCTGCGCGCGGATTTCGGTGGCCTGGCGGCCTCGCGCTCCTGGCGTGCGGCCGCCGCGAGCTGCCGCACGAGCTCACGGTCGAACCCGGGCGCGCGCGCGGCGATTTCCACGAGGCAGGCCTCGTCGCCCGCGATCAGCGCGTCGCGCCAGCGTTCGAGCTGGTGGAGCGCACGGATGTCGTCCTGCGTCGGTTTCTGCATGCGGTCGAGTTCGGCCCGGATCCGCGCCGGATCATCCTCGCTCTCGAGGATATTCGCGAGATTCCGCAGCTGCCGCTGCAGGGCACCGTGCTTGAGCTTGCGCGCGGTCGCGATGCCGTCGAGCGCCGCCTCGCTGAGCTCGAGCTGCTTCAGCAGGCGATTCGACAGCCCGAGGAGTTCGGCGCCGAGATCCTTGATTTCGTGGTGCTCGCGCTTGAGCTGCGATTTGCTCTTGCGCTCCTCGCCGTCCTCCCACCACTCGGGCGCGTCAGCCGCCATAGAACACCTTCTCGCCGAGGTCCTTGAGGGTCAGGGTGAGGTCGTCGGCGCGGCCCTCGGGCGTGTGCCTGACGCCGGCGCCGACGACCTCGCCGACGAACACCGAGTGGTCACCCCATTCGTGGACGTGCTGCAGGCGGCAGTCGAGCCACGCGGCTGCGTTCTCGAGCAGGGGCGAGCCGGTGACCTCGGTGAAGAAGCGCTCTCCGTTCAGGGTGTGGCCGTCGAGTTCGGCGGGCTTGAAGAACGCGAAGGCCGTGCCCTGCTGCCCCTTGCCGAGCACGTTGAGCGCGAAGCACTTCGTGTCCTTGATGAGTTCGTGGGCGCCGGAGTCGACCTTCACGCCGACGACGACCAGCGGCGGCTTGAAGGAGCCCTGGGTGACCCAGTTCACCGTCGCGGCGGCGGCGTTGCCGCGGCCGTCGGCGCTGGTCAGCACGTAGAGCCCGTAGGGGATCATGCGCAGTGCCGTCTTCTTCGTATTCTCGTCCATCGTCGTGGTTCCTCGTTGCGGGCAACCGGGAGGGTTCCGGCGGCTCGCCGCCACCGGCATTCTAACGGAGCGTGCCGCCCGCCGTCCGGCGCCGGCCACCGTCCGGCGCCGCGGCAGGCTTCACCACATGAGGTCGTCCGGGATCGGATGTTCGGCGTAGGCCGCGTCGTCCGCACCAGGCTGCGCCTGGTTCAGCACCACGAGGTACTCCGGCGCACGCTCGCGCACGGCCTGCGCACCCTCGGTCGTGACGACAAAATAGCGGTTGCGCAGGCGCACGATGCCCAGTTCACCGCGGGCCAGCAGTTCGCGCGTGGCCGGCGTCACGTAGACGCGCTTGACGCGATTGCCGTCGACGAAGCTGTAGGCGTCCTCGCCGTCGTTGTGCGGCCGGCGATGCGCCTGCACCAGCTGCAGGATCTGCGCGTCGAGCGCCTTGCGCGCGGCCCGCGCCTCACGCTCGGCATTGAGCGCACGGTCGCGCTCGGCCTTCTGCAGGCGTGCAGCCTCGGCCTGGCGCTGGGCCTGCGTCGGTTGCTGCTTCGCGGCCGGTTGCTGGCGCTGGGCGTGCTGTTTCTGCTTGTGGGCTTCCTTCACCTGCTTGTCCTTGACGAGGCCAGCCTTCAGCAGTTGGTCCTGCAGCGCATTGCGCATCGAGTCGTCTCCAGCGTGGGGTCGGGGGATCTAAACGCGGCGGGCCCTGCGGCGCAAGGGCCGACTGCCGCGACATGGACACATCGTGATGCGCGTGGGCGGCCTCAGGGCTGCGCGGCGCGCTGGCGGAAGACGACGACGTGCTGCCATGGCAGCGCGTCGACCGTGCGGTCCCACGCCAGCGGGTGGAGCGCGGCTTCGCGGCGGATCTGCGCCTCGCTCATCCTGTGCAGGCGCTTGATCGGCACTTGCGGGTCTTCCGCGCGATATTCGACGAAGATGACCCGTCCACCGGGCTTCAGCGCGCGGATGATGCTCGCCAGGACCTCGAAGGGGTATTCGAGCTCGTGATAGACGTCGACCATCACCGCGACATCGACGCTGCCGGCGGGCAGCCCGACGTCGTCGACCGCGCCTAGCCTGGGCTCGACGTTCGACAGGCCGGCGCTGGCGACCCGTTGCCGCAGCAGTTCGACCATCCGCGGCTGGACGTCGACCGCGAGGACCCTGCCGCCCGGCGCCACCCGCGCGGCCATGCGCCGCGCCAGGTAGCCCGTGCCGGCGCCGACGTCGGCCACGACCTCGCCGGGCGCGAGCCCGAGGGCGTCGACCAGCAGATCGGTGCGTTCTTCCTGCTCGCGGGCCGGGCGCTCCAGCCAGGCCGCCCCCTGCCAGCCCATGACGGCCGAGATCTCCCGGCCGAGATGGTACTTGCCAATGCCGTCCGGGCTGCGTGGGCCGGTGGCATAGTGCGCGTCAGTGCCTTGCGCCACGGGGGGCGCCGCGCCGCTCGGCGCGAGGCCGGCGGCGAGCGCGACGAGCAGCAGGCAGCCTTGAACGGCGTGACGCACCCGCCGCGTCAGCCGACGGCGAGCAGTTCGACGTCGAAGACCAGCGTGGCGTTCGGCGGAATGACGTTGCCGGCGCCACGCGCGCCGTAGCCGAGTTCCGGCGGGATGACCAGCGTGCGCTGTCCGCCGACGCGCATGCCGGCAACGCCCTGGTCCCAGCCCGCGATGACGTGGCCGGCACCGAGCGGGAACGAGAACGGGTCGCCGCGGTCGCGCGAGCTGTCGAACTTGCGGCCCTTGTGCTCGGGGGCGGCTTCGTCGTACAGCCAACCGGTGTAGTGCACGACGACGTGCTTGCCGTGCTCGGCCAGATCGCCGGTCCCAATCGTGTGTTCAATCATTGCTAGCTCCTGGTGTGGGAAAGTGATGCGCGGGGTCGCGGTCGCGCGCCGGGATGGTAACCGTGTCCGGTGGCGGGCGTCATGGATCCGTGCCCGCGCTCGTCACAGGGCCGCGCGCCGGCCCACGGATGCGCGGTTCAGTTGCGCGCCGGCTCGAGCTTGAGCAGTTCCCCATCCTCGCCACCGGTCAGGACGTAAAGCGCGCCGTCGGTCCCCTGCCGCACATCGCGCACCCGCTGTCCGCGCGCGCCGAGCAGGTGCTCCTCGCCGGCGACGCGGCCGTCTTCGAGCACCAGGCGCACGAGCACGCGATCCTTGAGACTGCCGACGAACAGATTGCCGCGCCATGCGGGGAACGCGTCGCCGGTGTAGAACTGCGCGCCTGACGGCGCGATGACGGGATCCCAGTAATAGACGGGCTGCCGGTAGCCCTCGCGGGCGGTCTCCGCGCCCGGGATCGGCAGGCCGATGTATTCCTCGCCATAGGCGGCCCGCGGCCAGCCGTAGTTGGCGCCGGCCTCGAGCAGGTTCAGCTCGTCCCCCCCGCTGGTGCCGTGCTCGACGATCCACAGTCGTCCAGCCGGATCGAAAGCGGCGGCCTGCACGTTGCGGTGGCCAAGCGTCCAGATCTCCGGACGCGCGCCGGGCGTGCGCACGAAGGGGTTGTCGGGCGGCGCCGCGCCGTCCGGCGCGATGCGGACGATCTTGCCGAGATGGCTGTCCAGGCGCTGCGCCTGGGCACGCAGCGCGCGGTCGGCGCGCTCACCGAGCGTGACATACAGCATCCCATCCGGACCGAAGGCGAGGCGGGAGCCGAAATGCTTGTGCCCGTCATGCGCAGGCGCGGCGCGGAACACGACGCTGACGCCGGTCAGCGCGTTGCGGTCCGGGTCGAGGACGCCACGCGCGACGCTCGTGCCGTTGCCGCCGGCGCGGGGCTCGGCGTAACTCCAGTAGACGCGAGCGTCCGACGCGAACGCAGGCGACAGCGCGACATCGAGCAGGCCACCCTGGCCGCGCGCGTCGACGGCGGGCAGGCCCGTGAGCGGGGATGCGAGACTGCCGTCTGCGTGCACGATGCGCAGGCGCCCGGCTTTCTCGCTGACCAGGAAACCACCGGCCGGGAGTGGTTCCACCGCCCAGGCTTCGTCGAACCCGCGGGCAACGACGGTCACGTCGAAACGGAGCGGCGACCTGACGCCGCAGGCGCGGGTCTGGCCCGGCATCGCCGGGCGCTGCGCACGGGCTTCGGGCGCCCGTTGCTCCAGTGGCGCGCAGACGTCCGCCATCGCCGCGCCCTCGGCGACGGACAGGCTGAACACCCCGCCGAGCATGAGGGCGGGCAGGCAGCCGGAAGCGATGCGGAATCCTGTCATTTGCATCCACCCGTGCGGCAGCAGCGTGTCGGCATGGGGCTCGCGACGCGCACCGTGCGACCAAAAGCATACCCGGCCAGGGCGAGAAGAAGAGACCCGCGGCGCAAATGGGGTCTGGGGGTCAGGGATTGGCGCACCGCGGGGTGTCCAGCAGGACGGATGTGAAAAGCAGGTCCATCATCGGCGCAGCGGGGCGGGCAGGCTGCCAGCGTGAAGGCCGTCGGCCGGTAGGACTGGGGCGCTTCGCCGCGTCGCCAGCCCCTGACCGACAGGAAAAAATGCCCGCGGCGTGCGAGGGAACGAAGAGAGGGGCACCACGCCGCGGGTGTTGGGGGCCAGGGAGCGTAAGCCCGCGCGCCCCCGCGCCATGTAGGTGGAGGCCGGGTACTCGTGTCGGACGCGTGGCGCAGGGCCCGACCGCCTCAGAACGCAAGCGTGAGCTGCGCATACAGATAGCTGCTGTCCTCGCCGTCGCGGCCCGCGTTCGGCGCTGCGGACGGGAACCCACCTCCAAGGAGGTAGGCGCCGCCCGCCTCGAGCGTGAGGTTGGTCGGCACCACGGCCCACGTCGCGCTGATTTCCAACTGGTTGCCGATGAAGCTACCCGAGTTGCCGGTCACGTCGCGGACACGGTTGGGAACCCACTGGTCCGTGTCGCTGGCGAGCCAGAAGGCACGGTAACCCGCCATCACGCGCAGGTCCGGCCGCGGCGCGAGGTTCAGGCGCGTGCCGGGCGAGTACATGTTCGAGCGCTGGAACGCGCCCCAGATGCCGGTCGGGCCGTAGTCGAAGCGACGGGCGCCGAAAAGCGGGTCGAAGCGCCCGTTGTCGCGGTCCCGCGGATCTTCGTCGCCGCTTGCGTAGTCGAACATCGCAGACACCCGTGGCGACCACGCGGCGGCCAGCGTGTAGCCAAGCTGCAGGTTTTCGTAGTGCGCGAAGTGGTCGAGATCGGTGATGGTCGCCGGATTCTCGTCGGCGCGCGACGTGCCGGACTGCAGGATCACTTCGAACTGGTAATCGAACCGCGCCGCTGCGGGGTCCTTGAACAGACGCAGTCCCGGCGTCACCAGCCGGCGATTGCGGGTTGCGACATGCTGGTCGCTCTCGTCGAGCCCGATGACATAGGCCTCCAGCCGCGCGCCGGCCGCGAAGCCGTCGGCAAAGGGCGCGGAGGCGCCGCCGAGCAGCCACAGGACGGTGCCGAAATCCTCCTCGTCGAACGCCGCCTCGTCGGCGGCGAGCGCCTGCCGTTCGAGCGGCAGGCGGACCACCGGCGTCCCGATGAAGACCTCGGTCGTCCAGCCGCGCTTCGCGCCCACTTTCCAGTCGAGGCCCGTGAACGCGTTGATCGTGTTACGGAACCTGTTCCTCGAGATCAGGCGCCGCGACCCGAAATCCAGGGTCTGGCGACCAAGCCGGAACTCGCTGTTCGCGTCGAAGCCGAGAGTCCGGGGCGTTCGGTAGAGTGCATAGGCCTGCAGCAGTTCGGCCGCATCGACCTGCGTGGTGTCGAGTGGCGTGCCCCCGTCATCGAGCACCGCCCGGGCGTCGATCATCTCCAGCCCCACGCGCGCCGTGTCCGACCCCGCCTCCAGCAGCGCAAGCGTCCGCATCACGAAGGCCTGGTCGCCGCCCTGCCCGTTCGCGCGGAACTGATTGTCGAGCGTTTCATAGCGGAAGCGGCTCTCGACGGACAGCTTGAGCCACTCGGGGAGGTCCAGCGCAGCCTGGAGCGAATAGGGCGCGGCTTCCGCGACGACCAGCACGGACGTGCAGGCAAGGCCGCACAGAAGGCCGGCGATTCGGCGAGAAAACATCGGCAAAGCTCCAGGTGGCGAAAGCGCCGCATGATACGCACCCCATCCGGCCAGGGAAGAATCCGGCCTCGCGCATATTGTCGCCCTGCGACACGCCCAGCATTATGCGGGGCCCCTTCTCGAGTGATGGACATGAAACGAATCGGCTGGCTGCTGCTGCTCGTCTCCACCCTGCTGCCGAACGTCCAGGCCGACGACAGGCGCTTGCGCCTCGCGACGACCACCAGTACCCAGGATTCGGGCCTGCTGGAATACCTCCACCCGGCGTTCGAAGCGGCCACGGGCATCAAGGTCGACGTCATTGCCGTCGGCAGCGGCAAGGCGCTGGCGCTCGCGCGCAACGGCGACGTCGACGTGGTGCTCGCCCACGACCCGGCGGCCGAAGAAGCCTTCATGGCGGACGGGGCCGGCATCGACCGACGGCCGGTGATGGAGAACGATTTCGTGATCGTCGGACCGGCCGCCGATCCGGCGGGCGTTGCCGGCGCGCCGACGGCGCGCGACGCGTTGGCCCGCATCGCGAAAGCGGGCGCGCCCTTCGTGTCGCGTGGCGACCAGTCCGGGACTCACGTGAAGGAACTGGGCCTCTTCCAGGCTGCCGGCATCGCGCCCGCGGGCGCGTGGTACCTGGCGGCGGGCCAGGGCATGGGCCCCGTGCTGCAGATGGCCGACGAGAAGCCGGCTTACACGCTGGCCGACCGCGGCACCTGGCTCGCGATGCGCGGCAAGCTCACCTTGCGCCTCCTGCATGCGGGCGACCCGGCCCTCCGGAATCCGTACCACGTCATGGCGGTGAATCCGGCCCACCATCCGCACGCGCGGGCCGAACTCACCCGTGCCTACATGGATTTCCTCACGGGCACCGAGGGCCAGGCGCTGATCGGCGGCTTCAAGGTCGACGGCGAAACGCTGTTCCAGCCGACGGCCGCGCGCTGAGCACGGCGGCCGCACGGCTCGGGTCGTGAATTTCTTCGCCGACTCCTTCGCGCGCGCCCTCGCCCTGATCGGCGCGGGCGACACCGCGCTGCTGCGCATCGTCGCGACCTCGCTGGTCACCGCCGTCGGCGCCGTCATCGCGGCCTCGCTGATCGCGATCCCTGCCGGCATCGCGACCGCCCTCGGCGAGTTCCGCGGCAAGTCAGTGCTCAAGCACGGGCTCAACGCCCTCATGGCGTTGCCGACGGTCGTGGTGGGCTTGCTGCTGTACGGGCTGCTGTCGCGGCGCGGTCCGCTCGGTGAATTCGGCCTGCTGTACAGCCCGGTCGCGATGACGATCGGGCAGACGGTGCTCATCGTGCCGCTGATCTGGAACCTCGTGCTGACCGCGGTCGAAGGGCGGGACCCGCGGCTCGCGTTCACCTGTCGCGCGCTCGGCGCCAACGCCTGGCAGCGCGCGCTGATTTTCGCCCATGAAACGCGCTACGCGATCGTCAGCTCGATGATCATGGGCTTCGGCCGCGCGATCGGGGAAGTCGGGGTCGCGATGATGCTCGGCGGCAACATCGCCGGCTACACGCGGACCATGACGACCGCCATCGCGCTGGAAACGAGCAAGGGCGAATTCGCGCTGGCGCTCGCGCTCGGCCTCGTGCTGCTCGCCGTCGCCCTGCTCGTCAACGTGGCCCTGAGCGTCCTGCAGGGACGCCGGCCTTGAACGTGCTCTACCAGCTGACCGGCGTTCGCGTCGCGCGTGGCGGGCGCACGGTCCTCGACGTCGACGATCTCGCGCTCGAGGACGGTGGCATCACGGCGCTGGTCGGTCCGAACGGCGCCGGCAAGAGCACCCTGCTCGAGGTGCTCGCGTTCCTGCTGCCGCCCGGCGCCGGACGGCTGGTGTTCGACGGCACGCCGGTGTCCGCGATCAGCGCACAGGCCTGCGCGAAGCGGGTCGGCCTGGTGTCGCAGAACCCTTACCTGTTGGACCGCAGCGTGGCCGCCAACGTGCGGCTTGGGCTGTCGCTGCGCGGCGTGTCGGGTCACGCGGCGGCCGCGCGCGTCGACGAGGCACTCGCCCGGCTCGGGCTCGCGGCGCTCGCGGATCGCCACGTGCGGCAACTTTCCGGGGGCGAGGCGCAGAAGGTCGCGATTGCGCGGATGGTCGCGCTGCGACCGGACGTACTGCTGCTCGACGAGCCCTTCAGCTACCTCGACACTGCGGCCACTGCGGAGCTGGCCGCGCTGATTGCGGAACCTGCCCGTCTAGGCGCGCGCAAGATTGTTTTCACCACCCACGATGAACTGCTCGCGCTGAAGCTCGCCGCGAACGTCGTCAACGTGGTCGCCGGCCGCGCGGACCGCGGCTCGCTGCTCAATCTCTACAGCGGTCGTTTCGACCGCGCGCACCACAGCTTCGATACGGGACAGCTGGTCGTGCACGTGGGCGACCACGTCACCGCCGGCACCCGCATCGCGCTCGACCCGGCCCACGTGGTGCTGTCGTCGGCGCGCCTCGAGTCGAGCATGCGCAACGTGTTCCCGGGTCGAATCACGAGCCTGGTCGAATATGGGGGAGAAGTGCTGGTCGCCGTCGATGCCGGGCTGCGCATCCATGCGCTCGTCACGCATGACGCGGTGCTGGCGCAAGGCCTCCAGCCCGGCGCGGCGACGTGGGTCAGCTTCAAGTCGAACGCGGTGCGCGTGTTCTGACGCGCGCCGCGCGAAGCCGCCGCCTCAGCCGAAGCGCAGTTCGTGGCGCTCGCCGGTTGCGATGAGTTTCTCGACATCAACCTCGCCGCCCGGGATCCGGGCGTCAACGGCGGTGAAGAAATCCGCCGCGTTGCTGCCGACACCCGTCATCGACAGCATGCGCGCGCCGCCCGGGCCGAAGCGGAACCAGTGCAGGGTGCCGGCAGGCAGGTGCACCAGCGTGCCGGCGGTGGCGGTCAGCCGCTGGTCGTCGTAGCCGAAATCAACCCGGCCCTCGAAGACAAAGAAGGATTCGTCCCAGGTGTGATGATGCGGCGGCGGCCCGCTGCCCTCGGGACCTTCCTGCAGGAATATCTCGTAGCCGCCACCGGTCGCCTGCTTGGAGGCCAGGACCGTCAGTTGCTCGCCGACGATGTTCAGCGCGCGGGGGCGTGTGGCGGGTGTCACGAAGAATGGTCGGGCTGCCATGTGTGCTACCTCGTTCGAGCGGACGGCTCGCGTGCGTGGGCCAGGATGGCTGGGGGGGATGTGGTTTGAGGATAGACCGCGTCAGGGGGCTGCGCCATGCTGGCTCGGCCGCGCGCGGCGTCGCCGCAGGGACGCACGCCCTGCGGATGGCTTGGCAGCCCGCAGGCGGGCAGCACGTCGTGCCTGGCAGCTGCGGAAACGTGCGCCGCGGCGGCCATTGAACGCTGCCGGCGCCCAGCTCAGGAGCGCTCGATTTCCTCCAGCAGGCGCTGCGCCGCGCCGCGGCAGCTGCAGTCCTCCGCCGCGGACAGCAGGGCGTGCAGCAGCGCGGACGCCCGGCCGGTCTCTCCCGTGCGGGCCAGTGCGAATGCATAGTGGTAGCCGACGATCGGTTCCGCCGGCATGGCGGTGTGCGCCTGCTCGAGCAACGCGCGTCCATCCTGCAGTTCGCCGGCGCGCACCAGCAGCCAGCCCAGCGCATCACGCGCGTCGGCGCTGCCGGGCGCGCGCTGGTAGGCGCGTTCCGCGAACTGCCGCGCACGCGGGTCCCCCGCTTCGTCGTAGAGCAGGGCGAGCCTGGCCAGCGCCTGGCCGTCGTCGGGAACGGCTTCGCGCACCCGCTCGAACTGGGCGCGCGCGGCGGCACGGTGGCCGGCCTTGAATTCCAGATCGGCGAGCCCGCGCCGCGCGTCCACGTCCGCCCCGTCCACCTGGAGCCAGGACTCGAGGGCGAGGCTCGCCTCCAGCGTATCGCCGGACAGGGCCAGCGCCTGCGCCAGTGCGAGGGCCGAACGCCCGCTGGGGACTGCCGCGTGCACGGTGCGGAAAGCGGCAATTGCAGCAGCGAAATCCCTGCTGGCAAGGTGGGCCTGCGCCAGCCCCCAGCGGGCCTGATGGTTGGAGGGGGCCTCGCGCAGCACCTGCCGGTAGGCAGCGATCGCGTCGTCAAAACGGCCCTCGCGTTGCGCGATTTCAGCTGCCTCGAAGTGCGGCGAGACGCTCGGAACCACGCTGGCGAGCCACGCGACGATACCCGTCATCAGCATGGCGCCGATCAACAGCCCCGCCACTGGTGCTGCGCGCAGCTTGCGTTGGCGCACGTCACCGCCCCTGCCGCCTTGTCCGTTCCCCATGTCCGTCCGAGCCCCGCAATCGCAACCTGTTGACACAGCCGGTCCCGGGACCCGGCCGGCGAGACGGGAACCGGGCAGGCTGCACCGTCCCCTCTGCGGCCTGTAACGGCCCGGGCGTGTTCGTACTGTTCAGGAGAACTTCACGAACTCGCAGCCACCAGGCACCCGGCGCGGCGAATCCGGCGCGGCGGAGGGGCGTCTGCCTTGCCGATGGCAATTCGACGCGAGGTGTCTTTTACTGGCCGGGGCGCGACCGAAAAAAGCAGATGACGAGGGGGGGACCGTGAACACGGAAATGAGCCTGATGCTTGAGGAAATCGAGCGCGCGTTCCGGCAGGAACTGCTCCAGACGAAACGCGAGGACGAACTGCGGGACTATCTGCGCGAACTGTGCGTACACCACTACCCAAGCCCACACGACGCGGCGCTCGCCAACAACCGCTGCATCGCGATCAATGCGGAACTCACCGGCCGCTACTGCCGCTCGACGCTGAAGGCGACCTTCGCGCTGGCGCTGGTCGTGGCGTTGCTGTCGATTGGGGAGCTGTGCATGGCGCTGCTGCCCCTGCTGCGCTGAGCCGACTGCTTGAAGGCCCGGCAAGGGGGCTCTCATTGACCCGGGGGCGGGATTGATTCGGCTGCGCCGGGCGCAGCCTCACCCCTGCGGGGCGCACTGCGTGCGTCCCGACTCGCTGCGCGAGTCGGTCGAACCGGCGGGTGCGTCCACCCGCCCTCTCCGCCAAATAAAAAAGCCCCGCAAGGGGGCTTTTTTATTTGGCGGAGAGGGCGGGATTCGAACCCGCGATAGGCTATTAACCTATACACACTTTCCAGGCGTGCTCCTTAAACCACTCGGACACCTCTCCGCGCGGGGCCTTGCCAAGGGTTTCCCCCAGGAAGGGGCCGAAGATTAAACGTTTGGGGTCGCTGGAACAAGGACGCCGGGAGGGTCATGCGGCGCTGCGGTGCTTTTTCCAGCGCTCGAGCAGCGCGGCCTCGCCTTGCGAGAGTTCGCATACGCGTTTGATCTGTTCGACCCCCAGGCCATCGGCGAGCAGGCGCTCGACGTGATCGATGGCGGCGCCAGCGTCCACCTGCTGAGCGATGCGGTTGAGACGGTCGGCGACCGATTTCTGGCGCGCAGCCTGATCGCGCACGCGGCCACCGAGCTCACGTGAGCATTCGAGCAGCGCGGCGAGATCGCGTGCGAGTTCCTCGCGCGCTTCGCGTTCCGCCCCCAGGGCGGCGCCCAGCGCGCGCGTGCGCCGCGCCTGCACCAGCACGCCGGCCGCAAGCGCTGCCGTGGACAGTGCCAGCAGGGTCGTCGCAACGACGTGAAGGATTTCAAACATGGAGATCGACCCGGGACGGATCCACGGGTGGCGGATTTTCGGCCTGCTCACGCCGTGGTTCACGGCGCCGCTGGCCGCCTTGCCGCCCGACCGGATCGACCCCGCGCACCGGCTGGGCGGGCGTGGTCGGCGACACGGGTGGCGTCTCCAGCGGGCTCATGGCTCAGTCGTCACCGCTGAACAGGTGCGCATCCGGGCCGAGCAGCCGGTTCAGGTCGACCAGGAGCAGGATTTCTCCATGCTTGCTGTAAACGCCCTGGATGTACCTGGACTGTTCGCCATTGCCGATATGCGGCGCGGAGTCGATATCCGCGTTCTCGATGTTCACAACCTCGGCAACGCCATCGACGAGCAGGCCAACGGTGTTCCGGTTGCACTCGACGATCATCACCCTTGTCTGCTCGCTGTGCCCGGCGCGCGGCAGGCCGAACAGCAGGCGGGCGTCGACAACGGTGACCACGTTGCCCCGCAGGTTGATGATGCCGAGGACCGCGGACGGGGCACCGGGCACGGGCGCGATTTCGGACAGTCGCAGGACTTCCTGTACCTGCATCACGTTGATTCCGTATAGCTCTTCAGCCAGCCGGAACGTGACCCAGCGATTGAACTGGTCAGGCTGCGGCTTCAACACTGCATTCATGCACTCACCTCGCGGATGGGAGCGGCCTTGCGACAGATTTCCGACGCCGCCGCCCTCGTGAGCGGGAGTTTGCACGCTTCGTGCCAGTCATCCTTCTGAAGGACGCTGTCTGTGCATGAAGTGCAGCCGGGCCGCGTGGACTTCGAGCACAGGCACCGGCGGTCCAGGGCTCACCGCACTGATCCGACGCAGCGGGCGCTCGAGCTGAGGGCGGCAGATTTGGTCGTTCGCCGCCGGTTCCAGAATGCCGTACGTGTCCGGTGCGACGGGATCGGGCCTGCAGTGGTTCGTCAGCGAACCTTGGGGCTCGAGTTCGACGAGCAGCACGCGCCCGTCACGTTCAAGGTGATGGGGGTTTTGCCGACCCCGCCCTTTTGCGTCGCAATGGTCCGGACGCTCACGGTCCAATCTCCGCCGGACCGGGAAGTGCCAGGACCCTTTGCAAGGTCGGTGCTGTTGCAGGCGGCTTTTCGGATAGCGACTCGGCCTCGGCGGCGGATTCGCCCGCGAGTACCGCCACGCCCTCGTGTTTCGCGATGGCGACGACGACGCGCCGGTTCCGGTGCCTCCCCTCCGCCGTCGCGTTGTCGGCGATGGGGCGGAACTCGCCATAACCGATGGCGCAAAGTTTCTCCGGCGCCACCCGCGCCGCGGCCAGCCGCTCGGCGATGCTCGCCGCGCGCGCGGCGGACAGTCCCCAGTTGGAACCGAAGGGACCGCCGACGAGCGGCACGTTATCGGTGAATCCCTCGATGCGCGCCGGATGGCCCATGTCGGCAATCACCGCGGCGAGCTTGTCGATCATCGGCAACGCGGCGGGGTTCAGCGCGGCGCTGCCGCTGCCGAACAGCACCTCGCTGCCGAGTTCGACCTCCACCCAGTCGCTGGTATCGCGAACCTTCACGTCCCCCTCCTCCCCGAACGGCGCCAGCGCTTCCTCGATGCGCACGCGCGGTGTGCCGACGACCGGCACCGCCGGTGGCGCGAGCGGTTGCGGGGTGGCGGCGACCGCGGTGTCTCCGTCCGGTTCATCGATGGGCGCCACGTTGGGTGCGCCATCGAGGAGCCCGTTGGACGGCGGCGCACCGCCGCCGAGATCGACCGGCGCGGCGCGCGTCACGTCTTCGCTGAACACCGTGCTGATGGACTTCGACAGCACGCGGAACTTGCCGGTATTCACCGACGAAATCGAATAGAGCACCACGAAGAACGCGAACAGCAGCGTGATGAAATCCGCATAGGAAACGAGCCAGCGCTCGCGGCCGTGCTCGTCTTCTTCCACCGGCGCGCGCAGAAGCGACGCCGGCCCGCGCCCGTTCACCGGATGAGGCCCTGCAACCTGGATTCGATGACGCGTGGATTCTCACCGTCGGCAATCGCGGTGATGCCGATCGTGATCATTTCCTCGAGACGGGTTTGGGCGCGGACCAGCGCGCGCAGCTTGGTGCCGATCGGGAGGAACACCAGGTTGGCGAAACCCACGCCGTAGACCGTCGCAACGAAAGCGACGCCGATGCCCTGGCCGAGCATCGAGGGATCGCTGAGGTTGTTCATGACCTGGATGAGCCCGATGACCGCGCCGAGGATGCCAAGCGTCGGCGCATAGCCACCGAGGCCGTCGTAGACCTTCGCGGCGAGCAGATCGCGCTGCTCGCGCACGGCACTGTCCACCTGCAGGGTTTCGCGGATGAGCGCCGGCTCGTTGCCGTCGATCAGCAGTTGCAGCGCCTTGCGGGCGAAGGGGCTCGGCACCGTCTCGACCAGCGCCTCGAGGCCGAGCAGGCCATCGCGACGAGCCACGCGGCACCAGTGAATCAGGTCCTTCATCGCCCCCTCCAGCGGGATCGAGGGCGGACGCAGCACCCAGTTGCCCATGCGCAGGGCGCGCGTGAAGACCGGCAGCGGCGACTGCAGCATCGTCGCACCCAGTGAGCCGCCGACGACGATCAGCAGCGCGGGGCCGTTGACGAGCATCGCGAGGTGGCCGCCCTCGAGATATTGCCCGAGCACCACCGCGGCGATGCCGATCAGCAGGCCCAGGATACTCAGCAGGTCCATGCGTCAGGTTCCGCCGGCCCGGCACGCGCCGGCGTGGGCGCTCGACACGCCACGCGCGCAGGGTTCGCAGGCGGGCGTCGACCCCGCGCGTTCAGCGGCGCGCATAGGCGTCGACCAGTTCGGGCAGGTCGAGAATCAGTGCGATGCGACCGTTGCCCGTGATTGTCGCGCCGGAGAGCCCGCGCGTGCCCTGCAGCATGGCGCCGAGCGGCTTGATCACGACCTCTTCCTGGCCAATCAGCTCGTCGACGAGCAGCCCCATGGACTGGTTGCCGACCGACACGATCACGACGTGGCCATTGTCGATCGCGTGGTCGTGCACGCCGCTGATCAGCCACCGGCTCAGGTAGAACAGGGGCAGCGCCTTGCCGCGCACGAGCAGGGTCTTGTTGCCGTTGATGTCACGTGCCTGGCTGCGTTCGAAGTCGATGATCTCCTTCACGTTGACGAGCGGCAGCGCGAAGATCTGCTGGCCCAGCACGACCATCAGCGTCGGCATGATCGCGAGCGTGAGTGGCACCCTGATGCGGATGGTCGTCCCCACGTTCACCCGGGAGTCAATCTCGATCGATCCGTTGAGCTGGGTGATGCGGGTCTTCACGACGTCCATGCCGACACCCCGGCCGGAGACGTCGGAAATCTCGCTCCTGGTCGAGAAACCGGGCAGGAAGATCAGCTCGAAGCACTCCCGCGGCGAGAGGCGCAGGGCGGCGTCGGGCTCGAGTAGACCCTTCTCCACGGCTTTTGCGCGCAGGACGTCGGCGTTCATGCCGTACCCGTCGTCCTCGATGGTCAGCAGGATCTGGTCACCGTCCTGTTCGGCGGCGAGGCGCAGCGTCCCGTGGCGCGATTTTCCGGCGGCCACCCGCACCTCCGGGGTCTCGATGCCATGGTCGACGGCATTGCGCACGAGGTGCACCAACGGGTCCGACAGCGCCTCGACGAGGGTCTTGTCGAGGTCGGTGTCCTCCCCCGCCATCTCCAGTTCGATTTCCTTGCGCAGGCTGCGTGCGAGGTCGCGCACGACGCGCGGAAAGCGGCCGAACACTTTCCGGATGGGCTGCATCCGGGTCTTCATCGCCGCCATCTGCAGGTCGCTGGTCACGACGTCGAGGCTTGCGACGGCCTGGGTCACTTCCGGATTGCCGATGGACGCCTGCAGGTTTGAAAGCCGGTTCCGGATCAGCACGAGTTCACCGACCATGTTCATGATCCGGTCCAGCACGTCGGTACCGACGCGGATGGTGTTGTCCGCCATGCCGCCGTCACCGCGGCGGCCGTTGCCGGACAGCAGCATGGCCGTCGTCTCGCCGCTGAATGCGGTGGTCGTGACAAGTCCGCGCGGCGGCGTGTCGCCGCCGAACGCCGAGGTCGCCTGGAAGGTGGCGCACGTCGTGTCCCCTTTGAACCTGTCCACGCCCGGCAGGCTGTCGAGCAGCTTCGCGAATTCCTCGTCGGTGTCCGGCATCGGTGGCGCCGCGCCGGCCGGTGGCATGGCCGACGCCGGCGCGGCCTGGCCTGACCGCAGGCGATCGAGCAGGGCCTCGAACTCGTCCTCGCCAATCAGCGCCGGGGCTTCGTCGCCCGCGCCCGCGGCGAGGCTGGCTTCCGCAAAAATGCCGGCCACGACGTCGTCGAATCCGCCCGCCGCGCGCCCGGCGGCTGAATCGTCGACAAGCGCTTCGCCCGCCGCCAGCCGCCGCAGTCGTTCCATCAGCGCGGGGGCCGCGGGCTGCGGCAGCTCGCCGACATTCAAGGCGCCGAACATCGCGCGCAGCGTATCCAGCACCTGCAGGAAGACGTCCATCATTGCCGCGTCGAGCGTCGCGCGGCCGTTGCGCAGGCGATCGAATACATCCTCGGCCCGGTGCGCGACCGTGACCAGGGCCTCGAGATTCAGGAAGCCGGCACCGCCCTTCAGCGTGTGGAAGGCCCGAAACACCGCGTTCAGCAGCTCGCGCTCGTGCGGCGCGGCCTCCAGCGCAATCAGCTGCGAATCCAGCTTTTCCAGGATCTCCCGCGCTTCGACGAGGAAGTCCTGCAGTATTTCATCGTCCATCGTGTAGTGCCTTGCTCTCTACGCGACGACCTCGTCGCGCGCGACCGGGAAATGGCGCTGTTGATTGATTGCTTATCGGCCGCGTGCAAAAAATACTGAGCGGTGGGCGGCAGTCTGGCGTGCGATGCGGACAGGCGTCGGGGCGCCGCAGGCGCCCACTCGCGACGAGTGCTTCAGAGACCGAGTTCGGCCAGCAGATCGTCGACGTCGCGCTGTCGACCGAGGACGTCGGCTTCCGCGCGGATCGCCGGCCCCTGTGCTTCCGTGCGCGCGGGGCGTGGCGCCGCCGCGCAGGGCTCGTCACGCTGCGCGACGAGCAGGGAGACGAGTTTCTGCTCGACCTGCGCCACGATCTCGATGGTCTTGCGTATGACCTGGCCGGTGAGGTCCTGTTATTCCTGCGCCATCAGGATCTCGGTCAGTCCGAGCTTCAGGCGTTCGCCCGCCCCACGCGCCTCGCCGGCGAAACGCGCCAGCAAGGCCGCGTGGACCTCGCGCGTCAGTTCGCCGACGGACTTGAGCAGGCGCGTCTAACGCGGCGCGTCGAGGCTGTGCAAAAGCCGCTCGGTCGCGGCCTCGTCACCGCGTTCCAGTGCTTCGACGAGCTCGCGCGCACGGGCCAGTCGCTCGGTTCCATCCATGCAGCAGGCACGCTTTCCCGCCGGCTGGCGTCAGGCAGTCTGCGCCGTGATTCGTTCGAAGACCCGGTCAATCTTCTCCTTCAGCGTCTGCGCGGTGAAGGGCTTGACGATGTAACCGTTCACACCCGCCTCCGCCGCCATCACGATCTGGTCGCGGCGTGCTTCGGCCGTGACGAGCAGCACCGGCAGCGATTGCAGCTTCGGATCCGAGCGGACCGCGCGCAGGAGGTCGATGCCCTGCATGCCCGGCATGTTCCAGTCGGTGATCAGGAAGTCGAAACTGCCGCCCTTCAGCAGGGGCAGCGCCGAGGTGCCGTCGTCGGCCTCGTGCGAGTTGTCGTAGCCCAGATCGTGCAGCAGGTTCTTGATGATTCGGCGCATCGTCGAGAAGTCGTCGACGATCAGGATCTTCATGTTCCGGTCCACCCTCACCTCCCGTGCGCTGCCGCGGTCGGGCTTGCGCGGCTCATGAGTACCAGTCCGCCATGCGCGCCTTGAGCCTGATCAGCGCCTGCGAATGGATCTGGCACACGCGTGACTCGCTGACCCCCATGACCTCGCCCGTTTCGCGCAGGTTCAACTCTTCCTTGTAGTAGAGCGACATCACGAGCCGCTCGCGCTCCGGCAGGGACGCGATGGCCTGCGCCAGCGCCTTCTTGAACATCTCCTTCTCGACGTTCTCGGCCGGCTCCGGAATGCGCTCGCAGAGGCCCTCGGACAGCACGTCGTCCTTGTTCGGCAGGTCCTCGAAGCTGAACACCTTGTGGCTGCTCGCGTCCTGCAAGGTCTGGTGATACGAGTTGAGATCCATGCCCAGGCGGGCCGCGACCTCCGCGTCCCGCGCGTCGCGCCCGCACTCGGCCTCGATCTCGGCGACCACCTTGCTGATCTCGCGCACCTTCCGGTGCAGAGAGCGCGGCGCCCAGTCGCCCTTGCGGATCTCGTCGAGCATCGCCCCCCGGATGCGGATGCCGGCATAGGTCTCGAAGCTCGCCCCCTGCGCGGCATCGTAGTTCCGTGCCGCTTCCAGCAGGCCGATCATCCCGGATTGCACCAGGTCGTCGATCTGCACGGTTGGTGGCAACCGGCTCATCAGGTGGTAGGCGATGCGTTTGACCAGCGCCGCGTGCTTGCGGACCAGCTCGTCCTGATTCTGCTCATGCAGGCCTGAATGCGCGGCCTGCTTGTATTTAGCAACTTCTTTCATGCCAGCGCATGCCTCCCCATCACTTCGGTTTGGATCATCCGTTCCAGGAAAAACTCGATCTGGCCGCTGGCAACGCGTGGCTCGGGCCACTTGTCGGCTGCTGCCGCCAATCGTTTGAATGCGATGCCGGCCGCGCTGGCCGGAAACGCGGTGACCACCGGCGCACGGCGGCGAGCCGCCTGCGCGATGCTGCGGTCGTAGGGAATGGCGCCGACGAAGTCGAGCGCCACGTCCAGGAATCGATCGGTCGCCTTGGACAGGCGGAGGTAGAGGTCGCGCGCCTCGGCCTGGCTCTGCGCCATGTTGACCAGCACGCGGAAGCGGCTGCGCCGCGAGCGCTGGTTGAGGACCTTGATCGTCGCGTAGGCGTCGGTGATCGACGCCGGGTCGTTGCAGACGACGACGATCACCTCCTGCGAGGCCTCGCAGAACTGCAGCGAATTGGCGGCGATGCCGGCGGCCGTGTCGACGATCATCACGTCCATCGTGCCTTCCAGTTCGCTGAATGCGCGCAGCAGTCCCACCCGCTCGGCGTCGGAGAGCTCGGCCATGTGCTGCACGCCGGACGCCGCAGGCACCACGCGCAGCCCGGCGGGACCTTCCAGCACGATGTCGCTGAGGCTGCAGCGGCCCTCGATGACGTCCGACAGCGTGCGCGTGGGCGTCAGGCCCAGCAGCACATCGAGATTGGCAAGGCCGAGGTCGGCGTCGAGCAGGGTCACGCGCGCGCCGCTGGCGGCGAGGGCCGTGCCGAGGTTGATCGATACCGTCGATTTGCCGACACCGCCCTTGCCGCTCGTCACCGCGATGACGCGGGTCGGCCGCGGGGCCAGGCGCCCGGAGGGAGCATTCATGTGCTTGGTTCCGTGGGGGTTCACAGTGAGAAAGCCTGTTCGAAGGACGCCGTGTCGACCGGTGTCGGGCTCGCCTTGCCCATCGCCACGAACTGTTCGAGCAGCGCCGAGCGGGTGGCGGCGGCCACGTCATCCGGCACCTGCTGGCCAGCCGACAGGTAGGCGACCGGCAGTCGGGATTCCACGATGGCGGACACGGCCGGGCCGAGGCTCGCGGCTTCATCGAGCTTGGTCAGGCAGCAGCCGGCGAGGGCCTGGTCCGCGGCCGCGGCGACGATGCGTTCGAGCGACAGGTGATCGGTGCTCGCGGACATCACGAGGTAGGTCTCGACCCTGGTCGGCAGCCCGTGGAGGGTCGCCAGTGACTGGCGGAAACCGGGATCGCCCGGGGCGAAGCCCGGCAGATCGATCAGCACCAGTTCGCGATCCTGCAGTTCGGCAAGCTGCTCGGGCAGCTCCTCGAAGCTGCGCACGGTGCGCACCGTGATGCCGACGAGCCGGCCGAAGGTCTTCAGCTGGTGATGGGCGCCGAGGCGCTGGTCGTCGGTCGACACCAGCGCGACGCTGTGGTTGCCGCGCGCCAGGGCGTAGCGGCCGGCCAGCTTGCTCGCGAGCGTGGTCTTGCCGACGCCGGTCGGGCCACACAGCGCGAAGTGGCCGCCGTGGCGCAGGACCGGATCATCGAGGCAGGCGATGCGTTGCCGGAGCACGGCAACGACTTGCCGCCAGGCTTCATTGAATTCGGTGGCCGGGCCGGTCTCCGCAACCAGCGCCCGGGCGAGCCGCGGCGTGACGCCCAGCTGCACCAGCACTCGCATCAGCCGCGCGCCGATCGGGCTGCGCTGCGAGAAATCGTTCCAGGCAAGGCTGGACAACTGGTTCTCGAGCAGGCTCTTCAGCGCGCCGAGCTCGCGCTGCATCTGGTTGATCGTTTCCTGGTTGGTCCACAGCACGCCGTGGCCGCCGTCGGCGCGTGGCGCCGGCGCCTTGGTGCGGGGCGTCGCGCTGCGCGTGGCCGGCGCGACCGCGGGCGTGAACGCGGAGTCCTCCTCGCGCGGCAGGGACGGCGCGGCCTCGTCGCGGGCGACCGCCGCAGGGCGTTCGCGCGGCGGGGGCGTGAACTTCTCGATGAGCTCGGCATCCGCCTCGCCGCTCGCCGTCAACAGCTCGATGCCGCCGTCGACCTTGCGGTTCGACAGGATCAGCACGTCGGGGCCCTGTTCCTGACGAACCATTTCCAGGGCACTGCGCATATTGGCGGCGAAATACCGTCTCACCTTCATGCGTATCTTCCTCGCTCAACGCCTCGATGGTTACGCCGCGCGCCGTTGTCTCAGCGGCGGCCGTTCCCCGCACCGTCGCCGACGGTGGCGACGATCCGGATCTGTTTGTCGTCGGGCACCTCGTTGAAGCTGATGACGTGCATCCCCTTCACGCTGTGGCGGACGAACCGCGCGAGGAATTCGCGCAGATTGCCCGGTACCAGCAGGACCGACGGCTGCCCCGTCAGCTCCTGGCGGTCATGCGCCTCGCGGAGCGACTGGGCAAAGCGGTTCGCGAGGTTGGGTTCGATGGCGACCCCGCTCTCAGCACCGCTCGCCACGGAAGACTGCAATATCTGTTCCAACGAGTAATCGAGCGTGATTACCGGCAGCTCTTCAGCCAAACCATTGATTTGCTGAACGATGACCCGGCCAAGGGCTTCGCGGACCGCAGCCGTCAGCGTGACGGGGTCTTGACTCTTGGTGGCGCGCTCCGCCAGGACTTCGAGGATCGTCCGTACGTCCCGGGTCGGCACGTGCTCGCGCAGGAGGTTCTGCATGACGCGCACGAGGGTGCCGAGCGACACCACTTTCGGCACCACGTCCTCGACGAGCTTGGGGCTCGTCTTCGCGAGGCCGTCCAGCAGCTTCTGCGCCTCGTCGTGGCCCAGCAGTTCGTGCGCGTGGTCCTGGATGATCTGGCTGAGGTGGGTCGCGACGACGGTGCTCGCGTCGACGACGGTATAGCCGAAGACCTGCGCCTGCTCGCGCTGGTCTTCCCCGATCCAGACCGAGTCGAGGCCGAACACCGGATCCTTGACGGTCACGCCGCGCAGCTGGCCATGCACCTGGCCGGGATTGATCGCGAGCTCCCTGTTCGGCTGCAGGCTGGCCTCTCCGATGGTCGCGCCGTGGATCGAGATCCGATAGGTCGACGGCTCGAGATCGAGGTTGTCGCGAATGTGGACCGCCGGCACCAGGAAACCGAGTTCCTGCGACAGCTTCTTGCGGACCCCTCGCAGCCGGTTCAACAGCTGGCCGTTCTGCCCGCGGTCGACCAGCGGGATCAGCTTGTAGCCGACTTCCAGGCCCAGCGCGTCGATCGGCTGCACGTCGTCCCAGGACAGTTCCTTGGTCTCCGGCGTCGGCGGCGGTGGCGGCGCCTCGACCGGCGCGAGGGCCCGCTGCTGTCCGCGCTGGTGGATACGCCAGGCGCCGTAGCCTGCGCCGGCCGCCATGGTCAGGAATGCCAGGTTCGGCATGCCCGGAATCACCCCCATCAGGCCGAGCACCCCGGCCGTGATGCCGAGTGTCTTCGGGTCGTCCAGCAGCTGGCTGGTGATCTGCTGCCCCATGTCGGCCTCGGCCGACACGCGGGTCACGATGATCGCGGAGGCGACGGCGAGCAGCAGGCCCGGGATCTGCGCCACCAGGCCGTCACCAATCGTCAGCAGCGTGAATACCCGCATGGAGTCCGCCATCGACAGGTCGTGCTGGACGACCCCGATCACGAAGCCGCCGATGATGTTGATCGCGCAGATCAGGATGCCGGCCACCGCATCGCCTTTCACGAACTTGCCGGCACCGTCCATCGCGCCGTAGAAGTCCGCCTCCTGCGCGACTTCGGCCCGGCGCACCTTCGCTTCCTCCTGCGTGATGATCCCGGCGTTCAGGTCGGCGTCGATCGCCATCTGCTTGCCGGGCATCGCGTCAAGGGTGAAACGCGCGCTGACCTCCGCGATACGGCCGGCGCCCTTGGTGATCACCACGAAGTTGATGATCACCAGGATCGCGAACACCACGAAGCCGACCGCGTAGTTGCCGCCGATCACGAAATCGCCGAACGCGTGGATGACCTCGCCCGCCGCGGCCGGCCCCTGGTGGCCGTGCAGCAGCACCACGCGGGTCGACGCGATGTTGAGCGCGAGGCGCAGCAGCGTCGCGACCAGCAGCACTGTCGGGAACGCCGCGAAGTCGAGCGGCCGCTTGCTGTAGATGCTGGCCAGCAGGATCACGATCGACAACGAGATGTTGAACGTGAACAGCACGTCCAGCAGCAGCGGCGGCAACGGCAGGACCATCATCGCCAGCAGCGAGACGAGCGCGATGGGGATGCCGATGCCGCTGCCGAGCAGGGTGTTCAGCATTGCGCGGCTGGAATTGACTGTGGCCAGGGTCGCCATGGGAATATCCTGTGCTTCTCTTCGTGTGGGACGTCGTCAGTACTGAAGTTCCGGCGGGATCGGCAGGTCCTTCGGCGGCTGCGGCGCCGGCCGCAGCGGATCCTTGCGCCGCAGCTGGAACACGTAGGCCAGCACCTGCGCGACCGCGACGTACAGCCCCGCCGGAATGTCGTGATTGAGCTTCGTCGTGTGGTAGATCGCACGCGCGAGCGGCGGCGCTTCGAGCACCGCCACGCCGCTTTCGCGACCCAGCTCCCTGATTTTCAGCGCGACGAGGTCGACGCCCTTGGCCACCACGCGCGGCGCGGTCATGGTCGCGGGGTCGAACTTCAGCGCGACCGCATAGTGCTCCGGGTTGGTGACGATGACGTCTGCCTGCGGCACCTGCTCCATCATCCGGCGGCGCGCGAGCTCCTGCTGCATGCCGCGTATCCTCGCCTTGACCTCGGGCGAGCCGTCGCTTTCCTTGGATTCCTCGCGCTGCTCCTGCCGCGACATCCTGAGCTGCCGCGCATGGTCCCAACGCTGGAACGGAACGTCGATCAGCGCAATCAGCACCGTGCCGGCACTGACGATCACGAAGGCCTTGAAGGCGAGCGACGCCGTCGCCGCGATGCCGCTCGCGAGCGGCATGCGCCCTAGCGCGAAGAGATCGCCCGCTTCGTGCCACAGCGCCGCGACGCCGAACCCGAGCAGCAGCATGAACTTGGCCAGCGCCTTGCCGAGTTCGAGGAGGCTGCGCATCGAGAACAGCCGCCCGAGGCCCGCAACCGGATCGATGCGATTCCACTTGAAGCCGAGCGCCTCGGTGGCGATGTTCCAGCCGCCCAGCGCGATGGACCCGCCCACCGAAACCACCGCTGACACCACGAGGAATGGCAGCAGGCTCTCGAGCGTGCCGAGGACGACCTCACCGCTCACGCGCAGCACATCGACGTCGTTGAGTCGCAGCGCGTGCGTGGCGTCGAAATTCCGGCGCATGGACTCGACCAGCACGGCGACCACGTTGCCGCCGGAGGCCCACAGCACGCCGGCGGCGGCGAACAGCGTCAGCATCGTCGTCAGCTCGCGCGAGCGCGGCAGCTGGCCGCGCTGCCGGGCATCCGACAGCTTTTTTTCACTGGCCTCTTCTGTGCGTTCCTGCCCGCTGTCGGCTTCCGCTGCCATGGTCTAGCGGATCCGCATCATTTCGTAGGCCACCCCGAAGGCTGACGAGAACAGGCTCTCGACCTGCTCGGGCAGCATGGCCAGGGTCAGCACGATCATCACGCTGCCGAACAGGATCATGATCGGAAAGCCGACGGCGAAAATATTGAGCTGCGGCGCGGCCCGGGCCATCACGCCGAACGCGAGATTGACCACGAGCAGCGAGGCGACCACCGGCAACATGATGATCACACCGAAGCCGAGCAGTTCCCCGGACCAGTCGATGACGCGCGCCAGCGCCCCGGGTGCGAACCCGCCGCCGCCCAGCGGCATCAGCTCGAAGCTGTGCACCAGCAGTTCGACCAGCTTCAGGTGGGCATCGAAGGCGAAGAACATCAGGGTGCCGAGGATCACGTAGAACTGCGCGATGACCGGCACCTGGGCGCCGGATGCGGGATCGACCATCGCCGCGAAACCCAGGCCCATCTGCTGGGCGATCAGCTGGCCGGCGAACTCGAGCACCATGAAGACCATGCGGAGCACGAGGCCGAGCCCGATGCCGACGAGAATCTGCAGGCCGGCGATGGACAGTCCAACCGCGCTCACGATTGGCACGTCCGGCACGCTGGCCGGGTCGATGAGCGGCGTCAGCACCACCGTCAGCCCCAGCGCGAACAGGATCCTGACGGGCGCCGGCACCGAGCGGGTGCCGATCACCGGCGCCACCAGCACGAACGCCCCCAGCCGCAGGAAGGGCCACAGCCAGGCGGCGAGCCAGGACAGGAGCTGGGTGTCGGTGATCTCGAGCACGGCGCCGGTGCTCAGTTCGCGAGCGCGGGAATCGTCTGGAACAGCTGGACCGTGTAGTCGGTCAGCACGCGAAGCAGGAAGGGCCCGCCGACGATCAGCACGAGCGCGGTCACGAGCAGCTTGGGGATGAAGCTCAGCGTCATCTCGTTGATCTGCGTCGCCGCCTGCAGGACGCTGACGAGCAGACCGACGGCGAGCGCCGGCAACAGCAGCAGGCTCATCATCAGCAGGGTCACTTCCAGCGCATGCTTGCCGAGGTTCACGATCAGTTCCGGGGTCATCATGCGGGTCTCTCCTGCGGTGGCGGGCGCGTCAGGCGTAGAAGCTGGAGGCAAGGCTGCCGACGATCAGCACCCAGCCGTCGACCAGCACGAACAGCATCAGCTTGAACGGCAGCGAGATGATCAGCGGCGAGAGCATCATCATGCCCATCGACATCAGCACGCTGGCGACCACGAGGTCGATGATGAGGAAGGGCAGGAAGATCAGGAAACCGATCTGGAAGCCGGTCTTCAGCTCGCTGGTGATGAAGGCCGGCACCAGGATCGTGAACGGCGTCGCCGATGGTTCCTGAATCGGGCCGGTGTCCGCGAGATCGGCGAAGAGCTTCAGGTCGGACTCGCGGGTCTGCGCCAGCATGAATTCCCGCAACGGGCCCTGGGCCTTGTCCAGCGCGTCGGTGAAGCCGATCGTCTCGTTCATGTAGGGCGTCACGGCGTCGGCGTACACGCGGTCGATCACCGGCGCCATGATGAACGCCGTCATGAACAGCGCGAGCGCGATCAGGACCTGGCTCGACGGCGTCTGCGCCGTGCCCAGCGCCTGGCGCAGGATCGCCAGCACGATGATGATGCGGGTGAACGAGGTCATCGCGAGCAGGATCGACGGCAGCACGGTCAGCGCCGTCATCAGCAGCAGGACCTGCAGGGTCAGCGTATAGGTCTGCGTACCGTCGGCAGCCGTGGTCACCGACATCGCATTCAATCCCTGCTGGGCGAACGCCGGGCCCGCCACGAACAGCAGGGGCAGCAGCAAGCACGCCAGGCGACGCATCATGCGGCTCCCGGCGCGGGCGCCTGCGCCGCTTCGAGCGCCGAGGAGAAGTCACCCGTGGCGGGCGCTTCGAGCACGTGCAGGCGCTCGATGCGGCCGCCGGCGACCCCCAGGAGCACCCGCTCCCCGGCGACGTCGACCAGCAGCAAACGCTCGCGCGTGCCCAGCGCCAGCGCGTCGACGATGCGCAGGTGCTTGCCGCTGGCACCGCGCCCGAGACGCAGCCGCTGCGCGGCGAGCGCGAGGCCGAAGATCAGCAGCACCACCAGCGCAAGTGCCCCGAAAACCTCGGACAGCTTGCCGACGCCGAGCGGCGAAGCCGCGGTCTGCACGGTCGACTCCGCCGCGGAGGCGGCGCCAGCGCAGGCCATGGCGAACAGGACTAAGGTACGGCGTTTCATGGGTGTCCGTCTCAGCGCAGCTTCTTCACGCGTTCCTGCGCGCTGATCACGTCGGTCAGACGGATGCCGAACTTGTCGTTGACCACGACCACTTCCCCATGCGCGACCAGCGTGCCGTTGATCAGCACATCGAGCGGCTCGCCGGCGAGGCGGTCGAGTTCCACGATCGAACCCTGGTTGAGCTGCAGCAGGTTGCGGATGCTGAGGCGCGACTTGCCAATCTCGACCGACAGGGTGATCGGGATGTCGAGGATCTGCTCGAGATCGCCATGGCGGCCGCCCACGTCGCCGGCCGGCTGGAAGTTCTCGAGCGGCGCGCGGGCGACGCCATCACCCCCCGCGCGCTGCTCGGCGAGGGCCGCGGCCCAGTCGTCGTCGCCGCCGATTCCATTGTCGAGTTCGCTCATTTCGCGCCTCCCATTGCGATATTCCGCGGCGTCAATTCCGAGTGACGCAGCATTTCAACCACCTTCAGAGCGTAATTGCCGCGCGACACGCCGTAGTGCGCGCGAAAGATGGGGATGTCGTCGATTCGCGCGATGAGCGCGTCGGGCATGTCCAGCGAAACGATGTCACCGGGCTTGAAGGCGAGCAGGTCACGCACCGTCACGTCGGCGGTGCCGAGCGTGGAGCTGACTTCCACCGGCGCCGACTTCACCTCTTCCTGCAGCATCTGGCTCCAGCGCTGGTCCTTCTCGGCCACGTCGCTCTGGATGCCGGCATCGAGGGTGTCCCGGATCGGCTCGATCATCGAGTACGGCATCGTCACGTGCAGGTAGCCGGCGCCACCCTCCAGGTCGATGTGGAAGGTCGACACCAGCACCACCTCGCTGGGGGTGACGATGTTGGCGAAGTGCGGATTGATCTCGGCGCCCTGGTATTCGAACTGGATCGGGAACACCGGTTCCCAGGCCTCCTGCATGGATTCGAAGGTCATGTCGACCAGGCGCCGGATGATGCGCATCTCGGTGCCCGTGAAGTCGCGGCCCTCGATCTTGGTGTGGAAACGGCCGTCGCCTCCGAAAAAGCAGTCGACCAGCGAGAACACCAGCTTGGGATTGCAGACGATCAGCGCGGTGCCGCGCAGCGGCTTGACCTTGATGACGTTGATGTTCGAGGGCATCAGCAGCGAGTGCACGTACTCGCCGAACTTGATCATCTGCACGCCCTCGACCGAAATGACGGGCGAACGGCGCAGCATGTTGAACAGAAGCACGCGCAGGTTGCGGGCGAAGCGCTCGTTGATCATCTCGAGCGTCGGCATGCGGCCGCGGACGATACGGTCCTGGGTCGCGAAGTCGTATTGCCGGGCGCCGCCCATCGGCACGTTGTCCTCGGGCGTGGTGTCGACGTCCCCGCTGTCCACACCGGACAGCAGCGCGTCGATTTCGTCCTGTGAAAGAAGGTCGCTGGTGGCCATGTTGCTGGTTTTCCGCTCGATGCCTACTGCATGACCAGGCTGGAGAAGTAGAGATCCTCCACGCCCTTGCCGGATTTCTTGCCCGCGCGCTTGTCGAGCACCGCCCGCACTTCGGCGAGGGCTTCGGCACGCAGCTTCTCCTTGCCTTCGTTGGACAGCAGCTCTTCGTAGACCTGGCGGCTCAGCAGCAGCACGAGGCTGTTGCGCACGGCGGGCATGTGCTGGTTCACCGCTTCCTCGGCCTTGGCCGACTTCGCGAGCACGCTGATCTCGGCCTTGATGTAGCGGGTGCGCTTCTTCGCGTCCTGGAAATTGACGACGAAGGGCGGGGCCAGCGCGACGTAGATGGGCGCTGGGGCGGCCTCGCCCTCGGCGCCGTGCTCCTCGTCGGCCGCGTCCTCCTCGGCCACCTCCTCCTCGTCACCGTGTTCCGCGTCGCCCTTCTCGGCGGTGGCAGGCTTGTCCTCCTTGCCCCCCATCAGGAACATGGTCCCGCCGATCGCGCCGCCGACGAGCAGCACTGCGGCGACCGCAATGATAATGACGAGCTTCTTTTTCTTGCTGCCGGCAGCAGCGTCGTCGTTGGCCTCGGCCATGGGTGCCTCCAAACTTTCAGTTGCAGGCAGGCAGCAATCCCTGTGCCAAGGGCATCAGGTCAATTTATTCAACGACTTGGAGTTTTCTTGCGGATGCGGTGACAAGGCTTTGACGGATTCCGCGCGGCCATGCACGCGGCACGACGCGGGTTTGACGGCGGCGGGCGCGAGGGTCGGCGGCGGTGCCGCGCCCTCGCGACTGGCGTGACTCAGGCGTAGGCGTCGACGAAGCCGACGTGGCGCATGACGATCGGGGCCGGCAGCGTGTCCTCGGCAGCAGCCGGCTGCGCGCCCTGCGGCGGCCGCCAGCCATCGCCGCGCTCGCGCGCATGCGCGGAGGAGTCCCGTTGCGGCAACTGGGCGAACACGCCGCTGTCGTTCAGGCGCACACCGGATTGTTCCATCATTTCCTTCAGGCGCGGCAGGGCGTCCTGGATCGCCTCGCGGGCCACCGCCGTCGGCGCCGCCAGCTGAACCGAGGCTTCATCGTTGGCGAAGGTGATCCGCACGTCGACCGGCCCGAACTCTGGCGGACTCAGCGACATCTGCGCCTGCTGGATGCCGTGCTGGGCAAGCACGACGACCTGCTGGCTCATGCCCTCCGCGAAGCGCGGCGTATGCACCGGCAACTGGGTGTCGAGCTTCAGCACCGCCGGCCGGTCCCGCCGCGCGGCTTCGGCAACGCCATCGGTGACTGTCGCCTGGGCCGGTCCCGCGGTTTCGGCGACCGTCTGGGTGCCGCCGCCCTGGCTCGCCGCGCCCAGGCGTTCGAGCAGCGCATCGAAGGACTTCGCCGGTCCGCCGGCAGCGAGCGGCTCGGCCCGACCCGCCGCACCGGGACGCTCGTCGCGCACGGACAGGCTGGTCTCCGCGGCCGGCCCGTCTTCGACCTCGGGCTCCGCATCCGGCAGGTTCGCCGTCGCCTGCAGTGCGGCCCGCGCTTCGGGCCGCAGCGTCGCCACGCCGGCCTGGCGCGCGAGCGGCAAGGGTACGCCCCCGGTCGTCGCCAGCTCGGTTGCCTCGTCGAGGCCGGTGGCGGCGGCGATTGCCGGCGGCGGGACGGCGATTGCCGGCGCGGGGACCGCCATTGCCGCCATCGGGTCGGGGTTTGCCGCTTCCCGCGGCCCCGGCTCGATCGCGGCTTCGAGCGCCGCGCTGAACTCACCGGCTGATTTTTCGTCTGTCCCAGCGCTTTCACGCTTTTCCACTGCCGGTTTGTCGACGCTCTGCACCGGCTGTGAGGGCGTGGGCGGTATCGCCGTGATGGCATCGGTCATGTGCGCAGGTACCGTGTTGGAATCTCGGCTGGTAAATTGCAAGCCATGTGCCACCTTCCAGGCCGTCGTTCATGAATCCACCCGGCGTCACCACACCCGAAGCGAACCTCGTCAGCACGCGCCGCCGTGTGCTCGTCACCGGCGGCGCCGGCTTCCTCGGCTCCCACCTGTGCGAAGCGCTGGTCGCGGCCGGCCACGACGTGCTGTGCGTCGACAACTTCTACACGGGCTCGAAGGACAACATCGCCGGTCTCATCGGCCAGCCCTTCTTCGAGCTGATCCGCCACGACGTGACCTTCCCCCTGTACGTCGAGGTCGACCAGATCTACAACCTCGCCTGCCCCGCCTCGCCGGTGCACTACCAGTACAACCCGGTGCAGACGGTGAAAACCAGCGTGCACGGCGCGATCAACATGCTCGGTCTCGCCAAGCGCGTGCGCGCGCGCATCCTCCAGGCGTCGACCAGCGAGGTCTACGGCGATCCGACCGTGCACCCGCAGCACGAGCAATACTGGGGCCACACCAATCCGATCGGCCTGCGCGCCTGCTACGACGAGGGCAAGCGCTGCGCCGAGACCCTGTTCTTCGACTATCACCGCCAGCACCGGGTGCCGGTGAAGGTTGCCCGCATCTTCAACACCTACGGCCCGCGCATGCACCCGAACGACGGGCGCGTGGTGTCGAATTTCATCATGCAGGCACTGCACGGCAGGCCGATCACCCTCTACGGCGACGGCTCGCAGACGCGCTCGTTCTGCTACGTGGACGACCTGATTCGCGGCCTCGTCGGGCTGATGAACACCGACGACACCGTCACCGGCCCGATCAACCTGGGCAATCCCCGGGAGTTCACCATCGGCGAACTCGCGCACCTCGTGATCGAACTGACCGGCGCGAAGTCCGCCCTGGTGCACAAGCCGCTGCCGAGCGACGATCCCAGGCAGCGCTGCCCGGACATCGGCCTCGCGCGGGAAACGCTGGGCTGGACACCGTCGGTGCAACTGCGCGAGGGGCTGGCGCGGACGATCGAGTATTTCGACCAACAATTGAAGCTGGGGGCCTGGGCGCCCATCGGCAACGGGAGAGCATGAACATGGCACAGGCGAAGGGCGGCGTCGGGTCGCGCAAGATCTACGAGGACGATGCGATCATCCTGTGGGAGTTCGAACTCGAGCCGGGCGAGAAGACGCCCTGCCACACCCACGAACACGACTACCTGTTCTACGTGCTCCAGGGCACGCGCCTCGAGGTCTTCGACGAGGCAGACGAGTACCTCGGCGCCTTCGACTCGCCGACCGGCGCGACCTTTGCGTTGAAGCTCGAGGGCAACGAACTGGTGTCGACGGACGACAAGGGCCTGCGCGCGCCGGCGACGCACAGCGCGCGCAACGGCGGCACCGGCACCTACCGCGAAATCCTGATCGAGAAAAAAAGGTGAGGCAGCGATGCGCACGATATTCGTGTTGATCAAGACGGCGCTGGGCAAGACCTACGAGGTCGCGGACGCGCTGACCGACGAGAGCCGCAGCCAGATTCCGGAAATCTATTCAATCAGCGGCGAGTACGACCTGATCGCGAAGTATCACCTCGAGGGCGAGGTCGACGTCGGTCGCTTCATCAACGAGGAGCTGCACCGCGTGCCGAACATCGTCGACACCTGCACGATGGTCGCGTTCCGGACCTTCAGCAAGGACAGGCTGCGGGATCTCTGAAAAGCCGGGAGAAAAGGTGTCAGATTTAAAATCTGACACCTTTTCTCCCGACGCCTTTCCTCCCGCACAGCGCATACGCGCTCGAGCGATGCACGTACGTACTCGAGCGGGTCTCCGCAGCCATGTCCGGCACCGGCGCGGACGCTGCCTCGGCCCGGGAGAAAAGGTGTCAGATTTAAAATCTGACACCTTTTCTCCCC
>CALRPY020000039.1:0-39942 GCA_943370145.1 Hydrogenophaga intermedia | reverse complement strand
GCGAGATCCAGGCCGCGCTGCTGGCCGATCTCGCGTATGCGCCGCTGTGGTACGAGAACCAGATCGTCGTGCGGCGTGACCGCGTCATCGGCTACGATACCGACGCCAGCGGCAGCTACGACGGCCTGTCGCGCGTGAAGCTACGGATGCCGGATGAGCACGACGCGCCTTGAGATCGATATCCTTCGCCAGCGCCTGCGTCATTACGCGGGCGGGAAGCTGGTGCGCGAGTACTGGGTGTCCTCCGCGCGCAACGGTCCCGGCGAAGTGATGGACAGCGAATGCACGCCGCGCGGCCGGCACGCGATTGCCGCGAAGATCGGCGCTGACATGCCGTCCGGCACCGTGTTCGTCGGCCGGCGAGCGACCGGCGAGATCTACTCGCCAGCCTTCGCCGCAACCCAGGCACCGGGCCGCGACTGGATCCTCACGCGCATCCTCTGGCTCGGCGGCCTCGAGCCGGGCGTGAACCAGGGCGGCAAGGTCGACAGCCATGCACGCTACATCTACCTGCACGGCACGCCGGACGAGACGCCGTTGGGCGTGCCCGGCTCGCGCGGCTGCGTGCGCATGCGCAACCGCGACATCATCGAGCTGTTCGACCGTGTCGACGTCGGCGACGAAGTTTTTCTCTACGTTGGCTGAACGTCCCGCCAGCGCACCACTGCTCGCGCTTGCGCTGTTGCTGCAGGCATCCGGTGCCAGGGCGGCGGATTTCTCGGGCCTGGCTTTCGTCAACGACGATGCGACGCTGTCGATCCGCAACCGCGAAGTAGCGCTGTGGGGCATCCACATCCCGCGCACCGCGGAGGACTGCCAGACCTTCACCCGCCCGCCCGAATGCGGATCGCGGGCGAGCCTCGCGCTGAAGACCAAAGTCCAGGGCTTCGTGCATTGCGAGCAGCAGGCGCGCCGCGCCGACGGCGCGGTCGAAGCAATCTGCAGGGTCGACGAGCCCGGTTACGACACTGGCCTCGATCTCGGGGCCTGGCTCATCGATCAGGGTTGGGCTGTGCCGCTCCCGGACGCGCCGTTCGAGTATCACGTGCTCGAGCGCATCGCGCGCCAGACCGGCCGCGGCGTGTGGGGTATCCCCGGCGCCCTGCCCTGAGCAAAATCCTCGCGCGTCCGGGAGTGCCTCGATGCTTGGATTGGCCACCGAGAACACCGAGAACACCGAGGGGAATGGCGTGGTTGAGTGACGGCGGTGATGGCGTCCTGCTTCCGGGTGTCTTCTTCTCCGTGCCCTTTGTGTCCTTCGCGCGACACAGTTGCTCCGTGGTGAAATCTGGCTTTCCCGCAAGATGGGAGGCCGGATTTTTACCACGGAGGACACAAAGAGCACGGAGAAGAAAAGTGATTCGACGGATGCGCCTCCGCTGCGGCAGTGCCCTGCAGGCGGCACCTGCCGCCCCCATTTCCCTCTGTGTTCTCGGTGTGCTCGGTGGCCAATCCGATCGTCCGGGCTGCTGCAAGCTTTTCCCGGCGGCTCAGCGCTGCTGGAAGATGTAGTTGTTCATGCTGACGAGGTGGCTGCGCAGCCACTGACCGAACTGGGTGGCCGGGCGGATCAGCGGGCAGTCGCCGTTCCTGTCGTAGTAGTAGCTGTTCGACGTCGAGCAGTTGCCGAAGAACAGCACCTGGTTGCGCCGGCGCTTCAGCATCTTCTCGAAATCTTCCTCGTAGGCCGCCTGCTTGACTTCGACATAGTTCGCGTTGCGCGCGCGCGCGGCCTTGATGCAGCGGGCGAAATGGCGGACCTGCGTGTCGATCATGCCGAACCACGACGCGCTCGCCGCGGAGTAGGGGCCGAAGATCATGAAGTAGTTCGGGTAGTTCGGCACCGTGATGCCCTGGAAGGAACGGAAGCGATTCCTGCCCCAGTAGTCGCCGATTTCCGTGCCGTCGCGGCCGAAGGTGTCGAAGGCCGGCACGATGCCCTTCTCGAACACGGCGTACCCGGTCGCGCAGATCAGGATGTCGACCTCGCGCTCGACGCCGTCGCTGGTCACGACGCCGGTCGGGGTCACGCGGGCGATCGCATCCGTCACGAGTTCGACGTCCGGGCGGTTGAACACCGGGAAGTAGACGTTCGAGAAGCTCGGGCGCTTGCAGAAGAAGCTGTACTTCGGGATCAGTTTTTCCTGCAGCGCGGGGTCGTGCACCTGCTTGCGGATGTGGTTGATGCCGACCTTCTCCAGCCACTGATAGAGCCAGGGCATCTGCCGGTAGTGCGAGAAGCCGAGGCCGAACAGCACTTCGTTGAGGACGTTCGTGACCACGCGTACCGCGCGCTGGGCGAGCGGAAAGCGGCGGAACAGCCGGCGGGTGCCTTCGCTGAGGAGCATGTCCGGTTTCGGCAGCAGCCAGATCGGGGTGCGCTGGTAGACGTCGAGCCGCGCCACCTTGTCGACTATCTCGGGGATCACCTGGATTGCGGTCGCGCCGGTCCCGATCACCGCCACGCGCTTGCCGGTGAGGTCCACGCCGTGGTCCCACTGCGCGGTATGCATGATGGTGCCCGCGAACTGCTCGATGCCCGCGATATCGGGCAGCTTGGGCGGGCCGAACAGGCCGGTCGCGCTGACGAGATAGCGCGAGCGGATTTCCTCGCCGTTCTCGAGCCGCGTGACCCAGGCGTTCGTGGACGCGTCGTAGGCCGCGCACTTGACGGTCTTGCCGAAACGGATGTGCTGGCGCACGCGGTACTTGTCGGCGCAATGATCCGCGTAGGCCTTGACCTCGCTCCCCTTGGCGTACAGGCGCGACCAGTCGTAGGGTTCGAAGCCGTAGGAATAGGAGGTCGATGCGACGTCGACGGTCAGGCCGGGATAGGTGTTGTCGCGCCAGGTGCCGCCGAGGTCGTCGGCCCGCTCGAGAATGGCGAAATCGTCGATGCCCATTTTCTTCAGGGCGATGCCGGCGCCGAGGCCTGAAAAACCCGAACCCACGATCAGGACTTCGACATCGAGTGGAGACTGCTGCATGCACGAACCTCGGTTGGCGGGTGAAATGGCTACGGGGGCGAAGTGTGCCGCATCATGCGCCTGCGCGCATCGTGGCCGGCCGGATGCGGCGCTGCCGCAAAATAGTGCCGGCCGCGGCCGGTAGGCAGCGGGCCCGTCCCGGACTTATCGTGGGGCAGGCGGTAACGGATCCTGGAGGACCGGATGGAAGTGAAGCTGGCGACGGCGCGGGATGTGCCCGCCCTGTGCGAACTCCTGGCCGTGCTGTTCGCGCAGGAGGCCGAATTCAGGCCCGACGCGGTCGCGCAGGCCCGGGGCCTGTCGATGATCGTGGACGACCCCGCCCTTGGTGCAATCCTGGTCGCACGCGAGCAGGACCGACTGCTCGGCATGGTGAACCTGCTCTATACCGTTTCGACCGCGTTGGGTGGCCGGGTCGCGCTGCTGGAGGACATGGTGGTGGCGCCGGGCGCCCGGGGCCGCGGCATCGGCGGCCACCTGCTGACGACGGCAATCGCGCACGCGCGCGCGGCCGGGTGCCAGCGCATCACGCTCCTGACCGACACCGACAACGTCGCCGCGCAACGCTTCTACCGACGGCACGGTTTCGTGTCCTCCGCGATGCTGCCGATGCGCCTGGCGCTGTCCTGATTGGCGGCCGCCTATTCCGGGCGCCGCGTGTCGCGCTTCCTTCGTCAGACCGACAGGTATGAAGCGAATGCGTCGCAGCGCATCACGGACAAGATTCGCCTCTCCCGCCCCGGGAGAGGCCGCGCGCAGCGCGGGTGAGGGTGGCTTCCGAGTGGCGCTGCGCCAGCCGACGCGCCCCTCACCCGCCGCCTTCGACCTCTCCCGGGGCGGGAGAGGTGAAGAGAGACCGCTCGAGCACGCCTCTTTCACGGCAAGCTGCGCGGCGGGCGCCCTCAGGCCACCTCGCGCTTCGCGGCTTCGCGCACCAGTTCGCGCGCGAACTTCCTGAACTGCCCGTCGTAGAGTACGAGTTCACCACCGGTCTTCACCGCGGCGATCGACAGCCGGCCGACGAGCATCAGCAGCAGGATGGCGATGATCCAGGCCACGAAATAAGTCATGCGGAAGCCCGCCTGTCCGGCCGCCGCGGCAGGTGCCGTGGTGGCGGCCGCCGCTTCACTGGGCTGCTGCGTATTCTGGCTGGCCCGCGACAGGGTCTGGTCCAGGTTCGAACCCTGCTCGATGGCTTGCGCGAGGCGTTCGACCTTCGCCGGCTGCTTGTACAGGGACCAGGCCTCGGCGATCACCGCGAGCGAGATCCACAAGCCCACCAGCATCAGCACGAAGCCGAAGCCGCGCACGACCGCGTGTGACGCCCGCGAACCCCACGCCGACCAGTCGGTGCGTGCTTCCTCCTCGTTGAACTGGTAGCGGGCCATTCGTCGATTCCTCCGGTGACGGGACAGTCCTTGCGCTGGACGCGGGCCAATGTAGCACAGGCCGGCAAGCGCATTCCTGGCCCGCCGGCAATGGGTTATCGTGCGCCCCATGTCGAACCGCGGCGCCGCTTTTTCCCCGTGCTGTTGCGTCTGCTGAGCCGCACCGGCGCCGCGCTCGCCGGCGCCCTGGTCGTCATCCTCGGCGTTGCAACGCTGGTGTTCCTGCTGCTGCATCTCGCACCCGGCGATCCCGTCGAAGCGATGCTCGGCGAAACGGCGAGTGGCGCGGATCGCGCCGCGCTGCGCGCGGAACTCGGACTGGATGCGCCGCTGCCCGTGCAGTACACACGCTATCTCGAAGGCCTCGTCACACTCGATCTCGGCAACTCCCTGCACACGCGTGCCCCGGTGGCGCGGACCATCGGCGCGCGCCTGCCCTACACGGCGCTGCTTGCCGGTGCGGCGCTGGGCCTCGCGCTGCTGCTGGCCCTGCCGCTCGGGCTCTACAGTGCGTTGCGCGCGGGCAGCCGCGTCGAGACCCTGACCAGCGTCGCCGCGGTGCTCGGCATGTCGGTGCCGAGTTTCGTGCTGGGGCCGCTGCTGATGATGGTGTTCGCCGTGTGGCTGGGTTGGCTGCCGGTGGCGGCGGCCGGCACGCCGGCGGGCCTCGTGCTGCCGGCGTGCACGCTGGGGCTCGTGCTTGCCGCGCTGCTCGCGCGCATGGTGCGCGCGGCGGTGCGCGAGGTGCTGGTGGAGGAATACATCCGCGCGGCGCGTGCCCGGGGGCTGCCGGAGTCGCGGGTCCTGTGGCGGCACGCGCTGCGTAACGCCGCGCTGCCGGTGCTGACGGTGGTCGGCATGCAGCTCGGCGCGCTGCTCGGTGGCGCGGTGATTACCGAAATCGTGTTCGGCTGGCCGGGCCTCGGGCAGCTGACCATCGAGTCGATCCAGCGACGCGATTACCCGCTCGTGCAGGGCTGCGTGCTGGTCGTCGCGACGAGCTATGTCGTCGTGAACCGGCTCACGGACCTGTTCTATGCCGTCTGTGACCCGCGCAGCGCGCCATGAGGGCAAGCACCGCGGTTGCCGTCGCCATCGTCGCCGGCTGGGCCTGCATCGCGCTGTTCCACCCGTTGTTCATGTCGGAGGCGACGGCCGTGCAGCTGTCGCGCCTGTTCGAGCCGCCGGGCGGCGCGGCCTGGCTCGGCACCGACGAACTTGGCCGTTCCATCGGCAGCCGCGTGCTGGCCGGTGCGGCGGTGTCCTGCGGCGTCGGCCTGGTCGTCGTCGCGCTGTCGCTCGTGATCGGCACCGTCTACGGCGTGGCCTGCGCCTATGCCGGCGGGGCGGTGGACGCCGTGGGCGCGCGCGTGATCGATGTCTTCATGGCCTTTCCCGGCATCCTGCTGGCAATTGCGCTGGCCGGCGTGCTGGGGCCCGGCGCGGGCAACGTGCTGCTCGCGTTGTGCGCGGTGGGCTGGGTCGGCTTCGCGCGGCTGGCCCGGGCACAGACGCTCGCCCTGAAACACCGCGACCACGTGGCCGTCGGCCGCGCGCTGGGGTCCAGCACCGCCTTCATCCTCGCCCGTCACATCCTGCCGCTGACGGCGGCGCCGCTGATCGTCGAAGCGACCTTCGCGCTCGCGGCGATCATCGTCGCCGAAGCCGGCCTGTCCTTCCTCGGCCTCGGCGCGCAGCCGCCGACGCCCTCGTGGGGGAGTATGATCCGCCAGGGAATGCAATACGTGCTGGTCGCGCCGCACATGCTGGTCGGCCCCTGCGCCGCGCTGATGTCGGTCGCGATCAGTGCCAACCTGCTCGGCGATCGCCTGCGCGATCGCTGGCAGATCAAACGCTGAGGAAATCGCGTGGGCCTCGGACCACTGATGATCGACATCGCGGGGCTGGCGCTCGATGACCGCGATCGTGAACTGCTGCGCCACCCGCTGGTCGGCGGCGTCATTCTGTTCTCTCGCAACTACGAGAACCCCGCACAGCTCGTCGCGCTGACCGCCGAGATCCACGCGCTGCGCAGTCCGCCGCTGCTGGTCGCCGTCGATCACGAGGGCGGGCGTGTGCAGCGTTTCCGCACCGGGTTCACCGAGCTGCCGGCGATGGCGCGGCTCGGCGAGCGTTACGACGTGGCCCCGCAGGCGGCGCTTGCGCTGGCGACGGAGCTGGGCTGGGTGATGGCCGCGGAGCTGCGCGCGGTCGGCGTAGATTTCAGCTTCGCGCCGGTGCTCGATCTCTACACGCAGCACAGCCGGGTGATCAACGAGCGCGCCTTCCACGCCGAGCCCGAGGCCGTCGGCCGGATTGCGCAGGCCTTCGTGCGTGGCATGCACGCGGCCGGCATGGCGGCGGTCGGCAAGCATTTCCCCGGCCACGGCACCGTCAGCGCCGATTCGCACCACGAACTCCCGATCGACCGCCGGCCGCTGTCCCGCCTGCGCCACCGCGACCTGGTGCCGTTCCGGCTGCTGTGCGCGGCCGGCATCGAGGCCATCATGCCGGCGCACATCCTGTTTCCGGCGGTCGACAGCGTACCCGTCGGTTACTCCGCGCGCTGGCTGTCGCAGGTGCTGCGCGGTGAACTCGGTTTCCAGGGCGCCATCTTCAGCGACGACCTGTCGATGTCGGGCGCGGCGATCGCGAACAGTCACGTCGAGCGCGCGCGCATGGCGCTGGCGGCCGGTTGCGACATGTGTCTCGTCTGCAACGACCGGCCGGCGGCGGAACGCCTGATCTCGCAGCTCGAGGTCCAGCCGGCGCCCTTGTCGCTGGTGCGACTGATGCGCATGCACGGCCGCCACGCATTGACCATGGTCGAACTCGAGCAGTCCGCGCGCTGCATCGACGCCCGCCTCGCCGTGGCGAAACTCGCGCAAGACCCGTCCCTCGCGCTGGGCGACGATGCGCCGGCCTGAAGGCGCGGCCCTGCGCCGCGGCGTCGCGGCGCTCGCCGTCCCGCTGTTGCTGCTCGGTCTCGGCGGGCCTGCGGCTGCCGACGATCTGCGCTGCAGTCCGCGCGTCGAGAGGGTCGTGGACGACGGGGCCCTGCGCCACCGCGCCGGTCTCCTGTGGGAGGTCAAGGGTCCTGACGGCGCGACCGGCCACCTGCTGGGCACGATTCATCTCGCGCTGCCTGAAGTCACCACCCTGACGCCGCAGCTGCGGGAGACACTGGCGTCCGGCAGCAGCTTCGGCATGGAGGTGCTGTTCGACGCCGAGGCGCTCGCCGGCGTCGCCGCCGCCATGCGCGCGCCCGACGGCGCAGGCCTGCAACGCGACGCGGACCCTGCGCTCTATGCGCGTGCCGTCGAACTTCTCGCGGCCTACGGCATCGACGAGGCGACGGCCGCCGGGCTCCAGACCTGGGCGGTCTACACGACCCTGAGCCTGCCCCCAGGCCAAGCCGCGCTGCCGCTGGATCTCCAGTTGATGCTCCGCGCGCAGGCCTCGAACGTGCCGGTGTTCGGCATCGAGACGCTGGCCGAGCAGACCGAGCTGTTCGCACGGCTGTCGACCGCCGACCAGGTCGCGCTGTTGCGCGAGACCGTGTGCCACTACGACGCCCAGCAAGCCGACATGCAGACGCTGGTCGATGCCTACGTCGCCGGCGACCTCGCCCGGCTCTATCGCGAGGCGATGCGCTACGAATCGCCCGCGCAGCGTCGCCTGCTCGCGGAACTGCTGGACGCGCGCAATGCGCGGATGGCCGAGCGGCTGCTGCCGCGCTTCGCGACGCCCGGCACCTTCGTCGCGGTGGGCGCGCTGCACCTGCCGGGCCCCGGCGGACTGCTCGAGCGCCTCGGCGAGGCCGGTTTCAGCGTCCGCGCGATCGACCGCTGAGCCGGTTCGCGGGGCCACGTCGCCGCGATTTTTGTGCGTGCCGCTGCTACCATCGCGGCCACCCGGGCTCGCGCCCGGACCCCGTTCCCCCAGCACCGGCAGCAAACCATCGATGCGTGTTCCGTTCACCAAGATGCAGGGCCTCGGCAACGACTTCGTGCTGCTCGACGAGCGCGCGGGGCCGCTCGGCCTGCACGCCGAGCAGCTGCGCCGGCTGGCGGATCGCCGCTACGGCGTCGGGTGCGACCAGGTGCTGGTGATCGATCGGCCGAGCCTGGCGGCGGCGAGCGTGCGTTACCGCGTGTTCAACGCGGACGGCAGCGCAGCCCAGCACTGCGGCAACGGCGTGCGCTGCGTCGCGAGCTACCTCGCCGCCCACGACGCGGTGCGGGATGGCCAGCTGCGCGTCGAGATCGCGGGCAGCACCTATGAACTGAAGCTCGCGGACGACGGCATGGTCACGGTCGACATGGGCGAACCCGATTTCGAACCGGCCGCGTTGCCGCTGCTCGTCGCGTCGCGCGCGTCGCGCTACAGCCTGCGGCACGCCGGGCGCGACTGGACTTTCGGCGCCGTGTCGATGGGCAATCCGCACGCGGTGTTCCCGGTCGCCAGTGTCGACGACGCGCCGGTTGCCGCGCTGGGGAGCCGGCTGCAGGACGAGCCGTTGTTCCCGGAGCGGGTCAACGCCGGCTTCATGCAGATCCTGGACGAGGGCCGGATCCGGCTGCGCGTCTTCGAGCGCGGGGCGGGCGAGACGCCGGCCTGCGGCACCGGTGCATGCGCCGCGGTCGCGGTTGGTAGACTATGGGGCGAGCTGTCGTCGCGCGTCGTCGTCGAACTGACCGGCGGCGAGCTCGTGATCGAATGGGACGGCCCGGGCTCACGCCTGTGGATGCGCGGGCCGGCCGTGACCGTCTTCGAAGGGACCATCGAACTGTGAGAGCCACGCCCCAACGCCATGTCTGACGCCGATCCAGCCCCCGATTCCACGCCCGGTGCCGCCGCGGTCGCCCGCTACCTCGCGGCGCACCCGGAATTCTTCAACCAGCATCCCGAGCTGCTCCGCACGCTCGAAATCCCGCATTCGACGGGCCAGGCCGTCTCGCTGTGGGAACGCCAGATCGCCGCGCTGCGTGAAGAAATCGAACGCATGCGTGGCCGTTTCGATGAACTGATCGAACAGGCCAAGCTCAACGAGCTCGTGATCCGCCGCATCCACCATCTCGCGCTCGAACTGATGAACACCGCCGGTCCGCAGGCGGTGTTCGGCCTGCTGTCGTCGCGGCTCGCGGAGGACTTCCGCGCCGACCGCGTCACCTGCCTCGTGTTCGCGCACGCGACCTCGGTCGAAGCCGATGACGCGCGGCAGTTCGTCGGTGCCGATTCACCGCGCCGCGAGCCCTTCAAGGGCGCGCTGGCGCGGCACGATCCCGTCTGCGGCCGGCTCACGCAGGCACAGCTGCAGGCGCTGTTCGGCGTCGACAAGTTCGATGGCTCGCACGTGGTGCTGCCGCTGCACGGCGGCGGCTGGGACGGCCTGCTGGTCGTGAGCAGCCAGGACCCGGTGCGCTTCGAATCCAACATGGGCACCGAATTCCTGGCCTTCCTGCGCGACGTGGTGACGCTCGTGCTCGAGCCCTGGGTCGCCAGGCCGCGGCGCCAGCCGGCCTGATACGCGGACGGTCGCCGCATGTCCGCGACCTTCGACCCGGCGCAGATCGAGCACTACCTCGCAAGCCTCGGCGGGACCTCGCCGCACACCCAGGCCGCCTATCGGCGCGATCTTGCGCACTTCACCCGCTACTGGGAGGACGCCGCGGCGAAGAGCGGCGGGATCGTCGACACGCAGGCGGTGCGCGGCTTCGTCGCGTGGATGCACCGGCAGGGTCTCGGCGGGCGTTCGATCGCGCGGACGCTATCGGCGCTGCGCGGCCTGTTCCGCTTCCTGATGAGGCAGGGCCTGGTGCGCGACAATCCGGTGGCGGACGTGCGCGCGCCGAAGTCGCCGAAGCGACTGCCCCGCACCCTCGACGTCGATCAGGCCAACCGGCTGCTGGACGCGCGCCCGGTCGAACCGCTGGCGCTGCGCGATCTCGCGATGTGGGAGATTGCCTATTCGTGCGGGCTGCGCGTGTCGGAACTCACCGGGCTGGATCTCGAGACCGTGGACCTTCGTGCCCGCGAGGCGCGCGTGCTCGGCAAGGGGCGCAAGGAGCGGCTCGTGCCGATCGGCAGCCAGGCGGTGCTGGCGGTCGAACGCTGGCTGCCGGTGCGCGAGCAGCTCGCCGTGCCCGGCGAGACGGCGCTGTTCGTGGGCAGGAAGGGCCGGCGCATCGGCGTCGGCGAGGTCCAGACGCGACTGAAAGCCTGGGCTCGCCGGCAGGGCATCGACGTGCCGGTGCATCCCCACATGCTGCGCCACTCGTTCGCGACCCACCTGCTCGAGTCTTCGGGCGATCTGCGCGCGGTGCAGGAACTGCTCGGGCACAGTGACATCCGCACCACCCAGGTCTACACGCACCTCGATTTCCAGCACCTCGCGCGCGTCTACGATGCCGCCCATCCGCGGGCGAAGCGCAAGCCCTGAGGCTGTTCGATGGGCCCGACGGAAAGTCCGGGGATGGCGCTGCGGGGACGTGACCTGCGACGCGCCGCCGCCCGGTGCCGGGACACGCCATGGCCCGCGGTGCCTGCGCTCCTCGCGGCGAGTCGGGCGTCCCGCGCATGACGCACGATCTCTTCGTTGATACCCGCATCGATATCGATGCCGGCGTCGTGCTGTGGCGGGGACGTGCGCTCGCGCACGAGCGGGCACTGCTGCGCGCGATCGAGGCGGTGATTGCCGCGGCTCCGCTGCGGCGCATGCTCACGCCCGGCGGACGCCCGATGTCGGTCGCGATGACGAACTGCGGCGAGCTCGGCTGGGTATCGGACCGCGCCGGCTACCGCTACGTCCCGCGGGACCCGCTGAGCGGACAGCCGTGGCCCGCCCTGCCGGCGGCCTTCGCGTCGCTGGCAGCGAGCGCGGCGGCGCACGCCGGATTCCCGGGGTTCGCACCCGACGTCTGCCTCGTCAACGAATACACGCCGGGCACGCGCCTGTCGTTGCACCAGGACCGCGACGAGCGCGACTTCGCGCAGCCGATCGTCTCCGTGTCGCTCGGGGTGTCCGCGACCTTCCTGTTCGGCGGTCCAGCGCGCAACGACCGTACGCAGCGGATTGCCCTCCACCACGGCGACGTCCTCGTGTGGGGCGGGCCGGCACGGCTGCGTCACCACGGCGTGCTCGCGTTGCAGGACGCGACGCATCCCGTGCTCGGGGCACGGCGGATCAACCTGACCATGCGCCACGCGGGCTGACACCCGACATCGCTCTGCGGCCCTTGGCGGGCCCTTTGGTGGGTGTCCCGCATCGCCTGCGCATCGCCGCCGGTGGCTTGTGCGCCGCGGCCGGTGCTAGGTTCAGGCAGCGTCATTGCCACCTGCTGCGGAGGATGAACCCATGGTCGGAGTCGTGCTGCTGTTCGTCGGGGCGGTGTTGCTGGTCAACGGCATGGGCGGACTGGGCCGGGTCGAGCCGCGCTCGATGGCGGTGATGAATTTCATGGTGGGCGGGCTTGCCCTGGTGGCGACCCTGCTCCTTTTCAGCCGGGCGCAGAGCAACGCGGATTACCTGACCGTCGCCCAGTTCTTCCTCTTCACTTTCACCTACCTCTATGCGGCGTCCAGCCTCTGGCTGCAGCTCGACATGCGCGGCTTCGGCTGGTTCTGCTTCTTCGTCGCCCTCACCACCGTGCCCTGCGCGCTCGTGGCGTTCATGGCGGGCGATGTCCGCTTCGGCAGCTTCTGGCTGATCTGGGGCGTGCTGTGGTTCCTCTTCTATCTCGCCCATGCGCACGGCGCGGATTTCGGGCGCGCGTTGCCGGTTGCGAGCATCGGCGTGGGCGTGCTGACGTGCTGGATTCCCGGGCTCCTGATCCTCACCGACCGCTGGTGACGGGCGGCAGCCTCAGGCTGCGTCCGCGCGCTGCGCGCCGGCCCGCGACTTCAGCAGCACGAGACCGAGCGCGCCCACGCAACAGCCCATCGCGGCGAGCTGGAGCAGGCCCAACGGCTCTCCGTGCACGATGGCGCCCGACACCATCGCGACGACCGGCACGAGGATCGTGGTCACGCCCAGCACGTTCGCCGGGACGAGGCGCACCACCGTCACCCAGCACAGGTTGCCGAGGCTCATCGGCACGACGGTGATGTAGGCAACGACGAGCACCGTGCGCCAGTCCGGCACGAACCAGGCGGCCCCGCCGTCGGCGAGCGCGATCGAAGTGATCGGCAGCGCGGTGAGGAGCAGCTGCCAGCCGGTCAGCACCAGCGCCGGTACGCCGACCGGCCACCTTTGCAGCAGCAGTGTGCCCAGCGCCCAGCCGATGCCGGCGACGAGGCCGAGCGCGAAGCCGAGCGGCGCTTCCGCGTAGCGCCCGAGCGCCGGGACCATCAGCAGCGCGACCGCCGCGCCACCGAGCGCGAGGGCGGCGAGCAGGCGGCGGGTGAGGCGCTCGCGGAACAGCAGCCAGGAGAGCAGCGCCGACCACAGCGGCATCGTGAAGCCCAGCACCGCGGTCTGCCCGGACGGGATCAGGGTCGCCGACCAGGCTGCGGCAATGTTCCAGATGAAGAGGTAGAAGAACGCCGAGCCGGCGACGGTCGCCCAGTGCGAACGGGGGATGGACAGATCGAGTCCGCGCAGCCGCGCGATGCCCAGCAGCAGGACACCCCCGCCCAGCGCGGTCGCCGCGCGGAAGGTCCATACCGACAGCTCGCGCATCGCCAGCGGGAACAGCGGCCAGTTCGTGCCCCACACCAGGGTCAGCACGGCGAGCAGGGCGAGTGCGCGCGGCGGAATCGTCGGATGCTGGGAAGCGGCAGACATCGCGGGAGGCTCGCACGCGGGTCCGGGGCGCGCAAGCCGGCGTCGCCGAGGTCGGCGGCTTGATGCCGATCAAGCGCGGGGCCGGTGGCGGGACGGCACGCTTGAAAAGCGCCGGGGCTTGCCGCATCTATGAAAAATGAGGGCGTGGATGCCCTTGAACATGACAACGCTCAGGAGAATACACATGGCAAATCTGATGAGTTTTGGTGGTCGCAGCCTGTTCGACGATTTCTTCCGCGACGTGGCCCCCGGCTATTTCATCAAGCCCCTGCACGGTGATCCGCTGCCTGCGCAGATCAAGGTCGACGTGAAGGAGAACGGCGACGCCTACACGGTGCAGGCCGAAATCCCCGGCGTCGGCAAGGAGGATATCCACGTCGGCGTCGAGGGCGGCGTGGTCACGATCTCCGCGGAGGTCAAGCAGCACGACGAGCGCAAGGACGACAAGGTCCTCCGCAGCGAGCGCTACTTCGGCTCCGTGTCGCGCAGTTTCCAGCTGCCGCAGGAGGTCGACTCGACGGCCTGCAAGGCCAAATACGAGAACGGCGTCCTGACCCTGACCCTGCCGAAGCGGTCGCAGGCCGCGACCAAGCGCATCAGCGTCGACTGAGCGCGCGCGGCGGGCCGCATCGTCCGCGGCCCGCCGCGGCTTTTCCACCCGGTACGCGCCGCCGTCCGGCGGGGCGTCAGCGGGCGCTGGTGTACAATCCGGCGCTCCGTTTCACGAGTCCCGTTCCATGGAACAGTTTCACGCAACCACCATCCTTTCGGTGCGCCGCCAGGGGCACGTCGTCGTCGGTGGCGACGGCCAGGTGTCGATGGGCAACACGGTCCTGAAGGGCAATGCGCGCAAGGTCCGCCGCCTGTACCAGGACCGCGTGATCGCCGGTTTCGCGGGCGGCACCGCCGACGCGTTCACGCTGTTCGAGCGCTTCGAGGGCAAGCTCGACAAGCACCAGGGCAACCTGGTCCGCGCGGCCGTGGAGCTGGCGAAGGACTGGCGGACCGACCGCATGCTGCGCCGGCTCGAGGCGCTGCTGGTGGTCGCCGACCGTGAAGCCTCGCTGATCATCTCCGGCAACGGCGACGTAATCGAACCCGAGGATTCGATCATGGCCATCGGCTCCGGTGGCAGCTTTGCCCAGGCCGCCGCGCGCGCGCTGGTCGAGAACACCGATCTGGACGCCGCGACGATCGTGCGCAAGGGGCTCGCGATTGCGGCCGACATCTGTGTCTACACCAACCACAACATCGTCCTCGAAGAAATCAAGGCGTAAGCCCATGCCGACCCGCGAACAACAGTTGATGGCGCTGACGCCGCAGGAAATCGTCGACCAGCTCGACAAGCACATCGTCGGCCAGGACGCCGCCAAGCGCGCCGTCGCGGTCGCGCTGCGCACGCGCTGGCGCCGCAGCCAGGTCGCCGAGAAGCTGCGCAACGAAATCATGCCGAAGAACATCCTGATGATCGGCCCGACCGGCGTCGGCAAGACCGAGATTGCGCGGCGCCTCGCGAAACTGGCCGGCGCCCCGTTCGTCAAGGTCGAGGCGACGAAGTTCACCGAGGTCGGCTATGTCGGGCGCGACGTCGAATCGATCATCCGCGACCTCATGGAGGTCGCGCTGACGATGACGCGCAGCGAGGCCACCGCCCAGGTGCGCGACAAGGCCGCCGACGCCGCCGAAGAGCGTGTGCTCGACGTCCTGCTGCCGCCCCCACGGGCCTTCGGCGAAACCACCGAAGCGGAGGACTCGTCGACCCGCCAGCGTTTCCGCAAGATGCTGCGCGAGGGCAAGCTCCACGACAAGGAAATCGAGATCGAGATCGCGCAGGCGCCGGCCGGCGTCGAGATCATGGCGCCGCCGGGCATGGAGGAGATGACGAGCCAGCTGCAGAGCATGTTCCAGAACCTCGGCAGCGCCCGCAAGCGTTCGCGCCGGCTGCGCATCGCCGAGGCGCTGAAGCTCCTGACCGAGGAAGAAGCCGGGAAGCTCGTCAACGAGGAGGAAATCCGCGCCCGCGCGATTGCGAACGTCGAGCAGAACGGCATCGTGTTCCTCGACGAGATCGACAAGATTGCCCGCCGCGGCGAAAGCCACGGTCCGGACGTCTCGCGGGAAGGCGTGCAGCGGGATCTGCTGCCGCTGATCGAGGGCTGCACCGTCAATACCAAGCAGGGCATGATCAAGACCGATCACATCCTGTTCATCGCGTCCGGCGCCTTCCACCTGTCCAAGCCATCGGACCTCATCCCGGAACTGCAGGGGCGCCTGCCGAACCGGGTCGAGCTGAGCTCGCTCGGGGTCGACGATTTCGTCCGCATCCTGACCGAACCCACCGCGTCGCTGACCGAGCAGTACCAGGCCCTGCTGGCCACCGAGGGCGTGGCGCTGCGTTTTGCCGAGGACGGCGTGCGACGCATTGCCGAGATCGCGCAGCACGTCAACGAGCGCAGCGAGAACATCGGCGCGCGTCGCCTGCACACGGTCATGGAGCGCCTCCTCGAGGCGCTTTCCTTCACCGCCCCCAGCCGGACCGGCCAGGCCGTCGAGGTCGATCGCGCCTACGTGGAACAGCACCTCGGCGCGCTGGTGAAGGATGAGGACTGGGCCCGCTATATCCTGTAGGCTGCGCTGCCATGGCACAAAACCTCCCGACAGACATCCTGCTGCACCAGCGCTCGCGGGTGCTCGAAATCGCCTTCGCCGACGGCAGCCGCTACCAGCTGCCCTGCGAGTACCTGCGCGTCTATTCACCGTCGGCCGAAGTGCGCGGGCACGGACCCGGCCAGGGCGTCCTGCAGACGGGCAAGGAGGGCGTGAACATCACTGCAATCGAACCGGTGGGCAATTACGCGGTGAAACTCGTGTTCGACGACGGGCACGATACCGGGCTCTACACCTGGGACTATCTCAACCTGCTCGGGCGCAACTACGACACGAACTGGCGTGAGTACCTCGCCGCGCTGTCCGCCGCCGGCCACGAGCGCAAGCCACCCCGCGACGCCTGAGTCCGAGTCGGCGATGAGCGACCCGGAAACCCATTTCGGCTACCAGCGCGTCAGCGAGCGCGAAAAGGCCGCGCGCGTGCGCGGCGTGTTCGATTCGGTCGCCAGCCGCTACGACCTGATGAACGACCTGATGTCGCTGGGCATGCACCGCCTGTGGAAGCGTATCGCGGTGTTCATCGCCGGGGCGCGCCCCGGCGACCGCGTGCTCGATCTTGCCGGCGGTTCCGGTGACCTTACGCGCCTGCTGTCGCGCGATGTCGGGGCGCAGGGCGAGGTCGTGATCCTCGACATCAATCGCAGCATGCTGGACGTCGGTCGCGATCGCCTGCTCGACGCCGGCGCGCTCGACAACGTGCGCTTCGTGCAGGCCGACGCGGAATCACTGCCGTTTCCGGACCGCAGCTTCAACCTGATCACGATGGCCTTCGGGCTGCGCAACGTCACGCGGAAAGAGCGCGCGCTCGCCGAGATGTACCGGGTGCTGAAACCCGGCGGCACCGCCCACGTGCTGGAATTCTCGCAGGTGGCCTCGCCCGTGCTGTCGAAAATCTACGACGCCTACTCCTTTAAGCTGCTGCCGCGCCTAGGCCAGCTGATCGCCAGGGACGAGGCCAGCTACCGCTACCTCGCCGAGTCGATTCGCATGCACCCGCCGCAGGACGAACTCGCGGCGATGATGCGCACGGCCGGCCTCGAACGCTGTCGTTACCTGAACCTGCTGGGCGGCGTCGTCGCGCTCCACAGCGGCATGCGCCTGTGAGGTCACGGTGATCGCCGGGCTCCTCGCGCCGCAACGCCTGCTGGACCGGGTCCAGGACGCCTTCAACCGCCTGCTGCGCGAGGACGAGGTGGCGAGCGCCCAGCTCGCGGAACTCGCGGGTCGTTCAGTCGAAGTCCAGCTGGGTCGCCTGGGCCTGCGCCTCTGCGTCGCACTCGAGGCCGATGGCATCCTTCTCGCGACACGCAGCATCCGCGCACCCGACGTCGTGCTCGAGGGCAATCTCGCCGATCTCGTCGCGATGGCCCGCGCGCATCGCCTGGGCGAGAGCGTTCCCGCGGGTCGCGTGCGCATCCAGGGCGACCTCGCGACAGTCCGCCAGCTGGAGGCGGCTTTCGATGCGCTGTCCCTCGATTGGGAGGCGGGCCTTGCGCGGGTCATCGGCGGCGTACCGGCGCGCCAGGTCGCGCGCGTGCTCGAGGCCCTGTTCGCGTTCGCGCGGCAGGCGCATGCGAGCCTGGAGCGCGACCTCGGCCAGTTCCTGCTCGAGGAGCGGCGACTGGTGCCGACCGCGCGGGAAATCGAGCAGCTGGGCGTGGACGCCCTGCGCCTCGACATGGACCTCGACCGGCTCGCCGCGCGGATCGCTCGGCTGGAACGCAGGGGGCGCGGATGATTCGGCTGCCGAGCCACTTCCTGCGGGTCTACGCCATCCAGCGCGCGCTGGTCCGCCACGGTTTCGACGAGATCCTGTTCACGATCCCGATGCTCCAGCCCGTGCGCTTCCTGCGCCACCTGATGCCGTGGAACTGGAAGCCGGTGACCCACGGGCCGCGCGCGCCACGCATCCGCGCGCTGCTCGAGGAGCTGGGGCCGCTGTTCGTCAAGTTCGGGCAGCTGCTGTCGACGCGGCGGGACCTCCTGCCGGACGACATCGCCGAGGAACTGTCCAAGCTCCAGGATCACGTGCCGCCGTTCCCGGGCGCGCAGGCGCGGGTCATCGTGGAGCGTGCGTACGGCAAGCCGGTCACCGAGGTCTTCAGCGAATTCGACGAAACGCCGCTCGCGTCGGCGTCGATCGCGCAGGTGCACGTCGCGCGGCTGCAGGACGGCCGCGATGTCATCGTGAAGGTCGTCAGGCCCGGCATCCGGCGCACGATCGAGCGCGACATCGGGCTGATGCGGCTGCTCGCCGACATCGCCGAGCGCTACTGGTCGCGTGGCCGCCTGCTGAAGCCGGCGCGCGTCGTCGACGAGTTCGAGAAGACCATCCTCGACGAACTCGACATGCTGCGCGAGGCGGCGAATGCGTCGCAGATCCGCCGCAATTTCGCGAATTCGCCGGACCTCTACGTGCCGGAAATCCACTGGGCCCTGTCGCGGCCGAACGTGCTGGTCATGGAGCTCATCGACGGCATCCCGATCGGCAACGTCGCCGCCCTGCGCGAGGCCGGCGTCGACCTGCCGCACCTCGCGCGCACCGGCGTCGAACTGTTCTTCACGCAGGTGTTCCGCGACCATTTCTTCCACGCGGACCTGCATCCGGGCAACCTGTTCGTGCGCCCCGGGGTGAACGGCGAGCCGGCGGTGTTCGTGCTAGTGGATTTCGGCATCATGGGCTCCCTGTCCGAATACGATCAGCGCTACCTCGCCGAGAACTTCCACGCCTTCCTCGATCGCGACTACCGGCGCGTCGCCGAGCTGCACGTGGAGTCGGGCTGGGTGCCGCGCGATACGCGGGTCGACGACTTCGAATTCGCGATCCGCACGGTGTGCGAGCCCATCTTCGACCGACCGGTGCGCGAGATCTCGATCGGCCAGCTGCTCGTGCGCCTGTTCCAGACCGCCCAGCGCTTCCACATGGAAATCCTGCCGCAGTTGCTGCTGCTGCAGAAAACCCTCGTCAACATCGAAGGCATCGGTCGCCAGCTCGACCCGGAGCTGGACCTGTGGCGCACCGCGCGGCCGTCGCTGGAGAACTGGATGCGCGACCGCATCGGCCTGCGCAGTCTGGTGCGCGCGACACGTGAAAGCGTCCCGCGCTGGATCGATCGTCTGCCCGAATTGCCGGGGCTTGCCTTCGACGTGCTCGATCGCCTCAAGCAGGGTCGCATCGAGGTGGCCACGCACGACCAGATGCTGGAAGACATCCGTCGCGAAATCCGCAGCGTGCACCGACGCCTGTCCTGTTCCGTGGCCGGCGCCGGACTCGTCATCGCCGCCGGCGTGCTGCACAGCGTGGCCGATGACGTCGGTGGTGGTCCGTGGGGTACCTATCCGGCCGGGGTGTGGGTCCTCGGCGGTCTCGGGGCGGTGATGCTGCTGCGCGCGTTCGCGACCCGCGACCTCTGAGGCGGATCAGGAAGCGTCGCCGCAGGCTGGGGCCGCCGCGGTGAGCTGCGGCGCGGTGACCGCGCCGTCGGTCAGCGCCGACGCCGGCACCAGCCGCACACCCGCCGCGCCCGGACGGAAGCCCCGCAATACCGACAGGGTCTCCCGGTAGGGATGGCCGATCCCGAGCGCGCTGCCGCGCCGGTGCGCGAGGCGCACCAGCCGCTCGAGTTGCTGCCGGATGGCCGTCGGATGTCGCACGTGATCGAGGAAGACGTCGCGCTCCAGCACCGGGATGCCGGCCTTGCGCAGGACGCTGGCGGCGACCGTGCGCGGCGTCGTGCGGCTGTCCACGAAGAACAGGCGCGGCGCCGCCTGGCCAAGACTCAGCGCGAGGCGCCGCATCGCGCGCGGCTCGCGGGTCAGGCGGCTGCCCATGTGATTGTTGATGCCGACGACGGGTGCGACGCTTGCCAGGGCGGCCGCGAGCGTCGCGGTCATCGCCGTCTCGTCCATCTGTCGCCGCAGGGCGCCTGGCCCCAGCAGGTCGTTGCTGTGCTCCGCTTCCATCGGCAGATGAAGAAGGCTGTCCCGTCCTAGCGCGTTGGCGGCGGCCGAGAAACGCGCGCCGTGCGGCGCGTGGGGCAGGACGGCGTAGGAATAGGCCCCGGCAAGGCCCAGCGCGTCCAGATCGGCCGCCGGCTGGTAGCCGATGTCGTCGATCAGGATTGCGATCCGTGGCGCCGGGGGCGCGGCTGCGCCCGCGAGCGCCAGACAGGTACCCAGCGCGAGTGTCGCCAGCGTCACCGGGCGCTCAGCCCGACGGCGGCTGGCTGCGCGCCTGCAGGAGCACCATCCCCTTCAGCAGGTTGAGCGCTTCGTAGAGCTCATAGTCCTGTTTCGCGAGTTCGGCGCGCTGCGCCCGGTTGTCGGCCGCGTCTGCTGTCGGCGCTTCCTTCGCATCGGTGTTCTCGAGATGCCGATCGAGCTGCGCTTCCTTCACGAACATGCCTTCCTCGGCGGTGAAGTCGGTGAGCTTGAGCTTGTCGATCCGGATGTCGGGCTTGATGCCCTCGGCCTGGATCGAACGTCCGTTCGGCGTGAAATAGCGCGCGGTGGTGATCTTGATCGCGGCCTTGTTGTTCATCGGCAGGATCGTTTGCACCGAGCCCTTGCCGAAGGTCTGCCGACCCATGATCACCGCGCGTTGCCGGTCCTGCAGCGCGCCGGCGACGATTTCCGACGCCGATGCCGAGCCTTCGTTCACGAGCACGACCAGCGGCGCGCCGCCGATCAGATCCGGTGGCTTGGCGTCGAATTCGAGCTTGGCGTCCTCGATGCGGCCTTCGGTATAGACGATGCGACCGGCGTCGAGAAACGCGTCGGACACGGCGACCGCGGCGCCCAGGACGCCACCCGGGTTGTTGCGCAGGTCGAGCACGAGGCCCTTCAGTGGCGCCTTCGCCTCGGTCTTCAGCTTCTCGAGCTGGGCCACGAGGTCGTCGCCGGTATTCGCCTGGAACGCGGACACGCGGACGTAGCCGAAACCCGGTTCGAGCATGCGGCCGCGCACGCTGCGGATCTTGATGACGTCGCGCACGAGGGTCAGCACGATCGGCTTCTCGACCCCCTCTCGCATCAGCGTGATCCCGATCTTCGTGCCCGGCTTGCCGCGCATCTTCTTGATCGCCTCGTTCAGCGAGATGCCCTTCACCGGCGCGTCGTCGAGCTTGATGATGGTGTCTCCGGCCTGCACGCCGGCGCGGCTGGCGGGGGTGTCGTCGATCGGGGCGATGACGCGCACGAAGCCGTCCTCGGTGCCGACCTCGATGCCGAGCCCGCCGAATTCCCCCGTCGTACCCTCCTGGAGTTCTTCGTAAGCTTCGGCGTCGAGATAGGTCGAGTGCGGATCGAGGCCCGCCAGCAGACCCTTGATTGCACTGTCGATGAGTTTCTTGTCGGTGACCGGCTCGACATAGTCGCTCTTCACCTTGTGGAAGATCTCGACGAGCAGCCGGATGTCTTCGAGCGGGATCGCCTCGCCCGCCGGCGGGGGGGCGCTTGCTCCGGTCTGGGCCGCCGGGGCCTGCAGGACGGGCGCCGCTGGCGGCTGCTGCTGCGCTGAAATTTCGGAACCTGAAGTGCTGCCGAGCAGGGCGGCCAGCACGGCGACGCTGGAGCGATGTTTCATTGCAGTGTGGTGCACACCCGGATAGATGCGCCGCGAAGCGGGCGCGGCCCCATTATGCAGGATTTCGGGGCGCAGGCACTTCGCATTTTCGCCCACGGGATCACGCGCAGGGCGCGGCGCGGGCGCCGGGGCCCGCACCGTGCGACAGGCTCAGGCGGCGTGCTGTGCGGAGGCTTGCAGCCGCACCAGGTTATGCCCGGTCATTTCGTCGGGCTGGGCCAGATTCATCAGCGCGAGCATCGTCGGCGCGATGTCGCTGAGCGTGCCGGCCGCCGCCAGTTCCGCCTTGCGGCCGAGGTAGACCAGCGGTACGAGGTTGCTCGTGTGCGCGGTGTGGGCTTCCTCCGCGCCGCAGGCGCCTGTTTCCCCGCGCATTTTCTCGGCGTTGCCGTGATCGGCGGTGACGAGCATCTCGGTGCCGGTACGCCGGCAGGCGTCGGCGAGACGGCCGAGGCAGGCATCGAGTGTCTCGATGCAGCGGACGGTCGCCGCGAAATCGCCGGTGTGGCCCACCATGTCGGCGTTCGCGTAGTTGCAGATGATGGCGTCGTACTCGCGGCTCTCCAGCGCCGCGACCAGCTTGTCCGTTACTTCGGCGGCGCTCATCTCGGGCTTCAGGTCGTAGGTCGCGACCTTCGGCGACTGGATGAGCACGCGGTCCTCGCCCTGGAACGGGGTTTCCTCGCCGCCGTTGAAGAAGAAGGTCACGTGCGCGTATTTCTCGGTCTCCGCGATGCGCAACTGGCGCAGGCCCTGCCGGGCGACGATTTCGCCGAAGGTGTTGCGGAGGTCGATGGTCGGGTAGGCGACAGGCACCGTGAACTGCGCCCCGTAATCGGCCATCGCCACGAAGCGGCCCAGCGCCGGCACGCGGCGGCGCTGGAAGTGGGTGAAGTCGGCCGCGGTCAGTGCCGTGGTCAGCTGGCGCGCGCGGTCGGCGCGGAAGTTCGTGAACACGACGACATCGCCGTCCGCCATGCGCGCCGGCTGGTCGTGTTCGAGAATCGCGGTGGCCTCGACGAATTCGTCGGACTCGCCGCGCGCATAGGCGGCATCCAGCGCCGCGAGCGCATCGGGCGCGGTGTGCCTGCCGATGCCGTCGACGATGAGATCGTAGGCCTGTTCGATGCGGTCCCAGGCCTTGTTGCGGTCCATCGCGAAGTAGCGGCCGACGATGCTCGCGATGCGGCCAAGGCCGAACTCAGCGCACTTGCGCGCGACGAGTTCCAGCGAGGGCGCCGCGCTTTTCGGCGGCATGTCGCGGCCGTCGAGGAAGGCATGCACGTACAGGCGGCGGACACCGCAGCGGCGCGCGAGGTCGATCAGGGCGACCGTGTGTTCCTCGTGGCTGTGGACGCCACCCGGCGACAGCAAACCCAGCAGGTGTACGGCGCGGTCGCTGGCGGCGGCGAGTTCGAAGGCCGCGCGGAACACCTCGTTGGTGTAGAAGTCACCGTCGCTGATGGCTTTCGAAATCCGCGTGTAGTCCTGGTAGACCAGGCGGCCCGCGCCGAGGTGCATGTGGCCGACCTCGGAGTTGCCCATCTGGTCGTCGGGCAGGCCGACGTCGAGGCCGGAGCAGCTGATCAGGGTGTGGGGACAGTCCTGCCACAGGTGGTCCCAGTTGGGTGTGTCCGCACTGTGAATCGCATTGAAGTGCGTGTCTTCGGAGTATCCCCAACCATCGAGGACGACCAGCAATACGGGGTGTTCGACCTTGGCCATGACAATTTTCGCGGTTTTGGTGTGGACGGAACCGTGCTCGCGCAACGGGCGAGAGAATCATGCGGTGCGCAGCACGCTTGAGTGTATCATACGGCCGCTCGTGGCCCCGGCTCGCAGCGGCGTGTCACGAACCCGCAACTCCCGAATGGCAGGTTCCCGCGCATGGCGCAACTCATCGAATTCATCGGCAATCACCTGGCCCTCGTGGCCGCCTTCATCGGCGTCCTCGTTGCACTGATCTACACGCTGGTGCAGGGCGGCGGCGCTGCCGCGCTCTCACCGCAGCGCGCGGTGCTGGTGCTGAACCAGGACGATGCGGTGCCGGTCGACGTGCGCCCCGAGGCCGCATTCAAGACCGGCCACATCATCAACGCGATCAACGTCAGCCAGCAGGACATCACCGGCGGCGCCGCCAGGCTCGCCAGGCACAAGGACCGCCCGCTGCTCGTCTACTGCGAGTCCGGTGCGCAGTCCGGCGCGGCGGTGAAGGCGCTGCGCCGCCAGGGCTACACCAAGGTCTACAACCTGCGGGGCGGTCTCGTCGCGTGGCGGGCGGAAAACCTGCCGGTGCAGGGCGCCAGGTAGCGCGGGCGAACACGACACCCATTTCCCCGGTCCCGGTACCGGTCAACTTCAGCACAGAGCATCCTCACCATGGCGAACGAAAACGAACAGACAGGCGCACAGGCCCCGCTCGGCCAGCTCGGCATCCAGAAGATCTACGTCAAGGACCTGTCCTTCGAGGCGCCGCATGCGCCAAAGGTCTTCACCGAGCAGCTGAATCCTTCACTGGATCTGCATTTCGCGAACGCGGCGACGACGCTGGGCCCGGACGTCCACGAGGTCGTGCTGACCGTCACCTGCACCGTCAAGCAGGACGACCGCACCATCTACCTCGTGGAGGTGCAGCAGGCCGGCATCTTCAACATTTCAGGCTTCAGCGAGCAGCACCTGCCGGCGGTGCTGGCCACCGCCTGCCCGAACATCCTGTTCCCGTTCGCCCGCGAGGCGGTGTGCGACATCGTCACCAAGGGTGGTTTCCCCCAGCTGCTGCTCGCGCCGGTGAACTTCGACGCGCTCTACGCGCAGGAACTCCAGCGCCGACGCGGCGCGGCGCCAGCCGACCAGACGCACTGAGCGTGCCCGCGTGAACCCTCCGGCGCTGGTCGTCCTCGGCGCCGGCGCCTGGGGCACGGCGCTGGCTTCCGTGCTGGCCGATCGCGGCCGCCACGTCGCCCTGTGGGGCCGCGACGCCGCAGCCGTGCGCGAGCTTGCGCTGGCCCACGAAAACCGGGGCTACCTGCCCGGCATCCGCCTGCCCGAGGGCATACAGGCGGTCGAGTCCCTGGCGCAAATCCCCGCGTCCTGCACCACTGCGGTCCTCGCGACCCCCTGCCAGACCACCCGGGAGATCGTGCGCAGCCTGTTGCGCGACGCGCCGCATGTGCAGGCGCTGGTCTGCGCCGCGAAGGGGCTCGAACTCGCGACCGGCCGCTTCGTGCACGAGGTCGTGCGCGAGGAGTACGGCGCGGGCGTCGACGTCGCCCTGCTGTCGGGACCCAATTTCGCGCGTGAAGTCGCCGAGGGGCGGCCGGCCGCGGTCACCATCGCGGCGAGTCGCGAGGCTTACGGCAAGGCGCTGCTGGCCCATTTCCATACCAGCCGCTTCCGGCCCTACCTGACCGACGACCTGGTGGGTGTCGCCGTCGGCGGCAGCGTGAAGAACGTGCTCGCCATCGCGGCCGGTGTCTGTGATGGGCTCGGCCTGGGTGCGAATTCGCGGGCTGCGCTGATCACCCGCGGCCTCGCCGAGATTGCCAGGCTGGGCGTGGCGCTGGGCGCGCGCGCCGAAACCTTCATGGGCCTGTCGGGGCTCGGCGACCTCGTGCTGACCTGCACGGACGACCAGTCGCGCAATCGTCGGTTCGGGATTGCGCTGGGGAAGGGGACGGGGCTCGCCGAGGCGCAGGCCCGCATCGGACTCGTCGAGGGCGCGGCCACCGCCGTGGCGGTCGCAGCGCTTGCGAGCCGTCTGCGGGTCGAGATGCCGATAGTCCAGGAGGTCGCGCGCATGCTGCGCGGGGAAAGCACGCCCGAGACGGCGGTCGCGGCGCTGATGTCGCGCGAACCGCGCGCCGAGGACGGCGCCTGGCGCGACTGAGCCGCCGCCGGCCGGCGAGCGGTCAGCGCATGTCGGGCAGGCCGAGTTGTCTCAGCGCCTCGTAGAGGCCAATCGCAACCGCGTTCGACAGGTTGATGCTGCGATTGCCCGCCCGCATCGGGATGCGCAGGCGTTGGGCCGCCGGCAGCGTGTCGAGGAGCGTGTCCGGCAGGCCGCGTGTTTCAGGCCCGAAGAGCAGCACGTCGCCGGGCGCGAAGCGCGTCTCGTAAGGTGTGGCGGTCCCGCGGGTGGAGAAGGCGAACACGCGTCGCCCGGCCACCGCGCTCGCGAAGGCCGGGTAACCGGTGTGCTGGCATACGCGCGCGAGCCACGCGTAGTCGAGCCCGGCGCGCCGCACCGATGCCTCGTCGAGCTTGAAGCCGAGCGGTTCTATCAGGTGCAGCACGGCCCCCGTGTTGGCGCACAGGCGTATAATGTTGCCCGTATTCGGCGGGATTTCGGGTTCGAACAGCGCGACGTCGACGACGGCGTCGGCGCCTCGTTCGAGGCCTGCGATATTCATTGGACTTTCACCGGTCAGATTGCAGCAGGGGACAGACGGATGGATACGACGGCGGGGATGGACGAACGATTGAAGCTGTCGTTCCGCGGCCTGCCATTCGCATCGCCGCTCGTGCTGCTGTCCGGCTGTGTCGGGTTCGGCGAGGAATATACACGCGTCCAGGGCTTTTCGAATGCCGACGTCGGGGCGGTGTGCCTCAAGGGCACGACGCTCGCGGCGCGCCTCGGCAATCCGCCGCACCGGGTGTACGAGACCGAGGGTGGGATGCTCAACGCGATCGGGCTGCAGAATCCCGGCGCGCGCACCGTCGTCGACGAGATTCTGCCGAAACTCGATTTCAGCGAGACGCGTTTCATCGCCAACGTCTCCGGTTCGACCGTCGAGGAGTACGAGGAAGTCACCCGCATCTTCGACGATTCCCCGATCGATGCGATCGAAATCAACATCTCCTGTCCGAACGTCAAGGAAGGCGGGGTCGCCTTCGGCAACAGCCCGGACATGTCCGCGCGCGTCGTCGAGGCCTGCCGGCGGGCGACCCGCAAGCCGCTGATCACGAAGCTGTCGCCGAACCAGACCGACATTGCCGAGAACGCCCGGCGTTGTCTCGAGGCAGGCTCCGACGCATTCGCGGTCATCAACACCCTGATGGGCATGGCAATCGACAGCGAGCGGCGCCGGCCCGTCATCGGCAACAACCAGGGCGGCCTGTCGGGCCCGGCAATCAAGCCGATTGCGTTGCTGAAGGTGTGGCAGGTCCACCAGGTATGCCGTGCGCACGGCGTGCCTATCATCGGCCAGGGCGGTGTCGTCAATGCGACTGACGCGATCGAATTCATGCTGGCGGGGGCGACCGCGGTCGGGCTGGGCACGGGCCTGTTCTACGATCCGCTGGTGTGCCGTGACATCAACAACGGCATCGTCGACTACCTCGAGCGCCACGGTTTCCGCCATGTCGGGGAACTGGTCGGTGCGCTGGAGTTGAACGGCCTGCCGGCGGCGGCCCCGGTCGCCGGCTGTCGCTAGGCGCTCAGCGCAGCAGGCGCTTCAGGAATACGCGCATCTCCTTCGCGGCCTGCACCTGGCCGTGCACCTCGGCGGCAACGATGCCTTCGGTATACGCGAACTTCGCGCCCTCGATGTCGCCGGTCCGGGCCAGCGCTTCGCCCAGCAGTTTCCACGCCGCCACGTAGGCGGGGTCGAGCACCAGCGCCGCCTGGAAGTGCTCAGCCGCCCTGGCCGGATCCCCGGCGAGGTAGGCGCTGCCGAGGCTGAAACGCAGGAGCGGGGTTTCAGGGCCCTTTTCCAGCAATTTCTCGAAGTTCGCGATACGCTCGTTCACGGCGACCTCAGTCCCTGCTCGCTTCCTTGATGTGACGCGGATCGATGCCGAGGCTGCGCAATTTCCGGTACAGGTGCGTGCGTTCGATGCCGACCCGTTCCGCCACCTTGCTGACGCTGCCTTCGCAGGCGTGCAGCTGGTACTCGAGGTAACTCTTCTCGAAGCGCTCGCGCGCCTCCCGCAGCGGCAGGTCGAAGCCCGGCGGCACCGCGTCCAATTCCGGCTGGGCGCGGATGCCGAGCGCCTGGCTGATCTCATGGCCCTCGACCGTGTCGCCGTTGCCCAGGATCAGCAGGCGCTGCACGAGATTGCGCAGTTCGCGCACGTTGCCTGGCCAGCGGTAGTCGCGCATGCGGGCCTTCGCGCCGGGCGAGAAATCACGCCGCTGCAGGCCCTCGTAGTTCACGAAGTAGTCGAGGTAGTGGTTCAGCAGTTCGTCGAGGTCCTCGATGCGGTCGTGCAGCGAGGGCACGCGCAGCGGCACCACGTTCAGGTGGTAGAAGAGGTCGTCGCGGAAGCGGCCGGCGTTCACTTCGGCCTGCAGGTCCCGCCGCGTCGCGGCGACGATGCGCACGTCGATGGGCACCGGTTCGCGGCCGCCCACGCGCAGCATCGCCTGTTGTTCGAGCGCGCTCAGCAGGCGGGCCTGCGTGCTCAGGTCCATGTCCGCGATGTCTTTCAGGAACAGCGTGCCGCCGTTGGCCTGTTCCAGGGAGCCGTAGGTGACGTGGCCGTCGCTTTCCGTGCCGAACAGCTCGGCGTCCGGATTCTCGCGCGCGAGCCCGGCGACCCCGACCGCGACGAAGGGCCCGAGGGCGCGCGGGCTGTGCTGGTGCAGGTAGCGCGCAACGACCTCCTTGCCGCTGCCGGACTCGCCGGTGATGAACACCGACGTCTTGTGCTGGGCGATGCGCAGTACGTTCGCGCGCAGCTGGTCCATCGCACGGCTGCGACCCACCGGTTCCGCCAGTGGGGGCGCGGAGCGGCGCAGACCCAGGTTCTCGCGCTGGAGATTCGCATTCTCGAGGCCGCGCTGGATGGTGATCAGCAGCTTTGCGATCGACAGCGGCTTCTCGATGAAATCGTAGGCGCCGAGACGGGTCGCCTCGACCGCTGTTTCCACGGTGCCGTGGCCGGACATCATGATCACCGGCACGTCCAGGTGGTTGTCCGCCGACCACTCCTTCAGCAGTGTGATGCCGTCGGTGTCCGGCATCCAGATGTCGAGCAGGATCAGGTCGGGACGACGCTGGCGGCGCGCTTCCCGCGCCTGTGCTGCATTCTCGGCGACGCTGACTTCAAAACCCTCGTCATCGAGGATTTCCTTCAGCAGCACCCGGATATCGGGTTCGTCGTCGACGACCAGGATATGGCGAGCGGTCATACGGCCCTCCTGTTGTCTATGGCCTCGGCGGGCGGATCCTTGCCGTCCAGCGGCAACCGTATAGTAGCGCAGGCGCCCGGTCCGTCGTTGTTCTCGAGGGTGACGAGCCCGCCGTGCTCCTCGACTATCTTCTTGACGATCGCAAGACCGAGGCCCGTGCCCTTGGTCTTGTTCGTGACGTAGGGCTCGAACACGTTGCCGAGGATCTGGCTGGGGATGCCCTCGCCGCGGTCGGCAACTGCGATTTCGATATGGTCACCCGCCTCGGAGGCCAGCCGCCGCGTCGTCACCCGGATGTGCGGCGGGTTGCCCGTCGCGCCGGAGGCCTCGAGGGCGTTCTTGATCAGGTTGTTGAAGACCTGGCGCAGCCGGCCGGCGTCGACCGAGGCGGTCGGCAGGTCCCCTGCGAACTCGATTTCGAAGGATGCATCCGGGTTCGCGCTGCGATAGAGGTCGACGACGGCTGAAATCAGCTTGTTGAGGTCGGTCTTCTCCTGGTTGATCGTCGGGGTGCGCGCGTAGTCCGAGAAGGTGTTGACCATCGACTTCATGGTGTCGACCTGCTGCACGATGGTCGTCGTCAGGCGGTCCAGCGTTTCGGCGTCCGCCGGCGCCATTTTCGACAGGTACTTCTGGCGCAGGCGCTCCGCCGACAGCTGAATGGGGGTCAGCGGGTTCTTGATCTCGTGGGCGAGCCGTCGCGCGACTTCCGACCACGCCGCGTCACGCTGGCCCTGGATGAGCACCGTCACGTCGTCGAATACCACCACGTGGCCGGCGCTATCCGCGCCCTCGGTCGGCAGGCTCGAGCCGCGACACATGAGCACCCGCCGGCCGGTGCGGCTGAAAATCTGGATTTCCTGCTGCCAGCGCTGCATCGACTCGGTCAATTGCGGCTGCACGCCCTCGACGAAGGGGCGCAGGTGCTCGCGCTGCGCGACGAGCGCCGCCAGGGGTTCGCCGGTGATCGTCGCCTCGCCGATGTCGATGATGCGTCGGCCGGCGTCGTTCAGCGTCGTGATGCGCCCGTCCGGGCCCAGTGCCAGCACGCCCGACGACAGCTGGGAGAGCAGGGTATTGAGGTAGCGGTGCTGCGCCTCGACCTCGTCGCGGGCCTGCGCGATGCGGCGGGTCATGGCGTTGAAGGAGCTGACCAGGAAGCCGATGTCGTCGGCGGTTGTCACCGGCAGCGTGGTCTCGTAGTCGCCGGCGGCGACCGCTGCGGTGCCGGCCGCAAGATCGGTGATGGGGGCCGCCAGGCGCCGCGCGGAAAAGAATGCCGCCCAGATCGCGGTCGCGATGCTCGACAGCAGCACCAGCGTGAGCGTCATCGTGAAGCTCAGCTTCAGTTTCTCGCGCAGGTAGACCAGTTCGTTGTACTTCGCGTGCGCGGTTTCCACGCTAGTCGCGAGGTCGTCCATCTGCGCGGCCACCGGATAGAGGGCCTGCAGGATGCGGCTGCCCCGGCCCACGCTGCCGCTGCCGTCGGGCACCGCGACGGCGACCCGGATGTAGAGGCCCGCCGACCCGATGGGCTCGAGGCCGGTATAGCTGCGGCCCTGCTTGACCTGCAGCAGGATGGCCGCGGACGGCAGGTTGGGCACGAGGTCGGTGCCGCTGCTGCTGGTTTCGAGCAGGCGGCCCTGGACGGTGACGATTGCCAGCTCTTCGGCGCCGACGCGCCGGCGCAACAGGTCCAGATCGCTGGGGCCGGGATCCCATGCGTCGGCGACGATGGTGCTGCCGGGGTTGCGCAGGGCGTCCAGGTTCAGCACCGAGCTCGGCTCGGAGCCGACCCCGAGTTCCTCGGCGACCTTCTCGGTCTGGTTCAGCACCTCGCGCATCCGCAGATCCAGCGCGCTGCGGGACAGTTCGAGCGCGTCGTCCAGGGCCTGGCCGATACGCACGTCGAACCAGCTGTCGACGCCGCGCGCCAGCAGGTTGATCGAAAAGGCATAGAGCACGAGGATCGGCAGCACCGAAAGCGCGACGAAAATCAGCAGCATGCGCAGCGTCAGGCGGGCGCCGGGCTGGCGCTGGCGGAGTTGGCGCAGCAGGTCGCGCGCATTGATCACGATGAGGACGACGAAAGCCGCCAGGCCCAGCAGGTTCGTCAGCAGCAGCACCGAGAACAGGGTGCCAAAGCGGCCGGAGTTCTGGATCGCGGCGCTCATCAACACGAGCGACCCCAGCAGCGAGACGCTGAGCATGCCGACCGAGGCTGCGACGGCCAGGCGCTGTTTCACGGCACGAACACCCATTCATACCAGCCGCTCGACAGCCGCCAGCTCGGGGAGATGTAGGCAATGGGGCGCAGCGGCGCGGGTAGCGCCTCGATGTCGAGCCGCAGACGCAGGCGCCCACGGTATTTGCCGGTCGACGACACCTGCCCTGCGGCGCTGCCGGCAACGAAGTCGCGCACGTCGCCCAGCGCGGAGAGGGCGTCATCCATGTTCTTGAAGATCAGGTGCTGGTCGGCCCCGGGTTCGCTCAAGGTGTAGCCGTCCGCGAGCGCATGCCGTCCGAGCAGGAAGCGCCGGGTGACGGCCGTGACCTCGGCGTCCCACCACAGTCGACGCGGCCGCAGGAGGGCCGCCTGCAATTCGAATTCGAGCGTGACGCCGTTCTCGAGCGCTTCGATCGTGCTTTCGTTCAGCTGCACATCGATGCGGGCGTCGACGATGAACTGCCCATCGGTGATGCGTCCGGCCACCGACTCGATCGTGAAATCACGCGCGAGGGCGCTGGCCGGCCACAGGAAGGCCAGCAGCGCCCAGATTGACAGCAGATTCCGCATGCGTCGCACGTTCATCGGGGGCGTTTCTCGATCAGCGCGTAGTAGAAACCGTCCATGCCGTGTTCGCCGCTCAGGATCTGGCGGCCGTGCGCCGTCGGGCGTCCCCAGTCGGCGCTGATGTGCAGGACATTGAAATCGCCATGGCGCCCCCTGGCTGTCGCGAGGATGGCGTCATTTTCGGCGGGCAGGATCGAGCAGGTCGCGTACACGAGCTTACCGCCCTCGCGCAGGAGCGGCCAGAGCGCGTCGAGAATCGCGGATTGTCTCGCCGCCAGCAGCGGCAGGTCTGCGGCGCGCCGGTGCAGCTTGATGTCCGGATGCCGGCGGATGACGCCGGTGGCCGAACACGGGGCATCGAGCAGGATGCGGTCGTAGGCCTGACCGTCCCACCAGCCGGCGGGCTCGGCGGCATCGCCACAGGTGATTCGGCACTGCAGCCCGAGACGTTCCGCGTTCTGGGTGACCCTCGCGAGCCTTCTCGCGTCGACGTCGAGCGCCGTCAGGTCCAGGGGGCCGACGCAAGTCTCCAGCAAGTGCATCGCCTTGCCGCCCGGCGCGGCACAGGCATCGAGCACCCGCTGGCCCGCGGTTGCGTCGAGCAGCGGTGCGGCGAGCTGGGCGGCCGCGTCCTGCACGGACACCAGCCCCTCGTCGAAACCCGGCAACCGGCTCACCGGCAGCGCCCTGTCCGGCACCACACCCTGGGGGCAGAACGGTGCCGCCGATGCCGCGATGCCCGCGTCGCGCAGCCGGGCGAGGTAGTCGTCCCGCGAGATACGTCGCGCATTCACGCGCAGCGCGAACGGCGGGTGGGCCGCAGCCGCCGTCAGGACCGCCCGCCAGTCCTCTGGCCATGCCGCGCGTATCGCGTCGACCAGCCACTGCGGGTGATTCCAGCAGGCCTCGACGTCGGCTGCGGTCGGGGGCGCGTAGTGGGCGCGCTGACGCAGCGCGTTGCGCAGGGTCGCGTTGACCAGACCCGCCGCCCAGGACCTGTCGAGCTCGCGGCAGGCGTTCGCCGAGGCATCGACCACGGCATGCGCCGGCGCGTCCATCTCGAACAGCTGGTGCAGCGCGCTCAGCAGCAGCACCTCGATGATCCCGTCGCGTTTCCGCAGCGGGCGCTCGAGCAGGCTTGCCAGGCGATGGCGCAGCGCGTGGTAACGCCGGAGCACACCGTAGCTGCATTCCTGGACGAAGGCCTGGTCGCGTGCCTCGAGGCCCGTGCCACGCACCGACTCGAGTTCCCGATCCAGCAATGCGCCGTCGTGGATCACGGCGTGGAGGACACGCGCGGCGACTGCGCGGGGGGACGGTGCAGGCGGTGCGTTCAAAGGCCCAGGTGCTTTCGGTAGCCGTTGATGAATTCGCGCGCTGTCAGCGGGCGTTTGCCCGATGGCTGCAGGCTGGTGATCCGGAGCGCGCCATCGGCGCACGCCAGCACGATGCCGTCCTCGGCGCAGTGCAGCAGGCTGCCGGGAGGGGCGGATTGCGGGAGTTGCAGGGGCTGGGCCGCCACGATGTTGACCGGCAGCCCGCCGAGTTCGGTGCTGGCCATGGGGCTGGGACTCAGCGCCCGGACCTGGCGGTCGAGCTCGTCGGCGCTGCGCGACCAGTCGAGCGGGCGATCGGCACGGTCGATTTTCTTCGCATAGGTCACGGCGCCCTCGTCCTGCGGTGTCTCGGTGGCCGTCCCCGCGACCAGTGCGTCGAGCGCCGCGTGGAGGGCCTCGCCACCGAGCAGGGCGAGCTTGTCGTGCAGGCTGCCGCCGGTATCGTCAGCTTCGATCGGCAGGCTGCGCGAAAGGAGCATGGGGCCGGCATCCAGGCGCTCGACGATGCGCATGATGGTGACGCCGGTCGTCGTGTCGCCGGCCATCAGCGCACGCTGGATGGGGGCTGCGCCGCGCCAGCGCGGGAGCAGCGACGCGTGCACGTTGATGGCCCCGAGCCGTGGCGCGTCGAGCACGGCGGCCGGCAGGATCTGGCCGAAAGCCGTGACGACGAGCAGATCGCAGGCAAAACCGGCGAAGCGCCCCTGTGCTTCGGCATCGCGCATGCTTGCCGGCTGTTCGACAGGCAGGCCGTGCCGCAGGGCCGCCTGCTTGACGTCACTTTCACGCAGGGACTGGCCGCGGCCGGCCGGCCGGTCGGGCTGCGTGTAGACCGCCTGGACGGCAACCTCGGGATGGGCCAGCAGAGTCTCCAGTGACGGCACGGCGAAGGCCGGCGTGCCGGCGAAGACGACTTTCAATCTAGACATGGGGGAACCGCGCTAGGCGCTTGGGACATCTGTTCATGGAAGGGCAACGCCACCGGCACCGCAGCGTGCCGGCGGGTCGTCACAGCGCCTGTTTCTGCGCTTTCTCGAATTTGCGGCGGATGCGCGAGCGTTTGAGGGTCGACAGCCGGTCAACGAACAGTTTGCCGTCGAGGTGGTCGATTTCGTGCTGGACGCAGACCGCGAGCAGGCCGTCGAGTTCGAGTTCGAACGGCGCGCCGAACTGATCGAAGGCCTGAACCCGGATCCATTCAGCGCGTTCCACGGTTTCGAAGACATCCGGCACCGACAGGCAGCCCTCGTCCATCTGCTCCACCCCGCGCGATTCGACAATCTGGGGGTTGATGAAACAGCGCGGGTCGGTGCCATCGCGCGAGGTGTCCGTGACGAGGATTCTTTTATGTATGTTGACCTGGGTCGCCGCGAGGCCGATCCCGGGTGCCGCATACATCGTCTCGAGCATGTCGGCGACCATGCGCTGCACTTCGTCGCCGAACACGGATACCGGCTTGGCGACGGTGCGCAGCCGGGGGTCGGGATAGTGAAGGATCTGCAGTATCGCCATGCTGGCAAATGTCCTCTGGATTGCGTGGAAGGATAGAGTTAAGGCACTGATCCTTCAAGCCGATCAAGTCCCTCGAAGCTGCCTGGCAGGGGCCTGTCGTATTTCACTTATTTTCTGCTAAACTACGTTAACCGATGCGCATAAGAGTATTGATATGCATAGAAAATTTTTAGTTTCTATGTGCTTGGCGGGGTTCCTGGGCGCCGCTTCGGCCGCCGAAGTGGTACTCAACCCGGCCCATCCGCAGAGCTATACCGTGGTTCGGGGCGATACCTTGTGGGACATCGCTGGTCGCTTCTTGAGCCATCCGTGGCAATGGCCTGACATATGGCAGGTCAACCCGCAAATCAAGAATCCGCACCTGATTTACCCGGGAGACGTGGTCACGCTGACCTATGTCGACGGCAAGCCGATCCTGAGCCTGACGCGCAGCCGGCTGGTCAAGCTGACGCCGTCCGTGCGCGAGCATGCCCACGACGACGCAATCCCGCCAATTCCGCTCGATGCCATCCATCAGTTCCTGAGTCGCCCGAAGGTGGTGACCCAGGCCGAAATCGAGGCGTCGGCCTACGTCGTCGGCAGCCAGGACGAGCACCTCGCCGTTGGCGCCGGCGGCCGCATCTACATCCGTGGGCTCAATGAAGATGCGGGTGACAAGTACAGCGTGTATCGCCCGGGCGGGGCCTACAAGGACCCGGACACGGGCGCGGTGCTCGGCTACGAGGCATTGCACGTCGCTGATGTGCAGCTGCACAAGTTCGGTGATCCCGCTACGGGCGTCCTGACCTGGAGCAATCGGGAGGTGTTGAAGGGCGACCGGCTGATGCCCCAGGAACTCGACGAGTACCCCGCCTTCATCCCGCGCGCCCCGAATGACGCGGTCGATGGCCGCATCATTTCGGTTGTCGACGGCGTGTCCCAGATCGGCCAGCATCACGTCGTGGTCATCAACCGTGGCTCGGCTGACGGCCTGGAACCCGGTCACGTGCTGGGCATTTTCCAGGCGGGTCAGGAGATCGAAGACCCGATCGGCACGAAAATGGCGCATCGCCAGCGCCTGGACGACCTCAAGCGGCAGGAACTCGAGAACCCGTCAGCCGTGGGACGCTTCTTCGACGGCGTTGCAAACGATCTTCGCGACACCAAGCTGGCGGTCGACGAGGCGCTGGGGGAACGGGTGGGCGGCGCGCCGGTCAGGGTCATGCTGCCCGAGGAGCGCGCGGGCGAGGTGCTGGTGTTCCGCACCTTCGACTCCGTCAGCTACGGCCTCGTGATGAACACGCAGCGCCCGGTGTACGTGCTCGACAAGGTCAGGAATCCCTGATCCCCCGCCCCGCATGAAACGCGGCCGGCCGGCGCGTTACGATGCCGGCCGATGGACAATGGACTGGACATCGACGGCGCCGGTATCGCTGCAGTCCTGCACGCGGGGCTGAATTCGAAACCCGAACAGCTGGCGGGTGCGCTCGGCACCCTGGCGACCCTGCGCGCCGCAGGCGCGCCGCGGTCGGCGCTGACCGCCACCGCGCGCGAGATCCTGTCCCGCCACGGGCTTGCCCCTGACTGGACTGCCGGCGAACGAGCCCTCGAGTGGCTTGCCGCAAATCCCCGCCGCCGGCTGCTGACACTGGTTGACCGCGCCTATCCCCCGTTGCTGGCCGCCATCCCGTCGCCGCCGCCGGTCCTGCATGTGGAAGGCAACCCGGCATGCCTGGCCGCGGCGCAGATAGCCGTGGTGGGCAGTCGGCAGGCGACCGCCTCCGCCCGGGATACGGCGCGCGAGTTCGCAGCACAGCTGGCCAGGGCCGGGCTCGTCATCACCAGTGGCCTCGCGCATGGGATAGACGCGGCCGCGCATCAAGGGGCCCTGGACGGGGGTGGGGCCACGCTCGCGGTCTTCGGCTGTGGCGTCGACCACATCTACCCCGCAGCCAACCGGCGGCTCGCGGACAGAATCCGTGAGGAGGGGGCGCTGGTTTCGGAGTTCCCGCTGGGCACCCGCCCCCTGCCGGCCTTTTTCCCTCGCCGTAACCGAATCATCAGCGGGCTCGCCCTTGGCACCCTGGTGGTGGAGGCGGCATTGACGAGCGGGTCGCTCGTCACGGCGCGACACGCGCTAGAACAGGGCCGCGAGGTCTTTGCGATGCCGGGCTCCGTGCGCAACCCGCTGAGCAGGGGATGCCACGCGTTGCTGCGCGACGGCGCGGTGCTGGCCGAAACCGTGGACGACATCCTTGCCGAGTTGCCCGGCTTCACGCCCCTGCCGACGCTGCGGGCGGATACCGGCACCGCTGGAAATCAGGGTTCTGGCCACGAAGGACTGTCCGCGAAACAACTCGCCGTCTACGAATGCTGTGATTTTCAGCCGCTAGGCGTGGACGAGATCGTGGACCAGTGCGGATTGACGGCCCCTGAGGTTTCATCCATCCTGACCGCGCTTGAGATGAAGGGATTAGTGCGCGCAGTTACCGGCGGCGCCTATGTCCGCACCGGCAAGATTCCCGCTTGAGCCCGTGCACGGCACGGTGCAACCGATCGTCCGTTGGCGCGAGCCGGCTTTCCGGAAGTCGCTCATCCCAACCGTCGCCAGCTTCGCCCCGAGACGAATCATGAATCACACGGTGATAGACGTCCTTATTTACATATTCGAGCATTACGCCGACGAAGACGTCGAAATCCTCGATGATCACGACCGACTGCGGGGCTCGCTCCGCGAGGCCGGCTTCGAATCCGGCGTCGTTCGCAGGGCGCTCGACTGGCTGAAGGATCTTGCCTGGAACCATGACAACGCCGCGGAAACCGTGCTCGAGCAACCGACCTCGCACCGGTGCTTTTCGGCGGAAGAGCAGCAGAAGCTTGACCCTGAATGCCAGGGCTTCCTGCTGTATCTGGAGTCGACCGGCGTACTGGGTGCTACGACCCGCGAACTCGTCATCGAGCGCGTCATGGCCCTCGATTCGGAAAACATCGACGTCGAGCAACTGAAATGGATCGTCCTGATGGTGCTATTCAACATGCCTGGCCAGGAAGACGCCTATTTCTCGATGGAGGACATCGTCAATGAAGGTGCATACGGCTTCCTCCATTGATTGATTCCGCCTTTTCCCTCAGTCACTTAAAAAACATTCACAGCTTGGATTCGCGTCAGCCCGATGGGACATAGTCTGGTCATTGTCGAGTCACCGGCGAAGGCGACGACGATCAAGAAATATCTGGGGCCGGGCTACGATGTGCTCGCCTCCTACGGCCACGTCCGGGATCTACTGCCCAAGGAAGGCGCGGTCGATACCGAGCACAATTTCGAGATGACCTACGAGGTCATCGAGAGAAACGCCAAGTACGTCGACGCCATCACCAAGTCGGCGAGGAAAGCGGACGCCCTGTACCTCGCAACCGACTTGGATCGCGAGGGCGAGGCGATTTCCTGGCACATCGTCGAGTTGCTGAAAGAGCGCAACGCGCTGGCAGGCAAGAAAGTCTGCCGGGTGATCTTCCACGAGATAACGCCCCGGGCAATCGCGGAGGCGGTGGCGAATCCGCGCGAGATCTCCACCGACCTCGTCAATGCACAGCAGGCGCGGCGCGCGCTGGACTACCTTGTGGGGTTCAACCTCTCGCCATTGCTGTGGAAAAAAATCCGCCGCGGGCTGTCCGCCGGGCGCGTGCAGAGCCCGGCGCTGCGCCTCATCTGCGAGCGCGAGGCCGAAATCGAGAAGTTCAAGCCGCGTGAATACTGGACCGTGGACGCGGACATGTCCGCGACGGCCGGCGACTTCACGGCCAAGCTCGCGCAGTACAGCGGCGAAAAGATCAAGCAGTTCTCGATTACCGACCAGCAACAGGCCGAGGCGGTGCGGGCGGGCATCCTCGCGGGCACGGACGGCAGTTTCACGGTCATCTCGGTCGAGAAAAAGCAGCGCAAGCGTAACCCGGCGCCGCCGTTCATCACGTCGACGCTGCAGCAGGAAGCGGTCCGCAAGCTCGGCTTCACCGCCCAGCGCACCATGCGGGTGGCCCAGCAGCTGTACGAAGGCATCGACACGGGCAACGGCGCCGAAGGTCTCATCACCTACATGCGTACGGACTCGTTGAACCTCGCCCGCGAAGCGGTCGAGGAACTCCGCGAGTTCATCCAGCGGGAATATGGCGCCGCCCAGCTGCCGGCGAAGCCACATACGTACAAGACGAAGTCGAAGAATGCCCAGGAGGCCCATGAGGCCATCCGCCCGACGTCAGTGCTGCGCACACCCCGCGAAGTAAAGGCCTACCTCGCACCCGAACAGTTCAAGCTCTATGAGTTGATCTGGAAGCGGACGGTTGCGTGCCAGATGAACCCGGCCGTCATCGACGCTGTGGCCGCCGAGCTGAAGTCGCATGGCGACGCCGTGTTCCGCGCCACGGGCACGACGATTGCCGAGCCGGGCTTCATGATGGTCTACGCCGAAAGCCAGGACGACGAGCAGGCCGAAGAAGGGGCGCTGCCCGTGCTGAAGGAAGGCGAGAAGGTCAGCCTCAGGGAAGTGCGCATAGACCAGCACTTCACGGAGCCGCCGCCGCGCTATTCCGAAGCGACGCTGGTCAAGACGCTCGAGGAATACGGGATCGGCCGTCCGTCGACCTATGCGTCCATCATCTCGACGTTGCTGCAGCGCGATTATGTCGAACTCGACAAAAAGCGCTTCCGGCCGACCGATATTGGCCGGATTGTGAACAATTTCCTGACCAACCACTTCGGGCACTACGTCGATTACGACTTCACGGCGAAGCTCGAAGACGAGCTGGACGCCGTGTCCCGCGGCGAAAAGGACTGGATTCCGCTGTTGCGCGAGTTCTGGAAGCCCTTCAAGGAAACGGTGACCGACAAGGAAGCCAGCGTCTCGCGCAAGGAAGCCACCCAGGCCCGCCAGTTGGGCACTGACCCCGCGTCCGGCCTGCCGGTGTCCGCCCGCATGGGGCGCTACGGCCCGTACATCGCAATCGGCGACCCGGACAACGAGGATGCCAAGCCTAAGTTCTTCGGGCTGCGGCCGGGCCAGCGCATCGATACGATCACGCTCGAGGAGGCGCTGGCCCTGACCAAGCTGCCGCGCCAGCTCGGGACTACGCCGGACGGTATTGCGGTGTCGACCAACATCGGTCGTTTCGGCCCATACATCCGCCATGGAGACAAGTTCGTCTCCCTCAAGGTGGAAGACGACCCCTATACGTTGACCCTGGAACGGGCCCTGGAACTGATCGAAGCGAAGAAGATCGCGGACGCCGCACGGGAGCTCCGGGTGTTCCCTGAGACGACCATCCGCATCCTGAACGGCCGCTTTGGGCCCTATGTGACCGACGGCAGCAAGAACGCGCGCATTCCGAAGGATGTGGAGCCGGGCTCCCTGAGTCTTGAACAGTGCCAGGAACTGCTGGCGACTGCGAAACCTGCATTTGGCAGGGGCCGGAAGACGACCGCCAAGCCTGCCGCGAAGGCGACCAAGGCCGCCGCGAAGCCTGCCAAGGCTGCCGTGAAGCCCACCAAGGCTGCCGTGAAGCCCGCCAAGGCTGCCGTGAAGCCCGCCAAGGTGGCACCCAAGCGCAGGCTGAAATCGGCAAAGGAATAGGATGCGGGCGCCGTGCATGGGCAGGCGGCCCCGGGTGGTTAGGCGCTGAGCGTACTTCCTGCAGAAAAAGCCAAATGAGTGATTGACAGCGAGCGGCCAAGTTACGACAATTTCTGGCTACCGTTTTGGAGGGGTACCCAAGCGGTCAACGGG
>CALRPY020000038.1:0-41744 GCA_943370145.1 Hydrogenophaga intermedia | reverse complement strand
AAGGCTATGATGAACGCCGCGCCGATGCTCATGCCGATGATTGCCATCGATTTCGTGCGCTGCGCCGGACGCACCAGATCGGCGGCCAGCGCGAGCGAGGCGCCCGAGACCGCTCCCGCCCCCTGCAGCGCGCGGCCCAGGATCACCGCGGCGATGTGACTCGAGGCCGCGGCGACGATACCCCCGAGCGCGAAGACGACGAGCCCGATGGTGATGACCGGCTTGCGGCCGATGCGATCGGACCAGCGTCCGAAGGGAATCTGCAGGCTGGCCTGGGTCAGGCCGTAGATGCCGAGCGCGCAGCCGATCAGCAACGGCGTCGCGCCCGCCAGCTTCTCCGCGTACAGCGCGAGCACCGGCAGCACCATGAACAGGCCCATCATGCGCATGAAGAACATGCCCGCCAGGGCGAGCGAAGTGCGCAGCTCGCCACGGGTCATCCGGTCGCCTGTATCCACGGGTGAGATCGTTTTGCCGGGGGGGTTGGAAAGCCCGTATATTACCCGTTTGCCGTTCCGGCTAGCCAGCGAGATCAGTCGCGAAACCCATGGACCAGATTCTCCTGCGCGGTGCGCGCACCCACAATCTCAAGAACATCGATCTCGATCTGCCGCGTGACAAGCTGATCGTGATCACGGGCCTCTCCGGGTCCGGCAAGTCCTCGCTTGCATTCGACACCATCTATGCCGAGGGCCAGCGACGCTACGTCGAGTCGCTGTCGGCCTACGCGCGCCAATTCCTGTCGATGATGGAAAAGCCCGACATCGACCACATCGAGGGCCTGTCGCCGGCGATCTCGATCGAGCAGAAGTCGACCTCGCACAATCCCCGTTCGACCGTCGGCACCATCACCGAGATCTACGATTACCTGCGCCTGCTCTACGCGCGCGTGGGCGAGCCGCGCTGCCCGGACCACGACGAAGTGCTGGAAGCGCAGACGATCTCGCAGATGGTCGACCAGCTGCTCGCGCTGCCGGAAGGCACGCGGCTGATGATCGTCGCCCCGGTGGTCAAGAGCCGCAAGGGCGAGCACCAGGGCGTGTTCCAGCAGCTCGCGCGGCAGGGCTACCTGCGCGCCGTCGTCGATGGCAACGTCGTGATGCTCGACGATCCGCCGGCGCTCGAACTGAACAAGAAGCACGACATCGACGTCGTCGTCGATCGCGTGAAAATCGGCGGCGACCTCAAGCTGCGTCTTGCCGAGTCCTTCGAGACCGCGCTCAAGCTCGGCGAGGGCGTCGCCAAGGCGCAGTTCATCGACGATCCCAAGGCGGCCGAGCTGCTGTTCTCGTCGCGCTTCGCGTGTCCGCGCTGCGGCTACAGCATCAACGAGCTCGAGCCGCGGGTGTTCTCCTTCAATAATCCGAGCGGCGCGTGCACGTCCTGCGACGGCCTCGGCGTGATCCAGTTCTTCGATCCCGAGCGGGTGCTGACGCGTCCCGAGCTGTCGTTGCCGGCGGGCGCGATCCACGGCTGGGATCGTCGGAATGCCTACTACTTCGAGCTGATCAACGCACTGTCCAAGCACTACAGGTTCGACGTCGACACGCCGTACAAGGACCTTCCGGCAGCCGTGCAGAAGGTGATCCTGCACGGCAGCGGCAAGGAAGAGCTGCCGTTCACCTATCTCACCTCGTCGGGCCGCAGCTATACGCGCAAGCACCCGTTCGAGGGCGTGCTGCCGAACATGGAGCGCCGTTATCGCGAAACGGAGTCGAATGTCGTGCGCGAGGAGCTCGCGCGTTTCCTGGGCTCGAAGCCCTGCCCGGAGTGCAAGGGCATGCGGCTCAACCGCGCCGCGCGCAATGTCTTCATCAGTGACCGCGCGCTGCCGGAAATCACGCGCCTGCCGATAGGCGCCTGCCAGCGTTTTTTCGGCGAGCTGGACCTGCCGGGCAAGCGCGGTGAAATCGCGGCGAAGATCGTCAAGGAAGTGCGCCTGCGGCTGCAGTTCCTGGTCAACGTCGGCCTCGACTACCTGACGCTCGACCGCAGCGCCGAGACCCTGTCCGGCGGCGAAGCGCAGCGGATCCGGCTCGCGAGCCAGATCGGCGCCGGTCTCGTCGGCGTGATGTACGTGCTCGATGAACCGTCGATCGGCCTGCACCAGCGCGACAACGCGCGCCTGCTCGACACGCTCAAGCACCTGCGCGACCTCGGCAACACGGTGATTGTCGTCGAGCACGACGAGGACGCGATCCGCCTCGCCGATCACGTCGTCGACATGGGGCCAGGCGCCGGCGTCCACGGCGGTCGCGTCGTGGCGCAGGGCACGCCGGACGACGTCGCGGCCTGCGAGGAATCGCTGACCGGCCAGTACCTGTCCCGGCGGCGTGAAATCGCGCTGCCCGCCGCGCGCCACCAGCCGGATCCGTTGCGGCTGCTGAAGCTCTTTGGGGCCTGCGGCAACAACCTGCACGGCGTCGACGTCGAGTTCCCGGTGGGACTGATGGTCTGCGTGACCGGCGTGTCGGGTTCGGGCAAGTCGACGCTGGTCAACGACACCCTCTATCACCTCGCGGCCCGCGAGCTGAACGGCGCGAGCCTCGAGCCGGCGCCGTTCACGCGCGTCGAGGGCCTCGAGCAGTTCGACAAGGTCGTCGACATCGACCAGAGCCCGATCGGACGCACGCCGCGTTCCAACCCGGCGACCTACACCCAGCTGTTCACGCCGATCCGCGATCTCTTCGCGGCGGTCCCCGAGGCCCGGACGCGCGGCTACCAGCCGGGGCGTTTCAGCTTCAACGTCAAGGGCGGCCGCTGCGAAGCCTGCGAAGGCGACGGCGTGATCAAGGTCGAAATGCACTTCCTGCCGGATGTCTACGTCGCCTGTGACGTCTGCAAGGGCAAGCGCTACAACCGCGAGACCCTCGAGATCCTCTACAAGGGCAGGAACATCAGCGAAGTGCTCGAGATGACGGTCGAGGAGGCCAACGAGTTCTTCGCGGCCGTGCCTATGATTGCACCGAAGCTGCAGACGCTGATGGACGTGGGGCTGTCCTACGTGCGGCTGGGGCAGAACGCGACCACGCTGTCGGGCGGCGAAGCGCAGCGCGTGAAGCTCGCGCGCGAGCTGTCCAAGCGTGATACCGGCAAGACCCTCTACATCCTCGACGAGCCGACCACAGGGCTCCACTTTCACGACATCGAGCAGCTGCTGAAGGTGCTGCACCGCCTGCGTGACCACGGCAACACCATCGTGGTGATCGAACACAATCTCGACGTCATCAAGACCGCGGACTGGGTGATCGACCTCGGGCCGGAAGGCGGCGACGGCGGCGGCACGATCGTCGCGACCGGCACGCCCGAGGACATTGCCGCGCACCCGGATTCCTATACCGGGCACTTCCTCGCGCCGCTGCTCGCGCCGCAGGCGGCGCCGGTGGCCAAACCGGTGTCGAAGCCGAAAGGCAAGGCCGCGAAGCGCTGAGCGGGTTGCGCCCAGCGCCCGGGCGGCGCGAGCGGAGAACAGGGCCCAGGAGGGCCCGCGATCCGGCCATCCGTCAGGCGGAGTCGTAGGAGACCTCGAAAGCCGCCCGTTCGCGGGATCCCGACCAGCGGGCCCGCTGCAGTCTGCGCTGACGCAGGACGCGCAAGGCCTGTCGCCCACATCGGCCACCGCGCGCGGTGCTTGCGTCGAACAACGGTGGCCACGTCGCGTTCGTGCTGTTCCTGAGCTTTGAGATGAATGGGCAAATCGTCCTCGACGGGGACTTCGGCCTGGTGCACCGCCAGACGCGGCGCGAGCCCTGGTCGTGTAAGCAGCCCCGGTCGTGAGGAGGGCGACACACGAAACCCGCCCCGGATTAACAGGTTCGATCATGGCCCAATCCTGGCCATGAATGACCCGAATGACGCTTCTGGCAACCACCCGGATGTTCGACAATTCGAATCATCGCGCGCTGGCTGCCGTCCATGAACCGAAGCCGTCGTCCAGCCTTGGCGACTCGCGCGAGGGTCTGCAGGCACAGAACCGGCGAGTTGATTCTAGCCTCTTCACGGACGCAACGTCGGAGCAGGTCCCGGTGAGGATGGCGAGAACCCTGGCGTAAGCCTTGCTTGCAGTCCGCGTATGCAGCGAAAGATGAATCAAACCGTTGAACCGCGTCTGGAGGCCTCAAGATGACTAGAAGAACCGGATTCATTTGGCACGAAGCCTACGCCTGGTACCAGTTGGGGAATGAAGCCGGGCTCGTCCGGCCCGATGGACGAAGTGTGCAGCCCGACAAGCACGCCTACGACCCCGAGACGGTGCGTCGCTTTCGCAACCTGATCGAGATGAGCGGGCTGGCCGAGCACCTGGTGTGCATCAAGCCGAAGTCGGCAACAGAAGCGGATATCCTGCGCATACACACGCGTCAGCATCTCGAGCAGATCCGCGCCATGTCCGCGCATGTGACGGGTGGCGAAGCAGAGCCCTTCATGCCGATACCGGCAGGTGGATTTGAAATCGCATTGCTTGCAGCGGGCGGTGCGCTCGCGGCGGTGGACGCGGTGATGGATGGCAAGGTCGACAATGCCTACGCGCTATTGCGCCCCGCCGGCCATCACTCGACGCCGGCCGCCTCGCGTGGTTTCTGTGTGTTCTCGAATGCGGCGATCGCCGGCCGCTACCTGCTGGATTGCCGGGGCCTCAATCGGGTCGCCTACGTGGACTGGGACGTCCACCACGGCAACGGGACACAGACCGCTTTCTACGGCGAGAGGCGCGCGCTCACCATTTCCATCCACCAGGATCGCTGTTTCCCGATAGATGACGGCTTCCTGCATCAGTTGGGAGAAGGCGATGCCGTGGGCACCAACCTCAATATCCCGCTGCCACCAGGCAGTGGCGCCGACGCCTATATTGCCGCTTACGACCGCGTGATCATCCCCGCGCTAAAGGCCTACCGGCCTGACTTCATCATCGTGCCGTCGGGGTTCGACGCGGGCGCCATGGATCCGCTCGGGCGGATGATGATGCATTCCGAGGGCTACCGTGTGCTGACGCGCAAACTCCTCGCGGTGGCCGACGAGTTGTGCAGTGGCCGCCTGGTTTTCACCCATGAGGGCGGGTACTCGCGATGGGCGGTACCTTTCTACGGTTTGGCCGTCATGGAGGAGATGTCCGGGCGTCAAACGGATGTCGTGGACCCGTTCCTGGAATGGCACCAGGCCCTGGGCGGGCAGGAGCTCATGCCTCACCAGGAAGCCGTCATCAACGCCGCGGTCTCCAATGTCGCGCAGGTGCCACGGCACTGATTGGTGTCAGGCGCACCGCGCATGCTGATGCGATGGGCGCCGCCTATCGCGGATGCGGTGACGCTCGTGACCGGGGGGCCTGAAGTGGCTGAAAGTACAACCCCGACCTTCCGGTGCCAGTCCGTTTTGTTCGAGGCCCCGTGGGATTGGCCTGAGGCCAGTCCCACGGGGCGCGGTTCTGGGCAAGCTGCTCCAGCCCCGGACCAAACGCCTTGTCCCGTCAGCCGACTTCGATCGGCAGCGATTCGTCCTTCGCCCATTCACTCATCGAGTTGTCGTAGATCGCCAGGTTTTCGTAGCCCAACTGGTAAAGCAGAAAGGCATCCAGCGTCGCCGCAATGCCTCCTCCACAGTAAACGATGATCCGACCGGTCTTCTTTTGCGGACAGGTCGACGAGAAGATCCCGGCAAGGTCTTCGGCGGATTTGAACTTGCCCCCAGGAGGCTCCAGAAGACTCCCGGTTGGCAGGCTGACGCTGCCCGGGATGCGTCCGGGCCTTCCATAACGGTCGCTCGCGCCGCTGTAGAGATCGGACGGCAATGCGTTGATGGTGCAAACCGCCGGTGCCCCGATGGCATCGAGCACTTCGTGCTTGTCCGTGAAGAGCGCGGGGCGCTGTTTTGCCGTGAACTTCACCCGGGGTGCCATGCCCGGCGCGGCCAGGGATACGGCGCGCCCCTCCGCGCACCACTTTTTGAAGCCACCATTCAGCACCGCGGCGCGGTCGAAGCCGAAGGCCCGCAGCATCCACCAGATACGAGTGGCCCACATGGGGTGGGTGGTCGAATAAAGCACGACTCGCGTGTCGTCGCCAACGCCGTGCCGTTCCATCGCTGCCGAGAAATGGGAGGCCGTCGGCAGCGTGAAACTGTACGGCGAGTTGTTTTCGGAAAGCTCGGCCTGCAAATCGATGAAATCCGCGCCGGGGATGTGTCCGCGGTCAAAATCTTCGCGGCCGCTCTTCACGATGTACGGGACGCCCGCCGGAACGTTCTCGTAGACAAGATGTACAGTGCAGTCGATCACACGCAGCGACGGATCGTGCAGATGTGTCTCCAGCCAGTCCGTCTCTACGATGGCCTCCGGATGTCGGTAGGTTTCCATGGGACACTCCTCCTGCGGGGTCGATGAACTGCATTTTTGGCGTCAGTTCTTAACATCCGCTACCAGCGGGCGTCCACACCTGCTCCGCTGCCCGAAGCAATTTGGCCCGAAGCAGACGAAAAATGTCCCAAAGCATTTGCCGACATCAGCGGCGACGGGGGGCGTGCGTGGCGTGGACGCGTGCCGATGTGGTCAAAAAGGGCACGACGTGGAGTGCCGATGACAGGGCAAGACGGCGGAGGTTGTCAGTCCGGGGCGTCGGCTTGCCGTATGGGGCGGAGCGCGCCACGGCTCAAAAGGATGTTTTCGAGCCAATCGTCGTGACACCCGTCCATCGGCGTGGCTTGGCCCGGGTGGTGTTCCTTGGCGAACAGTGAGGCTACGTCGCGTTGAATCAAGGCATCACGGCCTTGCGGTCAGCTCCCGGCGGCGCTTGATTCACGATGGCGGCACGGTTTGGCCGTGCGGCCCCGAATGGATGACTCTGCGACGTGCTTCCTGTCGACGGCTGCATGCCGGCCAGCGAGGCCGGCATGCAGCTCGACATCCGTGGGGGCTGACATTGCCCATGGTGAAGTGGGGGCCGCGAACGGCTCAAATCGCAATCTGGGCCGCGAGCGCGGTGCTGTAAATCAGGATCACCGGCAACTGCGCAAGCAGGGTGACGACGTGCACGACCAGCGCCTCGTATCCGTTCGAATCCGTCATCGCATCGGCCTGCGCGCCAGCCAGGCGACCCGCACGGTGCGCGAGGCGGTGCATCAGCCAAGCCGTGACGCCCATGAGCAACAGCACGTCGAAGCCGGGCCAGACCGACGCCGCCGTGATGTGCAGGTAGTCGGTCAACCAGTCGAACAGGAATGCGGTGGCGAGCATGCCCTGCAGCGGCAGCACGAGTTCGGGGTGGCGGTGGAACAGCGGCACGACGGGCGCGGCGAGGGCGACGAGGAAGGCGACGCCGAGCACCGTGCTGGTGCCGTCCTCATGGGCCGCGAGCAGCGTCATGAGCGACGGCGCCTCGCGCAGCCCGAACAGCGCCGGGTAGGCGAGGTAGACGAACAGCACCACGCAGGCCGCGCGCAGCAGGGGCAGGCCGACATGCTCGCGCAGCCACAGGGCGGGCGGGTTGTCGTGGAAGCGGCGCTCGATCCAGAACTCGATGAAAGGTTCCAGCGTGGCGAGCGCGGCATGGACGGCGATCGAGAACAGCACGCGGCTGTCGCACAGGGCGTCGATGAAATTCACGGGCGGCATGGTGCACGATGCCCGGCGGCTTGGCCACTCCGCCGGCCGGGCGCCGGCCGGGCGCCAGCTTGGTGGCCAAAGAAACGGCGCTGAGGCACCATTGCGCGGTCAAACTATTCGGGTATCACCATGTCGGCCCTGATCTGCGGCTCCTTCGCGTTCGACAACATCATGGTCTTCCAGGACCACTTCAAGAATCACATCCTGCCGGACAAGATTCACATCCTGAACGTATCCTTCCTGGTGCCGCGCCTGCGCCGCGAGTTCGGCGGCTGCGCCGGCAACATCGCCTACAACCTGAAGCTGCTCGGTGGCCAGCCGGTGCCGATGGGGACCGTCGGCATCGATTTCACGCCCTACGCGGAGTGGATGGACCGGCACGGCATCGATCGCCGCCACGTGAAGGTCGTCGAGAACACCCTGACGGCCCAGGCCTTCATCACGACCGATCTCGACGACAACCAGATCACGGCCTTCCACCCTGGGGCGATGGAGCATTCGCACGCCAACAGCGTCGCCGACGCGCAGGGCGTCAGCGTCGGGATCATCGCGCCAGACGGGCGCGACGGCATGATTGAGCACGCGCGGCAGCTCAGCGCCGCCGGCATCCCGTTCATCTTCGACCCTGGCCAGGGCATGCCGATGTTCAACGGCGACGACCTCAAGCACTTCATCATGGACGCGACCTGGGTGACGGTGAACGACTACGAGGCGCAGCTCATGCAGGAGCGCACCGGCTGGTCGCCGGCGGAGATCGCGCAGCACGTCGAGGCCTTCATCGTCACCCGCGGTGGCGACGGTTCACTGATCCATCGCAAGCAGGGCACCCTCGAGATCCCGGCGGCGAAGCCCCGGCAGATCGTCGACCCGACCGGTTGTGGCGACGCCTATCGCGCGGGCCTGCTGTACGGCCTGATGCACAAGCTCGATTGGCCGACGACAGGACGCATCGCTTCGCTGATGGGTGCGCTCAAGATCGAGCATGCGGGCACGCAGAACCACCATTTCACGCGCACCGACTTCGAAGGCCGCTACGAGCGGGAATTCAGGGAACGCCTGGCCTGGTAGCGCCGGCCGCGCGCATTCGCGCGCGGTTCCCCGTTCTCTCCCCACCGGGGCGTGCCCTGCCTCGCCCCGGGCCCCGGCGCGCCGCGGCGCCTGCGCCTGACGACGTCCGCCCCACGCCCTGCAGCGACACGGATGCGATTTGCATCCGTATGCCCGCTGGTGATAAATCCTGCGGTACAAATCAAAAGAATCCAGCAGGGGGAGTGCTGCAATGTCGCTCATCATCGACAAGAACATCCGGGTCGCCATGCGCGACGGCGTCCAGCTCGCGACGGACGTCTACCGGCCCGCGGGCGACGGGCGCCATCCGGTGGTCATGCTCAGGCTGCCCTACAACAAGGAGCAGCCGGCGCTGCTCTTCCTCGCCGGCGACATCCTGCGCATCGCGCACGCGGGCTATGCGGTCGTCGTGCAGGACTGTCGCGGCACCTGGGCCTCCGACGGCAGCTTCTCTCCGTATTTCCAGGAAGCGCGGGACGGTGCGGACGCCATTGCCTGGGCCGCGGCGCAGCCCTGGGCTAGTGGCGATGTCGGCATGATGGGCGCGTCCTATTACGGCGCGACGCAGTGGCTCGCCGCGACGGAATCGCCGCCGGCCCTGAAGGCGCTGGCGCCGTTCATCACGACCGACCAGTACCACGACAAGTGGACCTACCAGGGCGGCGCCTTCCAGCTCGGTTTCATCCTGCAGTGGGCGACCGCCACCTTCGGTGTCGCCGAGGCCGTGCGCCGCGTGACGCGCGGCCAGGCCGCCGGTGCGGACATCGGCGCCGCGATCGCCGCCGCGGACACGGTGGCAGAGCGTTACTGGCACACGCCGCTCGCGGAAATGCCGGAACTCGCCGAACTCGCGCCCTACGTCGCGGACTGGCTCGCGCACCCGGACTATGATGACTACTGGCGTGCGATCGCGCCGCGCGAGCGCTACGACGCCATCAAGGTGCCGGCCCTGAATTTCGGCGGCTGGTACGACCTCTTCCTCGGCGGCACGCTCGCGAACTACACGGCGATGAAGGGCCGCACGGCACAGAAACTCGTGATCGGCCCGTGGGTGCACGGGTACAACGGCGGCGTCTATGCCGAGCGCAATTTCGGCCTGATGGCGCACGACGCGGTGGTCGACGTCACCGCCGAGCAGATCCGCTGGTTCGACCACCACCTGAAGGGCGTCGACAACGGCGTGGGAAGCGACAGGCCGGTCAGGATTTTCGTGATGGGGCCCGATGCGTGGCGCGAGGAAGACGACTGGCCGCTGCCCGACACCGACTGGCAGCGCTGGTACCTGCACAGCGGTGGCCATGCAGGCACCATCGAACACGACGGCACGCTGTCGACCACGCCGCCCGACGAAGAATCACCGGACACCTACTACTACGATCCGCGCGACCCGGTGCCCACGGTCGGCGGGGCGACCTTCCTGCCCGGGCTCTTCGTGGCCGCCAACGCGGGACCGCGCGATCAGCGCGCCGTCGAGCGACGGGCGGACGTGCTGGTCTATACCAGCGAGGTGCTCGCCGAGGACACCGAAGTCACGGGGCCGGTGCGCCTGACGCTTCATGTATCGTCGAACGCCCCCGACACCGATTTCACCGGCAAGCTCGTCGACGTTCATCCGGACGGCCGCGCGATGCTGCTGACCGACGGCATCCTGCGCGCCCGCTACCGCGAAGGCCTCGATCGGCAGGTGCTGATGACGCCCGGCGAGGTGTACTGCCTCGAGATCGACCTCGTCGCGACCTCGAACGTGTTCCGGGCCGGCCACCGCATCCGCCTCGAAGTCTCGAGTTCGAACTTTCCGCGCTTCGATCGCAACACCAACACCGGCGGCGTGATCGCGCGCGAGGGTGCAAAGGACTTCAAGGTCGCGACCAACCGGGTCCTGCACGACGCCGAGCACGCCTCGCACCTCGTGCTGCCGATCATCCGGCGGCGCTGAGGAGGACTCCGCCTCTCCTGGCCCGGGCTGTCTCCTGGTCACATTTGTGCTCGCGCGTTGATTGCTTTGAAAGAGGCTTGATCGCGCGGTCGGACTCAGCTTCACCTCTCCCGCGCGCGGGAGAGGCGAATGTCTTTCATGGCGCGAGGTGACGCACGCGCATCATGACCGTTGGGCTGAAGCAGGAAGCCCAACAAGCGGCCGGCGCGAAAATGAATTCCTCGCCTGTACCGTCGAGGCTTCAATGGTCGAATGGTCGGCCCGACGCCCGACGCAGCCCGGCTCTGGAGAGGCCGGGTGAGATTTTCCACGTCTGTCCCCCAAGCTTCTCGCGAAGGCCGGCCCTCGCGCCTGCCGGGGAGCTTCTTTCATGTTGGCGGGCGATGCTCTCGCAGCATGACCGTTGCTGCAAAATTCCTTGCCCGGCGCCGACTGGCTGGCCCCGTCGAGGGGAGAAAAGGTGTCAGATTTCAAATCTGACACCTTTTCTCCGCTGAGGATTCTCGATGCCATTGTGAGAACCGGCAGGCCTTGGACCCTGCAGGTCGTCTGAGCGCAGCGCGGCACACCCTTGCTCGGTGGCCCTTAGGCACGCGGACACCGGCACCCACGTCCAAATGTGACCAAGAGACAGCCCGCCCCTGGGGCGGGCGCGCTTGCGCGAGATGAGGACACACGGGCATTTCCCTCGCCTGTTTCACTCTCCCCGGCTCGGGGCGGACGCGGACAATTTCCCGCACCGCCGTCTCGCCTGGCGACGGAGCCTCCGGCCGGACGGCCCTCCTGACATCATGCGGCTGTTCCCACGCACAAGGATGTGCCCGCGCCGTGCCCGACACACGCGACAGCCCGGACACCGGCCTCGACGGCCTCGTCCTCATCGCCGGCAGCCATGGCCTGCCCGCGGACGCCGCGCGTCTGCGCCACGAGTTCGCGCCGGAGGACGCGGCGCCGCTGGCGACTGCCGAGCTCCTGCGCGCCGCGCGCTGGCTGGGTCTCAAGGCGCGGTGTGTGCGCGCCGACTGGGCGCAGCTGCAGCAGATGCCGCTGCCGGCGCTCGCGCGCGCGACCGACGGCCGCTACGTGGTGCTCGCCGGCGTGCGCGAAGACACGGTACTGCTGCAGGCGGGGTCGCGGCTGTCGGTGGTCGGCCGCCGCATCTTCACCGACGAATGGTCGGGCGAGCTGCTGCTGTTCGCGCGACGCGCCGGGCCACGCATCGCGCCTGGCGGCTTTGGTTTCGGCTGGTTCCTCGCCGCGCTGGCGCGCTATCGCGCGCTGTTCGCCGAGGTGCTGCTGGCGGCGCTGGTCCTGCAGTTGCTCGCCCTGGCAACGCCGATAGGCTTCCAGATCGTCGTGGACAAGGTGCTGGTGCACCGGGGGCTGACGACGCTGGACGTGCTGTGCGTCGGCCTCGTCGTCGTTGCCGTGTTCGAGGTCGTGCTTGGCACGCTGCGCGATCACGTGCTCGCGCACACGACCAACCGTGTCGACGTCCGTCTCGGCAGCGAGCTGTTCCGCCACCTGCTGCGGCTGCCGCTCGCTTATTTCGAGGCGCGGCGGATAGGCGACACGGTCGCGCGCGTGCGCGAGCTCGAACACATCCGCCAGTTCCTGACCGGCACGGCGATGGCCCTTGCGATCGACGTCCCGTTCATGGGTGTGTGCCTTGCGCTGCTGTTTGCCTATGACATCCGTCTTGCGGCCATCGTGCTCGCGAGCCTGCCGTGCCACATGCTGCTCGCGGGCCTGCTGACCCCGCTGCTGCGACGCCTGCTCGACGAGCGCTTCGAGCGAGGCGCGACTGCGCAGGCATTCCTCGTCGAGACCGTCGCCGGCATCGAGACCTTGAAGGCGGCCGCGGTGGAACCGCGCCACGCGCGGCGCTGGGATGAGCTGATCGCCGCGGCGACCGGCGCCGATTTCCGCACCCGCCAGTGGTCGACGCTCGCCGCGCAGGGTGCGGCGCTGGTGCAGAAGCTGACGACCGTGCTGCTGTTGTGGATCGGCGCGCGGCGGGTGATCGAAGGGGCGCTCACGGTCGGCGAACTCGTCGCCTTCAACATGCTGGCCGGGCGGGTGACGGGCCCGGTGCTCCGGCTCGTGCAGCTGTGGCAGGAATTCCAGCAGGCGGGCGTGGCGGTGCGGCGCGTCGGCGATCTGCTGGACGCGCCGGCGGAGCCGCAACATGACCCGGGCCGCGCCAGCCTGCCCGCGCTTGCCGGTCGCATCCGCTTCGACCGCGTGTCCTTCCGCTATCGGCCCGATCGCGCCGACGTGCTGAGCGAGGTGTCCTTCGATGCGGCGCCCGGCCAGTTCATCGGCGTCGTCGGCGCGTCCGGTTCGGGGAAGAGCACGATTGCGAAACTGCTCCAGCGCCTGATCCTGCCGTGGCAGGGCCGGGTGCTCGTCGACGGCCAGGACCTCACGACCATCGATCCGGCGTGGCTGCGCCGGCACATCGGCGTGGTCCTGCAGGAGAACCGCCTGTTCAACGGCAGCGTGCGCGAGAACATCGCGCTCCGCGACCCGGCGCTGCCGATGTCACGGGTGATCGACGCCGCGCGCGTGGCCGGTGCCCACGCTTTCATCATGGAACTGCCGGATGGCTACGACACGCTGGTCGGCGAACAGGGCGCCGCGCTGTCCGGCGGACAGCGGCAGCGCATCGCGCTGGCGCGGGCGCTGATCACCGCGCCGCGGATCCTCATCCTCGACGAAGCCACGAGCGCACTCGATTACGAGTCCGAGGCGATCGTCCAGGCGAACATGCAGCTGATCGCCCGCGGGCGGACAGTGATCCAGATCGCGCACCGGCTGAACGCTGTACGTCGCGCGGATGTGATCCTCGTGCTGGAACGGGGACGAATCGTCGAGCGCGGCACGCACGACACGCTGCTGGCGCGCGGCGGCCTCTATGCGCGGCTGCACCGGCTGCAGGCGGCCGGCGCGTTCGGCGCGCGCTGACGCATGCGCGGCGCCGAACGGGCGTTCCTGCCCGCCGTGCTCGAAATCGAGCGCACGCCGCCGCCCATCGCCGCGCGCCTGCTGCTCTGGGCGCTGGCGCTGGGCGTGGTCGTCGCGCTGGCCTGGGCTTGCATCGGGATGGTCGACGTGGTCGGCATCGCGCCGGGACAGGTCGTCGTCGTGGGGCGCACGAAAACCGTCCAGGCCCCGGAGCAGGCCGTCGTTGCCGCGATCCGCGTCGCGGAAGGCCAGCGCGTCGACGCGGGGCAGGTGCTGGTTGAATTCGATCGCACCGCGGCACGCGCCGATGGCGCGCGACTGGCGGCGGAACTCGCGACACTGGCGTCGGACCGCGTGCGGCTGCAAGGCCTGGTCGCGCTGGCCCGCGGTGCGGGTGACCGGCCTGGCGTGGGCGACGAGGCGAGCGGGCGGACGCGCGGCCGCTACACGCAGCAGCGCCGGGAGTATCGGGCCGCACTTGCCGGCATCGACGCGGAACTGCGCGCGGCGCGCGCGTCACGGGCGAGCCTGGACGCGCGGATCGGGCAGCTGGCCGCCACGTTGCCGCTGGTCGCGGAGGAGGCCGAGGCGCACCGGCAGCTGATGGGCAGGGGCGTGGTGCCGCGTGTCCGCTGGCTCGCGGTCGAACGCGAGCGCATCACCGTGCGCCAGCAGCTCGCCGCCCAGCGCGAGGAGCGCACCGCGCAGGCGGCGCACATCGACACGCTGCGCGAGCGGCGACGCCTGGTCGCCGCGCAGTACGCGACGCGCTGGTCAGCGGAACTTGCGGCCGTCGACACGCGGCTGGCGGGCGTGCGCGAGGAAGCGGCGAAGGCGGCGCGTCGGCTCGAACTGTCGACGCTGGTCGCGCCGATCGCGGGCAGGGTGCAGCAGCTCGCGATCCATACCGAGGGTGGCGTCGTCACCGCCGCCCAGCCGCTGCTGCGCATCGTGCCGGACGACGCCGTGGTCGAGGTCGAAGCGCGCGTGCTGAACCGGGACATCGGCTTCGTGCGCGAGGGCCAGCGCGTGGTGGTGAAGGTCGATTCCTTCAATTTCACCCGCTACGGCACGCTCGGCGGCCGGCTCGCCCGGCTGTCACGCGATGCGGTGGCCGACGAGGTGCTGGGACCCTGCTATCTCGCGCACATCGCGCTCGACAGCCCGCTGCTCACGGTCGACGGGAGCAAGGTCGGGCTGTCACCGGGCATGCAGGTCACGGCGGAATTCAAGCTCGGCCGGCGGCGTGTGATCGACTTCCTGCTGAGCCCGCTGGTGCGCTACCGGGAGGAGGCCGCGCGGGAACGCTGACAGCGCACGTGTCCCGAGCATCGGCTGCCGCCGCAGGGCCGGTGCGTGCCTGGCGCCAGCCATCACCGCGTCATGCCGTTGCGCGCTCGAACCATCCGGCCACGCCACGGACCTGCTGGTCCGGGGACGCGCACGCGAAATCAGGCGGCGTGCAGCGCAAGTCCCAGGTAGACGACGCCCACCGCGCAGATCGCGGTGCCTGCCGTCCGCGCCATCCTGCCCGCCACGGCGGCGCTCGCCTTGCGTGTGAGCCGCTCGCCGCACCAGGTCGCGGCGAGGGCAACGCAGTACTCGATGAGGCTGAAGCCTGCCAGATAGGCGAGCAGCGGCGTCGATTCGGCGCCGACGATGGACTCACCGTAGGCGTAACCGTGGAAGAGGCCGGCGGCGGCGGCCAACAGACTGATCAGGCCCGCGCGGTGGTGGCGGTTCGCGAGCAGCAGTCCGCCGGCAACCAGCACCGATACCGCAACCATCGCCTCGACTGAAAACAGGTTCACGCCCGCCACATGCGCCAGCGTGCCGACCACCGTCATCAACACGAAGCCGGCGGGCATCAGCAGGCGATGCCGCTGTCCTACCGCGAGCAGGCCGATTGCGAGCAGGAACGCGAAGTGGTCGATGCCGATGACGGGGTGCCCGAGGCCTGACAACAGTCCCTCGACGAAATTGCCCGGCGTACGGCCACCCATCGGGTGATGGGCCAGCGCGGGACTGCAAAGGGCCATCAGGCCGGGAATGCCGAGTCCCGCTCGACGGGCGACATGGCGCAGGTGGACGACGCTTTTCATGAAGGCCTCGCTTGGTGTCTGGATGATTGAATCAGGGCCGTGCCGGCCAAGAGTGACCGCGTGGTGGCCCGCTGCGCAAGGCCCCCCGCAATTTTTTCGCAGCGCATCGCATCGTCACCTGCGGCCCCCTTCATCGCCCGGTCGCTGTCCGCGGTCAGTAGCGCATCCAGGTTTCGATCCTGAGCGGCCGGTAGCCGTACAGTCCGCTCAGGTGATGCAGAAAGGCGTGCTGGCCCTGCGCCGCCCACAACTGTTCGATGCGACCGTCGATTTCGCGGTAGGCGGGCAGCGGATCGGCGCTGGCGGGTGGCCGATCACGGGCGAGATCCTGGATCAGCGCGAGCCAGCTGGCGCTGACGCCCATGATGAACCACGGCCATGCGCGCTGGATCGACGGGTCCCAGGCCGGGTCGCTGGTGGCCTCCACATCCGGTGTGCCCTGGGCCGCGCGGCAGTCGTGGACGAGGCTGGTCACGAGGCCAGACGCGAGCAGGTCGCGCAGCGTCGGGTCCGCGTCGAAGCGTTCGCGCAGGCTGCTGGCCGTCAGCGCGGAGGCATAGACCAGCAGGCTGAACTGGTGTCCGGCGGCATCGGGTGCGGCCCGCCGGTGGAAGCGCCACAGCCCGATGTCCGCCGCGTGCGTGGCCAGCGCCGGCGCCGCCACGCGGTCCGCGAGCAGCAGGTCGAGCGCCCATTCGGGTTTGCCGTCGGCGTCGAAGGGCATGCGGAAACAGGTGGTGTACCAGCGGCGCTCCGCGTCCGGGTTGGCCGTGACACCGTTGGGAATCGACGTGATGCGTCCCCGCGGGTCGGCCGACGGGGGCGTCGTGCAGGCGCCCACGCAGGCGGCAAGCAGTAGCATCCACACGCACGGCGCCAGGCGTCGCGTGGCGGCGTCGGGGGCGGCGCTGGTGCGGAGTCGCTGGTGCATGGTGGATTCGGGTCGACTGCTTCCTGCTCTGACGGCCGGCGCGGGTGGCTGCCCCGAGCATAGCGGGGGCCCTGTCCGGCCGGAAGCGTGGCCCGTTCCCGCGCTGCCGGCGTACTGCGGGTCGGGGTACACTCGGCGCGCCCGCGACGGGCCCCGCCCGGCCCGGCCATCACCGACGAAGGATCACGATGAACAGTTCGCCCGAGCACGCGCCGCGCCACGCCAACCGGCTGGCGCGCGAGAAGTCCCCCTACCTGCTGCAGCACCAGCACAACCCGGTGGACTGGTATGCCTGGGGGCCAGAGGCCTTCGCGCGCGCGAAACAGGACAACAAGCCGATTTTCCTCAGCATCGGCTACTCGACCTGCCACTGGTGCCACGTGATGGAGCGCGAGTCCTTCGAGGACGAGCGCATTGCGGCACTGCTGAACGCGCATTTCATCTGCATCAAGGTCGACCGCGAGGAGCGGCCCGACGTCGACAAGATCTACATGACCTTCCTGCAGGCGACCAGCCGCGGCGGTGGTTGGCCGCTGAACGCCTTCCTGACCCCCGATCTCAAACCGTTTTTCGCCGGCACCTACTGGCCGCCGGTGCCGCGCCACGGTCGACCGTCCTTTCCGCAGGTCGTCGAGCAGATTGCGCAGAGCTGGCAACAGGGGGCGGCGGAAGTCGTCGGCTCGGCGGACGACATCCACGCCAGGCTGTCGCAGCTGACGAAGCGCGTCGACGACGGTGCGCCGCCGCTCGGTGTCGCGGCGCTCGAGACGGCCGTGCAGGGCCTCAAGCAGGATTACGACGAAGCCCACGGCGGCTGGGGCGGCGCGCCGAAGTTTCCGTTGCCGTCACACCCGTCGCTGCTGCTGCAGGTCGGCATGCGCAGCGGGGATGCGGACGCCGTGCGCATGGTCATCCATACCTGCGCCCACATGGCGGAGGGCGGCATCCACGACCAGCTCGGCGGCGGCTTCGCGCGCTATTCGACCGACGACCGGTGGCTGGTGCCGCATTTCGAGAAAATGCTTTACGACAACGCACAACTGCTCGAACTCTACCTGGACGCCCATCTCGTCACCGGCGAACGTCCCGAGGCCGAGGTCGCGCGCGGGATCCTGGACTACGTGCTGCGCGACATGCGCCACCCCGCCGGGGGCTTCCTGTCCGCCGAGGACGCCGACAGCGAGGGCAAGGAAGGCAAGTACTACTGCTGGACCCGCGACGAACTCGCGGCGCTGCTGAGCGCGGAGGAGTTCGCGCTCGCCGAACGCGTGTTCGGCATCACCGCGCAGGGCAATTTCGTCGATCACAGCGACCCCGAGCCGCTGCGCGGGCAGAACGTGCTGGCGATCGTCTCGCCGCCGACGGCGTCGGAAGCGCGCCCACTGCAGGCGGTGAAGGGCAAGCTGCTGCGCGCGCGCCAGGGCCGCGTGCGTCCCCACGTCGACGACAAGGTGCTCGCGTCGTGGAACGGGCTGATGCTGGCGGCCGTCGCGCGCGCCGCGGCGGTGCTGGCCGACGACCGCGCGCTGGACGCCGCGCGCGCGAACTTCGATTTCCTGCGCTCGGCGCTGTGGGACGAGGCCAGCGGCACGCTTTTCCATCGCTGGCGCGACGGCGCGCGTGACTCGACACAACTGCTCGAGTCCCACGCCTGCCTGCTCCACGGTGTCGTGGAGCTCTACCAGGTCACGCTGGACCCGGCCCATCTCGCGTTCGCGGTGACGCTCGCGGAGCGCATGATCGAGCGCTTCCACGACCCCGAGGTTGGCGGTTTCTGGATGAGCACCGCGGCGGCCGGGGACCTTATCCTGCGCCTGAAGGACGACTACGACGGCGCCGAGCCCTCGGGCAATTCGATGGCCTGTCGCAGCCTGCTGAAGCTTGCCGCGATCACGGAGCGCGCGGACTTCGAAGCCGCCGCGGCGAGGACGCTGAAGCTCTTCACCGGCCAGATGATCCACATGCCGCGCGCGATGACGAGCATGTGGCAGGCTGCGGCTTTCCTGCTCGCCCCGATCTCGCGCGTGGTGATTGCCGGCGATCCCGCCTCCGCCGAAGGCCGCGCGCTGCTCGGCGCCGCCCACGCCGTCTACCATCCCTACCGCGTGGTGCTCGGCACGGCGGGGCCGGTCGATGCCTTCGCGCGGGGCCTCGGCGCCGTCGACGGCAAGCCCACCGCCTATCTCTGCAGCGGCAACGCCTGCCAGGCCCCGACACACGACGCCGGGACCCTGAAGACGATGCTGATGCGCAACGCGCGCGAACCGATCGCAGTGTCCTGAGCGGGTTCGCCCCGCCCGCGTCAGCCGCGCAGCGGCCGGCGCAGGCCGCGGTCCTCGAGCATCGGGAGTATCTCGGTCTCGAGCTGGCCGAGGCCGGCGCCGTAATCCGGCCACGACAGCGTGGCACCGGCCATGCCGCAGTCGGCCATCGCCTGCAGGAAGTCACACACCTCCGCTGGCGTGCCGACCACCGGGAAGCCTGAGTAGCCGGCCATCATGTTGCGGAGGTAGGCCTCGCGCAGCGCCGGGTCGGTCAGCTGGCTGCCGGATTCGGCGGTGAAGGTGTCGAGCAGGTTGCCCGCGGCGACGAGGTCACCGCGCTCGTGAATGACGTAACGGTAGTAGTCCTGCGCTTCGGCCCGGGTCGGGCGACAGAACACGGCCGCGTTGCCCCAGACCTCGACCTCCCGCCCGTAATCGTCGCGCGCGATGCGCTTCACGTCGGCGACCGTCTCGCGCGCGATGTCGAGGTTCGGCGCGAGGATGAAGTTCATGTCGGCATGCTTCGCCGCGAAGCGGCGGCCGGCGGGACTGACGCCGGCGCTCATGATCGGCGGCCGCGGCCGTTGCAGGGGTTTGGGTTCGGCGTAGCAGCGGGGCGCGTCGAAGAATCGGCCATGGAAGCCGAATTCGCCCTCGCGCGTCCACAGGTCCTTGATGAAACCCATCCACTCGTCGGTGAGCGCGTAGCGCTCGTCGTGGCCATATTGCGTGCCGCCGAACATCGCGACCTCGTGCGTGTTCCAGCCGGCGACGACATTCAGGCCGAAGCGCCCGCCGGAGATGTGATCGATGGTCACCGCCTGTTTCGCCGCGAGCACCGGGTGGATGGACTGCACGGCGGTCGTCGCGAACACGTGGATGCGGCGCGTGGCCTGGGCGAGGCCGGCCGCCCAGGTATAGGTCTCGAAGGTGCGGTGATTGAACTCGCTCTCGCCGCCGAAGCCCTTCCAGCGGCACACCGGGATCATCGCCTCCAGGCCGAGATCGTCGGCCTTGCGCGCGAGCCTCACCGACTCGGCCCAGTCGACCTCGATGCCGTGCTCGGCGCTGGAGATGGTGCAGCCGTGGCTGACGTTGACGCCGAAGACGGCGAGCTGGAAGCGGTTCTGGCTGAGCGGCATGGGCGTGGACTCCGGGCTCCGTTGGGCGATGGAAATACCACCGCGGTAGTCAGGGGATTTTAACCGCTGGGGGGTGTAATGCTCGTGCTGTGCCGGAAACGCCCGGCGATTGCGCCTGCCCCGCGGGCCAGGCGGTTCCCCACACCCGATCGAAGCAGTGCCGCCGGCGCTCATCGCGGCCCTCTCCTCGCCCGCTCACCCATCTCCCCGGTCCATGCGGTCCGGCGGCGCACGGCGCCGCACGCGGGCTACAAGATGGCCTCAACACCGCTATCATCGGGAAATCAGGCACGGTGACGATTCCATGATTCCATTCTCGGTCCTCGACCTCGCACCCATCCCGGCCGGCAGCAACGCGGCCCAGGCCTTCCGCAATTCCCTGGACCTCGCCCGGCACGCGGAGCGCCTCGGCTACCGGCGCTACTGGGTCGCGGAACATCACAACATTCCGGGCATCGCGAGCGCGGCCACCGCGGTCGTCATCGGCTACCTCGCGGGCGGTACGCGGACGATTCGCGTCGGCGCGGGCGGCATCATGCTGCCCAACCATTCGCCGCTCGTGATCGCCGAACAGTTCGGCACCCTGGAATCGCTGTATCCGGGACGGATCGACCTCGGCCTCGGCCGCGCGCCGGGCTCGGACATGCGCACCGCGCGCGCGTTGCGTCGCGATCTGCAGTCGAATGCGGAGCGTTTTCCGCAGGACGTGATGGAACTGCAGGCGCTGCTGGGGCCGGTGCAGCCGGGGCAGCAGGTGTGCGCCGTGCCCGGTGCGGGCACCGAGGTGCCGCTGTGGATCCTGGGCTCGAGCCTCTTCGGCGCGCAGGTCGCGGCGGCCCTGGGCCTGCCGTTCGCCTTCGCCTCGCACTTCGCGCCGGACGCGCTGCGCGAAGCGCTCCACGTCTATCGTGCGCATTTCCAGCCCTCCGCGCAGCTTGCGCAGCCGCACGCGATGGTCGGGGTGAACGTCTTCGCCGCCGACACCGACGAGGAGGCGGGCTTCCTGTTCACGTCGCTGCAGCAGCAGTTCGCGAACCTGTATCGTGGGGCGCCGAGCCAGATCCAGCCGCCGCGCGAACTCGGCGACGACTACTGGTCGCCCGCCGAGCGGGCCGCGGTCGATCGCACGCTGGCCCATGCGGTCGTCGGTGCGCCGGACACCGTGCGCGACAGGCTGGCGGCATTCATCGAGCTGACCGGCGCCGACGAACTGATGGTCACCGCGTCCATCTACGAGCACCGCGCCCGCCTGCGCTCCTTCGAGATCGCGATGGAAGCGCGATACGCGCTGGCCGGGGGCGCGGCGCTCGCCTGACGCGTCCATCCACCGCGCCGCGGCTTGTGTATCATCCGCGCTCCTGATGAATTTCCAGCGGAGCGACGAATGACGAAGAAAGTACTGATTGCCGGCGCAAGCGGCGTCGTGGGCATGGCCGCCGTCGAGGCGTTTCTCCGGGAGGGGTGGCAGGTCGTCGCGCTGTCCCGCCGGGCGCCCGAGGTCCAGGGCTCGTTCGAGCACCTCGCGGTCGACCTGCGTGACGCAACGGCGAGCGCGGATGCGCTCGGCAGGCTCGCCGACGTCACCCACGTCGTCTACACGGCGCTGTTCGAGAAGCCGGGCCTCATCGGCGGCTGGCAGGAACGCGACCAGATGGACACCAACCTCGCGATGCTCAGGAACTGCCTGACGCCGCTGCTGAAGCCCGGCCACAAGCTAGAGCACGTGAGCCTGCTGCAGGGTACCAAGGCCTATGGCATCCACCTGCACCCGATGCCGATCCCCGCGCGCGAGCGGGCGCCGCGCGATCCGCACGCGAATTTCTACTGGCTGCAGGAAGACTGGCTGAAGGAACAGGCCGCGGCGCTCGGCTTCGAGTTCACGATCCTGCGCCCGCAGCTGATCATCGGCGCGGCCTACGGCGTCGCGATGAACCTGGCCCCGGTCATCGGCGCCTATGCCGCCGTGTGCCGCGAACTGGGCGAGCCGATGTCCTTCCCGGGCGGCGTGTCATACGTGTGGGAAGCGGTGGATGCGCGCCTGCTCGCGAATGTCTTCGTGTGGGCGACGCGCACGCCGGCGGCCTTCGGCCAGCATTTCAACGTGACCAACGGCGACGTCTTCGAATGGCGGAACCTGTGGCCGGCGATGGCCGACACGCTCGGCGTGAAAGTCGGCCCTGATCGCCCGCGCCAGCTGGGGACCTGGTTGCCGCAGCACGGCGCGCACTGGAACACCCTGGTCGCGAAGCACGGGCTGCGCCAGGTCGCGATGGGCGACCTGCTTGGTGAATCGCACCACTACGCGGACTTCTGCTTTGCCTACGGCGCGACCGAGCCGCCGCCGGCTGCTTTCGTCAGCGCGATCAAGCTGCGCCAGGCCGGGTTCACCGAGGTCTGCGACACCGAGGACATGTTCTGCTACTGGCTGCGCAACTTCATCGACCGCGGCATCCTGCCGCGGCCCTAGTGGCGCCCGCCGTGGGCCCGCGTCAGCGCGGGTCCGCGGAAAACATCGACGGGCGGCCCGTGAACGACATGTCGACGCTCGCGTGGCCGCTGCCCATCCGTTTCTTGTCCATCACCACCGCGCTGGTGAAGACCTTGGCGATCGGTGCGTCGACGGGCGTGTCTCCCGGCGGGATGCCCTTGCGGGCGCAGAGTTCGCCCCAGGTCGAAATCTCCTCATGCATCTTCAGCATCACTTCGATGGTCTGGCCATTGGCCTCGCAGTGAAAATCGAACGAAGGCATCGCTTGCTCCTCCAGTGCCCACAAGATTACTTTCACGAACAGTCGCGACCCGCGCGAGCGGCGCGCTGAACCGTCCCCGCCGTCCCGCGGCCACCCACGCCGCGTGCCGGCCGGACGTGGCACATCCAACACGCAGGAGTTTCGTCATGAGTCGAGAGATCGGGATCAACGACATCACGCTGCGGTACGCGAGCATCGCCGAGGCGCGCCGGATGTCCGGGCTGCGCATCGTGCTCGGAGCCTACACCGATCCCGGCATGTGGCGCGAGGCCTGCAAGGGCATCTGCCACGTCAAGAAGCTCGCCTACACGCCCGTGGTCTGCGCGAGTGAGGGGCGCTCCGACACCGAGTTCGGGCTGGACGGCGCGGACAGCGAGCTCCGCGACTGGACGGCGCAGTCGAGCGCGCCGGTGATGGTCTGGAACGACGAGCGGCCGCGCTCGACCTGGATCGAACAGCTGTACCTGGCGGAGCGCCTGGCGCCGACACCCTCGCTGATACCCGAACGTCCCGCGGAGCGCGTGCTGATGTTCGGCCTCGCCAATGAACTGTGCGGCGAGAACGGCTTTGGCTGGATGGGCCGCCTGATGCTGGTCGACATGGGCATGGAGCCGCTCGCCAAGGACGGTCCCGAGTACAACTTCTGGCGGAAATTCGGCCAGAAGTACGGCCTCGACGACACCGCCCTGGCCGCCGCGCCCGGCCGCATGGCCGACATCATGAACCTGCTCGACGCGCAGCTGGCCGCGGAGCAGGCGGCGGGCCGTCGTTTCTTCGTCGGGGGGCGCCTGTCCGCCCTCGACATCTACTGGGCGACCTTCCTCGGCCTCATCGACCCGCTGCCCGAGGACCTCTGCCCGATGGCTTCGTTCTTCCGTCCGCTCTATACCAACGAGCACCCGGTGGTGCGTGCCGCGCTGACGCGGCGCCTCCTGGACCATCGCGATTTCATCTACCGCGCATACCTCGAACTGCCGGTCGTGTTCTGAGCGGGCTCAGGCGCGGATCAGGGCGAGCACCTCGTCGCGTCGCGCCGCCATCGCGGCCGGCGTGCCGGCCTCCAGGTTGAGCCGCACCAGGGGTTCGGTATTCGACGCGCGCACGTTGAACCACCAGCTGCCGTATTCGACGGTGAGGCCGTCGAGTTCGGTGAAGCGCGCATCCGGGTAGGCCGCGCGCAGGCGCGCGAACACCGCATCCACGTCCGCGACCTTCGAGTTGATTTCGCCGCTGGGCGAGTAGCGACGCAGCGGCGCGATGTGCGCGGACAGTGGTATCTCGCTCGCGCTGACGAGGTTCGCGATGAAAATCACCGCCAGTGCCGACGATTCGGTGAAGTAGTTCTCGCGGAAGTAGTAGTGGCCCGAGAGTTCACCGGCGAACAGGGCGTCCGCCTCGCGCATCTGACGCTTGATGAAGGCGTGGCCCACGCGCGACATCATCGGCGTGCCGCCGCTTTCGGCAATCGCCTCGGCGACCGCCTTGCTGCTGCGGAGGTCGTAGAAAATCGTGCCTTTCCGGGTTTTCAGCATCGTCTGCGCAATCAGCGCGGTGATGAGGTCCATCGGCACGATGTCGCCGCGTTCATCGACGAAACCGACGCGGTCGGCGTCGCCATCGAAAGCGATGCCGAAGTCGAACGGGCCCTCGTGCCGCACGAGGTGCTGCAGCGGCTCCAGGGTTTCGTGATCGAGCGGATTGGCCTCGTGATTGGGGAAACTGCCGTCGAGCGTGTCGAACAGCGCGCGCGTGTCGAACAGGCCATCGAGCGCGCGCGCCTCGACGATGCCCATCGCGTTCGCATAGTCGACCGCGATCCGCAGCGGACGCCGGATGTCCGCGAACGCGCGGATGTGCGCGTTGTAGGCCTGTGCGATGTCATGATCGGTGATGACGCCGGGCGTCGCCGCGGCCGGCTTGAGCGCGTTGTCGTTGACCAGTTTTTCCAACGCTTCGATGCCCGTCGGGCCGCTGATCGGAATGGCGCTTTCACGGCAGATTTTCATGCCGTTCCATTCCCCCGGATTATGCGACGCGGTGATCATGATGCTCGCGTCGGCGCCAAGGCTGCCATTCGCGAAATAGCACATTGGCGTGCTGCAGATCCCGACGTCGACGACATCCGCGCCCTGCATCGTCACGCCACGCGCGAGCGCGGCGAACATCATCGGCGAGTGACTGCGCATGTCGCGGCCGATGACGACCTTGCGGCAGCCGAGGAAGTCGACGAAGGCGCGCCCGATGCGCGTCGCGATGTCGTCCGTGAGGGTGTCGCCGTAGATTCCGCGGATGTCGTACGCCTTGAAGATACCGGCCATGCTTGCGCTGCTCCCGTCGTAGGTCCTGGCATTATACGGGGACATTGCGGCGACGCTGTGAAGCAGGCTGGCCGTCGAGCCGGGCCGGCAGCGTGGTGACGGCGCGTGGGGCCGGGTCCGCCGGCGTGTCAGCGTCGTGCTTCGGGCGCGCGACGGCAGCGCTCCGAGCAGTACTTGACGTCCGCCCAATCACGCGCCCATTTGCGACGCCAGGTGAAGGGGCGTCCACACCTTGCACATGCCCTGGACGGCAACGCGGACTTTGCCGGGCAGGGGCCGTTCGCGTTCCGCTTCATCGGTGGTCCAGCCAGCGTGCGGCCAGCGCCTGCAGCCGCGGCCGCTGACGCAGGAAGACCTCGTAGGCGCGCTCCAGCAGCCATGCGAGCGGGGGCCAGCGCGCCGCGCTGCCGAGCAGCCGCAATCCCGGCAGCGCGCGCCACACTGCGGCGAAGGCCGCCGCACCGTCCAGCATCGGACCGTCGTCGACCTGCGCATGAAAGCGGGCAAGCAGCGTGGCGCGGTCGAGAGGGCAGCTCGTCGACCCACCGCTGACATCGATGAGTTGCAGTGCCCCGTGGCGGTCCAGGCGTCGCATCAGCGCGATTTCGCGCCGGCACAGGGGGCAGGCGCCGTCGAACCAGACGGTGACGCGGCTTCGGGGCATGGTGGACTTACGCTGCCGCGTGACGGGCGGACCAATGGCCTGCACGCCGGCCATGCTCAGGCGGCGTCGGCGCGGTAGAGCGCGATCCGGCTCAACGCGATGTCGGCGCGAAACGCGCGGCCGATGCCGACGAGGCCCACCCGCCGCAGCCGGGCCAGGTCCAGCGAACCCGTGCAACGGTGGGGCAGGAAGCCGGTGAACGGCAGGCGCAGCGTCTGCCAGGTGCCGGTCGCGGTGAAGGATTGCCGCCAGGATTCCCAGGGCTGCCGGTTCGCCGTCGTGCGCAGGTGCAGCCCGTAGGTCTCCCCGTTGCCGAGCACGGTCAGCTCGATGCCGGCATGGCCGCTGGCATCGAACGCCATGCCGGGGCTTGCCAGATCCAGCGCGCACTGCACGAAACCGCCGCCGTTCTCGAGGCGTACGTCTCCCAGCAGGTGCAGCGCATGCCTGCCCGCGATGTGTTCCGCCCGCAGCGACGCCCGCGACAGGCCGCCCATCACGGCGTCGGTCACGGCTTCCCAGGTTGCCCCGCTCAGCGCGCGTGGCGACTGCGCGCCCGCTTCGTCGATCACCACGTCCTGTTCTCCCCGTGAGCTGCTGCTCCCGGGGCAGCGTGGCTGGTGCATCGCAGTGGAGGGCATCCCGAGTTCATGCACGGAGGATACTGCGCAGCCCCGGCGGCGGGCTATGCTAGGCGGCCCCAGTCAGCGCACGAAGCGGAGCGAGCAGATGGCGGATATTCCCATGCAACCCGGCGAAGCGGCACTCGCCGCGGTGTTGAGCCCGAAAAGTGCCTGGAATGCCGGTCAGGCGATCGAGTTCCTCGAGGCCACCCGCGTACCGCTCCGCCTGTCGACGCTGGACGCCGAGGGCTATCCGCACATCACGTCGCTGTGGAGCCTGTACATCGACGGACACTGGCTGTGCTGCACGCAGCGCTCGGCGCTGGCCTGCCTGCACTTGCGCCAGAACCCCCGCGTCGGCTTCGAAATCGCAGTGTGCGCGCCGCCGTATCGAGGCCTCAGCGGGCAGGGCGAGGCGCGCGTGCTCGAGGAGGACGCGACGACCCTGCTGGAGAAACTCGCCGACCGCTTCCTCGAAGGGCGTGACCGGCGGCTCCGCCAGTGGCTGCTGTCCCGCGTGAGCACCGAGGTCATCATCCGCATCACGCCTCGCCGGGTGACGAGCTGGGACTTCCAGCGCCGCATGAGCGCTGCCGGCTGACGCGGCATCAGGCGACGACCACGCGGTTGCGCCCGGCCTTCTTCGCGAGATACACCGCTTCGTCGGCGCGCTTGAGCATCGCCTCGAGGCTCTCGCACGGCGTGGTCGTCACGCCCAGGCTCGCGGTGACGGGGAACTCCCCGCCGGCGGCGGGGAAGCGCAGGGCGGCGATGCCCTCCCGCACGCGCTCGAACACCGCGCCCACCCCGGCGGGATCTTCCAGGACCGCGAGACAGACGAACTCTTCTCCGCCGTAGCGGGCGACCACGTCATCCACCCGCAAGGTCGACGCCAGGCGGCGCGCGATTCCCTGCAGCGCAAGGTCGCCGGCCTGGTGGCCGTAGGTGTCGTTGATGCGCTTGAAGTGATCGGCATCGATGATGCTCGCCGCGAGGTGGATACGGCCGTGACGGGCGCGGGCGTGGAGTCGCTCGCCGAGTTCGAACAGGTGGCGCCGGTTGCACAGCCCGGTCAGGAAATCGAGGTTCGCCGAGTCCCGGATCTGGCGCAGGTAGCCGATCATGTTCGTGTTCTGCGTGACCCGGCAGTAGAACTCCTCGATCTCGAACGCCTTCGGCAGGAAGTCGTTGCCGCCGGCCTTGAGGATACGCGCCGGGATGCCCGCCGACCTGTCGTCGGCCAGTCCGATCACCGCGAGATCCTCGCGGCGGTAACGGCGGCGAATCTCGCCGATGAGGTCGAAGCCGCTGCCGTGCGGCAGATCCAGGCTGGTCAGCACGAGCGTGAGATCGGGGTTGGCCTGCAGCACTGCCAGCGCTTCAGAAGCGTCGCGCGCCTGCAGCGTCGAGTAGAAGCAGCGCTCGAGCAGCGCGGCCACGTGACGTCGATAGTCACGCACGGGATCGACCACCAGCACCTTGCGTTTGCGGTTCTCGCGCAGCCGCCCGAGCAGGTAGGCGATGTGCTCGATCTCGTGGGCGCCGTGCTTCACCACGTAGTCCACGATGCGGCTGCCCCGCAGCCTGTCGAGCCCGCCAGACTCGGGATCCCGGGTCAGCACGATGATTGGCAGGCCGAGGGCGTCGAGCGCATCGATGGCCGTGCCGAGAGGCGCGTCCGGCAGCGCGTGATTGACCACGGCGCAGAAATAGCGCGACGGATCCGGCCGCACGCGGCGCATGGCCTCGGCCCGCGTGGTGGCAACGTCGAGGCTGAAGCCGCCGATTTCGGCGATGTAATCCCCGAGCAGCAGGCCGACCGCCGGATCATCGTCGACGAGCAGCACCCGCTCCCGTGTGTCCGCCGCCTGGGCCGACTGCAGGCGCGACAGCTTCGACCCGTGCGCGGACGCCCGTCGGAGTGGACTCGTGAGCATGATTCCCCGGCCGATGGTGGGTACAGCCCGGGTTATCGTCCACGGGGAAGAGGGCTTGAACCGGGCCGGGGCGCGCAGTCCGGCGCCGCGCCGAACGACCGGGCATCATGAAGCCCGCGCCAAAAAGCAAACCCCGCCTTGCGCGGGGTCTGCGGTCTGGAGGTTTACGTCGACGGAGGCGATGTTCGTCACCTGGCTTGCCATTCAGGCAGACGGCACGATCGCTCATCAGCGCCTGCCAGTCCGGACTGTGCGGCGCGCGCACAATCCATCGGCTCCGTGTTTCTCCTTGTGCGATATGCCCACCGCACTGGGTACAGTTCAAAGTCTAGACCCGCATCGCGTGATCGCAAGGCGCGCGTTGTAGCGAAAAGTTTCGGCGACGGGTTATAAGCGCCGCAGTCCTTTCCTCGCGAGCCGTGGCAGGACTTCGCTGGCGAAGTAGGGCAACTCGGCGAGGTAGTCGACGAAAGCCAGCGTCGCGCCGGCGAAGCCTGCGGCGTGGATGCGTTCGATCTCGTTCGCAATGCTGTCCGGGTCGCCTATCAACGGATAAACGCCGTGCCCGCCGGCGAACTGCACGCGTAGCGCATCGATCATTTCCTGCGGAAATGACTGGGCATGCATGCCCTGCAGGGTCATCAGTCGCTCCACGCCCTCGACGTCCGCGCATTCGACGGCGTAATGATGATGGTATTCCTCGGCCTCGCGCCGCGTCGGCCGGCACACCACGTAGGTTGTGGTGAACACCTGCAGCCGGCGGCGGTGCTCCGCGAGCGCGTAGGCCTGGATCGCGCGCACGTCCTCGCGTCCGCGGTCGGGATCGATCATCACGGTGAACAGGAAATCGCAGTTGCGTGCCGCGAATTCACGACCCTGTCGCGACGAACCCGCGTTCATCACCGGCGGCAGCGAGTCACCGACCGGCTTCGGCGTGCAGCGCGCGTGCTTCAGGTGGAAGAACTCGCCGTCCCAGTCGAAGGGCTCCGTCGCTTGCCAGGCGCGACGGATGACGTCCCACCACTCCTGGCCGTAGCGGTAGCGGAGATCGTGATCCTGGGGCAGTTCCATGCCGAACATCTCGTACTCCGGCTGGTTCCAGCCGCAGACGATGTTCAGTCCGAAGCGCCCGTGCGCGATGTGGTCGATCGTCGCGAACTGCTTCGCGGCGACCAGCGGATGGGTGAACGCCGTGTGGGCGGTCGCGAACACGCTGATGCGGTTGGTCTGCGCGAGCAGGCCGGCGGCCCAGGTGATCGTTTCGAGTGACATGCCCTGGAAGTCCGTCTCGCCACCGTAGCCTGCCCAGCGCGCGATCGGCAGCAGGAACTCGATACCCACTTCATCCGCCAGCCGGGCGAGCCTGAGGTTGTTGTCCCAGCTTGCGTCCCAGCGTTCCGGCACCTTGGTCACCGCCATGCCGCCGGCGCAGTTCGGTGAGAACAGGCCCAGCTTGAAGGCGTTGGCGTTGTACATCGTGTTGACGCGCGTGCCCATCGGTACTCCTGCGGTGGCTCGGGATGGCGGCGACTATAGCAAGCCCGCTCGCGCTGTCGGAAACTGCCCGGGGGTGTGTGGAGGGGCTTTGGTCCATGTCGCTGAGGAATGATCTGCTGGCTGCCGCGGCGCGCGTCGCGGAACGCATGCCGCTGCCGCGCGTCACGCAGGTCCACGTACCCGATGCCCGTCCCGCCGCGCATCGTGACGCGGAGTTCGGCCTAGTCGCGCTGGCGGACGGCAGTGCCGGGCTGTACTACGCGTGGATGGGGGCGAGCCAGGCGGGCATGGCGCAGCGCTATCGGGCGGCGGACCTCGTCGGCGCAGATCCCCTGGCACTCGCCCGCCGCTATGCGACGGACGACGACGCGGAGCGCTCGCTGGCGCTGGCGGCGCTGGGGGCGATCACCGCGTGCGTGCATGCGCGCGCGGGCTATGTGCCGCCGCCGGCCGCCGATTCGATGGCCGGCATCCGGCTCGACGCCGGACTCCGGCTCGGCATGGTCGGCAATTTTCCGCCGCTGGTGCGCCGCGCGCGGGAAGCCGGCGTGCGGGTGACGGTGGTCGAACGCAAGGCCCACATGGTGCGCGCCGAGCCTGGTCTCGAGATAAGCCTGGACCCCGCGGTCCTCGACGCCTGCGATGAAGTGATTGTCACGGGCGCGACCTTGATCAACGACTCCCTGGACGAAATGCTCGGCTGGTGTCGCCGCGCGCGTCGCGTGACGCTCATCGGACCCACCGCCGGCGTGTTTCCCGACGTGCTGTTCGCGCGCGGGCTTGCGGCGATCGGCGGCCTGCGCATCGTCGATGCCGATACCGCGCGCACGCGCATGGCGAGCGGCGAGCGTCTCGGGGACAGCGCTGAGCGTAACCTGATCGAAGCCGGCGACTATCCGGGCCTCGCACGCCTGCTCGAGCGCTGCTAGCCGGCCGGCGGGCCCATTCGCGCGACCAGGAAATCGATCAGCACGCGCAGCCGCAGCGCGACGTGCCGCGGGTGCGGGTACACCGCGTAGATGCCCCGTGGCGCGGATGCGTGGGCGGTCAGCAGCGGCCGCAGGCGGCCAGCCGCGATGTGCGGATCGGCCACGAAGTTCGGCGCCATCACGATGCCGGCGCCGGCCACCGCAAGATCGCAGGCGGCGCGTGCGCTGTTGACGCTGAAGCGCCCGGTGACCCGCACGGTCGAGCGCTGGCCGTCGCGCTCGAAGGGCCACAGCCAGGGCTGCCTGAAGTTCGTGTCGATGATGCATTCGTGGTGCGTGAGGTCCTGCGGCTGCGCCGGCTGGCCGTGCGCGGCCAGATAGGCCGGTGCCGCGCAGACGATGAGGCGCATGTCCGCGAGGCGCCGCGCGATCAGGGTCGAGTCGGGCAGGTCGGCGATGCGGATGCCGAGATCGAAGCGTTCCTCGACGAGATCGACGAAGCGGTCCGTCAGGGTCAGCTCGACGCTGATCCCGGGGTGCAGCACCGCGAAGGCGCTCAGCGCCGGCACCAGGTAAAGCTCGCCGAAGGTCTGCGGGCCGGCAAGTTTCAGGTGCCCGCGCGGCGACGCCTGCGCCTCGCGCGCGATGCCCTCCATCTCGTCGAGGTCCGCCAGCAGTTGCACGCAGCGGGCATGGTACTGGCGGCCAACCTCGGTCAGGCTGACGCTGCGCGTCGTGCGGTTCAGGAGCCGCGCCCCGAGGTGACTCTCCAGATCCGCCACCAGTTTGCTGATGACCGTCTTTGAACGCCCCAAAGACCGCCCGGCGACGGAGAAGCTGCCGGTGTCGGCGACGGCGCGGAACGCGAGCATCGCGTGCAGTCTGTCCATGCGGCTTGTGCCCTTATTGTCCTGAAATCAAAAACAAACTGTTTCGATAAAGCCGGATTGTAAGGTGGAAGCGGCGCTTTGATAATCACCCCATGCCGCAAGCCCAAACCCTGACAGCCGACCAGCCCATGCCGGCCGTGTTCGTGTCGCACGGCGCGCCGACCCTGGTGCTGGACGACGGCCCCGCGCGAAGCTTCCTCGCTGGGCTCGGCAGGATGCTGGGCCGTCCGCGGGCGGTCATCATCGTCTCGGCGCACTGGGAAGCCGACGAGGTGCGGGTCACCGGCGCCGAGCGGCCGGCGACAATCCACGATTTCTTCGGTTTTCCGGCGCCGCTGTATGAACTGCGCTACCCGGCGCCCGGCGCGGTCGCGCTGGCGGGCGAACTCGTCGAGCTGCTGGCTGCCGCCGGTTACGCCGCCGTGGCGGATCCGGGCCGTGGATTCGACCATGGCGCCTGGGTGCCGCTTTCGCTGATGTATCCGGCCGCCGACGTGCCGGTGCTGCAGCTCTCGATCAACCCCGGGCGCTCGCCGGCCTACCACTGGCGCCTGGGCCGCGTGCTGTGCGCGCTGCGCGCGACCGGCGTGCTGGTGATCGGGTCCGGATCGATGACGCACAACCTGCAGGATTTCCGGCGCCAGCGTCACGCGGTGGACGCACCGGTGGAAACCTATGCCGAGGAATTCTCCGAGTGGTTCGCCGCGCACCTGGCCGACGGCGATCTCGATGCGCTGCTTGCCTATCGCGAGCGGGCGCCGGGCGCCGGGCGCGCGCACCCGACCGACGAGCACCTGCTGCCGCTCTACGTCGCGCTGGGCGCGGCGGGCGTGTCCTGGTCCGCCGAGCGCGTCCATCACGGTTTCATGCATGGCGCGATCGCCATGGACTGTTATCTGTTCCGGTCCGTCCGCGCGCAGGCGTCGACGACAAACTTCAACCACACCAACCTGGGAGAGACCCATGCGTTTTGATACTTCCGTGCTGTCCGGCCTCGTGCTGGGCGCGGCCTGTGCGCTGTCCGGCAACGCAATCGCTGCCGATTACGAAATCGACCCCACGCATTCCTTCGTGCAGTTCCGCATCCAGCACCTCGGCTACAGCTGGATGTATGGCCGCTTCAACGGCGTGTCCGGCAACTTCAAGTACGACGCCGAGAAGCCCGCCGAGAGCGCGATCGACGTCGTCGTCGACACCGCGACGATCGACACCAATCACGCCGAGCGCGACAAGCACCTGCGCAGCGGTGACTTCCTCGGCGTCGACAAGTTTCCGAAGGCGAGCTTCAAGAGCACGGGTTACCAGGGCGACGCGAACGGCGGCAAGCTCGCCGGCGTGCTGACGGTGCACGGTGTGGAGAAGCCGGTGGAGATCGACATGAAGAAGGTCGGCGAGGGCGCCGACCCGTGGGGCGGTTACCGCGCCGGTTTCGTCGGAACCTACCAGATGACGCGCAAGGACTTCGGCATGGATTACGACCTCGGTCCGGCGTCCGCGAGCCTCGACCTCGAAATCAGCATCGAGGGCATCAAGAAGAAGTAGGGCGTTCGGCCCGCCACCCGCGCCTTGCCCGGCGCGGGTGGCGTCCGTCCCGTTACTGCACGAACTCCCGCACCCGCTGCGCGAACGCCTCGGGCTGCTCCAGCTCGGCGACGTGTCCGGCGCCGGGGAGCGTCGCGAGGCGCGCGCCGGCAATCCCGGCCTGCCAGGCCGGCCCATGGGCTGCCGGCACGATGCGGTCGAGCTCGCTGGTCACCACCAGGGTCGGCGCCTTGATGCGCCCGAGGCGACGTTTGACCCCGGTGTCCGGAATCGGCCACAGGAACTTCGCGGCGGCCCGCAGGTTGAGCAGCTCCTCCACGTGCGCGTCCATCCTATCCCGCCCCTCCATCAGCAGCCGCTCACGCATGCGCGGTTCCGAGAACTGCGCGCGTGACGGGAAGCCGGGATGCTGGGCGAAGGGGTCCTCGCCCGGCGCATCCTCGAGCCACAGGCCCAGCGGATTCACCAGCACCAGCTTGCGTACGCGCCGGGGCTGGATGGCGGCGAGTTCCGCCGCCATCCAGGCGCCGATACTGATGCCCACGACGTGTGACGACTCGATGCCCAGCGCGTCGAGCAGGTCGCCGTTGTGCAGCGTGATGTCGAGCGGGCCCGGATCGATGTCGGGCAGGTCGTCCTTGGCCGGTCCCCAGCCCGGTGCGAAAGGCGCGATCACATCGTAGTGACGCGACAGCTCCACCAGCGCCGGCTCGAAGCCCTTGAGCCCCAGCATGTGATGGAGATACAGCAGCGGGTCGCCGCAGCCCGCGCGGAAGTAGTGGACCTGCCGTCCCAGCGGCCCGACCTTGATTGTCGTTGCTTCCATCAGCCGGCCCTCGCGACGGTGGCCGGTGCGCCGGCGTCGGCGGCCGGGATCGTGCGCGGCACCGCGCGGTCCTGGCGCGGCATCGGCTTGGGCGACCAGTGGTCCTCGTACTCGTTCCAGATCGGGCGCACCCTCGGCATGACCTTGCGCGCGAACAGCTCGGTCGAGTAGCGGCAGACGTCGTTCGGCATGTCGCCGAAATGCAGGAGGCACACGAGGTGGCCGACCTTGAGGCCCTTCGCGACGCGCTCCATCTGTTCACACACGGAGTCCGGGCTGCCGGCGATGATGTAGCCCTTGTCGATCATTTCCTGCCACGACAGCGAGGCAGCCTGGTTCAGCGCGGACGACTGGCCGGCCATCTGCGTCTGCAGCCCGGCGCGGATCGTGGCTTCCGTGCGGTAGCCCGGCGCGTCGGCGAAGCCCGGATGGATGTGCAGGCAGCGCGAGAAGAAATAGCGCGCGTGCTTCTCGTAGAGGCGCTGCGCCTCGGCGTCCGTTTCGGCCACGCAGATCTGCTGCGCGAACGCGGCCTGGTAGGGGTTGAACTCGGTGCCGAGTTCTTCCATGCGACGCCAGAAACCCTCCATCAGCTGCTGGCCGCGGATGTAGCCGCTGAACGACAGGTAGCTGTAGTTGTAGTTGTGCTCCGCGCAGAAATCCCAGGTCTCGACCGAACCGCCGCCCGGCACCCAGATCGGCGGCGGGTTCTGGATCGGCCGCGGCCACAGGTTCACGTAGCGCATCTTGTAGTGCTTGCCGTTCCACGCGAAGACGTCCGGATCCGACCATGCGCGCCGGATGAGGTCATGTCCCTCGAGGTATTTCTCGCGCAGCGTTGCCGGATTCACCCCGCACGCATAGTTGTCGTCCATCGAACTGCCGACCGGGAAGCCCGAGATCAGGCGACCACCCGAGATGCAGTCGATCATCGCCATTTCCTCGGCGACCCGCGTCGGCGGGTCGTACAGGGCGATCGACTGGCCGAGCAGCAGGATCGACGCTTCGCGGGTGCGGCGCGCGAGCGTCGCCGCCATCAGCTGGGGCGACGGCATCAGGCCATAGGCGTTCTGGTGGTGCTCGTTGATCCCCAGTCCGTCGTAGCCGAGTTCCTCTGCGAACTCGAGCAGGTCGAGGTAATCGTTGTAGACGCGGTTGGCCTTCACCGGATCGAAGAGCCGGGAATCGACGTCGACCCATACGCTGCGGTGCTTCTCCGTGAAATCGTCCGGCAGATAAGGCCAGGGCATCAGGTTGAACCAGTGGAACTTCATCAGCGACTCTCCTTCGGCAGCTGTCTGGCGGGTACGGCCGGCGGCCGCCCGGTGCAGGACCTGAGAGTAATCAGCCGGCCCGCCGCGGGTGAGGGCGGCGGCTGCCATTTTCTGGTCATTTCGTGCCACACTCTGGCCGATGAGCGCGCGCCTGGACAGCCTGATGCCGGCCACCTATGTCCGCCTGATGGCGCAGGCTTCGCGCGATCCCGAGCGGCTGGTGCGGGGCTCGGGGCTCGCGCTGCGCGACGTGCTCGAGCGCGACGATCCCATCACCGTCCGGCAGCAGCTGATCTGCGCGCGCAATTCAATTGCGATGACGGCGCGCAGCGACTGGCATCTCGCCTGGGCAGAGACCATCGGTGAGCATTTCCACGGCCCGCTGACCGCGGCGCTGTTCAGCGCGCCGACCCTCGGCGATGGCCTCGACGTCTTCCTGCGCTACATGCCGTCCCGTATTCCCTACCTCGCGTGGCGCGGGCGGCGCCTGGCTGGGAGCTATCGCGTGGAACTCAGGTCCCTGCTCGATCTGGGCGAGCTTGCCCGGGTGCTCGTCGAAATCCCGCTGCTCGCGCTGCTCGGTTACCTGCGCACTGTCCGCGGCGGGCGCATTGCTGGCGCGGCAATCGAATTCGCGCACGCACCGGCGGTGGCGCCGACGCGCTACGAGAAGCGCTTTCGCTGCGAGTTCCGTTTCGGGCAGCGCGCGCACGCGCTGGTGGTGCCCGCGACCTGGCTGCAGATCCCGAACGTGGGCTACGACCCGCTGCTGTGGCGCACGGCGCGCAGCCGTTGCGAGCAGGACCTGCGCCACGGCGACGGCGTCGCGGTGGTCGGTCAGCTCAGGCAGTACCTGATGCGGAGTTTCGATGTCACGAGCGGCGGCCGGATCCCGCCTACCGTCGGCGCAGCCGCGGCCGCGATGCACATGTCGATGCGTACGCTGCACCGGCGCCTGCAGGCCGCCGGCCTGTCCTACCAGGGCCTGGTCGACGACGCGCGGCGCGAACGCGCGGCCGAACTGTTGCTGGATTCGCGGGTCAAGCTCGGCTTCGTCGCCGCCGCGCTGGGCTACCGCGATCCTGCGAACTTCAGCCGCGCCTACAAGCGTTGGCACGGCGTCTCGCCGCGAAGCACCCGCCGCCCGTGATCGGACGGCGGGCGGGATGGCGATATCAGTAGCCGAGGTTGCTGCCGAGCACCCAACCGGCGACCGCGCCGGCCGCCGTGGCCGCCGCGCGACCGTCGCCATGTCCCACCTGCGAACCGAGCAGGCCGCCGGCCGCGCCGAGAACCGCCGCAGGCAGCAGGCGGTTACCGCCGCCGTAGGCCGGCGCCGGCGGCGCGTAGGACGGATAGACGGGATAGGCCGGCTCTCTCACCACGTAGCGCTCGACCACGACCGGCGGTGGTTCGTGGTAGACCACCACCGGCGGCGGTGCGTAATGAAACTGCACGACCGGCCGGTAGGCGTGGTGGTCGTGACGATGACGCTTGTGATGATGCCTGTGATGGTGGCCATGCCCCTGTGACCACCGGTGCCCGTCTCCGCGGCCACGATGGCCGCGATCGTCATCCGCAAGCACGTTGCCGCTGGCAAGGGCCGCGACGATGGTGCACAGCGCGGCAAGCCGGCCGGCGCAATTCCCGTTCGTGTGTTTGTTCATGACACGTTTCCTTTCCATTCTTTTTTCGGGGCCGGGCCCGCGGACGCGATGCCGGCCGTCGCGACAGAATTTGCGACCGGGTGGGTGAACCGCGAATGAATGCGCAGGGCCGGGTTACAATGGCGCATGAGCAGACTCCACGCCATCTATCACCTGCACGCCTCGGCGGCCGACATCGACGCGCGCGCACGCGCGCTGGCGCTCGAGCAGAGCATCGAAATGCCGCTCGAGGCGGTCGGCAGCGAGTACGTGCGCCGCGACATCGTCGCGACCGTCGAGAGCATCAACGAGATCGCCCCGCGTCGTTTCGCGGTCGTGCTCGGCATCGCGACCGCCACCACCGGCGGCGAAATCGGGCAGACGATGAACATGCTGTTCGGCAACTGTTCGCTGCAGGAGGACGTCGAACTCGTCGACGTCGGCCTGCCCGACGATTTTCTCGCCGGTTTCACGGGCCCGCGCTTCGGCATCGAGGGCATCCGCGAGTGTGTCGGCGCCGCAGGGCGCGCCCTGACCATGACCGCGCTGAAGCCGCAGGGCCTGCCCGCCACGGATCTCGGCCGCTTGTGCGGCGTGTTCGCGGGCGCCGGCATCGACATCATCAAGGACGACCACGGCATCGCGAACCAGGCCTATGCGCCGTTCGCCGCGCGCGTCGTGTCCTGCCAGCAGGCGGTGCGCCGCGCGAACGCTGAGACCGGCGGACACAGCGTTTACGCGCCCTCGCTGTCCGGCGGTCCGCGGCAGATGCGCGAGCAACTGAAGATCGTGCGCGAGGAGGGTGTCGGCATGGTGCTCGCGTGCCCGATGCTGATGGGGCTTGCGCATTTCCAGGAGATGGTCGAACACGACCTCGAGGTGCCCGTGCTGGCGCACCCGGCGCTGGGTGGCGCCGCACGCATTCATCCGCCATTGCTGCTGGGTCGCCTGTTCCGCCTGCTGGGTGCGGATGCGACGATCTTCCCCAACTACGGCGGCCGCTTCAGCTACAGTCGCGAGGCCTGCGAGGCGCTGGCGCACGCCGCGCGCGCGCCCTGGCGCAACTTCCGCGCGACGGCCCCGGTGCCGGCCGGCGGAATGAATGTCGGCAGGGTGCCCGAGATGCTCGAGTTCTACGGGCGCGACGTGATCCTGCTGATTGGCGGCGCGCTGCTTTCCGCCGGCAGCGCACTCGGTGTGCGCAGCCGTGAATTCGCGGACAGCGTACGCACGCTGTCGCAGAGGAGTGAATGACATGACGCCGAAACATCATCGCGCGCGCCTGGACGAGGGCCAGTGGCAGGACGTCCCCGTGCTCGCCTACAAGCAGGACGGCAGCGCGCCGTTTCGCGATGTCACCCGCCAGGTGCTGTTCGAGGACCCGGCGCTGGCCTGCCAGCTGCGCTACTTCGAGGTCGCCGCGGGCGGCCACACGACGCTGGAACGCCATGCACACGTGCACGCCGTGATGGTCGTGCGTGGGCGCGGCGAGTGCATGGTCGGGGACGAGATATTTCCGATCGCGATGCACGATCTCGTGCAGGTGCCGCCGATGACCTGGCACCAGTTCCGCGCGCCGGACGACGAGACCCTGGGCTTCCTGTGCCTGGTCAATGCCGAGCGGGATCGGCCGCAGTTGCCGGATGCGCAGGATCTCGCCGAACTGCGGCGAGATGCGCGACGCGCGGCGTTCATCCGAACCTGAGGGTCCGGAGACCGCGAATCACGGCGCGGGCAGGCGACAGCAACCCGGCAGCGCGGCGATGGACGCGTCGTCCAGGGTCGCGGCCGTCAACGCATGGGCCCGTTCGCGCGTGGTGAGCGCGTCGCGCGTTCGCAGCTGGTAGTCGAGGACTGCGAGCGTCGCTTCCGACGGATCGCGGCCGGCCTGGCGACGGGCCACGATGCGTTCGCGCAGCACCGACTCCGGTGCGTCGCAGTCGAGGATCCCGAAGCGCGCCCCGCATTCGCGGGCGACCGCTTCGAGCGCCGCGCGATGCCGTGCGCGCAGGAAGCTCGCATCGATGAGCGCGGTGTAGCCTGCGCGCAGGGTCGTCATCGCAATCTGGGCCAGTCGTTCGTAGGTCGCATCCGTGGTGGCGGTGGCGTACAGGCCGCCGTCGATCCCGCTATGGCTCGCCGCGTTCAGCGCGAGGCCGGCGAGGCGGCGCCGTTCATAGTCCGAGCGCACGTGGACGAAGCCGCGGGCACCGGCGATGCGCGCCGCGAGCCACGACTTGCCGCTGCCGGACACGCCGTGGGTGATGTAGAGCGCGGCTGGAGGCGTGCGCGCCAGGTAACGCCTGGCGAGCGCGATGTGGGCCCGCACCCTGCGCCCGGCTTCGCTGTCGCCCGCCGGCGCCGCACCCTGCTGCAGCCGCGCGACCTTCGCACGCACGACGCTGCGATAGACGCAGTACAGGTTCAGCACCGACAGCGCGCCGAAATCGCCGGACACCGTCAGGTATTCGTTGAGCAGCCTGTTCGCGTCCGCGCCATGGCCGCGCACGTCCAGGTCCATCAGCAGGAAGGCGAGATCGCTGGCCGTGTCGATGTACCGCAGTTCGTCACTGAACTCGATGCAGTCGAAGGGCAGCCAGCGACCCTCGAAGCGGACGATGTTCGACAGGTGAAGGTCACCGTGGCAGTCGCGCACGTGGCCGCGCTGCAGACGGTCCTCGATCGCAGCGACGTGGGAGATGCACAAGGCTTCGAGCGCGCCCACGAATCCATCGCCGTGGGGCAGGGCATCGAGGAGGACGGAAAGGCCGTCGAGCATCTGGCGGCGGACCAGCGTCGGCGCGCCGAAAATGCTGCTGACGGGCGCCGGGGCCGCGTGGGCGCGGGCGTGGGTGTCGGCGAGGGCCGACGCAATCGCGGCCAGTTCGTCGCGCGCCAGTGCGCCCCTCAGCAGGACCTGGTCGAGGCGCTCGGCGGTCGCGAAACGCCGCATGCGCAGTGCGTATTCAATCGGTTCACCCGGGCCGTTCAGGGTCGGGCCGTCGGTGACGGGCAGCACGTCGACATACAGCGCGGGCGCATGGCGACGGTTCAGCGTGAGCTCGAGCGCGCAGAAATGCGCGCGGCGGGCGAGGGTGGAGAAATCGAGGAAGCCGAAATCCACCGGCTTCTTGAACTTGTAGGCGAAGTCGCCGGCGAGCAGGACGATGGAGATGTGCGTTTCAAAACGCTCCGTGGGCTGGCCGGCGGCCTCGAACTGGCGGGCCAGCGCGTCGACCAGCGCGTGGAGGTTGTCGTCGTCCCGGTCACTCACGTACTGCCCTCCAGCGCGCTGAAGTCTTGCGCCGTATCGCCATGGCGCCAGCGGGCGCGCCGGATCAGCCGGACTCCACGGCCGGGACGACGTCGATCATGTCGTGGCCCGCGAGTGCGCTGTCCAGGCTGTCGTCGCGCACCAGTTCCTCGTTGTGGAAGACCATCACGTTTGGGTTCAGCGCATGCGCGCCGAGCCAGATCAGCGGCTCGAGTCCGGGATGGCGGGCAGTGATCGCCCGGAGCGCGGCGCCGACGGTCTTCGCCCGCACTTCGGACAGGCGGTCGACGCCCGCGCGCGTCGCGAGCGTCGATGGCAGTCGCACGCGTACCAGCGGGGTGACGGACGCTTCCTGTGCTGTGGTCATCTGCGGGACAGCCCGGTGCGGGTTGGGACACGCCTGGATTATCGGCTTCCCCCCGTGAGCCCGCAATGCGCGGCACTCGCCGTGCCGCGTCGGGGCGATTAGCATGCACGGCATGGCAAAGCGGAGAGGGCGAGCATGCGCACGCGCTGGCGAGGCTTGTTGGCTGGCCTGGGACTGATCCTGCTGACGCAGGCAGCCCACGCGCAGCAGTCGGCGGCAGACACCTGGTCGAGTCTGCTCAAGCCGCATTATTTCAAGGACGTCACAATCGTCGAGGACAAGACGGTGTTCGACCTCCTGACCCCCTATCGCGCCGAGGACGCGGCGGTGACCCCCGTGCGCATCAAGGCCGCGATTCCGCAGACGCCGGCGCGCCACATTCGCACGATATACCTCTTCGTCGACCAGAACCCGGAACCGCTGGTTGGTCGCTTCGATTTCACGCCGCGCTCGGGGCGCGCGGACCTGGCGCTGCGGGTCCGTATCGATCGTTACACGAACGTGCGCGCGGTCGCCGTGCTGAACACCGGCGAACATCACATGGTCACCAACTTCGTGAAGGCCCAGGGCGGCTGCGCGGCGCCGCTCGCAACGGACTACGGCGCGGCGATGAAGCACCTGGGCGAGATGCAGATCCGCACGCTGGGCGGCGGCAAGGAGCGCGGCGACGAAATCGCGACACAGCTGATGATTCGCCACCCGAACATCACCGGCATGCAGATGGACTACCGCATCTATGCGGTGCGCCCCGCGCACTACGTGAAGAAGGTCCGCGTGATGCTGGACGGGGAGTCGATCCTGACCGCGGAAACGGGAATATCAGTCAGCGAAGACCCGAGCTTCCGTTTCTTCCTGCGCGCTCGTGAGGGTGCGAAGCTCACCGCCGAAGTGACTGACTCCAAGGGCCGGCACTGGACGCGGACGCTGGACGTCGCCGGCATGTGAGGGCGGAAAAGGGGGGCCGCCCGCCTGAGCGGATACTCCGGCCGGCACCGCGCAGCGGGACAAAAAAAGGGGAGCCGAAGCTCCCCTTCAAGTCGATGGAAGATGTTTGTGTTCAGGCCTGGGCGCGCAGCTTCGTCACGCCACCACCGCTGCCGATGGCGTCGGTGAAGTTCGGCCACACCTTCTCGGTCAGCAGTTCCAGGCTCTTCATCAGCTGGGCCTGCGGCATGTGGTTGTAGATGAACATCCAGAAGTAGTCGA
>CALRPY020000037.1:0-42061 GCA_943370145.1 Hydrogenophaga intermedia | reverse complement strand
CGGCCGGGCATGGCGGACCTGAAAATCATCGCGATGACCGCGAACGCGATGGAGGGCGACCGCGAGCGCTGCCTCGAAGCCGGCATGAACGACTACATCGCCAAACCCATCGTGCCGAAGGCGCTGGAGGAAAAGCTGCGCCTGTGGCTGGCGCACGGCGCATAGCCGCGTCCACCCTGAAGCGCGCTCGCGGCGGCGGCGCGGGGCCGATTCCCGCCGACACGGAGCCCGTCGCCGCGACACCTTGGAGCCTTGCGCACATGCCCGTGCCGCAAGCGCCGCCCCCGCGTGCAGCCTCACCACTAATCAGGACTTTTTCCTAATTCAGCTTGAGGAAAGCCAGGCCGCGATGCCGGTGCGATGATGACATCTGCTTCGCGCTGGCGACCCGCAGATTCCCGCGCAGTCGGCATGGCGCGGCGAAGCGAATCTTCCAAGGAGGAACGAGCCGCATGCTGCACCGCCTGGTGTTGCTGAGTGTCCTGTGTTTCATGGATGACCCCCGGGCCGGGGCCGAGGTGCTGACCACCCACCCGCCGCACTCATCCGTCGACCATGCGCACCCGCGCGCCGGCGCGGCGGCGGGCGTCCGTCGTGCGCGCCTCCACGCTGGCGAGGCTGGCCAGCCCGACGCCGGCGGGCCCGGTGCCACGGAATCGCCAGACCTTACACCCGGCCCCCACCGGGCACCCGATCTTCAGGGCTATTTCTCGAACGGCGTCTATGCGCTCATGGCACTGCTGGCCGTGCTGCTGCTCTCGTGGTCGAGCGACCGGCGGCGACGCGCGCGCCTGGCCACGCTGGAACGCGCGCTCGCCGAGCGCGCCCGCGAACAGGCCTGCCTGCGCGCAGTGTTCGAAGCGACGGAGGACATCGACCAGCCGCTGGAGCGCATGCTGCGCGCGGTCGGCCGGCTGATTCCGACGGGCTGCGCGCAGCCCGAACGCGTGGCCCTGCGCCTGGAAATCGATGAGCACGCCTATACGAGCCCCGGATTCGACGGCGCTTCGTCTTCCTTCGAGACGGCCATCGACGTCGACGGCGCGGTGCGCGGCAGGCTGGCGGTGGCCCATCCGGGCGACCCGGCCGGCCCGCGTGCCGGCTTCGCCGAGGAGGAGCGGCAGCTCTTCGCGTCGATAGCCCGGCGCCTCGCGAGCCACTGCCGCAACCGCGCGGCGGCCGCCCGACTGCCGCGCGCGATGGCCTATGCGACACAGCTCATCGAGACCGCGAACGCGATGATCCTGGGACTCGCGCGCGACGGTCGCGTCCTCTTCGTCAACGCCAAGGTCGAGGAAATCACGGGCTACCCCCGCGACGCACTCATCGGCCATGACTGGTTTTCGCTGCTGCTGCCGGATGATCCCGGCCAGCGCACGCGGGCAGCCTTCGAGGCCTCGAACGCCGCCGGCCAGCCGATCCGCGATTTCGAAAACACCCTCCTCACGCGCGACGGCTCGGCGCGCCGCATCCTGTGGGGCAACAACCAGCTGACAACCGCGGAGGGCGAGTGGATCTGGGTCGCCACGGGCATCGACATCACGGCCCTGCGCGAGGCCGAGCGGCAGCTGCTGGACCAGCAGCATCAGCTCGAGGCACTGGTCGACACGCGCACGGCGGAACTGGCCTCGGCCGCCGACTCCCTGCGGCGCCAGGGACAGGAGTTGCAGGCCATCTTCGACAACGCGAGCACCGGCATTGCGCTCTTCGACGATCGCACGATCCGCCGCTGCAATCGCACCATGGAAGATCTGTTCGGTTACGCGCCGGGCCAGCTCTTGAACCGGACGTCGCGTCAGCTTTACCTGGACGAAGCGTCCTTCCGGCAGGTTGCCAGCGACTTCGACGCGGCAATGGCACGCGGTGAGCAATACCGCGCCGAGTACGAGATGCAACGCCAGGACGGCAGCCGCTTCTGGTGCCGCATGCGGGCACGCGCGGTCGACCCGTCGCGCGCAAAGGAAGGGCACGTCGGCATGTTCGAGGACATCAGCGCCGAGCGTGCAGTGCTCGACGAACTGCGCGAGGCCAAGGAGACTGCCGAACGGGCAGCGCAGGCGCGCGCGGATTTCCTCGCCAACATGAGCCACGAGATCCGCACGCCGATGAACGCGGTGCTCGGCTTCACGAACCTGCTGCTGCTGCGTATCGGCGAGGGCCGGGAACGTGCCTACCTCGAGCGCATCAAGTCCTCCGGCCAGCACATGCTCACACTGGTCAACGACATCCTCGACTTCTCGCGCACCGGTTCCGGCCAGATCAGGCTGGAACGCATCGACTTCCGGCTCGGCCGCGTGCTCAAGGGCGCGGTAAGCATGGTGGCCGAGGCCGCGCGCACGAAAGGCCTGGAGCTCATCATCGACGTGGAGCCCGGCACCCCGTCGCAACTGCGCGGCGATCCGAAGCGCCTCGGGCAGATCCTGGTCAATTACCTCGGCAACGCGGTCAAGTTCAGCGACCACGGCACCGTGGTGCTCGGCGTGTCGATCATCGAACGCGATGCCGACAGCGCCGTGCTGCGCTTCGAGGTGCGCGACCACGGCATCGGCCTGCACCCGGAGGACCAGGCGCGCGTTTTCGAGAGCTTCGAGCAGGCGGACAGCTCGATCACGCGCCGTTACGGCGGTACGGGGCTCGGGCTCGCGATTGCGAAGGATCTCGCGCGCCTGATGGGCGGCGAGGTCGGCGTCGTCAGCGCGCCGGGCCAGGGGGCGCGCTTCTGGTTCACCGCGCGCTTCGACTGCGATGAACACGCGGCGGCGCCGTGGCTGACGCTGCCCGATCTGCGTCGGGCCAGGGTATTGCTCGCGGCGGCGAACGACGAGGCCAGGGCCGTGACCGGCCGCATGCTCGAGAGCATGAGCTTTCGCGTCGATGCGGTGGGCTCAGCGCCTGAATGCATCGCGCACCTGCGCCGCGCGGAGGCTGCAGGCGAACCGTATGTGCTGTGCTATCACGACCTCGGCCTGCCCGGACAGGGCGGACGCGAACTCGCCAGCCTCCTCGCGGACCAACCCCTCGCGCAGCGTCCGAAGTTCATCGCGCTGCAGGACGGCCTCGACGGCACGCCGCCGTGGCACGCGGCCGACACGCTGCTGACCCGGCCGGTGACGCCCTCGGCGCTGTTCAACGCGGCGATGAACGTCCTGCGCGGCGCGGCCAGCGCCACGCTCGTGAGCCTGCTGCCCGAGCGCGCCGCCGGCGGCATCCACGCGGGTTGCCGCGTGCTGCTCGTCGAGGACCACGAACCGAACCGGGAACTCGCCATCGAACTGCTCGAGCGCCACGGCCTGTGGATCGACCTCGCCGAGAACGGCGCAGTGGCGCTGCAGCGAGTTGCCGTCGAGCACTACGACCTGGTGCTGATGGACGTGCAGATGCCCGTGATGGGTGGGCTCGAAGCGACGCGCCTCATCCGCAGCCGGCCGGGCAGCGCCGGGATCACGATCATCGCGATGACCGCGCATGCGATGGACGGCGACCGCGAACGCTGTCTCGAAGCCGGCATGAACGACTACCTCGCCAAGCCTTTCTCACCACAGGCGCTCGACGAAAAGCTGCGCCTGTGGCTGCCGCGCAAGGCGCGCACCACGGACGACCACTCGAGCGGTTTCGGCGGCTGAGACTGGCGCACGCATGGCGGGACAGCACGTCACGGCGCGCCTGCGCAAGCGCGCCGCAGTCCTGCGCAACCCGGCGTGGCCGGCGTGCTAGCATCGTGAGGGACACACCCCGTCACTGGAGGACGCATGAAGACGAACAAACCCTGCTTGCCCGGCACGCTCGCGCTCGTCCTGGCGCTTGCGCTGGCTTCACCCCTGGCACTGGCGGCGGACACCGCCCCGGCTGCACCATCCGCACCCGCCGCAGGCCAGGGTCCCGGCCCCGGCGGCATGCAGGGCATGGGCGGCGGCCGCATGGGCAAGCGCTGCCCGATGCACGGCATGAAGCACGCGATGGGCCCGATGATCCACATGCCGCGCCTGCCGGCCGGCAACGACAAGCTGCAGATGCAGATGGAAGCCGAAATCCTGCAGAAGATCGGCGAGATCCAGGCGAAATACGCCGCGCAGCTGCCCTGAACGTGCGCGGCCACTGACGCCGACGCGCGCCATCCCCTTCTTCCGCCCGCAGGCGAAGGGCCGGGGATGAAGGCGGCGTCAGCCAGACGGACCTGCGCGCTCCCGTAGCTTGCGCCGACGCAGGAAGCGCCAGCTTGCGCGACGATGTCGGCGGCCGCGCGTGGCCCTCGCGTACTTACCGGTGCAGCGGACGGGTCGCGGCGATCGGGTCTTGTGCCGGTTTGCGTCGGGCTTCCTTCGTCAGCCCAACGGTCATGACACGCGTACGCCACCCACCATCATGAAAGAAGCTCCCCGGCAGGCAAGGGTGCCGGCGTTCGTGCTCTTGGGAGCCATCGAGAACACCAGGATCCCGTGAGCGTGCCGGCGCCGGAGAAAAGGAGTCAGATTTCAGATCTGACACCTTTTCCCGCCGCGGAGGCTATGGCGGTGCCGGAGAAAAGGTGTCGGATTTCAAATCTGACACCTTTTCCCGCCGCGGTGACGATCGCAAAGCCCGCCGCCGGCACGCTCGGGCACCTTTCCCGATGTGCCGCGTGTCCGTTTCTCGTGCCAGCAAGGGCGGGCGCGAGGCACTCTGCGGGTGCGTCACAGCGCGCGCACAGCAAGGAAATCCCGGATGTCACACCTGCCACTTCGAAGGCTTGCCGTCATTGCGGCGCTGTCGCTGGCCGCGCTGTCGGCGGGCGCCGCGGGCTTCGACTGCGGCAAGGCAACCCGCGCGGCCGAGCGCACGATCTGCGAGGACGTGGACCTGAGCGCGATGGACACGCAGCAATCCCGACTCTATGCCAGCCTGCTGGCGGCCATTCCGTCGGATCTGCGTGACAATCTGCGCGCCACCCAGCGTGCCTTCCTCGCCGACCGCAACGGCTGCCAGGCGAACACGCCCTGCCTGCAGTCGGCCTACCTCTTCCGCTTCCACGAACTCTGCGGTATCGCCAAGCTCTACGGCCTCGGTTGCGGCAACGAAGGCGCGGCGCCACGCTGAGTCCGCAGCCGGCTGCGCATCCAGAGCCGCGACCTCGTCATTCATCCCGCCGCAAGCGTGCGTCACCATCAAACAGGGTGCGCAGCTCCGCAGAGGCGTCGCGCACGCTCTGCACGAGTTTCGCCTGGTCCTTGTAGATGGCATGGGCGTCGGCCAGCGCCTGCTCGTCGTGCTGGCGGAACGCGCTGACCGCATGTCGCGCCTGGCGGGTGGACAAGCCCAGCGCGCCCAGCACCTGCTCCGTCATCGCGAGGCTCGAGCGATAGGTCTCGCGCTCGATGTGCGTGATGCCGAGGTCCATCAGGCGATGCGCATGGCGACGATTGCGCGCTCGCGCGTAAATCGTGACTTCCGGAAAATGCCGCGTCACGACCTCTGCGGTGCGGACCGACGCTTCCGGCTCGTCGATCGCGAGCACGAACAGCTTCGCCTTGTCGACGCGGGCGGCATGCAGCAGGTCGAGATTCGAGGCGTCGCCGTAATAGGCCCGGTTGCCGAAGCGCTGGCCAAGCTCGACCTGCTCGGGATTGATCTCGAGCGCGGTGAACGGGATCTGCAGCGCGTGCAGGACGCGGGCGGTGATCTGTCCGAAGCGGCCGAAGCCGGCGATGACGACCTGGTGGTCGGTGTCGACGACGCGGTCGAAGGCCGGCGCCGGCGCGCGCGCGCGTGCGAGGCGCGCGGCAGTGGCGTAGAACAGCGGCGTCAGCGCCATCGACACGGTGACGACGAGCATCAGCAGGTCGGCCTGGCCGGCATCGAGCAGCGCGTGCTCGCGTGCAAGCGCGAACAGGATGAACGCGAACTCGCCCCCCTGGCACAACACGGCGCCAAGCTTGAGCGCCGGCGCGGACGCGAGCGAGAACGCGCGCGCGAGCGCGACCAGCAGGGCGAACTTCACCAGCATCAGGGCGGCCACCAGCGCGACCACCGCGAGCGGCTGGCTCGCGACCAGGCCGAGGTTCGCGCTCATGCCCACCGAGATGAAGAACAGGCCGAGCAGCAGGCCCTCGAAGGGCGCGATGCGCGCCTCGAGTTCGTGCCGGTAGTCGGAGTCCGCGAGGAGCATGCCGGCGAGGAAGGCGCCTAGCGTGGCCGACAGCCTGACTTCGTGCATCAGCAGGGTGGTGCCGACGACGACCAGCAGCGCCGTCGCGGTGAAGAGTTCCGGCACGCCGGTGCGCGCGACGATGCTGAACAGCGGCCGCAATGCATAGCGGCTCGCGAGCGCAAGCCCGGCGCAGACCGCGACGAACCTGCCGATGCCGAGCAGCAGGTTGACCTCGCCGAGCGCGGCCGGCGCCGCGAGCAGCGGCACGGCGGCGAGCAGCGGGATGACCGCGATGTCCTGGAACAGCAGGACCGCGAAAGCGGCGCGCCCGTGCGTGGTCGCGAGTTCGTGCTTCTCGGCGAGGAGCTGCAGCACGAAGGCGGTCGATGACATCGCGAGCCCCAGCCCCACGAGCAGCGCGGCCGGCAACGCAAGGCCGAGACCGGCCGCGCAGGCGGCGAGCACGGCGCCGGTGCCGAGCACCTGGGCGCTGCCCATGCCGAAGATTGGCCGACGCAGCGCCCACAGGCGGCTCGGCTGCAGTTCGAGGCCGATGACGAAGAGCAGCAGCACGACGCCGAACTCGGCGAGGTGCTGCGCGCTCGCCACGTCCTCGATGAGGCCGAGGCCCCAGGGGCCGATCGCAATGCCGGCGAGGAGATAGCCGAGCACGGCCGCAAAGCCCAGGCGCTTCATCAGGGCGACCGACAGCACCGCTGCGGCCAGGTAGATCGCGACGTGACCGAGGCTGTCCATGGATGTGGCTCGTTGCTGGCTGGATGCTTTTGTACCACGCCGCCCCATGACCTGGCGCCCGGTCGAGCGCAGCGCCCCGCCGCCCTTCTCGTCCCGCCCGCGCGCGGGCTGCCCACTGGTCACTGTTTTCCCGGCCGCGCGAGATGAACTCGCAGCTTGCCGGGTGGTGCATGCCCGTCGTGACGGCCGGTATTCGGGATGGCCGCGAGAAACAGCGAGGGGGATGGCGTGGACAGGTGCCGCCAGGAAGGCACCGCCGCGACGGCGGCGCTTCCCGCAATTCAGCGTTCTTCTCCGTGTTCTCCGTGCCCTCCGTGGTCAAGATTCGGCGTCTGTTGCCGCGGCAACGCCGGGCTTCACCACGGAGGGCACGGAGGACACGGAGAAGTCGCTTTTTCGAGCGGGGTCCGGGCAATGGCCATGCCTTCGACCACGGCCCCGGCCCCACTCGATAGACCCCGGTGTCCGGTGGCCCGCACGAACCCGAACGACGGCACCCGCGCCTGCCGGGGCGCTTCGTTGATGGGGGTGAGTGATGCGTGCGCGTCATGAGCGGTGGGGAGAAAAGGTGTCAGATTTGGAATCTGACACCTTTTCTCCGTTGGACCCTGCAGACCGTCTGAGCGCAGCGCGCGGGTGGGGGCCGGCGCGCATGCCAGCAACCGGCCACGCAGCGGACACGTGAAGATCCTGCGGACTCGGCCGCTGCGAGCGGGCGCGCGGCTTTGCTACTATCCCTCGCTCCCTCGCCAGGACCGGAAACAGACCACGATGCCCCGCTTCTCCGTCTGCCAGTTCACGACCGATCGTTCGCTGCCGCCGGCCGAATTCGCCGCCGCCGTCGAGACGCGCGGGCTGGACGGCATCTATTTCCCGGAACACACGCACATTCCGCTGTCGACACGCTCGCCGTTCTTTCCGGACGGCCAGGTGCCGGAACCCTATCGGCGCACCTACGACCCGTTCGTCGCGCTGGCGATGGCGGCGATGGTGACGCAGCGCATCCGCCTCGGCACCGGCATCTGCCTGCTCACGCAGCACGACCCCCTGACGCTCGCGAAAACGGTCGCGACGCTGGATCATCTTTCGAACGGCCGCGTGACGCTCGGCATCGGCGCGGGCTGGAATGCCGAGGAACTCCAGAACCACGGGACCCCCTACGCGCAGCGCTGGCCGCTGCTGCGCGAACGGGTGATGGCAATGCGCGAAATCTGGCGTCACGACGAGGTGGAGTTCCATGGCCAGTTCACCGACTTCGCGCCGCTGGTCTCGTATCCGAAGCCGCGCCAGGCCGGTGGTCCTCCGTTCCTGATCGGCTCGAATGCGCGCTTCGTAGTCGATCGCGTCGCCGAGTACGCGGACGGCTGGATGCCGATACGGGGCCGTGCGGGCGGCGCCGATCTCGCGGGCCTGCGCGCCGCGTGCGAGCGACGCGGCAGGCGCTTCGACGAACTGACGCTCGCCCTCTACTACGCGCCCCTGGACGAGGTCGCGTGCCGGGTGCACCTGGCCGAGGGCTGGCACGAACTGATCTTCGCCGTACCGTCCGCGACCGCGGAAACGGTGCTGCCCATCCTGGACGAAATTGCTGAACTGGCGCGCCGCCTGCGCGCCGGCTGATTCGAGGAAATGCATATGACCGCACAAGAGACCCAGATCGACGACGCCGTACTGCGCGACAGCGCACGCGCGTTCTGCACGAAATCGGCGCCCGTGACCCGGCTGCGCGCGCTGCGCGGCACGGCAACCGGCTATTCGCCCGAACTGTGGCGGGAAATGGCCGAACTGGGCTGGGTCGGCATGCTGGTGCCGGAACGCGCCGGCGGCAGCGGACTGCCGCTCGCCGCGCTCGGCATCGTGCTCGAGGAACTGGGCCGCGTGGTCGCACCGGAACCCCTGCTCGAGGTCGGCGGCATCAGCGCGCTGCTGCTGGGCGCGCTGGAGACCCCATCCGCCGACGGTCTGGCCGAGCAACTCGCCGCTGGGGAGGCCGTCATCGTCACCGCCTGGCAGGGACACCCGCGCGAGGCGCGGGTCGACTGGCGCGCGGTGCAGGCGCAGGCGGCCAGCGGCGGCTATCGCCTGCAGGGCACGCTGCACGCCGTTGCCCACGCCGCGGCGGCCGACGGCTGGCTGGTGCCGGCACTGCTGGTCGGTGAACCGGCACTGTTCTTCGTGCCGCGGGGCACCGCCGGCGTGACGCTGGCCGAACGCGCAGTCGCCGACGGCACGCACCTCGCCGAACTCACGCTCAGCGATGCCGGGGTGGACGAAGGCGCGCTGGTCGGCAGCGGCCCGCTCGCCGATGCGGCGCTCGACATGGCGGTCGATGCGGGCACCCTGCTCGCTGCGCACGCGCTGTCCGGCCTCGCGCAGGAGGCTTTCGACGTCACGCTGAAGTACCTGAAGACACGCGAGCAGTTCGGCCGCGCAATCGGCAGCTTCCAGGCCCTGCAGCACCGCGCGGTCGACCTCCACATCCAGAACGAGATCACCCGGGCGGTGCTCGCCGAGGCGGCCGGCGAGTGGTCCGCCGCAACGCGCAACCAGGACCGCCGCCGCATCGCGCGTCGCGCGAAGTACCGTGCGAGCCTCACGGCGCAGAAGGTCACGCGCGAGGCCGTCCAGATGCACGGCGGCATCGGCTTCACCGATGACTGCGACGTCGGCCTGTACCTGAACCGGGCGCTCGCGCTGTGCGCCGCCTTCGGCAACGCGGACGCGCAGCTCGCGAACCTGCGCGGCCAGATCGGCGGCGGCGAGGCAGCCACCGCGACGACCCGCCGGGTCGACGACCCGGCCGATGGCAACTGGGATGCGATGCCCGACGAGGATTTCCGCATGCTCGTCCGCGGCTGGTTCGAGCGCGAGTACCCGGAGGCGATGCGCTATCCGCCGCGTCGCCTGCGCTGGCACGAGAGCAAGGACTGGTACATGAAGCTGTCGCGCCGCGGCTGGGCGGCGCCGGCGTGGCCGCGCGAGTTCGGCGGCATGGGCCTGTCGCCGAGCAAGCTGCTGATCTTCATCGAGGAGCAGGAACGCTGGGGCGTCGCGCGTACGCCGGACATGGGCATCATCATGGTCGGGCCCCTGCTGCTCCGCCACGGCACGGACGCGCAGCGCGCGCACTACCTGCCGAAAATCCTCGCCGGCGAGAACATCTGGTGCCAGGGCTACTCGGAACCCAATGCGGGCTCCGACTTGGCGAGCCTGCGCTGCGAGGCGGTGCCGGACGGTGACGATTTCGTCATCAACGGACAGAAGATCTGGACCACGCTGGCGCAGGACGCGACGCACATCTTCCTGCTCGTGCGTACCGACAAGACGGCGAAGAAGCAGAAGGGCATCAGCTTCCTGCTCGCGGACATGACGGCGCCCGGCATCACCGTGCGCCCGATCCGCAACATCGCCGGCGAGGAGGAATTCTGCGAAGTGTTCTTCGACAACGTGCGCGTGCCGCGCACGAACATCGTGGGCGAACTGAACAGCGGCTGGACGATGGCGAAGGCGCTGCTGTCCTTCGAGCGCATCTTCCTCGGCAGCCCGAAACAGGGCCAGTACGCACTGCAGCGGCTGACCGACCTGGCGGCGGCCGAAGGCCTGCTGGAAGAGCCGGTGTTCGCGACGAAATACACGAAGCTCGCGCTCGACGTCGCCGATCTCGAGACGATCTATACGCGCTACGCCGAAATCGTCAAACGCGGCGGCACGCTCGGGCCGGATGTCTCGATGCTGAAGATCTGGGGCACTGAAACCTTCGCCGCGCTGACCGAACTGCTGCTCGAGGCGGGGGGCGCCCACGGCGCGGTGCGCGGCAAGGTCGGCCACGGCGACAAGGCGGTGGAAATGCTGAACCTCTTCTACACCGCGCGGCCCGCGACCATCTACGGCGGCAGCAACGAGATCCAGCGCAACATCGTCTCGAAGGGCGTGCTGGAACTGCCGGACGCCTGAGCACCGGCCCCGGCGTCGACCGGCCGGCGCCTCAGGGCGCCGGTGCGATCGCGAGATCGAGCGTCAGGATGGCATAGGGCAGATGACGGGCGGAGTTGCACCAGATCCCGCCCACCGCCTGGCCTTTCGCATACTGCCAGGTGGGTTGGCCTCCGGTGTAAGGCGTCGGCATCGCCGCCGCGAGCTTTTTCTCCACGATGCCTTTCGCCGCCGTGCATTCGGTGAGGCTCTTGAAAGCGCGTTCGGTGTGCACGCGCTGCACGGTCTTCGCCGCGATGTCGACCGTCAGTTCGCTGTCGGCGAATACCGGCGCCACGTCGCGATCGAAAATCGGCACCCGCATCGTGTAGGTCGGGGCGGCGGTCTGCGGGGCGCCGTAGTCGTAGGAATGCGGCAGCGGCGCGCCCGGCTCGGCCCCGAAGGCGAGCACCATGGTCGCGTCCTGGGCGTGGGACAGGGGCGCCGCGAGCAGCGCGGCGGACAGCGTCAGGCTACGCCGCAGCGGCGCGCGATCGAAACCGGGTGTTCTCAAGGGTCGACTCCGTGTGGGTTTGGCGGCCGGGCCGCGGCGCGTCCCGGCGCGTGTTCCCGAGTGTAGCGCGTCACGCCGGCATGTGATTGGTCGTCACGTCGACGAGCAGCCTGCCTGCGGCATCGGTCACGGCGGTCCGCACGACCGAGATCCGCCGCCCGCGTCGCACGAAGCTGGCCGTGGCCGTGAGTTCGCCGTCGCGCACGTTGCCGAGCAACTGCGCATTGAGATTCAGCGCGAGCGGAAAGCCGCTGCCGTCGGGCTTGACCTCGGTGGCCGTCAGCGCGAGCACCGTCGCGGTGACGTCCGCGAACCACAGGATTGCGCCGGCATGCACCGTGCCGAAGGGGTTGCGGATGCCGTCATTGACCGGCATTTTCGCGACGACCCGGTCGGGCTGCTGCTCGACGATGTCGAAGGCGATCGCCCCCGCGTAATGCGTCGCCTTTGCGGCGTTGCTGACGTCCATCGCTCCCCTCTCTGAAAAACAGTCGGGCCGCACGCGGCGGCCCGACTCCCGAAGCTTGCGCCGCGCCTTACTTGAAGGCGGGCATGACTTCCCTGGCGAACAGCTCGACCGACTCCATGACGTCCTTGCCGCGGATACCCGGCATGTGCATCCAGCACACCATTTCGTCGCAGCCGAGGCCATCGCGGTACTTCGAAATCTCGCTGATCGCGAACTCCGGCGTGCCGACGATGTAGCGCTGCTTGAAGGTCTGGAAGCTGACCTGGTTGTGGTCGGTGATGGTGCTGCCGTCGTCATTGCGCAGCACGCGATCGCCGGCGGCCGACGCACGACCGTAGACCTCGCGGTACAGGTGCTCGATGGCGGGCGCGGCGATAGCCTCGGCCTTCTCCATCGTGGCGCCGACGAAGACCTGGCGGATGATCGGCTTCGACGGGATGGTCCAGCCGATGGCCTTCGCCTCGTCCTCGTAGGGCTGGTAGTGCTCGCGCAGTTCCTCGACGCCGTGACGTGGCGACATGATCTGGATCGCATGGCGCCGCGCGGCGCGCTTCAGCGCGGACTTCGCCGATACGCCGTACCACAGCTGCGGATAGGGCTTCTGGAAGGGCTTCGGCGTCATCACGGTGCGCGGCACCTTGAAGTACTTGCCGTCGAACTCGAACTCGTCCTTGGTCCAGGCCTCGATCATGAGGTCCAGCGCCTCCTCGAAACGGCCGGTGCGCTCCTCGCGCGGGATGCCGTGCGCGGCGAATTCCTCGGCGACGTAGCCCGGCGCAACGCCGAGGATGAGCCGGCCCTGGCAGATGTTGTCGAGGACTGCGACGTCCTCGGCGAGCTTCAGCGGCGCGTACATCGGCAGCAGCAGCACGGCGGTGCCGAGCTTCATCTTCTCGGTGACGGCGGCGGCGGCACCCAGCGCCGGGATCGGGCCCGGGCACAGGCCGTCGGTCTTCACGTGGTGCGTGGCGAGGTACATCGAGTGATACCCGAGTGCCTCGGCGCGGGGCAGGCACTTCAGCATGTCCCGGTAGGGTTCGTGCCAGGGAATGCCACAACCGGGGGGGAGCTGGAAGGTGAAAAGCAGGCCGAATTTCATGATTGGTTTCTCTGTTTGGCGCGTCAGGGCATGAAGGGCGCGATTTCGCAGCCGATGGCCTTGAGCCTGTCCTGGATGGCGCTGGCGACCGTCACGCAGTTCGGGCCGTCGCCGTGGATGCACAGCGCAACGGCGTCGAGTTCGACCAGCGTGCCGTCCATCGCCTGGACCTTGCCGGTCTTCACGTAGCGCTCGACCTGGGAGACCGCGAAGTCGACGTCCGTCTCGTGCTTGTGCCGCTGGATGACCAGCGAGCCGTCGGCGGCGTACTGGAGGTCAGGGTAGATCTCGCCAACGACCGGAATGCCGCGCTTCTTGCAGGCGGTCGGCATCGCCGCCGTGGTCGGCGCCGGCCAGTACAGCACCGGCGTGTCGCCGAGCTTCGACATCGCCTCGGCGACGGCTTCGGCAAGCTCCATGTTCGCCTTCAGCACCGAGTAGAAGGCGCCGTGGGGCTTGATGTGGTGGAGCTTCATGCCCTCCGTCGCGAGGCTGGCCTGCAGCGCGCCGACCTGGTACACGATGTAGGCGTAGGCGTCTTCGGCCGTGATGTTCATCGTGCGGCGGCCGAAACCGAGCAGGTCCGGCAGGCCCGGGTGGGCGCCGACGACCACGTTGTGCCGCTTGGCGAGCTTGACGGTGTCAATCAGGGTCACCGGGTCGCCCGCGTGGAAGCCGCAGGCGACGTTCGCGGTGGTGATGTAGGGCATCATCCCCTCGTCATCCCCCATCTTCCAGTTGCCGAAGCTTTCGCCCATGTCGCAATTGATGTCGATCGATTTGAGCATGTCTCAGGTCCCCTTCAGGCAGGCGTTTTGCCCGGAGTGTAATGGCTGCCACGGCCCCCGCCAATCAGCCCCGGCGCAATCTTCATTTGACACCCCCGCCCTCTCCCAAGATAATTCCCGGCTCGACGCGCCCGTAGCTCAGCTGGATAGAGTACCTGGCTACGAACTAGGGGGTCGGAGGTTCGAATCCTTCCGGGCGCGCCAAAAATGAAAAAGCCGGCTGGAGCCGGCTTTTTCATTTTTTACGCATCCAGACGCTTCGAACCTCTCGTTCGACCGGTTCGCGACAGCGAACCGGGACGCGCGCAGCGCGCCCCGCAGGGGTGAGCAAACGCCCAAGCGTTTGCGAATCAATCCTTCCGGGCGCGGGCACCGCTCCAGCCCGCTTTCCCATTTTCCACATGCTTCCAGACGCTTCGAACCTATCGTTCGACCAACTCGCAAAGCGAGTTTGGACGCCGCGAAAGCGGCGCCCAGCAGGGGTGAGTGCGCGCAACAAGCGCGCGCGAATCAATCCTTCCGGGCGCCGACACCGCTCCAGCCGGCCTTTCCATCCTTCACGCATCCAGACGCCTCGAACCTCTCGTTCGACCGGTTTGCGAAAGCGAACCGGAGTGCGCCAAAGTCGCATTGCCCGAGAATCGAGGTCGTTCTGATGACACTGCGCGTCGAACTCGACGGTCCCGATCGGCTCAAGCTCCACTACCGCATGGAGACGGTCTCTCGCGTCATGCTCGGGCTGCTGGCACTCGTGCCGTTTTCAGGGGCGTTCGCGATGTTGCGCGGGATGTGGGACGCACCGTTCGGTTTGGGGTCCGCGTTCTTCACCGTGCTCGGCCTCGCTGCGGCGCTGATCGGCATGGGGATGCTGCTCGCGGCCGGCGGTTCCAACGATGAGGTGCTCGAAGTCGATCGCCGCGCGGGGACCGTGACCCGCTGCGATGCGTCATCGCTCGGATATCGGCGCCGCGAGTCGCGGCCGCTCTCGCAGATCAGCCGCCTCGAGACCGGCGTCAAGGAGTGGAGCGACAGTCCGACCTATCACCTCGCCATCCACTTCCAGGCCGGCGGCACAATGAGGTTCGGATCGTCCAACGTGCGGCCTCCGATCGACCAGTTGCGGGGTCGGTTGGCCGAGTTCTTGGCGGTCTGAGGCGAGACGACAGCGCTCCTACGGCCCAGGGATCTCGCTCCGGGAGATCTCGCTCCGGGACACCCACCCATCGGTCTCTCGCTCAGCACCCGCTCCGGGACACCCACGCATAGGGATCTCGCTCCGGGACACCCACCCATCGGTCTCTGGGATCTCGCTCCGCACCCGCTCCGGGACACCCACGCATTGAACGCACGTCTTCGCCCCATTAGCGTGGGCATCGTCAGCATGGAGGCTGGCTATCTACCGGGAGAACCAAGGATGACTCGTCCCCGTTCCACGCTCGTGTCCGCGAGCGATACGCCCTACTACCACTGCATTGGCCGCTGCGTACGGCGGTCCTTCCTCTGCGGCAAGGATCCCGTCTCCGGCAAGTCCTTCGATCACCGCAAACAGCTCATCCTCGACCGGCTGGCGCTGCTGACCGAGATCTTCGCGATCGACCTCTGCGCCTACGCACTGATGAGCAATCACTACCACCTCGTGCTCCGTCTCTCCCCCGAGCAGGCGCACGCGTGGACCGACCGCGACGTCGTTGAACGTTGGCACCGCCTCTACGCCGGCCCGCCCTGTATCGCGCGCTTTCTCGACCACGACACACTCGACAGCGCTGAGGAAGCCCTGCTCGCCGACTGCATCCCGCGCTGGCGACATCGGCTCACCGACCTGAGCTGGTTCATGCGCTGCCTGAACGAGTACGTCGCGCGGGTGGCGAACGCGGAAGATGATTGCAAAGGACGCTTCTGGGAGGGTCGCTTCAAGTCACAGGCCCTGCTCGATGAGGAAGCGGTGCTGACCGTGATGACCTATGTCGACCTGAACCCAATCAGGGCGGGCCTGGCGGAGACGATCGACGCCTGCGAGTTTACGTCCGGCCGCCAGCGCCTGCGTGAGATCGCACCCGCCGCAGCACCGGCCGCGACACGCAAGCCAGCGTTACTGCCATTCGCGAAAGCGCTGCGCGCCGACCAGGAAGCTGCGTTGCCGTTCAACTTGCGGGACTATCTCGACCTGCTGGATACGACGGGCCGTGCGGTACATCCGGCAAAGCGCGGCGCGATCCCGGGGACAATTCCCCGCCTGCTGGCAACGCTGGACCTGGCACCCGAGGCGTGGCTGGAGAGCGTTGTTGCCCTGCACGCTCGATTCCGGAACTTCATTGGCTCCCCGCACCGGCTGTCGGCGCTCGCCGCAGAACGCGGGTGGCGCTGGATCCGCGGCCAAGCAGCCGCGCGGCGGCTGTACTGCCGGGTCAACGCATAGCGCCCTCAGCTTCATCATCCATCTGAACGTGCTTGCGCCATCGCCCAGCGTGCATGGCACAAGCAGTGCTGCGCGGGTGACCAGGATTCGCGTGGCTTGAACGTCAGCGCGAACAGCAAGCCATCGCGAGCGGGCGCGAAGCCAGTTTAAGCCGCCCAAGAAGCAAGGGGTCTAGCGATCAAAAGTGGATGTCCTATAACTCCCTGCGCTCGAAACGTGGGTGTCCTAGAACCCTCTGTTTGGTGGGTGTCCTAGCGTAGTTGTCCTAGCGTAGTTGCGCGACGAGGCCATCGAGTACTGCAACGCGCTGCTGGCCGCCGGCAACGACGCGCGCCACGTGCCGCTGCCCGGTCTCATTCATGGCGCGTTCTGGATGTCGGGCGCGATTCCGCGCGCCAGCGAGGTGCTGGCGGCGATGGGTGGATTCCTCAGGGAACGGCTGGTCACGCAGGACTGACGCTACGCCGTCAGGGCCGCGCGCGCTTCGGGATGGAAGCGCCGGGGTGCGCGGTCCGGGCTGACCCGGCGCGCACCCGCGCCGCCCTCAGCCCTTGAAGCCCCGCGCGACGACGTAGACTTCGCGCGAGCGCGGCCGGGACGCGTCGGGTTTGCGTATCGTGACCTTCTCGAAGGCGCCGCGCAGTTCCTTCAGGTAGTCATCAGAGCCCGCGCCCTGGAACAGCTTCGCGACGAAATTGCCACCGGGCTTCAGCACGCGCCGGGCCATGTCGAGCGCCAGCTCCAGGAGATAGATCGACGCGGCCTGGTCGGCGGAACTGATGCCGCTGATGTTGGGCGCGATGTCGGAGATGATGAGGTCGACCTGCGCGCCGTCGAGATGCCCGAGAATCGCGTCCAGCACCGAGTCCTCGCGGAAGTCACCCTGGATGAAGTCCACGTTCTTCAGCGGATCCATCGGCAGGATGTCGGTGGCCAGCACCCGCCCCTTGCTGCCGACCAGCGCGGCGGCCACCTGCGACCAGCCGCCGGGTGCCGAGCCGAGATCCAGGACCCGCATGCCGGGGCGGATCAGCCGATCCCGTTCGTTCAGTTCCAGCAGCTTGTAACTCGAACGCGAGCGGTAGCCTTCCTTCTGCGCCTGTTTGACGTAAGGGTCGTTGACGTGCTCTTGCAGCCAGCGGCTGCTGCTCTTCGATCGTGCCACGGCGGAAGACCAACCAGGAGATGCGGACGGGGTGGCCCTTGAGTAGGGGCAGGTGCGAAATATCGCTACAATTGCCAGTCTATTCTATCCCTCTGCCGGAGACACCGGCCAGGAAACGCGCGTGATTCGCATCACCGAGCTCTCACTGCCCCTCGATCACCCGCCCGCCGCGCTGCGCGCGGCCATCGTCGCGCGCCTGGGCATCGCGGACCCCGACCTGCTGGACTTCACCGTCTTCAAGCGCAGCTACGACGCGCGCAAGAAGAGCAGCGCGATCGTCTTCGTCTACATCATCGATCTGCGCGCCCGCGACGAGGCGGCAATAATCGCGCGCCTGGCCGCCGATCGCCACGTGCGGCCGGCCCCGGACACGGGCTACCACGCGGTCGCGCAGGCGCCGGCCGGGCTGCGCGAACGCCCGGTCGTGATCGGCTTCGGGCCCTGCGGGCTGTTCGCTGCGCTGCTGCTCGCGCAGATGGGCTTCAAGCCCATCGTGCTCGAGCGTGGGCGCGACGTCCGGCGCCGCACCCAGGACACCTGGGGCCTGTGGCGCAGGAAGCAGCTGGTGCCCGAATCGAACGTGCAGTTCGGCGAGGGCGGCGCGGGCCTGTTCTCCGACGGCAAGCTCTACAGCCAGATCAAGGATCCGAAATTCTACGGGCGCAAGGTGATGCAGGAGTTCGTGCGGGCCGGCGCGCCGCCCGAAATCCTGTATGTCAGCAAGCCGCACATCGGCACCTTCCGCCTCACCGGCGTGGTGTCGAGGATGCGCGAGGAAATCCTCGCGCTCGGCGGCGACATCCGCTTCGAAAGCCGCGTCACCGACCTGCTGCTCGACGCCGGCCGCATCGAGGGCGTGGTGCTGGCGGATGGCGAGACCATCAGGAGCCGCCACGTGGTGCTCGCGCTCGGCCACAGCTCGCGCGACACCTTCCGCATGCTCCACCGGCGCGGCGTGTTCATCGAGCCCAAGCCCTTCGCGGTCGGCTTCCGGATCGAACACCCGCAGTCGATGATCGACCGGGCGCGCCTCGGGCCCTATGCGGGGCATCCGGCGCTGGGCGCCGCCGACTACAAGCTGGTGCATCACGCGAGCAACGGCCGCGCGGTGTACAGCTTCTGCATGTGTCCCGGGGGCACGGTCGTCGCGGCGACCTCCGAGCCCGGGCGCGTCGTCACCAACGGCATGAGCCAGTACAGCCGCAAGGAACGCAACGCGAACGCCGGCATCGTGGTCGGCATCACGCCGGCGCAGGACTTCCCGGGCGGGCCGCTGGCCGGCGTCGAACTGCAGGAGCGCCTGGAGTCGCTGGCCTTCGAACTCGGGGGGCGCGACTACTGCGCGCCGGGCCAGCTCGTCGGCGATTTTCTCCGCGGCGTTCCTTCCATCGCATTGGGCGACGTACTGCCCTCATACAAACCCGGCGTGCGCCTTGGCGATCTCGCGCCGTCCCTGCCGGACTACGCGATTGCGGCCATCCGCGAGGCATTGCCGGCGTTCGGCCGGCAGATCCGCGGCTTCGACCGCGACGACGCGGTGCTCACCGGCGTCGAGACGCGCACGTCCTCGCCGGTGCGCATCACGCGCGACAACGCGACCATGCAGAGCCTGAACGTGCATGGCCTGTATCCCGCCGGCGAAGGGGCGGGCTATGCGGGCGGCATCCTGTCGGCGGGCGTGGACGGCATCAGGGTCGCGGAAGCGCTGGCACGCGCCATCGTCGGCGATGCCGCGCCGGACGCCGCCGCGGCTCGCGCATGAAACTCGAGGACGTCAGGAAGCTCCACCAGAAGAAGTATCGCGACGCGCTCGGCTACTTCCTCGTGGAGGGCGAGCACCTCGTCATCGAACTGCAGAAGGCGGCGCGGCGGTGCCCCGCGCTGCTGTCCTCCACGCTGTACGTGGCGCAACAGCATGCGGACTGGCAGGGCCCATTCGCGACGCGGGTGCTCACCGGGCAGCAGATGGCACGGATCGCGGACACCCGCACGCCGCAGGGAATCGTCGCGGTGGTGCCGATCCTGCCGGCAGCCGCGCCGCGCCCCGGCGAGCGCGCGATCTATCTGCACGAAGTCCAGGATCCGGGCAATCTGGGCACCATCCTGCGCAGCCTCGCGTGGTTCGGCGGTTTCCGTTGCCTGCTGAGCCCCGGCAGCGTCGACCCCCACAACCCGAAGGTCGTGCGCGCGAGCATGGGTGCGATATTCCACGTGCCGGTCGAAACGGACGTCACGCTGGATTCATTGCGCGCTCGCCACGCGCGCATCGCCTGCCTCGACACGCACGGCGCGGCCCTGCCGGCCGGTGGCTTCGGGGCCCATGACTGCTACGTGTTCGGAAATGAAGCCCGCGGCCTGCCGCGCGAGCCGCTGGCCGCACTGGGCGCGCAGTCCTACACCGTGCCCGGCTGCGGCGCGATCGAGTCCCTGAACCTCGCGTCGGTCGTCAATATCTGCGTCTACGAATTGAACCGCTGAGGCCGCGGCGAGCCATGCTGGCTGCCGGCGCCCGGTCTTGCGACAGGCCGGCCGGACGGCCAGACTCACTGCGCCACGCACAGGAAAGAATCAATGCCGAACCGCCAGCCCCGCATCCTGCTGACCAACGACGACAGCCACGACTCGCCGCTGTTCCACCGCGCAATCGACGCGCTGCGCCAGCTTGGCGAACTGCACATCGTCGTGCCCGCCACCGAACAGAGCTGGAAGGGCAAGTCGATGACGCGCTACGGGCCGGTCTACGCCGAGCGCATCACGATCCACGACGCGCCGGCCTGGTCCGTCACCGGCACGCCGGCGGACTGCGTGAACCTCGCGCTCTACAACCTGCTCGAAGAGCGGCCGGACATCGTGGTGTCGGGTATCAACATCGGCAAGAACGTCGGGCTCGGCTTCGTGTATGCGTCCGGCACCGTCGGCGCCTGCCTCGAGGCGAACATCGCCGGCCTGCCGGCGCTCGCGCTGTCGCAGGAGCTGTCGCGCGAGGATTTCATCCACTGGGATCGGCATCGCGGTTTCCGGGACGACACCGCCGAGGCGCTGCGACGCTCGCTGGCCGTGCTGCTGCCGCGCGTGTGGCATGAATTCGTCGAATCCCATCTCGATGAGCGCACGACCTGGAACGTGAACTTCCCGATCGTGACGCCGCACGAGCCGGAGATCCGCCGCGCGCGGCTCGGCTTCAGCACCTACCGGAACTGCTTCCAGCAGCGCGGCGACCAGTTCCTGTTCGGGCTCGCGCATGCCGACATCGATGCGGCGCCGGACACGGACGACGCGACGCTGAAGGCCGGCCACATCAGCGCGACGCTGCTCGACATCCGGAGCTTCGGTCAGGCGCTCTGAGCGGCCCGGCGCGGCGGCGTCAGTCGTCGGCCGGAAACGCCAATCCGTCGTGCGGGATGGCGTGGCCGCGCCCCCGCTTCGCCCGCAGGTAACGCGCATTGTGTTCGCAGACGCCCGCGAGCAGCGGCACGAGTTCGCTGACGGGCTGCCCGTGGCGTTCCAGCTGCCCGCGTTTGTCCGGATTGTTGGACAACAGCCGGATGGCCCGGTCACGACGCAGGTAGCGCAGGGCAATGGCGGCGTCGGCGAAATCACGCGGATCGTCCGGCAGGCCCAGTGCCGCGTTGGCCTCGAAGGTGTCCCGCCCCTCGTCCTGCAGCAGGTAGGTCACCGCCTTGGCCCACAGCCCGATGCCGCGCCCCTCGTGCCCCGCCATGTAGATGACGGCGCCGTCCCCGGCCGCGACCAGCATGTCGAACGCCCGCGCCAGCTGGGGCCCACAATCGCAGCGCCGGGAACCGAACACGTCACCGGTCAGGCAGCAGGAATGCAGCCGCACGAGCGGCGTCGGCGCCTCCGCGAAACCCGGCAGGGCCAGCACGGAGTTCACGGTCATCGAGCGCTCCAGCAACGCGCGCAGCGTGTCCGCGTCGGCCGCTCGGATGAGCTGCATGATCGCGCCAAGCTCGGTGCGGCGCACGAACGGATACCAGTCGAACAGCACCGTGCCGTGCGCCATCCGGCGGGGAATCGGAATCGGACCGAGCATGGACAGGTGCGCGCGTGCGTCGTCCGCCGGCACCGGCCGCCCCTGGCGATCGACGCATGCCAGGTAATCCGCGTTCCCGAGTCGCGCGCGCAGCGCGGGATTCAGGTAGGTGAACACGCGCTTGGCTTGCCCGGATCCCCACGGTCTGGCGCGCCGCCCGCCCTGCACGCCGCCGCTTTACGCGACGCGGGCCGCAGTGCCGGCGCGTGACGTCTCATGGCGTCGCATCCTTGACCACGGACAGGCCCGGTCGATCAGCCGTGGGCGGGGCCACCTGCGCGAGCGCCTGCGCGAACTCCTCCACGCAGTCCCAGGCCGGCAGCGTCTCGAACAGCCCGGCCTTGACGAGCTTGGCGCGCACGCGGGCGTTGGCCTCGCAGACGAGCACCCTGACGCCGCGCCGCTGCAGCTGCCCGATGGCTTCCTGCAGGCTCTGGATGCCGGTGATGTCGATGAAGGGCACCCGCCTGAGGCGGATGACGAGCACCGCCGGATCCGTGTGCGTCTGGAGCAGCGCGCGTTCCAGGTTCTCGACCGCCCCGAAGAACATCGGCCCGGTAATCTCGTAGACGACGACGCCGGGAGGCAGTGCGGCGAAGCCGGCCTGGCGGAGCTCGGCCTGCAGTTCGCTGCCGCCCAGCTTTTCCGTCTCGACCGATGCGGCCATGCGCCGCATGAAGTGCAGCACCGCAAGGATCACGCCGACATTGACCGCGACGACGAGATCGGCGAACACCGTCAACAGGAACGTGATCACGAGCACCACGCGGTCGGCCGTCGGCGCGCGCGTGAGGATGTGGGAGAAGTGCCGGACCTCGCTCATGTTCCAGGCGACCACGAAAAGGATCGCCGACAGTGCGGCCAGCGGAATGTCGGACGCCAGCGGCGCCAGGAACAGCAGCACCGCCAGCAGCGTCAGCGCGTGGACCACGCCGGCGAGTGGACTGCTGGCGCCGTTGCGGATATTCGTCGCCGTGCGCGCGATGGCGCCGGTCGCGGCGAAGCCGCCGAACAGCGGTGCGGCGATGTTCGCAAGCCCCTGGCCGATCAGCTCCTGGTTCGAATCGTGCCGCGTGCCCGCCATGCCGTCGGCGACGACCGCGGACAGCAGGGATTCGATGGCGCCCAGCATCGCAATCGTGAACGCGGGCCCGATCAGCGTGATGACCTGGGTCAGCGACAGGTCCGGCGCGGTGAATGTCGGCAAGCCGCGCGGGATCCCGCCGAAGGCCGAGCCGATGGTCGCCACGCCCTCGAGGTCCAGCACCGAGCAGAGCACGGTGGCGACGACCATCGCCACGAGCGGACCCGGCACGCGGGCCAGGACCTTGAGGCGGGGCGCGAAGATCACCAGCAGCAGGCTCAGCACCGCGAGACCGGCGGTCGCCGGGTGGAATGCGGGGAGATTCAGCAGGAGTTGCCAGAGCTTCTCGTGGAAGTGTTGCCCGCCCACGGGTGGCAGGCCCAGGAAATCACGCCACTGGCCGACGAAAATGATGACACCGATCCCGGACGTGAAACCGACGATCACCGGGGACGGAATGAACTTGATGACCCCGCCCATGCGCGCGACCCCCATGCACACGAGCATGATGCCCGCCATCAGGGTCGCGACCTGCAGCCCGGCGATTCCGTATTCGGCGGTGATGCCCGCCAGGATCGCGATGAAGGCCCCGGTCGGTCCGGCGATCTGCAGCCGGCTGCCGCCGGCGAGGGAGACGATGCCGCCGCTGATGATGGCGGTGTAGATCCCCTGTTCGGGGCGTGCGCCGGAGGCAATCGCGAACGCCATCGCGAGCGGCAGCGCGACCACGCCCACGATCACGCCGGCGACGATGTTGGGGAGCCAGTGGTGGCGGGCATAGAGCCCGGCACGCCGGGCCTCGAGGGCGGCGATCATGCGCGCTGTCCCGCGTGGGCGGACCGCACGCGCGCGAGCGAGCCTTCGAACAGGGCGCGCTCGCGCGCGTCCGCCGCCGCGGCGAGCCCGGACCAGACCGCGGGGTCGGACACGTGCAGCGGGGCGCGGCTGGCGAACACGATGCCATGTCCTCCCTCCGCGTCCCCGACCACCAGGGTGTGCTCACCGAATACGGTCCGCATACGGGCAACCTGACGCGCGTAATCCCCGCTGTCGACATGCAGGTTGGCGACCAGCAGCCCGGCCGGCGCGAGGCTGGCCGCGCAATCGACATAATGCCTGCGGGTGCCGAGCCGGCGCGGCAGCCCGGTCGGGTCGTAGGCGTCGGCGAGCAGCACGTCGAAGCGGCCGCGGCCGCGGCGCACGAAGTCGGCGCCATCGTCCAGGAGGACCCTGAAGCGCGCGCCGTCGGCGGGCACGTGGAACTCGTCGCGCAGGGCGATCACGTGCGGATTGATCTCGACCACCGTGATATCCGCCGCCGGCAGGTGACGGTGACAGAATTTGGCCAGCGAGCCGCCGCCGAGCCCGAGCATCAGGATGCGGGCGGGCGCGGGCCTGAACAGCAGGAAGCCCATCATCAAGCGCGTGTATTCGAGGTCCAGCGCATCCGGGCGCCGGGTGTCCATCTGGCTCTGGGTGCCGCGGACGGAAAAGTGCAGGGTCCTGTAGTCCGCACTCGTGAGGACGAACGGTTGGGGAATCTTGCTCACGGCTGCTGTGTGCGCTCCTTCGCTCCGGCCTGACCACTCAAGTCGCATTAAATTGTAATCCTATTATCATCTGATTAGACTTTACTGCAAATCCAACCGGCAGGCTGCATCATGCCCAGAGAAGACCGCACGGCGCGTCTCACCATCCTCATCGACCCCCGCAAGAAGTCCACCTTCGAACGGCTCTGCGAGGAGGAAGACAGCACGCCATCCCAGGTGGTGCGACGGCTGATCAGGACCTACATCGAGGAACGCACCGGCAAGCCGTGGGCGCCATCACCCGAATCCTCCGCGACAACCTGAACACGCGCCGCGTCCCGCGCTGACGCGGACATCACGCACGCGGCCCCGCTCCCCCCGCCCCAACGCTGGAGAATCGCAGCAGATGAAAATGTTCAGCCCTGAAACCATTGGCGCGCCGGCCGGCCTGGCCCACCGCCGCCTGCTGGAGTGGGTCGCCGGGATCGCGACGCTGACCCAGCCGCGGCACGTCCACTGGGCCGACGGTTCGCAGGCCGAGTACGAGCGCCTGTGCGGGGAGATGGTCGACAGTGGCACGCTCGTCAGGCTGAACCCCGCCCTGCGCAGGAATTCCTACCTCGCGCGTTCGGATCCCAGCGACGTCGCCCGCGTGGAAGACCGGACCTTCGTCTGTTCGCTGCGCCAGGAAGACGCGGGCCCCACCAACAACTGGGAAGACCCGCAACAGATGCAGGCCAGGTTGCAGTCGCTGTTCCAGGGCTGCATGGCCGGACGGACCCTGTACGTCATTCCGTTTTCGATGGGGCCCGTCGGCAGCCCCATCGCGCACGTCGGCGTCGAAATCACCGACAGCCCCTATGTCGTCGTCAACATGCGGACCATGACCCGGATGGGCGCGCCCGTCCTCGACGTGCTCGGCACGGATGGTGCCTTCGTGCCGTGCATCCATTCGGTCGGGGCGCCGCTCGCCGACGGCGAGCAGGATGTGCCCTGGCCCTGCAACCGCTCGACCAAGTACATCGTGCACTTCCCGGAAACGCGCGAGATCTGGTCCTACGGCTCCGGCTATGGGGGCAACGCGCTGCTGGGCAAGAAGTGCTTCGCGCTGCGCATCGCGTCCAGCATGGCGCGCGACGAGGGCTGGCTCGCCGAGCACATGCTGATCCTCGGGGTGGAGAACCCCGCCGGCGAGAAAACCTACATCGCCGCCGCCTTCCCGTCCGCCTGCGGCAAGACGAATTTCGCGATGCTCATTCCGCCGAAGCCGTTCGACGGCTGGAAGGTCACGACGGTCGGCGACGACATCGCGTGGATCAAGCCCGGCGCGGACGGCCGCCTGTATGCGATCAATCCAGAGGCGGGCTTTTTCGGCGTCGCGCCCGGCACCTCGGAGGCGACCAACTACAACGCGATGGCGACCCTGCGCGAGAACGTCATCTTCACCAACGTTGCGCTGACCGACGACGGCGACGTGTGGTGGGAAGGGATGACCAGGCAGCCACCGGCGCATCTCATCGACTGGACCGGCAAGGACTGGACGCCGGAACTCGCCCGCGCAACGGGCCGCAAGGCGGCGCATCCGAACGCACGCTTCACCGCGCCTGCACGCCAATGCCCGTCGATCGATCCCGAGTGGGAGAATCCGGCGGGCGTGCCGATTTCCGCCTTCGTCTTCGGTGGCCGGCGCGCCACCACGGTGCCGCTCGTCTACGAGGCATTCAACTGGAATTTCGGCGTCTACATGGCCGCCACGCTCGGCTCCGAGACGACCGCCGCCGCCGCGGGCGAGCAGGGCGTCGTCCGCCGCGATCCCTTCGCCATGCTGCCGTTCTGCGGTTATCACATCGGCGACTACTTCAATCACTGGCTGCGCATGGGGCGCGCGATCAAGGCCAAGCCCCGCATCTTCTGCGTCAACTGGTTCCGCACGAACGAGCGCGGCGAATTCGCCTGGCCCGGCTTCGGCGAGAACATGCGGGTGCTGAAATGGATGGTCGAGCGGGTCCGCGGTCGCGCCGGCGCACGCGAGACGGACATCGGCTGGATCCCCGGCTTTGACGACATCGACTGGACGGGCAGCGACGTCCGGCCCGAGGAGTTCGATGCGCTCACGCATCTCGACGAATCGGCGTGGGCGCGGGAAATCGATCTGCACGCCGAGTGGTTCGAACGGATCGGCGCCCGCCTGCCCCGCCCCCTGCACATGAAGCACCAGTTGCTCGACCATCGGTTGCGCGCCGGGGCACCGCGCTGATGCGCACCGTCCGGGTCGAGCGAGCGCCCGAGATTCACGTCCCCGACCTGGAAACAGTGGGCCTGCGCCCGTTCGGCCCGGCGGAGCTGCGGGCCCTCGTGGCGTGGACGCGGCGCGACGAGTGGCCCGACGGCTGCCTGAGCATCCATGAACTCGAGGGCCTGCTGTGCGCGCTGCTGGTCCTGCCACTCGCGCTGCGTCCCGGGGTGTGGCTGCCCTACCTCTGGAACGATCGCGGCTGGCGGGTGCCGGCGCTGCTGAGATCGGGCCAGGCATTCGCGGAATTCCTCGAACTCGTGATGGGCTTCATGCGCGCCCACGACGCCCGGCTCCTGGCGCAGCCACCGGCATTCGTGTCGGTGCTCGATGCGGCGGAGTGCCACGTGCGCGGCGAAAGCGCGCAGCTTCGACTGCGGCAGTGGATGCGCGGCTTCGGCCTGCTGATAGCGCAGAGCGGAAACTTCCAGACCAACCCGCCCCCCGAGCTGCGGAGACTGCTGTTCGCCATCGCCGCCGCCGGCAACCCCGCCCTGGCACAGACCGCCCGGCAGGGCGGCGCCGCCCTGCCCTTGCGCGAGTGCGTGCTGGGGCTCGCGGCCCTGCGCACGAGCAGGGGCCCGCTGGGAGCCCTGGCCGGGACCGCGCCGAAACCCCGGACACCCCGCGAGCGCGGCGCCGGCCACTGAGGCCGAGGGGGCGCTCAACGCGGCTGCGCAGCCTTCGCGCGCAGCTCGTCCACCGCGTCGAGGCGCTCCCATGCGAATTCCTCCCGCCCGAAGTGTCCGTACGCCGCGGTGTCCAGGTAGATCGGCCGGCGCAGGCCGAGGTGTTCGATCATGCCGCGCGGCGAGAGCGGAAAGACCTGCCGGACGAGTTCAGCGAGCGCAACATCAGGCAAGCGCCCGCTGCCGAACGAATTGACCATCACCGACACCGGGTCGACCACGCCGATGCAATAGGCGAGCTGCAGCAGGCACTCGTCCGCGAGCCCGCTGCCGACGATATTCTTCGCGACGTAGCGCGCCATGTAGCCGGCGGAACGATCCACCTTCGTCGGGTCCTTGCCGCTGAAGGCGCCCCCGCCGTGCATCGCCCAGCCACCGTAGGTGTCGACGATGTTCTTGCGTCCGGTGAGTCCGGTGTCGCCCGCCGGGCCGCTGACGAGAAACTTGCCGGTGCCGTTGATGGTGACGCGGGTGCGCGCGTCCGCGAGCGCCGCGACGACCGGCCGCACGACCCGGTTGGTGATTTCCCGCTTCGCTTCCTCCGTCGTGTAACGGCCATCCGGGGTCACGGCCTCGCTGGTGTGCGCAGCGGCGATCACGACCTGGTCGACGCGCTCGGGCCTGCCGTCCCGGTATTCGACCGTCACCTGGGTCTTGCCGTCCGGCCCGAGCCAGGGCAGCGTCCCGTCCTTGCGCACGGCCGCGAGTTGTCGCGCGAGCGCGTGCGCAAGCTGGATCGGCAGCGGCATCAGCTCGGGGGTCTGGCGACAGGCGTAGCCGAACATCAAGCCCTGGTCGCCGGCGCCGAGCTCGCCCGCGGCGCGCGACACGCCGAGATCGATGTCCGGCGACTGTGCGTGCAGGGCCCGCACGAGGGTGGCGGCATCGGCGTCGAAGCCGTAGCGGGCGGCCGTGTAGCCGACCCGTTCGGAAACCGCCCGCACCACCTGCTCCACATCGACCCGGGCGCGCGTGCTGACCTCGCCGCCGACGACCACGAGCCCCATCGTCACGTAGCACTCGCAGGCAACACGCGCAGCCGCATCCTCCCGCAGGCAGGCGTCGAGCACGGCGTCGGCGAGCTGGTCGCAGAATTTGTCCGGATGACCTTCCGTCACCGATTCGGACGTGAAGAGCATGGTTTCAGGATGCAGCGACATCTCGTCCTCCCTGTCATCGAGCTGGCCGTGGCGGATTGCCGGGGCGCGCCCTGCCCGCCGCGCACGACGCGTGGACGGTCCGGCGGGCTCGGGGCGCCCGCCTGGCGCAGCCTCCGACGCCCACTGTCGCTTTTTGACACAGGAAGGCGTCGCCCGCATCCTCCCGCGTGCCGGTTCTTGATCCATGTCAGTCGAGGCGAGACCCTGAGGCCTAAGCTCGGAACCCGCTGCAAGCGCTCCCGTTGCGGATTCCGGTATACCGCCGCCCGGCGCGCGCACAGGGCCGGCACCGCAATCCGCTCGGCGGACGTCGCGCGTAAGCCGACGCAAGCCCGGCCTTCGCCGGCGCTAACGAAAAACGATCGAGGTCAAACTCCTTCCGCACGCCCGCCCAGGCCGGCGGCCGAAGGCGCAATACGCAACAGGAGACACCATGAGCCCCCAGACCCAGAACCCCTCCAAGCCTAAGAACGCCGGCGTCGATTTCGACGCGATCGTCATGGGCGCGGGCTTCGGCGGCATGTACATGCTGCGCAAGCTGCGCGACGAGCAGGGCATGAAGGTCAAGGTCATCGACAAGGCCGGCGGCGTTGGCGGCACCTGGTACTGGAATCGCTATCCCGGGGCCCTGTCGGACACCGAGACCTACCTGTACTGCTACTCCTGGGACCGGGAACTGCTGCAGGAGTGGGACATCCGCACCAAGTACGTCGGGGCGCCGCGCATCCTCGAGTATCTTGAACACGTCGCCGATCGCTACGACCTCCGCCGCGACATGGAGCTGAACACCGCTGTCCAGTCCGCGCACTTCGACGACGCGCACAGCGTCTGGAAGATCACGACCGACACCGGCATGACCTACACCGCGAAGTACCTGGTGACCGCGCTGGGCCTGCTGTCCGCGACCAACATCCCGAACATCAAGGGCCGCGAGACCTTCGCCGGCGAGCAGTACCACACCGGCAACTGGCCGGCATCGATCAGCTTCGAAGGCAAGCGCGTCGGCGTGATCGGCACGGGCTCCACCGGCATCCAGGTCATCACCGCCATCGCGCCGAAGGTCAAGCACCTGACGGTCTTCCAGCGCTCGCCGCAGTACAGCGTGCCGATCGGCAACGGCCCGCTGCCGCCGGAAGAGGAAGCCGAGATCAAGCTCAACTACGATCGCATCTGGACGGATGCCAAGAAGTCGATGGTCGCGTTCGGCCTGAACGAGAGCAAGGTGCCGGCGATGAGCGTGTCCGAGGAGGAGCGTCGCGCCGTGTTCCAGAAGGCCTGGGACAAGGGCGGCGGCTTCCGCTACATGTTCGAGACCTTCAGCGACATCGCGGTGGATCCGGCGGCCAACGAGGCGGCGGCGTCCTTCGTGCGCGAGAAGATCGCGCAGATCGTCAAGGACCCTGAAACCGCGAAGAAGCTGACCCCTTACGACGTCTACGCGAAGCGCCCGCTGTGCGACAGCGGCTACTACGCGACCTACAACCGTGACAACGTCACGCTCGTCGACGTCAAGGGCACCCCGATCGCCGAGATCACGCCGAAGGGCATCAGGCAGGTCGACGGCACCGAGTACGAACTCGACATGATCATCTACGCGACCGGCTTCGACGCGGTCGACGGCAACTACAAGAAGTTCGACCTGCGCGGCCGCAACGGCCAGCACATCAAGGACCACTGGGCGGACGGTCCGTCGAGCTATCTCGGCGTCAGCGTCGCGAACTTCCCTAACATGTTCATGGTGCTCGGCCCGAACGGCCCGTTCACCAACCTGCCGCCGAGCATCGAGACGCAGGTCGAGTTCATCGCCGACACCATCGCCGAGGTCGAAGCGAAGGGCCTCGCCACCATCGAAGCGACGCAGGACGCCGAGGACGCGTGGGGCGTGAACTGCCTCGACATCGCCAACAAGACCCTGTTCCCGAAGGCGGAATCGTGGATCTTCGGTGCGAACATCCCGGGCAAGAAGAACATCGTGCAGTTCTACATGGCGGGCCTCGGCGAGTACCGCAAGGTCATCGAGGACGTGGTGCGCGACGACCATCGCGGTTTCCGCCTGCAGGGTGCGGATACGAAGGCGAAGGCCGCCGTCTCCACTCCCTGATCCTTCCCCCTCACCGGGGCGGCGCCCGCCGCCCCGGGTGTCATGATGCCGCGCGCGGCCGGAGGCCTTCCGCCGCGCGCCTTCCCCAGCGCCTTCTCAACGCCGCAACACCGCCAGCCAGCGCGCGAGGTTCAGCAGGCTGGACAGCGAACCCGCGACATAGGTCAGCGCCGCAGCGGTGAGGATGCGCCGCGCGTGCGGCAGATCCGGGTCGTGCAGGTAATTGCCCGCGGCAAGCAGCGGAAGCGCCTTGCCGAAACTCGCGTCGAATTCGACCGGCAGCGTCAGCAGGTGGACCAGCGTCGTCAGTGCCGCGGCAGCGACGGCGAGCAGCAGGCACAGGGCGCCGGCCTGCGGCGCGCGAAAGACCGCCGCGATCAGCGGCGTGGCGATCAACAGCAGGCCCGCCAGGCGCTGCGCGGACAGCGCGAGCAGCGCGAGCCGCTGCCGGGCCAGGAACAGCCGTTCGCCACGCGCGTGCTGGATCGCGTGGCCGACTTCGTGCGCGGCCACCGTCACGGCCGTCAATGATGCACCGTCGTGATTGGACGCGCCGAGGCGCACGGCCCGCGCGACCGGGTCGTAGTGGTCGCCCTGCGCGGTCCTTTCGACCTTGACGGCGCCCAGTTGCAGCCGGTCGAGGAGATGCCGCGCCAGTTCGGCGCCCGTGCCGGACGCCGCATAGCGATCGGCGGGCTCGGCATACTTGCCCAGCACGTGACGCACCCACAATCCCGGCCCGAGCAGGACGATGAACAGCAGGGCGAGTGCGAGCAGCCAGATCATCGGTCAAGATTACGGCCACGCGGCGATTCGCGACAGCGCGGGGAACGGGCTGCGTACGCTTCGTCGCGCGTCACGAAGAGCAGCCGATGATTCCGTTCCCGGCATTGCCGGTGGTGCGCGGAGGCTATCCTTCAATCCAGGACATGACAGCAAGCGGTGCCGGCAACATGAAAATCACGCGCATGGAAGCCTGCGCCGACGGCGGCTCACGCTTCGTCGAGATCGAGATCCCATGGTCCGTGGAGCGTGACGATGGCCTCGGTCACCGCCTGCGCCTGTCGACGCCTTATGCGTCACCGGCCGTGCAGTTCGTCGAATTGCCGACGGGCATGGATCAGGACTGGCACCTGGCGCCGGCCGCGCAGATCGTCGTGGTGCTGAGCGGCGAGCTCGAGGTCGAAACCACCGACGGCGAGCGCCGCCGCTGGCGCGCCGGCGACGCCTTCCTGCCGGCGGACCTGAATGGCCGCGGTCACCGCACGCGCTGCATCGACGGCGCGGTGCGCCTGCTGTTCGCGCCGCTGCCGGACGGTTTCGAGTTCAGCCCGGGCGGATTGAACCCAGCGCACGATCCAGCAGGGTGACGGCAGCCAGGGTGGATTAGCCACCGAACACAGAGAACACCGAGAGAGATGGAGTGGGCTTATGGCGACTGCAGGGCACTGCCGCGACGGCAGCGCACGCCTAATCACTTTCCTGCTCAGGCCCTCCCTGCCCTCCGTGCCCTCCGTGGTAAAAAGGGCGGCGTCTCGTCACGCAGGAGCGTTCGGTTTCACTACGGAGAACACCGGGATTGAGAGTGAGACAAGAGGCCTGATTTCAAACCTGGCCGCTTTCGTGCCGGCACTGCCGCCTTAACGCTCAAAAAATTCTCGGAGTTCCCGGTGTTCTCGGTGGCCCATACGACACTCAAGGCCGGCATCGGCCCGGCCGGAGCCCTTCTTTCATGAGGGCGGCTAACGCACGCAGGTCACGCCCTTTGAGCGCCGGCCGCTAGCGCAGCACCGACACCGCCCGCTGCCGCGTCGGCAGTTCGACGACGCCGCTGCCGAGCATAGAAAAGGTGTCAGATTTGAAATCTGACACCTTTCCCCCCGAAGCCGCTTTCTTCACGCCCTCCGCAGCCAGATCAGGATTTACACGCGGCACCGGACACGGCTGTTTTTTTACCACGGAGGACGCGGCGCAAGCGGGTGAATGGAAGGCAAGTGTCACCGCAGCGACAGCGCCATGCAGCAGGCACCTGCCAACTCCTTCCTGCCCGGTGTTGCGCGGTGGCTGATCCGTACGCCTGACAATATCGCCGCGGTGTCCTCGGTGGTGAAATCCAGTTCCATGCGCGGCGTGGTTCTTACCAGGCTGTCCTGGCCTACCTCAGGACCGACACCGCTCCCTGCCGCGTCGGCAGTTCGACGACGCCGCTGCCGAGAATCGACAGTTCGCCGTCCTGGTTGTGGGCTTCCTGGTCGATGCGCACGAGATGGCGACCACCCTCGGTCCAGCAACGGGCCACGCGGGCCTTGATGAACAGCAGGTCGCCTTCCGGGTTGTGGCGACGGATCTTGCAGTTCGACGACGCGAGGAAACCGCTGTCTCCCATCCAGTTCGTCAGCTGGTGGATGAGCCAGGAGCAGCGCTCCGGGCCGTAGTCGTAGGCGCCGGGCGCGCCGACCTCGAGCGCGAAGTCCTGCTCCCAGTGCACGCGCTCCGGGCAGTCCGGAATGCCAAAGCGGTTCTTGATGCCGAGTCCGGGGTGCTGGTCGACCAGTTTCCACGCGAGCTTGTTCGCGCGGATGTAGAGCCCGCCCCAGCCCTGCGCGTAGGCGATGAAACCGGTCACGGTCATCGGCCCCTTGAACATCACCGGCAGTTCGTCACCCTCCCGCACGTCCTCGAAGTAACGCGGGGTCGCGCCGCGGATTTCCTCCCGCGCGTAGAGTTCATAGCCCTGCGCGAGCTCTTCCTCGGTGTAACGCCGCGGCGGCCGCGCCTTCACTTCCCGGTATTTCGTGCCCTTCTCGCGCGCGTGGTCGCGTTCGGTACGGAAGCACCAGCTCTCGGCATCTGCAACGAGGTCGCCGTGCTGGTTGTAGAAGTCGACGTGGTAGACCTGCTGGATCGCGCGGCCGGCGAAGCGCGTCTCGTGCTCGATCAGTTCCTTCAGTCGCGCCTCGCTGGAAATCTCGTCGTTGCGGTGGACCATCCTGTGCCAGCGCCAGTCGGCGCCCGACCACATCGCGTGGATGCCGGGCAGGCCGCCGACGTAACCGGAGATGATGCGGTTGGTCGCGAACAGGAAGCTCGGCAGGGCGACGATGCCGCCGTGCGGGGTCTTCGCCGCGTACTCGGGCACGCACCACAGCGGGTTGTCGTCGCCGATGCCGTGCGCGTAGTGACGGATATTGTCGCGTGTCGCCTCATGGCACCAGGGCTCGGCGGTCGCGCCGATCGGCTTGCCGATGCGTTCGCGCAACTCGTCGAGCGCCTGCTCGGTGATCTTCGGGAATTCACGCTGCGTGTTCATGCTGTGTTCCAGTCGTTCGGGTGATTGCTCGGGGAGTGGTGGGCAGCGCCGTGCGCCGCATCTAGCGTCCTGCCTCGCGTTCGCGCAGCAGCTTGCGGTTGATCTTGCCGGCGGGCGTCTTGGGCAGTTCGGCGACGAAGGCGACCTGTCGCGGATATTCGTGCTGCGACAGGCGCGTGCGGACCAGGTCCTGGATTTCCCGCGCGAGCCCGTCGCTGCCCGCGCCGCGGACGACGACGAAGGCCTTGACCACCTGGCCGCGCAGCGCGTCCGGGACGCCGATCGCCGCCGCTTCGAGCACGCGCGGATGCTTGAGGATGCTGTCCTCGATCTCGACCGCGCTCATCGTCCAGCCGGCCGAGATGATGACGTCGTCGGCGCGGCCCGCGTGGTAGAAGTAGCCGTCCTCGTCGGTGCGGCCGAGGTCGCGGGTCGGCACCCAGCCGTCGCGGCGCCACACCATCATTTCGCCGACGACGCCCGGCGCGCACTCGGCGCCATTCGCGTCCTGCACGACCACGCGCACGCCGGGCACGGGCTTGCCGAGCGAACCGCGCCTGACCGGGAAATCGGGCGCGCCCGGATAGCTGACGAGCACGACCCCGACCTCGGTCGTGCCGTACATGCTGCAGGCCTCGAGGCCGAAGCGCGCGTGGATGAACTCGGCGGTTTCGCTGTCCAGGGGCTCGCCGGTGAACGAGAGCTTCGCGAGCTGCAGCCGATAGCGATCGGCGGCGCCCGAATTGCGGATCATGCGGTAGTGGGTGGCCGCGGCGGCCAGGTTCGTGAAGGCATGCTCCTCCAGCGCGCGCAGCAGGCGCTCGGCGTCGAACCGGCCGGCGTAGGCGCCGATCGTCAGGCCCAGTGACAGGGGCGCGAGCGTGCCGTGCCACAAACCGTGCCCCCAGGCCGGCGACGAGGGACAGAAGAAGCGATCGCCGGGCCGGAGTCCGCTGCCATACAGCGCCGCCAGCATCAGCGTGACGATCGAGCGGTGGGTGTGGCGCACCGCCTCGGGCAGTTCACGCGTGGTGCCGGACGTGTACTGGAAGATCGCCATGTCGTCGCCGCGCGTGTCGGGCGCCCAGGTCTCGGGCTGGCCCGCCAGCAGGCCATCGAGGGTCTCGGCCGGCGCGCCCCCGGCAGCCTCGTCGATGACGAGCACGTCCAGTGCAGTGAGGCCGTCCGCGATTCGCGCCTTGTCCGCATTGGTGACGAGCAGCCTTGCCGCGCAGTCCTGCACGCGCAGGCGCAGGCCGTCGGGGCCGAACAGCGTGAACAGCGGCACCGCGATCGCGCCAAGCTTCATCGCCCCGAACACGCAGACATAGAACGCGCGTCCGGGCTCGAGCATCACCGCGATACGGTCGCCCTTGCCGATGCCGCGCGCCGCGAGCAGGTGGGCGAAGCGGGAGGAGTCGCGGGCGAGCCCGGCGTAGGAGATGGTTTCGTCGCGACCGTCGGCGTGCGCGACGATCACCGCCGTGCGCCCGCTCGCGGCATGGCGGTCGACGCATTCGTGGGCGATGTTGAAATGCGCGCGATCGCCGTCGAACAGCGCCCACAGGGCCTCGGACGTGCAGTGGGCCTGCGCGTCGGCATAGGTGATGTAGTCCGTCAGTCTGCGCATGGCTGGTGACGTGTTCGCCGTGGATGGGCTGTCGTCGAACTATGCAGAGGGGTCGACGGGCTGTCTACCCGCCGCGGCAAGGGCGGCGCCGCGGCGGGCCGGACTTCCCCCATTCATGGGGTGGCAAGCCCGGCGTTCAGCCGCGCGTGAATAAATTCGCCGTCGCGCAACCGAGCAGGGTCATCGCGAGCGATCCGCACACGTGCGCGGCGATCGCCGCGCCGGCCCACCACAGCCTGCCGTTCTGGAGCAAGCCCGTGACCTCGGCCGAGAACGTCGAGAAGGTGGTCAGCCCGCCGAGGAAGCCGGTGACGATGAACAGTCGCCACTCGTGCGTGATGCCCGGATGATGCGCGAACATGACGATGGCAATGCCGATCAGGTAGCCACCGACAAGGTTCGCGAGCAGCGTGCCGGGCGGAATGGTCGGGAACAGGAGGTTCAGCGCATTGCCCAGCAGCCAGCGTGCGAGCGCACCGAGCGCGGCGCCTAGCGAGATGGCAATGAGGGAGATCGGCATGCGGGCATTCTATGCGGCGCCCCGGCTTGCTGCACTTTCCGCGCGGGCCGTCCCGTACAGGATGGCATCCCGGGCAGCCGGCGCCGCTGTTCGGAATGGCCCGGCAATGGCGGCCGGGGTGCCTTGCCCGCGCCCGGACCCACAGGCGTTTTGCCGCGCCGGGGTACAAGTGGACAGCGGTTCTTTAGTACATTGCAGTCATGGACCAGACATCCAGCAAACCCCTGCCGCTCGCCGGCACCCGCGTCATCGAATTCTGCCAGGTCGCCTCGGGCCCCTTCTGCGGGATGCTGCTCGCGGACTTCGGCGCCGACGTGATCAAGATCGAACCGCCCGAGGGCGACTCGATGCGCCAGTGGCCGCCGCTGAACGGCGGTTTCAGCGAGAACTTCGCGAGCGTCAATCGCGGCAAGCGCTCGCTCGTGCTGAATCTCAAGGACCCGGCCGACCTCGCCCGCGCGCGCGCGCTGGTGCTGGACGCGGATGTGCTCGTGGAGAACAACCGGCCGGGCGCGATGCAGCGCCTGGGCCTCGGCTGGGACTGGTTCGGCCCGCGCAAGCCCTCGCTCGTGTACTGCTCGATCTCGGCCTACGGACAGGATGGACCGCGCGGCGGCGAAGGCGGTTTCGACCTGACCATCCAGGCTGCGGCCGGCGTGATGAGCGTGACTGGCGAACCGGCGGGCGAACCGGTCAAGGCCGGCGTGCCGGTGTCCGATTTCTCGTCGGGCCTCTATGCGGCGTTTTCGATAGCGGCGCTGCTGAACCGCGTGCGCGCCGGCGGCGCCGGGGGGCACATCGACGTGCCGATGTTCGGGGCGACGCTCGCGATCTCGGCGCTGCAGACCAGCGAGTACTTCGGCACCGGCCGCAACCCGCGCAAGCTGGGGTCCGCACACCCGCGCAACGCGCCTTACCAGGCCTACCAGGCGGCGGACGGGTGGTTCGCCATCGCCGCCGGCAACAACAAGCTGTGGCAGGCGGTCTGCGCGACGGTGGGCGTGGAGGAACTCCTCGCCGACGAACGCTTCACGTCGCCGACGCTGCGCGCGGCACACCAGGGCGAACTGAAAGCGCTGCTGGACCCGCACTTCGCTGGTCGCCCGCTCGCGCACTGGCTGCACGCCTTCGCCGCCGCCGGCGTGCCCTGCGCGCCCATCAACGGCTACGGCGAGGCCCTCGCCGACCCGCAGGCGGCGCACCTTGGCCTCGTGCGCGAGCAGGTCCTGCCCGGTGGGCACGCCACGCAGACGGTCGGTTGCGCGGTGCGGCTCGACGGCGCGGCGCTCGCGGTCGACACGCGGGTCCCGGCGCTCGGAGAACATAACGCGGCGTTCGCATCGCAGGAGAACACCTGAATGAATGCAGCACCCGACACCATCGTGCCGCTGCGCGGTTTCGTGTGCGCGATGACGGCGCTGGTCGAGTCCACGCGTGACGAGGCCACGCTGCTCGCGGAGGGCCGCCGCCACCTCGCCGCGCTGATTGCGGACGACACCTGGCTCCCCGATGCCTTTGCCGTTCCCAACCCCGCCCGCTATATGCAGTACCTCCTGCACTGCGATCCGCTGGAGCGTTTCTCGGTCGTCAGTTTCGTCTGGCAGCCGGGTCACCGAACGCCGGTCCACGACCATACCGTGTGGGGGCTCGTCGGCCAGTTGCGCGGCGCGGAGCGCTGCGACGAATACGTGCTGGTCGACGGCCGGCCCGTCGCCAGCGGCGCGAGCCACGTGATGAGGCCCGGTGACATCGACGCCGTGTCGCCGACGATCGGTGACTGGCACCGGGTCAGCAACGCGCTCGAGGATCGCACGGCGATCAGCATCCACGTCTACGGCGCGAATATCGGCGCGGTGCGCCGCCACCGGCTCGACGACACGGGAAGCATCCACGAGTTCGTTTCCGGCTATGACAGCGCCGTCGTGCCCAACCTGTGGGACCGCGCAGCCGCCGTGCGCACGCGAACGCACGCATGCTGATCCGCGAACTCGCGCACGGACTGCTCACGCTCCGGCTCGATCGCCCGGAGCGCGGCAATGCCCTGGACCCGGCGCTCGTCGAGGCCTTGCTGGCGACCCTCGCCGAGGCGGCTGCCGCGGAAGTCCACACCGTCATCCTGCGCGCGAACGGCCCGAACTTCTGCACCGGCCTCGACCTGTCCGATCTCGAGGACGTCTCGGATGGCGACCTGCTGCAGCGGCTCGTCCGCATCGAGACGCTGCTGGCCACGCTGTGGCATGCGCCGTGGCGCACGGTTGCCGTGGCCCACGGCCGCTGCTGGGGCGCTGGCGCGGATCTCTTTGCGACCTGCGAGCAGCGCATCGCGCTGCCCGGCACCACGTTCCGTTTTCCCGGCGCCCAGTTCGGCATCGTGCTCGGCACGCGGCGCCTGGCCGAACGCGTCGGCGTGGACGCCGCGCGACGCATCGTGCTGGAAGGTGGGGAATGGGATGCGACAGCCGCAGTCCACGCCGGTCTTGCGAGCGTGGTGGCCGAGGCGCCGACGCTGCCGCCGCTACGGGTGGACGACGCGACCGCGCGCGCCATCCGTTGCGCGACGCGCGCCGATCTGAGCGACGCGGACCTCGCCGCACTGGTACGCTCGGCGGCCGCGCCCGGCCTGAAAAACCGGATCGCGGATTACCGGGCCAGGCTGCAGGCCGGGCGCGCGCCGCGCGCCTGAGCCGCCGCCAGCCGCAATCGACACGTTCAGCCGACGCCCGGGAGGCGCCATGCCCATGTTGCTTCGACCAAACCTGCTACGCGCAGGTCTTTTCGCACTGTGCGCCAGCGCCAGCCTCGTCGCCGGCGCGGCGGACGGCAACGGCGACGAAGACGCCAGCGCGCTGAACCGCCCGCTGCCTGAAATCTCGGCGCCCGCCGCGGATGCCGAGATCGACGAATCGCAATTCAGCACCGACACCGCACCGCCGGCCCTCGATCCCGATTATCGCCAGCCGGCCGCGGAACCGGCATCGCCCTGATCCCACAGGGTCTGCGCGGGGTCGGCGCCCGCCGCATCCCTGCGGGCCCATGGCGGTAGCCGAGCTTCAGATCACCGTCAGCATGCGCTCGCGGTGCTCATTGGACACTTCGAAGAAGTCCCGCTCCCACACCCGCATCTTGTGGTGATAGTAGATGTCACGGAAGCTGCCGAAGGTCTGCTCGACCAGCGGATCGGCATCGAAGGCTTCCAGCGCATGCAGCAGCGTCGGCGGCAGCGTGCGGATGCCACGGGCCTTGTACTCCCGGCGCGGGATCCCGTAGATGTCCTGGTTGATCGGATCCCCCGGCTCCGCCTTCTCGCGAATGCCTTCGAGCCCGGCGGCCAGGGTCAGCGCGGCGACGAGATACGGGTTGCAGGACATGTCGACCACGCGATTCTCGACGCACTGACGGTTCATCGGTGCGCGCAGCATGGCCGAGCGGTTGTTGTCGCCCCAGGCGACGAGGATCGGGGCCCACGAGAAATCGGCCAGGGCACCGCGCGAAATGAGCCCCTGGTAGGAATTGTAGGTCGGGCAGGCCACCGCGCAGATCGCCGGTGCATGCTTCAGCACGCCGGCGATGAAGTGGTAGCCGAGATCAGACAGCGGCGGCCCGTAGCGTTTGGCGTACTGTTCGGCCTTCTTGCCGGCGGCGGCGATCTGGAACAGGTTGCGGCCGGTCTTGAGATCGGCAAGCGACATGTTGAAGTGCGCGCCGTTGCGGAAGTCGTCGGCGAAGGGCTTCGGCATGTAGGTGACTTCCGCGCCGATTGAATGCGCGATCTTGCGGATCATGAAGCGCAGGAAAATGAAGCGATCCGACATCGTCAGGGCGTCGGTGTAACCGAAGTCGAATTCGTGCTGGCCCCTGCCGCACTCCTGGTCGAAGGAATACAGTCCCCAGCCGAGCTCCTTCATGCACGCGGCGAGCGGCTCGAGGAAGACATTCGACTCGGTCGACAGGTTGAGGTCGTAACATGCGTTGGGGCCCTGGAAGCGCGTCCGCGTGATCGGCACCAGCCGGCCCTCGTCGTCGCGCTTCAGGATGTAGAACTCGGGCTCGATGCCGAGATTGAAGCGATAGCCCATGTCCGCTGCCTGGGCGAGGACCCGCTTGAGGATGCCGCGCGGGTCGTTCGCGTAGGGTGCGCCGTGGTAATAGAGGTCCGCATTGAGCCAGGCCTGGCTCTTGTCCCAGGGGAAGACGGTGAGGCTGTCGAGGTCAGGCAGCGTCGCGCACTCGTCTTCCTGCGGGCCGGCGAGCCCCAGCCCTTCGTTGGCGCCCACCGTATACAGTTCGTGGCCGTCGCAAAGGTGCTCGAACGCCTCGACCGGCGTCGCCTTGCTCTTCGGCACGCCGTTGATGTCGACGAATACCGCGTAGCAGGTCTTCACGCCCGCCGCGCCGAGCTTGCGCAGCGCCGCGCGCAGCTTGGTGCGATCCGCCTTGTATCCCTCCGGGGCAGCAGTCTTGTAGGCAGCCATGGAAACTCCACTGTTGTCAGGTTGCGGGGTCGCTGGTGGCGATCCCGCAGGCCGCTTCCAGCGTCTGGCTCGATGCTAACACTATTTTGATTGCTCTATCAAAATTAGGCGCTGACGAAGTCAGGTCGACCCGTGGGGGCTGCCTCCTGATCACATTCGGACGCGGGTGCCGGCGGCCACGCCGTGATGGGCCACCGCGGACACCGAGGTTTTCAGAGTGGGGCTGAGCCAGCGGTCGATCGCATGGCCGGTGCCCGGGCCACGGTCGAAAAAAGCGACGTCTCCGTCTCCTCCATGGCACCAGAAGGCGGATCTTTAGCACGGAGCACGGAGGACACGGAGGACAACAGCGAATCGATGGATGCGCCTCCGCTGCGGCAATGTCTTCCAGGCGTCACCAGTCTGCGCCATTCTCCCTCGGTGTTCCCGGTGCCAGGTGGCCCGTAAGAACACGAACGCCGGCACCCGCGCCTGCCAGGGAGCGTCTTTCATGATGGCCGGTTCTGCGCGCGTGTCATGACCGTTGCTGCGAAAGTGCTTTCCCGCTGCCGACTGGCTGGCGCCCGTCGAGCAGAGAAAAGGTGTCAGATTTGAAATCTGACACCTTTTCTCCACCATTGTCAGAACCGGCAGGCCGTGGACTCTGCAGACCGCCTACGGGAGCGGGCGCCGGCTCAGGCCGGCGGGGGCGAAATGCGGGTGGCGCGCTGGCGCGCAAGCTTCGCGCGGATGGCGGTGACCCGCCGTCGGTCGGCCGCGAGCGCGTGGAGGACGAAATCGACGGCGAGCTCGGCGTGCTGCTCCGGTGTCGGCGCATCGCCGCTCGCCGCGGCGTCCAGCACCACTTCATCGACGGCCAGCACCATGTTCGCCGCGCGCGACGGGTCGACCGGCCGGAAGTCGCCCTCCTCGATTGCCCGCGCGATGAAGCGCTCGAGGCTGGCGACGAGGCGTCGCCGCTTGGCAAGCAGCTTGCCGAACCGCGGCTGGTGGAGCTCCGGCGGCACGATCATCAGCTTGAGATAAGGCTCGGCGCCGGCGACGAATGCCGCGTCGTAGCTGAGGCACATGCAGAGCTTGACCGCTGCCGGCAGCGTCAGCGCATCCACCTCGGCGAAATAGGCGAGCGAGCGATCCCAGCCGCGCGAGAACAGCGCCTCGAGTATCGCGTCCTTGCTGGGAAACCAGTGGAAGATCGCCGACTGGCGCAGGCCCACGGCGGCCGCGATCTGCGCCGTCGACGTGCCGACGAAGCCGCGGGTCGCAAACAGGCTCGCCGCCGCGCGGAGGATGTCTTCCGCAGGATCCGCGCCGGGCGCGGCGCCGGTCGCACGCGGACGCCCGACGCGGCGGACGGGTGCAGTCCCGCCACCAGCGGGGGTACTGGCCGGCGTTCCCGGCCTGGTCCTGGTGCTCATGGTCGAACGACGCCGCTCGCCGACGTTCCGCCGCGCGGGTGCAGGCTCACCCTCCGGTCACTTGCGCTCGCGACGAAAGAGATCCCGCAAGCGGTCGAGGAAGTTCACATCCTTGAAGTCGCGGAATTCGCCGGCGTCGAAGAACACGCCGTAGCAGCTCGTGCAGGACTCGAACCAGAGGTGCGACTGCTGCGCGTCGACCATGCGGATCATTGGCGCCGCGCAGGCCGGGCAGCGCAATGCCTGCTCGTCATTGAAGGCCTGGCCGACTGAGGGCAGCCCGTCGTCGATCACCTCGCTGCCTTTCAGCGCCCGCAGGTCCTCGTGTTCGAGCATGTCGAACCACAGGCCGTGACATGCATTGCAGCGTTCAACCTCGATACCCTGGTAGACCACCGTTTCCATGCCGGCGGTGCATTTCGGACATTTCATCTGGGAGTGCCTCTCGCAAGTGCCCTGGGCTGCCAATATACCCGACGCTCCCCGGCCGCGCGGCCG
>CALRPY020000036.1:0-42429 GCA_943370145.1 Hydrogenophaga intermedia | reverse complement strand
AGTACGTCCCTGTAGTGCTCGAGCGCGCACGGTCGCCGCGCCCGACCATGGCGCCGTCGCACCAGCCCCTTGCGGGGGACTCGACGTTCGCGGGAGCGCCGGCTAAGGTCGACTTCCAATCGCCATGCAGATCCGATGGCAGCCCAGGGATTCCCGATGCGACTAACGCCTTTCGACGACTACCCCTTCCACCAGGCGCCGACGCCGTTCGCGACGGCCGCGACTTCGGACGCGCACTACAACGACGGCTATTTCTGCGCGTTCTACGCGCCGGGCTGGTATTTCTTCACCGGCCTTCGCCTGCATCCTAACGTGAACGTGATCGACGGCTGGGCCTCGGTGGCACACGCGAACCGGCAGACGGCGGTGCGCGCTTCGCGGGCGCTGCATCCGCGCTACGAGGAACTGCGGGTGGGGCCGGTTCGTTTCGAGATCGTGGAGCCCATGCGGCGACTGCGGCTGGTGGCGGAGGAGAATCCCGCCGGCGTCGAGTTCGATGTGATGCTCGAAGCGCAGTCGCCGCCCTTCGTCGAGGAACGCTACCAGCACTTCAAGTACGGGGCGGTGGTCAACGACCTCATCCGCTACACGCAGATCTGTCGCGCGACGGGCCACGCGATCGTCGACGGCAAGCACATCGCGATCGAGCACTGGCATGCGATGCGCGATCACTCCTGGGGCGTACGCTCGTCGATGGCGGTGCCCACCGGCATCCGCGGCGTCGAACGGGACGACGACCCGAGCGCGCGGCGCGCGCTGCGCCTGTGGGTGCCGTTCCAGGTCGAGGACCACTGCGGCTTCTTCAACACCCACGAAACCAGTGACGGCCGCGCACTCGATTTCGAAGGACGCCTCGATTACGCCGACGGCCGCTCGGTGCGGCTGGGCGCCGTGCGCCACGCGCTGGAATACATCCCCGGTACGCGGCGGCCGGTGGGCGGCACCCTCGAACTCGATGGTGAGGACGGCGTGACGCGGCGCTACGTACTCGACCTCGCCGGCACCCCGGCCGACGTGCAGGGCGGCGGCTACTACGGCGGTTGGCGCGACGGCGGGAGCGCGGGGATATGGCGCGGCGCCGAACACGTCGAGCACGACAGCTACGACGTCACGCCCGGCGCGGCGCAAAGCGGTCCACCGCACGTGCCGCCACAACGCAGGCTCGGGCCCACCGAGCACCCGATGCTGATGACGGGGCCGGGCGGCGCGACCGGCATGGCGCACTTCGAGCACACGATTTCCGGGGCGTACCTGCGCTACGGCTTCGAGTAAGCCTCCCCTCACCCGCTGGGCGGGCTGTCTCCTGGTCTCATTCGGACGCCGGTGCCAGTGTCCGGGTGCCGATGGGCCACCGGGCAACTGTGTCCCGCGCTGCGCTCAGACGGTCTGCAGCGTCCAAGGCCAGCCGTTCCAGACAATCGTCAGGGGAAAAGGTGTCAGATTTTAAATCTGACACCTTTTCTCCCCTCGACAGAGGCGCATCCCGCAATCCACCTCTCTTCTTCGTGCCCCCCGTGGTAAAAATTCGGCTTCTGGTGCCGCGAAAACCCCAGGTTTCAGTCTGTAAGCGGAGAAAAGGTGTCAGATTTCAAATCTGACACCTTTTCTCCCCCGGGACGGGCGAGGCGAATTCCGTCCCCGGCCCGCACACGGGAGGAGCGACGACTAGTCGAAGTGCGCGACCACCGAGCCCAGGCCGTCGACCGTCGCTTCGAAGCGCTCCCCGGGCTGTGCCGCGACCATCGGCCCGAGCGCGCCGGTCAGCACGATGTCGCCGGCCTGCAGCGGCCGGCCGTATTTGACCATCACGTCCGCGAGCCACACCGCGGCTGTCAGCGGGTTGCCGAGGCAGGCGCGGCCGCTGCCGGTGGAGACGATGTCGTCGCCGCGCTTCATTCGCATCGCGCAGCCGACGATGTCGACCTCGCCAAGCCTGCGCGGCCGGCTGCCCAGCACGTAGAGGCCGCTCGAGGCGTTGTCCGCAACGGTGTCGACGAAGCGGATGTTCCAGGCCTCGATGCGGCTGTCGACGATTTCGATCGCCGGCAGCACGCAGTCGGTCGCGCGGATGATGTCCGCGTAGGTGTGGCGTTCGTGGGGGAGATCGTGACGCAGGATCAGCGCAATCTCCGCTTCGACCTTGGGCTGGATCAGGCGGCCCCTGGCAATCGGTTCGCCGTCGCCGACAGCCATGTCGGCGAACAGCATGCCGAAGTCCGGCTGGTTGACTCCGAGCTGGGTCTGCACGGCCTTCGAGGTGAGTCCGATCTTGCGGCCGACGAGGCGCCGGCCCTGCGCCAGCCATTCGTGGGTGTTCGTATCCTGGATCGCGTAGGCCAGGTCCTGCGTGATGCCGCTGACACGCTCGCGCAGCGGCGCGACAGGCTTGCCGGTAATGGCCGCCGCGCGCAAATCGCGCGCGGCTTCTTCGGCGGTAATCGATGGGTTCTGCATGCACGGTGCTCCCGGAATATCCTGTCGTCGTGCCGGGCTCGAGCCACGGCGGCCGGTGGTAAATGTGCCTCGACGAGCGTCAGGCGTCGAGCCCCGGGAAAGCTGCGCCTGGCAACGCGGGTATTCACGCGCGATCCCATCGCCGCCGCGGGGAGGCCGACCGCGGCGAGGTGATCAAGCCGGTACTGGTGTTCTGATCCCTCGCCTGGCGCTATCTTGGGACCGCAACGCGGGCGCAGGGTCGTGCCCGCGCACACTGGCGCGGTCCGAACCGCGGCACTGAATTCCCGGGGGTTCGACGATGACGGGACGCGGCGCTCGGCGCGGCATCGCCTGCCTGTTCCTGGCCGCGTGGCTCGCCACCGCCGGCTGGCAGGTCGAGAAGCCGATGCCGCCGGGCACGGACATCGATTCGGGTGCGCTGGCGCTGGCGACGGGCGACGTCGAGTTCCTGCATGACCTGAGCTGGCGCGACGCGGCCGGCACGCCGGTTGCCGAACAGCGGATCTTCGACGCCGTGTTCGAAGTCGTCGACCAGGCGGAGCGCTTCCTCGTGCTCGACTTCTTCCTGGTCAACGACGCGATGGGTAACAACGGCAAGGTGCATCGCGCGCTGAGCCGCGAGCTCGCGGACCGCGTGCTCGCGCGCAAACGCGCGCGTCCCGCGCTGCGGGTGCTGCTCGTCACCGATCCGATCAACGACGTCTACGGCGGCGCGCCGTCGGCGCTGCTCGCCGAGCTGTCGGCGCAGGGCGTCGACGTCGTCCGCACCTCGCTGGCGACGCTGCGCGACTCGAACCCCGCGTATTCCGCGCTGTGGCGGCTTCTCATCCAGTGGTTCGGGAATTCGCCGGGCACGGCCTGGCTGCCGAATCCGTTCGACTCGGGTGTTTCCAAAGTCTCGCTGCGCAGCTGGCTCGCGCTCGTGAACTTCAAGGCCAATCATCGCAAGGTCGTGATTGCCGATCGCGCGGACGGCGACTGGTGGGCGGTCGTCACGTCCGCCAATCCGCATGACGCGAGCAGCCGGCATTCGAACGTGGGCCTGCGCGTGCGCGGCGCACCCGCGGCCGCGCTGCTGGCGTCGGAACTCGAGGTCGCGCGCTTCTCCGGCTGGACGGGCGAACTCGCCACCGGGCGTCCGCGCGGTGGCACCGCCCCTGTCGACGCACGTGTCGAGGTCCGCGTCCTCACCGAGGAGTCCATCCGTCGCCAGCTGCTCGCGGCCATCGACACCGCCGGTGACGGCGACCGCCTGATGATGGCGATGTTCTATCTCGCCGATCGCGGCGTCGTCGACGCGCTGGTCGCGGCGGCGGCACGCGGCGTCGACGTCAGGCTCGTGCTCGATCCGAACAAGGACGCCTTCGGCCTCAAGAAGGACGGCGTGCCGAACCGGCCGGTGGCGAGGGAGCTCGTCGCGCGCAGCGACGGACGCATCCAGGTGCGCTGGTATCGCACGCACGGGGAGCAGTTCCACAGCAAGCTGACCCTCGTCACGCAGGGCGGGCGACTCGTCGCCTCGCTGGGGTCGGCGAACCTCACGCGGCGCAATATCCGGAACTACAACCTCGAGACCAACGTGCAGCTGACGTTGCCGCGCAACAGCGCGCCGGCGCGGGAGATGGAAGCCTGGTTCGAACGGATCTGGCGGGACGACGCTGCGCGCGGCGCAAGCTACACCGCGCCCTTCGACAGCTTCCGCGACGACTCGCGCGTGCGCTACTGGCGCTACCGCCTCATGGAGGCCACCGGACTGTCGACTTTCTGAGCGGCGGTGAAGCGCGGACGGCGCCGCGCAACGGGTCCGCACGGGCTCAGGTCGACGGGGTTTCCACGCGCTGCCCGACGCCATCCCCGCCGTCGGGCCTGGCGTCCACCCAGCCCATGAAAACCTGGTAGCCCAGCGCGAGGATCGTCGCGCCGACGAACATGCCGAGAATTCCCGCCGTCGCCATGCCACCCAGCGCGCCTATCAGCACCACCGGCATCGGCGCGTCGACGCCGCGGCCCAGCATCAGGGGCTTGAGCACGTTGTCGGCCGAGGCGCCGACCAGCAGCATCACGGTATAGATGATTGCGTCGCCGTCGGCATAGTGGCCGCTCCACCAGATGTACCCGATCACTGGCAGGATGACGATGGCGGCTGGCACCTGCGCGATCCCGAGCACCAGCACGAGGGCGGCCAGGGCGCCCGGCCACGGGACCCCGGCAACGATGAGGCCGAGGCCGACAATCAGGGACTGGATGACGGCGATGCCGATCACGCCCATCGCGACGGCGCGGATGGTCTGGGTCGACAAGCGCGCGAATTCGTTGCCCCGCGCGCTGCCGACGACGCGGGAGAAGACCGCCCGGCTGCCGCGCTCGCCAGCACCGCCATACGCCATCAGGATGCCGGCGATGATCATGGAAGCAACGAATTTCAGGACATCGACGCCGATACCCGCCACGAAGCGCAGGGCCGCCTTCGCGAGTGCGTCGACCTTGGGTTGCAAGCTGGCGATGAGGGCTGGCAGATCGGTATGCGCCTGCAGCCAGAGGGCGTGGATCTTCTTGCCCACCAGCGGCCAGGTCGCGGCGCCGTCGGGCGGTGGTGGTATGTGCAGCGTGTTGTGCTGCACGCCGTGGATCAGTTGCTGTACCGAGTCACCGAGCGAACCGCTGAGGACCGCGGTTGGCGCGACGATCAGCACGAGGCCCAGCACCACGATCGTGGTCGCCGCCCAGCCCTGCCGCCCGCCCATGCGCGCGGCGAGCGCCCTGTGCAGCGGGTAGAGCATCACGGCGAGAATGACCGCCCACGCCAGCAGGGTCATGAATGGAGCGAAAATCCGGTAGCACAGCAGCACCATCGCCAGGATCAGCCCGGCTCGTATCAGCACGTCCAGCATCCGCGAGGCCAGCCGGTGTTCGAAGTCCCGGTCGGGCTGCTGTGGCACATTCATGCGCGCTCTCCTGTAGGCGGTACTGTGCAGCGGGGCGGACTCGCGGCGCACCCGGCCCGCGCCGCGTTCACGTGGTTCGGGTGAAGGCAGGTCATGCCCGGTGACCGCGGCGAGGCTGGGCGGCGCGCGCGACGGATGGCTCAGGTCTCGCGCAGGCTCAGGCTGTCGGCCTTGCGTGCGAGATCTTCGTCGGTGTCGACATAACGCGCGGCGATGGCCTGAAAAACGTCACGCTCGACGAGGAACGCATCGACGACGTCCGGATCGAAGTGGCTGCCGCGGCCCTCGACGATGATTGCGGTGGCCTTCTCAAGGGTGAAGGGCTCCTTGTAGACACGTCGCGAAATGAGCGCGTCGAAAACGTCGGCGAGCGCCATCAGCCGCGCGCTGATCGGAATTTCGTCGCCCGCCAGGCCGTCCGGATAGCCGCTGCCGTCCCATTTCTCGTGGTGGCGATGCGCGATTTCCTTGGCGACGGCCAGGAAGTCGATGGGTCGTTCGGCGTCGCGTTCGGCACTCTCGATGGCGTCGCTGCCGAGCTTCGCGTGGGTCTTCATGATCACCCACTCTTCGGGTGTCAACTTGCCGGGCTTGAGCAGGATGGAGTCCGGAATGCCGACCTTGCCGATGTCGTGCAGCGGCGCCGACTTCGCGAGCAGGTCGATGTATGACGGCGTCATCAGGTGGCTGAAGCGCACGTGGTTCCTGAGCCGCGTCGCCAGCGTGCGCACGTAGTTCTGGGTCCTGAGCAGGTGGTTGCCGGTCTCGGGATCGCGCACTTCGGCGAGGCGCGCCAGCGCACGGATGGTGACTTCCTGGACGAACAGGTTCTCCTGCATGCGACGGGCCACCTCGGCCTCGAGGAACTGGTTCTGGTCCTTCAGCCAGTCGCGGGCCTCCTTCAGTTCGAGGTGCGCGCGAACCCGCGCCAGCACGATGGCGGGGTGGAAAGGCTTGGTGATGTAGTCCGACGCGCCGAGCACCAGGCCCTTTTCCTCGTCAACGACGCTGTCCAGCGCGGTGACGAAGATCACGGGGATATCCGCCGTGCGCTGGTCGGAGCGCAGGACCTCCAGCACCGCATAACCGTCCATGTCCGGCATCATGATGTCGAGCAGGATGAGATCCGGTTGCGGCACGCCCTGCGCGATGCGGAGCGCGCGCTCGCCGGAAGTCGCGGCCCGCACGCCGTAATAAGGCGCCAGCACTTCGCCAAGCACGCTGAGATTGCTCGGCGAATCGTCGACGATGAGGAGTTCGTGGTGCTTGTGCCCAGCGCCGGCGGCTTCAGGGACGGTCTTTGTCATGAAATCTTCCTGCTTCACCCTTGGATTTCATACTACCAGCAGGCTGCCTTACCGGTCGCGGATGATCGCGCCGCAGGTTCGGGCATCCCCGCACAGAGCTGGGGACGGCGCCGGCCGCGGGTGCCCTCGGCAGGGGACGAGGTCAGCGCGGCACACGGCTCGCCCTTTAACGTGACGGCGCCCGGGACGGGCCCAGGACTTGATGCGACAAGGGAATTGTCGGGCGGAATTCGCTAATATTGGGCCAAAAAGTGAAAGCGAGCGAAACCGGCGCCGTACTCGACTGGCCACCCGCGTGCAGCCCGACAAACAGATGTCGAAAGCCATCAAGATGAAGCGCTGTGCCGGAAGCCTGCTGCTCCTGCTCGTCGCCGTCCTCGCGCCCGTCGCGAATGCCGCGCCGGAGCGCGTGCTCCGGGTGGTGACCGCCGACAACTATCCGCCCTTCCTGTATCGCCAGGCCGGCGGCGCGCTCGACGGCTACCTGGTCGAGTGGTGGGCCCTGTGGGAGCGCCGGACCGGAGTCAAGGTCGAACTGGTGGGAACCCCCTGGGCCGAGGCCCAGCGCCAGCTACTGGACGGCAACGCCGACGTCATCGACCTGATTTTCCGCACGCCCGCGCGCGAGGCGCTGTTCGACTTCACCGACGCCTACGCCGAAGTCCCCGTCAACGTCTACGTCCACGATTCGGTCAAGGGCATACACGACGTCGCCAGCCTGCACGGCTTCGATGTCGGCGTGCTGAAGGGCGATGCCTGCGCCGAGCAGCTGGCCCGGCAGGGCGTGGACAGCCTGCATGCCTTCGATGACTACCCGCCGATGATTGCGGCCGCGCTGGCGCAGGAGATCCGGATCTTCTGCATCGATGAGCATCCCGCCAATTTCTACCTGTACAGGGAGCATGCGCAGACCGAGTTCCGCCCGGCATTCCGCCTCTACGTGGGCCGCTTCCACCGCGCCGTGCGCAAGGGCGACCAGGAAACGCTGCGCCTGGTCGCCGACGGCGCGGCACTGATTTCGAGTGAGGAACAGCAGGCGCTGATCGACAAGTGGCTGCCGCCCCCCGTCGTCGATGCCGGTCGCTTCCTGCGCCACGGCGCCGCGATCCTCGCCGGCGTCGCGGTGCTCGGCGCCCTGCTGGTCATCTGGCTGCTGACGATGCGCGCGGCCGTCCGGCGCCAGACCGCCGAGTTGCGCGCGGCGCAACACGCACTTGCCGAGCGGGTCAAGGAACAGCAATGCCTGCATGCGGTGTTCCGGGCCACTGACGACGTCACGAAACCCGTGGCGACGATGCTCGAGGACGTCGCGCGGGCCCTGCCCGCGGGCTGGATGTATCCCGCCCTCGCCGCCGCGCGGGTCGAACTGGACGGGCTGGTCCACGCCACCGCGCGCTTCGGCCCGGGTTCGGCATCGATGACGGCACCGGTGCGTATCGGTGGCCAGCCCCGCGGCAGCGTCACGGTCGCCTACCTGGAGCCCCGTCCGGTGCTCGATGAAGGACCCTTCCTGCGCGAGGAGCGGCAACTGCTGGACGCCGTCGCGGACCGCCTTGCGAGCACGATCGACCGCGCCGCGTCCGCGCGCCACCTGCACGAGAGCGAGGAGCGCTTCCGGGCGCTGTTCGAGGACACGCAACAGGCCATCACGCTGATCGAGCATGGCCGCTTCGTCGCCGCGAACAAGGCGTCGCTCGCGATGGTCGGCGCCGCCCGGCTGGAGGACTTCATCGGCCTCTCGCCGAACGATATCTCGCCCGAATTCCAGCCCGACGGCCAACTGTCGGCCACCAGGTCGGAGCAGCTCATCGAGCAGGCCATCCGCGCCGGCTCCAGCAGGTTCGAGTGGACGCATCGCCGGCTCGACGGCTCGCTGTTCATTGCGGAAGTGCTGCTGACCGCGATCAGCCAGCGGGGCTCGCAGATGCTGCACGTGGTGTGGACTGACATCACCGAGGCCAAACGCGCGGAGAACGAACTCAGGCAACATCGAGAGCAGCTCGAACGGCTGGTCACGGAGCGCACCGCGCAGCTCGAACAGCGCTCCGGTTCGCTGCGCCGGGCCAACGCGGAGCAGCAGGCCATTTTCGACACCGTCAGCAGCGGCGTGGTCGTCATCAACCATTTCGTCGTGCAGCGCGCCAATCGCGGGCTGAAGACGATGCTCGGGTTCAGCGAAGGCGAAATCGCCGGCACCCACGTCAGTGCCTGGTTTCCCAGCGAGGCGGCGTTCGAGGCCGTCGCCCGCGAATTCGAGCAGCAGATCGCCGCCGGCGGCGCCTTCCAGGCCGACCAGCAGCTCCGGCGGCGCGACGGCACGCTGTTCTGGGCGCGCCTCAAGGCGATGCCCCTGTCCGGCGAGGACTTCGCCGAGGGCACCTACGTCAGCACGATCGAGGACATCACCGCCGAGCGCACGATGCTCGATGAAACGATGCGGGCACGCACCATCGCCGAGGAAGCGGCGCGCGCCAAGGCGGATTTCCTCGCCAACATGAGCCATGAAATCCGCACGCCGATGAACGCGGTGGTCGGACTGACGCACCTCCTGCTGAAAACCGACCTGCAGCTGAAGCAGCGCCAGTACCTCGAGAAAATCAGGGCATCGAGCCAGCACCTGCTCTCGATCATCAACGACATCCTGGACTTCTCGCGCTCCGAATCGGGCAGGCTGAAGCTCGAGCAGGTCGACTTCGATCTCGAGAAAGTGCTGGGTAACGTCATTGGCCTCGTTGCGGAGCCCGCGCGCGCGAAGGGCCTCGAACTGGTCATCGACCTCGCGCCGCAGGTCCCCATGCACCTGATTGGCGACCCGCTGCGGGTCGGGCAGGTGCTGGTGAATTACGTCAACAACGCGGTCAAGTTCACCCAGCACGGTGAGATCGTCATCGCGGTCTCGGTCGTCGAGCGGGGCGACACGGCTGTGACGCTGCGCTTCGACGTGCGCGACACCGGCATCGGCATCAGCCCCGAGCAGCAGGCGCGCCTGTTCGAAAGCTTCCAGCAGGCGGACACCTCCACCACGCGGCGCTTCGGCGGCACCGGTCTCGGCCTTGCCATCGCGAAGCGCCTGGCCCAGCTGATGGACGGCACGGTCGGGGTCGAAAGCCAACCCGGCAAGGGCTCGCGCTTCTGGTTCACCGCGAAACTGGGCGTGGGCCAGGTCGAAGACGGTCAACGCGGCCCGGGCCCGGACGTGCGCGGCTGGCGCATCCTGCTCGCGACGTCCAACGACCCGACCCGGGACGCGATCCGCAGGATGCTCGACAGCTTGCACTTCAACGTCAATGCCGTGGCCTCGCTGGCGGAGGCCACGGCGGCGCTGGCCGCGGCGGATGCGGAACGACGCCCCTTCAAGCTGTTGATGTTCGATGCGGCAATGGCCGAGGCGACCGGCGGCGACGTGACACAGGACGTGCATGGTCTGCACCTGCTGTCGCCGCCGCGCCTGATCGTCCTCAATGCCGGCAGCCGCGGCGCGCCGCCCCCGCTGCCCGGTTCACTCATCGAAGCCGTCATCGAAAAGCCGGCGACGCCGTCGACGCTGCTCGACGCGGTGATGCTCGCCGCGCGTTCGACGACGGGGCCGCGCGTGCCGCAGCTGATGGAACTGCGCAAGCGGAACGCGGCCCAGGTGCTCAAGGGCGCCCGTGTCCTGGTGGTCGAGGACAACGAGGTCAACCGCGAAGTGATCACGGAGCTGCTCGACCAGTATGGTCTGGCGATCGACACGGCCGAGGATGGTGCGGTCGCCGTACGGAAAGTCAGCGAGCAGCAGTATGACCTGGTGCTGATGGACGTGCAGATGCCCGTGCTTGACGGTCTCGACGCCACCGTCGAGATCCGCAAGCTGCCCGGCGCGGCGGCGCTGCCTATCGTCGCGATGACCGCCAACGCGCTGAGCGGCGATCGCGAGCGCTGCCTGGAGGCCGGCATGAACGACTACGTGTCCAAGCCGGTGGATCCGGAAACGCTGGGGGACAAACTGCAGCAGTGGATAAGCCCGCAGCAGGCCCGGCCGACGGTCACCACGAGTGTGATCACGTCGGTCGCGCCAGTCGTCGCCGCCGACGGACTCTCGGGCATCCCGGGCCTGAATGCCGACCTCGGCCTGCGGCTGACATCCGGCAACGCGGCCCTGTACCGGAAGGTCGTCGACAAATTCGCGGCGTCGCACCGTGGCGACGCGGCGCTGATCGACGCCGCCATCTCGCAGCACGACTGGGCCCTCGCCCGCCATCTTGCACACAGCCTCAAGGGGGGCGCGGCCCAGATCGGCGCGGAGAAGCTGCAGCACGCGGCGGAGACGCTGGAGTACGCGCTGCGCGGCCGCATCGAGGCGCACGACGAAACGACCGGTCTGGACGCGCTGCAGTCGGACACGGCAACGCTGCTGGACGCGCTGGTGACCGGCGTCGAGGCACGCAGATCGGCGCCGTCGGCGCGCGCGGCGGCGCCGCGCTTCGACGACGAGTTCAGGACGGCCTGCGCGCAACTCGCGACCCAACTCGCGGCGGACGAATTCGCGAGCGTCCAGACCTTCAGCAAGCACCAGGAAGCGCTGCGGGCCGGTTTCGGCGAGCGCTACGCGGAATTCGAACGTGCCGTGTCGGATTTCGAATTCGGCACCGCCCTGCAACTGCTGCGCGCCTGCCTGGACGAGCACGACGGTGCGCCACCGGCGCCCGTCGGCGGCGCGGACGGCGCGTGATGCCGGGCACTGCATACGGGAAGTCCGGCGCGAGGGCCGCGGCATGAGAATCCTGACCGGCGCCGACGTCGGGTTCCTCGACCGACTGACCGAACTCCAGCACGTCCACGGCGGCCACTACGATTTACGGCTGGTGGCAACCTCGGTCCTGATCAGCATCTTCGCGTCCTTCTGCGCGCTCGAGGCAATCAGCAAACCGATACGCGGGGTGCACGACCTCCTGTGGAATTTCCTCGCCGCCCTGCTGATGGGCCTCGGCATCTGGGCGATGCATTTCATCGGCATGGCGGCCTATCAGGTGGATGCCGGCGTGCACTACGACCCGGCCGTCACCGCCTTGTCCGTTCTGCCGGGCGTCGCCGCGGCGGCCGTCGCCCTGCGCGCCTATACCCGCGGTGTCGCCGATTCGTCGGCGCACGTGCCAGCGGGATTGCTGCTGGGGCTCGGCGTCGGGCTCATGCACTACGCTGGCATGTCGGCGCTGCATTTCGACGGCGTGCTGCGCTACGAACCGCGCATGTTCGCGCTGTCCCTGGTCGCCGCCTGCGCGCTCAGCGTGGGCGCGCTGTGGTTCAGCCTGCGGGTGGCCCGCTCGCGCTACGGGCATCTCCCGTTCGCCACGACGATCGCTGGCGGCGTGGTGCTCGGGCTCGCGAGTTCCGCGACGCATTACATCGCGATGGAGGCGGCGCACTTCGTCATGATGGACGGCGCCGGCCCCATCGTCGCCGACAATCCGGCGCCAATGGTGGTCGTTGGAGCCCTGGGCGTGCTGACCTTCGGGCTCGTCATCGTGCTGTTCGGCAGCCGGCTCGAGGCGCTGAACCACGGCGTGGAGACGGTGCTGGCGACCATCACCCAGGGCTTCGCGGTGCTCGACGGCGATGGCCGCGTCACCCACTGCAACGGCGCCCTGCAGTCGCTGCTCGGGCTCGGGCGCGATGCGCTCGTCGGCAAGCGTCTCGACGAACTGCTGGCGGACCCGGGCGGGGAGTCGTCGGTGCGGGGAAATTTCCGCCTTGAAGGCGCGCTGCGCAAGGCGGACGGCACCACCGTCCCCTGCCTCATTCACGGCAATGCGGTGAACGACCGCGCCGGCCGGCTCCTGTACTCCTTCGCGGTGATCACCGACATCAGCGAACGCGCCGCGGTCGAAGAGATGCTGATGGCTCACACGGTCGAGCTCAGCCGCCAGGCCAGTGAGCTCGCAGCCGCCAACGACGCGCAGCGCGCGATCCTGGATGCGGCGACCTCCGGCATCTTCGTGCTGCGTCAGCGCGTGATCCTGCGCTGCAATCGCAGCGCCGAAGAACTGTTCGGCTATGCGCCGGGCGAACTCGAAGGCCAGAGCACGCGCGTGTGGTACCCGGACGACGACGCCTTCGCACAGGCGAACGAGGTCTACACGGCCCTCATGCGGGGCGAAGTCAGCCGCGTCGAACGGCTGCTGGTGCGCAAGGACGGCAGCCGCTTCATGGCGCGCATCGTGGCCCGCCCGATGTACGCCGAGGAGCCCGGGCGCGGCATCGTCGCGAGCATCGTGGACATCACCGAGGAGCGGAACGCGGCCGAGGCCCTGCGCCAGACCCGGGACGAAGCCGAGCAGGCCACGCGCACCAAGTCGGCCTTCCTTGCCAACATGAGCCACGAAATCCGCACGCCGATGAACGCGATCATCGGCATGGCCCAGCTGCTGATGAGGACCGAAACGACCCAGCAGCAGCGCGAGTACATCGAGCGCCTGCAGGTGGCGAGCCGGACCATGCTCGGCATCCTCAACGACATCCTCGACATCTCGAAGGTCGAGGCCGGCATGCTGACGGTCGAGAGCGTCGAGTTCGATCTCGAGGGCGTGCTGAAGGACGTCACCGACCTGCTGGCCGAAAAGGCCGTCAGCAAGGGGCTCGAACTCATCGTCGACATCCCCGCCGGCGTGCCGCACTCGCTGGTCGGCGATCCGCTGCGGATCGGGCAGATCCTGCTCAACTTCGGAAGCAACGCGCTCAAGTTCACCGAGCACGGCGAAATCGTGCTCCAGGTTCGCCAGCTCGAGGAGGACGCGGACTCGGTGTTGCTGAAGGTCGCGGTGCGCGACACCGGCATCGGCATCGCGCCGGAACAGCTTGCCAGGCTGTTCCAGCCCTTCCAGCAGGCGGACACTTCGACCACCCGCAAATACGGCGGCACCGGACTCGGATTGACCATCGTGCGCGACCTGGCGCGCCTGATGGGGGGTGAAGTCGGCGCCGAGTCGACGCCGGGCACGGGTTCGACGTTCTGGGCGACGCTGCGCGTCGGCAAGGGCGCCCAGCGGCGCCGGATTTCGCAGTCGGTGCCGGACATGCATGGACGGCGCGTGCTCGTCGTCGACGACAACGAATACGCACGCACCATCCTGTCCGAACTGCTGGGCTCCCTGACTTTCCAGGTGAAGAGCGAAGCCAGCGGTCCCGCCGCCCTGCGAACGCTCCGCGCGGCCGCGGAGGCGGGCACGCCATTCGAGTTCGTCTTCGTCGACTGGCAGATGCCGCAGATGAACGGCGTCGACCTGGCGCTGGAAATCCGCAAGCTGGGCCTGCGGCCGCCGCCGCGCCTGTTCCTCGTGACCGCCTACGGGCGCGAGGAAGTGTTGCGCGGCGCGGAAGCGGCGCAGTTCGACGGCGTGCTGCTCAAGCCGGTGTCGGGATCGATGCTGTTCGACACGCTGCTGCGTTCCCTCGCGCCCTTCGATCAGTCCGGTGCGGCCCAGCCGCGCGCGGTCGCCGCCGCCGATGCGAACCTGTCGGACCTCACGGGCGCGCGGATTCTCGTCGCCGAGGACAACGACATCAACCAGCTGGTGGCGGGTGACCTGCTGCACGACGCCGGCTTCACCGCCGACATGGCGAACGACGGCCAGGCCGCCATCGACATGGCGAGCCGTACCCGTTACGACCTGATCCTGATGGACCTGCAGATGCCGGTGGTGGATGGCTTCGAGGCGACGCGTCGCATCCGCGAACTGCCCGGCTACGCCGCCACCCCCATCATTGCCGTCACCGCGAACGCGATGCGCGAGGATCGGGAGCGCTGCCTCGCGGCCGGCATGAACGACCACATCGGCAAACCCTTCGAGCCACCGCAGCTGTGGCAGGCGCTGCGCAAATGGCTCACGCCGGCCGGCCCCGCGGCAACCGCCGGGTCCCGGCCCAGTCCCGCGCAGGACGCGGCCGGGACGACGCTGCCGCCCGCAGTGGGCGCGGTCGAGGGACTGGACTGCGCCGAGGGGCTGCGGCGCATGGGCGGCAAGGCCGCGCTGTACCTCTCGATGCTGCGCAAGTTCAGCGCAGGCCAGCGCGCCGCAGGCCAACAGGTTGCCGACGCGCTCGCGGAGGGCGACGAGCGGACCGCCGAGCGCATCGCCCACACACTGAAGGGTGTCGCGGGCAACCTGGGCGCCAGCGGGATCCAGGATGCGGCCGGGCAGCTCGAGGCCGCACTCCACGATGGGCGCGAGCGGCCCGCAATCGACGCCCTGCTCGCCGCGCTGACGGCTCGGCTGGGCGCACTCATCGCCAGCCTCGAGCGGGCGCTGCCGCCCGCGGCGGCGGACGCCGGGGATGTCGAGGCAGGTGACGAACGCGCGGCGCCGATGGCCGTCGGCGCGGTCCGCGCGCGCCTGGCCGCCCTGTTGAGGGACGACGACCCGGCGGCGAACGCCGTGCTCGACGAACATGCCATCCTGCTGCGTGAGGCGATGCCCGCGCAGTATGATGCGCTGGTGGCCGCCGTGCGCGGCTTCAATTTCGGCGAGGCGCTCGCGATACTGGAGAACAGCGGTCGGACCTCACCGGCCGCTTGAGGAATTAACTTGGCACCGATCCAGCCACCGGCGGAGAACGCGCAGGCGGAGCCAGCGACCGTCCTGGTCGTCGACGACACGCCGGACAACCTGATGCTGATGAGCGAGCTGCTGAAGGGCGAGTTCAAGGTCAGGGTCGCCAACAACGGGGAGAAGGCGCTGCAGATCTGCCGCACGCGGGCGCCCGATCTCGTGCTCCTCGACATCTCGATGCCGGGGATCGACGGCTATGAAGTGTTGCGCCAGCTGCAGGCGGACCCTTCGACGCGCAACATCCCGGTGATTTTCCTCACCGCCCTCACCGAAACGGAGAACGAGCAGCTCGGCATCGAGCTCGGCGCGGTCGATTACATCAGCAAACCGGTGAGTCCGCCGATCGTGCTGGCCCGCGTGCGCAGCCACATCACCCTTGCCCAGCGCACGGCGCTGCTCGACGCGTTGACCGGCAAGCTGTCGCACTACCTCCCGCCGCAGGTCTACAAGTCGATCTTCGAGGGCAGGCAGAACGTCGAGATTGCCGCCAAGCGCAAGCGGCTGACGATCTTCTTCTCCGACATCAAGGATTTCACCGAGACGACCGAGGAGATGGAGCCCGAGGACGTCACCTACCTGGTCAACGACTACTTCTCGGAAATGTCGCGGATTGCGCTCGAATTCGGGGCGACCATCGACAAGTTCATCGGCGACGCGATGCTGATCTTCTTCGGCGACCCCGAATCACGCGGCGAGCGCGAAGACGCGCTGCAATGCGTGCGGATGGCGGTGCAGATGCAGCGGCGCATGGTGGTCCTGCAACGCCGCTGGGCCGCGCGCGGTTACGCGAAACCCTTTCACATGCGCGTGGGGATCAACACCGGTTTCTGCAACGTCGGCAATTTCGGCAGCGAGAGCCGCATGGACTACACCATCATCGGCGCGGAGGTGAACCTGGCCTCGCGCCTCGAGCAGCTGGCCGATCCGGACGGCGTGATGATGTCCTATGCGACCTATGCGCTCGTGCAGGACGAGTTCCCGGCCGAGGAGCGGCCGCCGGTCACGGTGAAGGGCATTGCCCGCGAAATCCGCTGCTTCGCGCTGCGTCACGTGATCGGGGAGGCCGGCGCCGACGACGTCTTCACACGCTCGCGGCCGGGCCTGCACCTCTCGCTGGAACCCACCCTGCTGTCGGCCACGGACCGCGAGGCGGCGCTCGCGGATCTGGAAGAGGCACTGCAGCGCCTGCGCCGCGGATCCTGATCCTCCGACGCGCCGGCAAGCGCCCGACACAACCGCCTTTCCAGCCCACATCCGCCTCGCCCGCCACAGGGGCACGACCACTTTGTAGGACCACGTCCCTTCCTGTTTCAGGAATTTATCCCGCTGCCGATTTAGTGGGTCAACACCGCGCCGGCCAGCGACCGAGGCTGCGGAACAGACAACCCGTATCCAGCGGGATCTGGGCGTTCGGCCAGCCAGGGAATGTCAGCGCCCCGGGGTCATCCTCAACCAACGGAGCGAAACCAGATGCGACACGTAGCACGCGCCACCAAGGCAAGCGATGAACTCATCGCCGACATGCGCCAGAAGGCGGAACAGCACCTGCAGGTGAGGATCGATCGTTACCTGGCGGAGATCGGCATGCCGGAGAGCGCCTTCACGCGCGACGAATTGCTCGACATCGTGATCGGACAGGTGCGCAAGGAAATCCGGGTTCCGAAGCGCTCGCGCTCGCGCGCTGTCTGAGCCCCGGCCGCCCCCGTGGAGCTGTCATCCGCCAACCGCCGGGCGGGCTGACGCCATTCAGCGCCGGCCGCCGTGCGCCACCCAGCGCGCAAGCAGCGCCGCCATCTCGGCTTCGGACAGGGAAGGCGGGGCAAGCGGAAACCACAGCAACGCCCGGGCACGGATCAGGCGTGCGATGCGCGCGCTGTCGTAACAGCCCGCTTCATCGACACACTCCGCCGGCTGCCGTGTCACGAGCATCAATGCCGCACCGAGTATTGTTTCGCGTTCCTGGGCGCGCAGGACCTCGTCCGCCGCCCCGGTTTCGCCGTCCGCCGCCGTCGGCAGCACGCTCGTGATGAAATCGAGGAGGCGGGCGAGCGCCGCCGGCAGGCGCAGCCCGGTGCCCTGCACCCAGGCGCGTAGGCGGCGCGGTTCGAGGTGCGGGTCCGCGTCGGCGTCCAGCGACAAGGCCTGCGCCAGCACCGACCACAGCGCGTGCTCGGCACCCGTGAGCCCGCGGCGCGCCAGATGTTCCGCCCAGGCCGACGGCGCCACGCCGACCAGCAGCGGCAGCGCTTCGCTCCGGGCGCACCAGCGATCGCGTGCCGCCCAGGCTTCGAACAGCCGCTGCGTGGCCGGATCGGTTGCATCGCAGTCGATGCCCTCGCGCAGCTGCCCGAGCAGCGCCGCCGGCGTGGCGGCTTCAGTCATCTTCGGCCGGATGCGAAATCCGGTAGATGACACCCGCTTCGTCGTCGGAGAGCAGGACTGAACCGTCGGGCAGCTGTTCGAGATCGACCGGGCGGCCGCTGACGCTATCCCCCTGCAGCCAGCCACTGGCGAAGGGCTCGTGCGAGACGACCGCGCCGGCATCGTCCAGGGTGACCTTCGTCACGCGATAGCCGATCTTCCGCGAGCGGTTCCACGAACCGTGCTCCGCGATCAGCACGGCGTTGCGATACGCGGCCGGGAACTGGTTGCCGGTGTAGAACAGCATGCCGAGCGGGGCGACGTGCGGTCCAAGTTCCACCACCGGCGGCGCCAGCGGCGCCGGGGGCGTCGCTTTGCCGAACTCGGGATCGGGCGTGTTCGCCCCGTGCACGTAGGGAAAGCCGAAATGCTGGCCGGGGCCGGTCGCGCGGTTCAGCTCGCAGGCGGGCACGTCGTCGCCGAGCATGTCGCGGCCGTTGTCGGTGAACCAGAGCTCGCCGGTGACCGGGTGCCAGTCGAAGCCCACCGTGTTGCGGATGCCGCGCGCAAAGGTCTCGAGACCTGAGCCGTCCGCGTTCATGCGCAGGATGCTCGCATAGGGCGGACCCTTGAGGCACACGTTGCAAGGCGCACCCACCGGCACGTAGAGGCGGCCATCGGGGCCGAAATCGATGAACTTCCAGCCGTGGTGGCGGTCGGCCGGCAACTGGTCGGTGACCACCACCGGCGGCGGCGGCGTGTCCAGGCGATTGCCGATGTCGTCGAAACGCAGCACGCGCTGCACTTCGGCGACGTAGAGCGCGCCGTCGCGGAAGGCGACGCCGGTCGGCAGGTTGAGCCCGCGGGCGATGATGCGGACGGTTTCCGCGCGGAAGTCGCCGTCCGCATCAATGACGGCGTACACCATGCCCGCCCCGCGGGAGCCGACGTAGAGCACGCCATCGTCGCCGAGCGCCATCTGCCGCGCATTCGCCACGTCGCGCGCGTAGACGTCGATCCGGAAACCCTCGGGCAAGCTGATGTCGCGCAGATCGGGCGGGTCCGCCCGGGCGACGCCCGGCGCGAGGCTGGCGACGAGCGCAAGCGCCAAGGCAGGGCCTGGGCGTGTCCGTTCAATCATGGCGACTGCTCCTTCAGCGTGTCACGGGTTACCTGTTCGGTGGTCAGCGACAGGCGGTGGATCAGCGTGCGCAGGAATACCTTCAGGAAGCGCACCTGGCAGTTCATGGAGGCCTGGCTGATGACGGCGGAATTCAGTTTCAGCAGCGTCGTGGGCCCATGCGCGATGATGGTGGCGGTGCGCCGGGTCTTGGCGAGGTAGCCCATTTCGCCGAAGCAGTCCCCCGCATCGAGCTTGCGCAGCTCCCGGCCGTTCTTCATGACGGCCACCTCGCCGTGGACGATGATGAAGAAGGAGTCGTCGATGTCGCCCTCGACGATGATTTCCCCGCGATCCTGGTAGTCGCTCCAGACCCCCGCGCGCACGATCTCCCACAACTCGCCATCGGGAAAGCCGTGGAAGAAATCGAGCTGCTTGGCGGCGACGAACTTCTCCTGCTCGGTGATGTTCTCCTCGGGCGCCTCCAGCAGGGTGTTGAAGGCGCGGGCGAGATCGGCCGCGAGTTCGCCGCCCGACAGGTAGCGCTGCGTGCAGTCCTTGGCCATCGCCTTCTCGACGATACGCTGCAGTTCTTCGGTGACGCCGCGCCGCAGTTCAGTGAGCTTCGGCGGAGCGTCGTTGACGATGCTCTGCACCAGGCGCGAGAAGCTGTCGGCCACGAAGGGGTGGCGTCCGGAGAGGAGTTCGAAGATCACGACGCCCAGCGAGAAGAGGTCCGTCTGGTGGGTGACGTAGTCCTCGCAGACCTGCTCCGGGGACATGTAGCGTGGCGAGCCGACCAGGCCCAGCGGCAGCGTCTCGCTGGTGTCGACTTGCGTCATGTGGGCAATGCTGAAGTCGGCGATCTTCACATCCATGTCCGCCGTGAGCAGGATGTTCGTCGGCTTGATGTCGCGATGGATCACACCCTGCCTGTGGGCATAGTCGAGCGCCCTCGCGCATTTGAACGCGATCTCGACGACCTTGCCGAGCGGCAGCAGGTTGTCCGCCCGGCAGTAGGGCTTGAGGGTCTGCCCACCCTCCACGAATTCCATGATGATGTAGCAGATGTCGTCATCGACACCCGCGTCATAGATCGCGACGATGTTCGGGTGCGTCAGGCGGCCCGCCATGTGGGCCTCGTTGAAGAACATCTTGCGGTAGCGTTCGCCCGATTCCTCGTCGTGCAGCTGCTCCGGGTGCGCGACCTTGATCGCCACCGCGCGATCGATGTAGGGGTCGTGGCCGAGGTACACGGTGCCCATGCTGCCGCGGCTTATTTCGCGCAGCACCTCGTATTTGCCGAGTCGGCTCGGAAGACTTTCGCTCATGCTTTGCAATGGAGCCGCTGGGAGTCGCAACGTGGATGCCTGCTTGCAGAATATCACGCTAGAATCGAGCCTTATACCGACCGGGCGCGCCGTTGCCGGCGTCGCGGGAACAACCGGCCGAACTTCCCGGCGACACGGACGGCACCATGAGCAGCCCACTCGACAGCCTGACCGAACACGCGACGCGTCTGCGTCGCAACCGCATCGACACCCTGTTCGCGACACCCGGACGCGCGGCGGCGTGGACCATCGAAGCGGCCGGCCTGTATTTCGACCACTCGAAACAGCTGCTCGACGAGCCGGCCAGGGACGCCCTGCTGGCGCTTGCGGCGGCGCGCGGCCTCGCCGGGCGCATCGAAGACCTCTTCCGCGGCGCCGTCGTCAATCCCACCGAAGGGCGCGCGGCGCTGCACACGGCCTTGCGCGCGCCGGATGACGAGAGCGCGGCGAACGACGGCCAGCCGGTGGCACCCCTGATCCGCGCGACCCTCGCGCGCATGGCACAGGTGGTCGCCGACATCGCCGAAGGACGCTGGCGCGGACATGACGGGGAGCGCATCACCGATGTCGTGAACCTCGGCATCGGCGGTTCGCACCTCGGCCCGCAGCTCGTGTGCGAGGCGCTGCGCTACGCGCACGCCGGCGGGCTGCGCGTGCACTTCGTGTCGAATGTCGATGGCGGCGACATCGATCGCTGCCTGGGCCGCCTCGACCCGGCGACGACGCTCTTCATCGTCGCCTCCAAGTCCTTCACGACGCCGGAGACCGCACTGAACGCGCGCACCGCACAGCGCTGGCTGCTCGCGCGCTTCGGCGACGAGGCCGCGATTGCCGCGCATTTCTTCGCCATCACCGCGCATCCGCAGCGCGCCGTCGATTTCGGCATCGCGCCCGGCAACGTGCTCCCGATGTGGGACTGGGTGGGCGGCCGGTATTCGCTGTGGTCCGCCATCGGCCTGCCGATCGCACTCGCCCTGGGCTACTCCGGCTTCGAGCGCCTGCTGTCCGGCGCGCGCGCGATGGACCAGCACTTCCGCACGGCCCCCTTCGCTCGCAACGCGCCGGTGATGCTGGCGCTGACCGGCTTGTGGAACACAAGCTTCCTCGGCGCGGAAACGCAGGCCATCGTGCCCTATGACGACCGCCTCGATCACCTGCCCGACTATCTTCAGCAGCTCGAAATGGAGAGCAACGGCAAGCGCGTCACGCTGGCCGACGAGCCGGTGGTGGGCGATACCTGCCCGATTGTCTGGGGCGGCGTCGGCACCAACGTCCAGCACGCGTTCTTCCAGCTGTTGCACCAGGGCACGCGCCGGGTGCCGGTGGACTTCATCCTCGCGCTGCGCCACCCGCGCTCGGCGCCCGCCCACCACGACATGCTGGTCGCGAACTGCCTCGCGCAGGCAGAGGCCCTGATGACTGGGCGCTCGCGCGACGCGCTCATCGCCGCCGGCAATCCGCCCGCGCTGGCCCTGCATCGCGAGCAGCCGGGCAACCAGCCGAGCAACCTGATCGTGATGGACGAACTGACGCCCGAAACCCTGGGCGCCCTGCTCGCGCTCTACGAGCACAAGACCTTCGTGCAAGGCGTGATCTGGGGCATCAACTCCTTCGACCAGTGGGGCGTCGAGCTCGGCAAGCAGCTTGCGGCCAGGCTGCTCGACGAACTCGCAAGCGGCCGGATCGCGGCCCACGACGGCTCCACCACGGCGCTGATGGAGCGGTATCTCGCCCGACGCGCGCGCGACTGAGGCGCTGGCCGGTCAACGGCCCACGACTCGCTCGGTGGTGCGCGAGAGTCGCTCGGCGAGCACGCGGACGAACACCTTGTAGAACCGCAGCTGGCACTCGGTGCTGACCTGCTCGAGCAGCGTCGAGTTGAGCTTCATCACCGACAGCCGGCCGACGGCGACGACCGAGGCCGTGCGCCGCAGCCGGGTCACGTGGCCCATCTCGCCGAAGCAGTCGCCCTCGGCCAGGGTGCGCAGCGGCGTGCCCTGCTTGCTGACCGCTGCTTCGCCGCCGGTGATGATGAAAAAGGAGTCGTCGATGTCGCCCTCGTGCACGATTTCGTACCCGGCCTCGAACGCCTGCCACACGCTCGCCCGCACGACTTCCCACAGCTCCGTATCGAGAAAGCCGCGGAAGAATTCGAGCCGCTTCGCCAGCTCGAATTTCTCGCGCGCCGGAACCTCGCCCTGCGGTCGTTCCAGGTGGTTGAAGGCAAGACTGAGATCGGAGGCGAGATCGAGCCCGGTGCGATAGCGCCGTTCGGGCGTCTTCTCCAGCGTGCGGCCGAGGATGCGCTCCAGGATCGGTGGGAGCTCCGGACGGTACTGGCGCAGCGGTGTCGGCTCCTCGTTGATGACCCGGTGGATCAGGTTGGAGAAGCTCTCGCCGCCGAAGGGATGCCGGCCGGTGAGCAACTCATAGGCGACGACGCCGAGCGAGAACAGATCGGTCTGCCCGGTGATCGTGTCCTCCTGGATCTGCTCCGGCGACATGTAGCGCGGCGAGCCGACGAAGCCCATCGGCATGGTCTGCGTCAGGTCCGCGTGGTTGATGTGCGCGATGCTGAAGTCGGCGATTTTGACGTCCATCTCGCGCGTCAGCAGGATGTTGGACGGCTTGATGTCCCGGTGGATGACGCCCTGCCGGTGGGCGTAGTCGAGCGCCTTGGCGCAGCAGAACACGATTTCGGCCACCTGGTTGACCGGCAGCAGCCGGTCGCTCCGGCAGTAGCTGCGCAGCGTATCCCCGTCCTCGATGAGTTCCATGACGATGTAGCACAGGTCTTCGTCGACACCGGCATCGAAGATTTCGAGGATGTTCGGATGCCGCAACATGCCCGCGGTATGGGCCTCGTTGAAAAACATCTTGCGGAAGCGTTCGCCCGAGGTGCGGTCCTTGAGCGCATCCGCCATCGCCACCTTGACCGCAACGGACCGGTCTATGTAGGGGTCGAATGCGGCGTACACGACGCCCATGCTGCCGCGGCCGATTTCGCGGACGATCTCGTACTTGCCGAGGCGGGTCGGTGGATTCTGGCTATCGTTCATCGGTGCGCTCGGCAGGCAGCGGCCCATCCTGGGTCTGACAGGACGTCACCATAGCATCGCCACCGCGCGCGTGCCGCCCGCCCGGCGACGGCGCGCGCGCGAATGGCGCCTGTCGCAACGCGATCGCGGACCATCCGCAGGGCTCCGCTATAATGCGGCCGATGACAGCCGCTCCCCCTCGTGTCCAGTCCAATGCGTTGCTCGCCCTCTTCGCCTTTGCCGTCCTGGGCGCGGGCATGCTGTTCGCGGTCTGGCGTGGCGAACAGAAACCCGGAATCCCTGGTCTCTTGTGGCCGGATCCACCGACGCTGCAGGCCTTCAGCCTGACGCGCGCCGATGGCGCCGCGTTCACCGAGGCGAACCTGCGCGGGCGCTGGACCTTCATGTTCTTCGGTTTCACGCAGTGCCCGGACGTCTGCCCCAGCACGCTGTCGGTATTGAAACAGGTCAAGACTCGCCTCGGGGACGATGAGAGCTTCCGCAACCAGGGGCAGGTGCTGTTCGTGTCGGTGGACCCCGCGCGGGATACCCCGGAGCGGATTGGGCCCTATGTCCGCTACTTCGACGAACACTTCCAGGCCGCAACCGGTGCGGAAGATGCGCTGACCGCGCTCACGCGCCAGATCGGCGTCATTTTCGCGCGCATTCCCGGCAGCGGCGGTGACTACACGATGGACCACACCGCGTCGATTTTCCTCGTCGACCCGCAGTTGCGGGTGCTCAGCGTCTTCGGCCTGCCGCACGATGCGACGGAGATCGCGGCGCGCTACCGCGCCGTCGTCGCGTTCGCCGAGACCCACCCATGAACCGGCGGCACGGGCGCTTGCGAAGGCCGGCAGGTGCGCGCAGGCGGATCACCGCCCTGCTGCTCGCCGCCTGCCTGACGGGCGCCACCCTTGCTGACACGCAAGCCTGCGATGGCCTGGAGGTCGAGGCGCCCTGGGTGCGGGAGCCCCCACCGGGCGCCGGCGCCGTCGCCGCCTTCATGCGCTTGCGCAACACCGGCACGAGCCCTCTCCGGGTCGACTCGGTCGGTGCCGCGGGCTACGGCATGGGCATGCTCCACGAGACGGTGCGTGATGGCGACAAGGTTGGCATGCGGCACCTGCATGCCGTGACGGTGCCGCCTGGTGGCGTGATCACGCTCGCGCCTGGTGGACTGCACATCATGCTGATGCACCCGGCGACGCCGGCACGCGCCGGCGACTCCCTTGCACTGACGCTGGCCTGCGCTGGCCACGCCGTCCGGGTGAGCGCACCGGTGCGCCGCGACCCGCCCTGAATCCGAGGAATATCCCGCATGCGTCTGCTCGACCGCCTGCTGGTGCTGCCCCAGCACCTGCTGCCCCAGCGCGCCCTGTCCGCCGCCGTGAGACGCCTGACGCGCGCGGAAGGTCCGCTCACGCCGTACGCGATACGCGCATTCTGCGCGATGTACGGCGTGGACCTTTCCGAAGCGCAGGACGGGCTGGACAGCTACCGCAGCTTCAACGAATTCTTCACGCGCGCCCTGCGCCCCGAAGCGCGGCCGGTGGCACGCGAACCGGGCATCGTCGCCAGCCCGGCGGACGGCGCAATCAGCCAGTTGGGTGGGCTGGAGCAGGGCCGCTTGCTGCAGGCCAAGGGCAGGGATTTTCCGCTCTCGGCTCTGCTGGCCGGCGACGGGGACCTGAGCCGGCAGCTCGCGGGCGGACGTTTCGTCATCGTCTATCTGTCGCCGCGCGACTACCACCGTGTGCACGCGCCCTTCGACTGCACGGTGCATGCCGTGCGCTACGTCCCGGGCCAGTTGTTCTCGGTGAACGACCGGACCTCGCAGGTCATCGATGGGCTGTATGCGCGCAACGAGCGACTGATCCTGTCCTGCGACAGCGAATGGGGCCCGTGCGCGATCGTGATGGTGGGGGCGATGCTGGTCAGCGCGATGGAACTGCGCTGCTGCGACGTGCCGGCAATGGCGGCTCACGCCGGGGTGACGGTCGAACGGCTGTCGACCCCGGTTGCCTACGGGCGCGGCGCGGAGATCGGACGCTTCAACATGGGTTCGACGGTCATCCTCGCGCTGCCGCCCGCGGCCCCCGACTGGCTGCCGAACCTCGCGAACGGCACACCGGTCAGGATGGGGCAGGCACTGTCCCGGCTCGGCGCGACGGCCGCCTGAGCCGTCGTTACCAGGGCAGGTACGGCAGGGTTGCCGACACGCAGACCGACATCAGCGCACTCGGCGCGAAACCGAGCGCGAGCACCGCGAGGCCGTTGACCGACAGCACGAGCTTGATGTCGGCGCTGGCCTCGAGGCCCTGCGGACGCGCCGGCTCATCGAAGTACATCAGCTTGATGACGCGCAGGTAGTAGAAGGCCCCGACCAGCGAGAACATCACCGCGACGCCCGCCAGCCAGACGTAGTCGGCCTGCACCACTTCCTTCAGCACGAACCACTTGGCCCAGAAGCCGGCGAAGGGCGGCACGCCGGCCATCGAGAACATCAGGATCAGCATGATGAACGCGAACCACGGGCTGCGCCGCGCCAGGCCCGCGAGATCGGTCAGCTGGTCGGCTTCGGCCTCGCGCGAGCTGAGCAGCACGATGAGACCGAAGGCGCCCATGCTCATCAGCGCATAGATGCTGACGTAGAACATCGACGCCGCGTAACCCGATGCCGTCGCCGACAGCATGCCGAGCAACAGGTAACCCATGTGGGCGATCGTCGAATAGGCGAGCATGCGCTTGAGATTGGTCTGGGCGATGGCCAGGATGTTGCCGACCGCCATCGACAGCACCGCGAGGATCACCAGCATTTCCTGCCAGTCCTCGGCGAGCCCCCACAGGCCATCGACCAGGAGGCGCATCGCCATGCCGAAGGCCGCGAGCTTCGGCGCCGTACCGATGAACTGCGTGACCGGGGTGGCCGCGCCCTGGTAGACATCGGGAACCCACATGTGGAAGGGCACGATGCCGAGCTTGAAGGAGATGCCGACGAGCAGGAACACGAGCGCGAAGGTCAGCAGCAGGCGCTTGTCCTCGGCGACGCTGGCGCGAATCAGCAGTTCGGACAGGTCCAGCGTTCCCGTGACGCCATAGAGGAAAGACATGCCATAGAGCAGCATGCCCGAGGCCAGCGCGCCGAGCACGAAGTACTTCATCGCCGCTTCGGAGGCGACCGCGGAATCACGCTGCGTCGCGACCATCGCGTACATCGACAGCGAGAGCAGTTCGAGGCCCAGGTAGACGGTCAGCAGGCTGTTCGCCGACACCAGCAGCATCATGCCCAGTGTCGCGAACATCGCGAGCGAGTAATGCTCCCCATGCGGGGCCTGGCGCTTCGCGAAGTATTCCCGCGCGTAGAAGAACGACAGCAGCACCAGCACGATCATGAACGATTTGAGCACCGTGCCGACGACGTCGACGCGGAAGGTGCCGCTGAACCCGAACTTCGCCGATTCGGGCACATAGCCCGCGAGTTGCGCCAGCACGACGATGCCGCCGGCCATGGCGCACCAGAACGCCGCCTGCGGCGCGCGCTTGCCGACGAAGGCGTCCAGCAGCAGGACCGCGCACGCGAATCCCAGCAGGGTGATTTCGGGAATGACGAGGGCGATGTCGTTCATAGGCGGGCGACGCTGAGTTTGGACTGTGCGACCTGTTCGACGAGGTGCTCGACGCTGACGTGCATCATGTCGAGCAGCGGCGCCGGCCAGATCCCGAACAACAGGACCATCACCGCCAGCGTGCCGAGGATCAGGGCCTCGCGGCCATTGATGTCGGTCAGCGTGGCGACCTTGGGATTGCGGACCTCACCAAACGCGACGCGCTTGTACATCCACAGGGTATAGGCGGCGCCCAGGATCAGGGTGGTGGCCGCCAGGAACGCGTACCAGAAATTGGCCTTGTAGGCGCTCAGGATCACGATGAACTCGCCGACGAAGCCCGAGGTGCCCGGCAGGCCGGCGTTGGCCATAGCGAACAGCAGCATGAACGCGGCGAAAGTCGGCATCTGGTTGACGACGCCGCCGTAGTCGTTGATCTGCCGGCTGTGCAGTCGGTCGTAGAGCACGCCCACGCAGAGGAACATCGCGCCGGAAATGAACCCGTGCGAAATCATCTGGACCATCGCGCCTTCGATGCCCATCACGGCGTCGTTCCAGTCGCTCGTCACGCCGTGGATGTCGAACATGATGAACATGCCCAGCGTCACGAAACCCATGTGCGAAATCGACGAGTATGCGATGAGCTTCTTCATGTCCTGCTGGACGAGGGCGACGAAGCCGATGTACACCACCGCGATCAGCGAGAGCACGATCATGAAGGTATCGAGCGACGCGGCCGCGTCCGGCGTGATCGGCAGGCTGAAGCGCAGGAAACCGTAACCGCCCATCTTCAGCATGATGGCCGCCAGCACGACCGAGCCCCCGGTGGGGGCCTCGACGTGCGCGTCCGGCAACCAGGTGTGCACCGGCCACATCGGGACCTTGACCGCAAAGGCCAGCAGGAACGCGATGAAGATGAGTTTCTGCTCGTTGGCCGTCAGCGGAATGGCCTGCATGGCGGCAAGGTCGAAACTGCCCGTCTGCCGGTACAGGTAGAGCAGCGCCACCAGCATCAGCAGCGAACCGAGGAAGGTGTAGAGGAAAAACTTCACGGTCGCGTAGACGCGCCGCGGGCCGCCCCAGATGCCGATGATCAGGAACATCGGAATCAGCATCGCTTCCCAGAACACGTAGAACAGCAGCGCGTCGAGCGCCGAGAACACGCCCACCATAAGGCCTTCGAGGATCAGGAAGGCGCCCATGTACTGGTTGGCGCGGTCCTCGATGACCTCCCAGCCGGCCAGGATGACGATAATCGTCGTGAACGTGGTCAACAGGATCAGCGGCAGCGCGATGCCGTCGATACCGATGTGATATTCGACCTTGAAGGCCTCGATCCAGCTGGTGCGCTCGACGAACTGCATCGCGGCCGTGGAGGCGTCGAAGTCGCGGTAGAGCAGCAGCGAGATGACGAAGACGGCCAGCGAGATGATCAGCGCATCGATCTTGACGCTGCGCTCACGCCGCCCGCTGCCGGCGAATATCACCCACAGGCCGCCGATGATCGGTAGCCATACGCAGATGCTGAGTATCGGTAGGTCCAGTTGCATTGATGTTTCCGCTATGTCGATCGCGCCGCGCGGGATTTACGCGATCACCTTGTGAACGAACACCGCCAGCAGGGCCAGCAGTCCGACGATCATCGCAAACGCGTAGTGGTACAGGTAACCGGACTGGACACCGCGCATGAGTTGCGAGAACCAGCCGACGAGCCTGGCCGATCCGTTGACGAGCAGCCCGTCGATGAGGCGCACGTCACCGAAGCGCCACAGCATGCCGCCGGTGCCGCGGGCGCCGCCGGCGAAGAACCACTCGTTGAAGGCGTCGAAACCGTACTTCGCCTCGAGGATGCGGCGCAGGGGGGCCAGGGCCTCTGCGATCTTCGCCGGCACGGCAGGAGCCTTCATGTACAGGAACCAGGCGGTGGCGACACCCGCCATCGCAAACCAGAACGGCGGTGCCATCATGCCGTGCAGCATGAACGACCAGACGCCGTGGAAGTGCTCGGCCATGTGGTGCATGCCCTTCGCGTGCTCGGCGGAGACGTGGATGCTGTTGCCGAAATAATCACCGAACAGCATCGGCTGAATCGCGAGCGCGCCGATGACCACCGACGGCACCGCCAGGGCGACCAGCGGCACCCACACGACGGCGGGAGACTCGTGGAGGTGTTCCTCGGTGTGATGATCCATGCGGCCCTTGCCGTGGAAGACCATGAAATAAAGGCGGAAGGAATAGAGCGCGGTGATGAACACGCCGACCAGCAGCGCGTAGTACGCAATCGACGCGCCGGGCGTCGACGAGGCCTTGACCGCCTCGATGATCGCATCCTTCGAGAAAAAGCCGGCAAAGCCCGGGAAGCCTATCAGGGCCAGCGAACCGATGAGGCTCGTGATCCAGGTGATGGGCATGTGCTTGCGCAGACCGCCCATCTTGCGCATGTCCTGCTCATGGTGCATGCCGATGATGACCGAACCGGCGGCGAGGAACAGCAGCGCCTTGAAGAAGGCGTGGGTCATCAGGTGGAACATCGCGGCCGAATAGGCGGACGCGCCGAGCGCGACCGTCATGTAACCAAGCTGCGAGAGCGTCGAATAGGCGACGACGCGCTTGATGTCGTTCTGCACGAGGCCGAGCAGGCCCATGAAGAAGGCGGTTATCGCGCCAATCACGAGCACCGTGGACAGTGCCGCCTCGGACAGTTCGAACAGCGGCGACATGCGCGACACCATGAAGATGCCCGCGGTCACCATGGTCGCGGCGTGGATCAGGGCCGAGATCGGCGTCGGACCTTCCATCGAGTCCGGCAGCCAGACATGCAGCGGGACCTGCGCGGACTTGCCCATCGCGCCGACGAACAGCAGCAGGCAGATCAGCGTCACCAGGGACCACTCGTGGCCATCTATGATGCTGACGGTCTTTTCAGCGAGACCCGGCGCCTGCTGGAAGACGGCGTTGTAGTCCAGCGACCCGCAGTACATCAGCACGGCGGCGATACCGAGCAGGAAACCGAAATCGCCGACGCGGTTGACCAGGAAGGCCTTGAGATTCGCGTAGATGGCGGTGTCCCGCTTGTACCAGAAACCGATGAGCAGGTAGGAGACGAGGCCCACGGCTTCCCAGCCGAAGAACAGCTGCATGAAGTTGTTCGACATCACCAGCATCAACATGCTGAACGTGAACAGCGAGATGTACGAGAAGAAGCGCTGGTAGCCCGGGTCGTCGTGCATGTAGCCAATGGTGTAGACATGCACCATCCACGACACGAAGGTCACGACCACCATCATCGTCGCGGTCAGCTGGTCGATCAGGAAGCCGACGTGAAAGGCGATGCCGCCGGTTTCGAGCCAGGTGTAGAGGTTGGTGTTCAGCACCGGCGCGTCGCCGAGCACGATCTGCTGGAACACCCGCAGCGACAGGACGAAGGACAGCCCCACCCCGAGGATGGTCACCCAATGCGCGCCGGCGCGGCCGATGACGCGGCCGAAGAGGCCGGCGAGCACCGCCCCGACAAGTGGGGACAGCACGATTATCAAGCACAGTTCTTTCACGTTCTTCTACCCGCTTTCGCTGCCAGTGGCCGCTTCAACCCTTCATCGCATCCAGGTCCTCGACGTTGATGGAGTTCCGGTTGCGGAACAGCACCACGAGGATCGCGAGGCCGATCGCCGACTCCGCGGCGGCCACGGTCAGGATGAAGAACACGAAGACCTGTCCCGCAATGTCCTGGTTGAAATGCGAGAAGGCGATGAAATTCATGTTGACGGCCAGCAACATCAGTTCGATGCACATCAACAGCACGATGACGTTCTTGCGGTTGATGAAGATGCCGGCGACGCTGAGGCAGAACAGCGCGGCGCCGATGATGAGGTAATGTGAAAGTGACAGCATGTCGCTTCAGGCCTTCCGCACGCGTTTGACGGGCGTCACGCGCCCTTCTCCGCATCCATCTTGATCAATCGCACGCGATCCTCGCGGCGCACCCGTACCTGCAGTTCCGGCTTCGGCGCCTTGGTCTGGCGCGTCGAGCGCAGCGTCAGCGCAATGGCCGCAACGATGGCGACCAGCAGGATCACCGACGCGATCTCCAGCGGCAGCACGAAATTCGTGAACATCGCGAGGCCCAGCTGTTCCGTGTTGTTGACGCCCGCCGCGGCCGGCGGGGGCGCCGCGAACTGCGCCAGGCCGAAGTGGGCGGGTCCCACGACGAGCATCAGCGAAACACCCATCAGCACGGCGAACAGCGCGGCCACCGGGAGGTAGCGGGCGAAGCCCTCGCGCACCGCCGCGACGTTGATGTCGAGCATCATCACGACGAAGAGGAACAGCACCATCACCGCGCCGACATAGACGAGCACCAGCGCTATCGCCAGGAACTCGGCCTCCAGCAGCAGCCACAGGCCTGCGCTCGAGAAAAAGGCCAGCACCAGCGACAGCACGGCGTGCACCGGGTTGCGCAGGGTGATCACGAGCACTCCGGCGCTGACCAGCATCGCCGAGAAGATGTAGAAGACGATTTGTTCGAAACTCATCACGACCGGACTCCGGCGCGGCAGGGCGTTGGCTTGCTCATCGGTAACGGGCCTCGGCGGCGCGGTCGGCCGCAATCTGGGCTTCCATGCGGTCGCCGTGGGCGAGCAGCTTCTGCTTCGTCATCAGGAGGTCGCCGCGCTCCTCGCCGTGGTACTCGAAATGCCGGGTTTCGACGATGGAGTCCACGGGGCAGGACTCCTCGCAGAAGCCGCAGAAGATGCACTTCGTCAGGTCGATGTCGTAGCGCGTGGTGCGGCGTGTGCCGTCGTCGCGCGGCGCGGATTCGATCGTGATCGCAAGCGCCGGGCACACGGCCTCGCACAGCTTGCAGGCGATGCACCGCTCTTCGCCGTTCGCATAGCGACGCAGGGCGTGCAGGCCGCGGAAGCGCGCCGATTGCGGCGTCTTCTCTTCGGGGTACTGGATCGTGATCTTGCGGCTGAACATGCGCTTGCCGGTCAGGCGCATGCCGTTCGCGAGTTCGACGAGGGTCAGGCTCTTCAGGTAGCTGACGATGGCGTTCATGGTGTCCTCTGCGTGTGCGTCAACCGCGGTCGAACCAGGGCGGCAGTTCGAACACCACCGCCGCGGCGGTGACGACGATCCAGACGATGGTGATCGGCAGGAACACCTTCCAGCCGAGGCGCATGATCTGGTCGTAGCGGTAGCGCGGGAAGGTGGCGCGGAACCACAGGAAACAGAACAGGAAGAAGCTGATCTTGAAGATGAACCAGTGGATGCCGTCGCCGAGCAGGCTGCCGATCACAGGCCATTCGCCCCAGGACGCCGGCAGCGGCGAGAGCCAGCCGCCGAAGAACAGCACCGACGTCAGGCCGGCGATCAGGATCATGTTCGCGTATTCGGCGAGGAAGAACACCGCGAAAGCCATGCCCGCGTATTCCACGTGGAAACCGGCCACGATTTCCGATTCGCCCTCGCTGACGTCGAAGGGCGCGCGGTTGGTTTCGGCGACGCCCGAAATGAAATAGATGAGCCACATCGGCAGCAGTGGCAGCCAGAACCAGGTGAGCACGTTGCCGCGCTGCGCCTCGACGATTTCGCCAAGATTGAGGCTGCCGGCCGCGACCAGCACGCACACGAGCGCGAAGCCCATCGCGATTTCGTAGGAGACGATCTGCGCCGCCGAGCGCATCGCGCCCAGGAACGCGTACTTGGAGTTCGACGCCCAGCCCGCGATGATGATGCCGTACACGCCCAGCGAGGTCAGGGCGAGGATGTACAGCAGTCCAGCGTTGATGTTGGCAAGCGTCATCTCGGCGCCGAATGGCACCACCGCCCACGCCGCGAGCGCCGGCGCCAGCGCGATGACGGGGGCGGCGAGGAACAGGAACTTGTTGGCGCCCGAAGGAATGATGATTTCCTTCGTCATCAGCTTCAGCGCGTCGGCAATGGGCTGGCCGAGGCCACGCGTGAAGTTGAGGCCGAACAGGCTGACCCGGTTGGGACCCAGGCGGACCTGCATGTAACCGATGACCTTGCGCTCGGCGAGCGTGAGATAGGCCACGCAGCCCATCAGGGGCGCGACGATCAGCACGATCTTGAACAGGATCACCAGCACCGCCGCGACCGACGGCGGCAGGAAAGGCAGCTGTGCCTGCAGCCACTCGGTCATGACGCGCTCCTCAGGTTGACGTGCGACGCGGCAGGCAGTCGCGCCGCGAGGTCGGAGCCGATGTGGACGACGCAGCACTGCGCGGGCACGCCGTCGTCGATGGCTAGTTCGGCGCGCGCCTCGGCGCCTTGCGCCTCGACCGTGACCATCTCACCCGGTGCGAGACCCAACTGCTGCGCGGTGGCGCTGGCCAGGCGAAGCAGATTGTCGGCCGCGCCGATGGTCGCCTGCAGCGCCGGCGCACGGCGGACCAGCGCGTCGCCTGCGTACAGGGGCAGGCTGCGGATGAGTTCGAGGCCGTTACCGGCGACAGCGCCGTGCGGCGCCTGCTGGCCACCCGCGGCGCGAACGGTCGGTGCCAGTCCGGCACACAGGGCTTTCAGTTCGGTGGTCAGTGCGGCCACGCTCACGGCCTCGAACCCGTCGAGGCCCAGGCGTTCGCCGAGCACGCGCAGGATTTTCCACGCGGGTCGGGCCTCGCCGGGCGCCTTTACCGCCGGCGTGAAGCGCTGCCACGCCCCGCTGGCGTTGACGAAGCTGCCCTCGTTCTCTGCAAAGGCGGCAATCGGCAGCATCACGTGGGCCGTCGCTTCCAGCGCTGGCGCGGCAAAGGCCGTGAGGGCGACGACGCAGCGCGCGGCGCCCAGCGCGGCAAGCGCGGCGACGGGATCAGCGCAGTCACGGTCCGGTTCGACGCCGAGCAGCACATAGGCATCCAGGCCGCCAGCGAGCATGTCGAGGGCGGTCTTGCCCGCGCTCGCGACCTGCGCGCCCGCGGGGCCGCGGTGCGGCACGGCGCCAGCCAGTGCGGCGCCGGCCGCGTTCGCGCCGTCGGTCGCCTGGCCGAAGTGGCTGCCGGTCAGCGCGGCCAGGGACGCGCAGCGGTTCAACAGGTCGGCGCGCCGGGGGCTGCGATCCAGTTCCGTGGCCGCGATGACGAAGCTCCGCGCGGCGCCGCGCAGGGCCTCGGCGATCGCGCGCCCGGCGGCGGACACATCGGCGGACGCCAGCGCGCCCGCCGCAGCCTCGTCGCCCGCCAGTTCAGCCGCTGCGCGGCTGATGCCGGCAAGCACGGCTGCGTATTCGCCGGGACGCACGTTGACGCGTCCGGCAAGGTCGAAATTGTAGGGCTGGGCGTAGGCGTCGACGACGAAAACCTTCGCGCCGCGCTGTGCCGCCTTGCGGATGCGGTGGCTCAGCAGCGGCTGGTCGTGGCGCGGATATCCCCCGACGATCAGCACCGCGTCCGCGCGCTCGATGTCATCGAGGCCGCAGGCGAGGCCCGGCACGATCGGGTCTGCGGCGTCGCCGCTGAAGTCGACCTGGCGCAGGCGGTGGTCCACATTCGCGCTGCCGAGGCCGCGCGCCAGGCGTTGCAGCAGGAGCAGTTCCTCGCTGGTCGAGGACGGCGAGGCCAGCATGCCGATCCGCTGCGCCTGCCCCTGGTCGGCCAGGCCGGCAAGCTCGGCGGCAATGAACGAAAACGCGGTTTCCCAGTCGCAGTCTCGCCACTGGCCATCCTGCTTGATGCGCGGTGCCAGCAGGCGCTGCTCGCTCGTCAGGCCCTGGTAGCTGAAGCGGTCACGGTCCGCGATCCAGGTCTCATTGACGGCCTCGTTTTCGCGTGGCACCACCCGTTTGACGACCTGGCCCTTCACATGGACGTTGAGATTGGAACCGAGGCAGTCGTGGGCAGCGACGCCGTCGCGCTGCTGCAGTTCCCAGGCACGCGCCGAGTAGCGATAGGGTTTGGAGGTCAGCGCCCCCACCGGGCAGAGGTCGATGACGTTGCCGGAGAGTTCGGAAGTCATCGCATGCTGCACGTAGGTGCCGATTTCCATGTGCTCGCCACGACCGGTGGCGCCGAGTTCGCGCAAGCCCGCGATTTCCTCGCCGAAACGGACGCAGCGCGTGCAGTGGATGCAGCGGGTCATGTCCGTCTGCACCAGCGGACCGATGTCCTTGTCGCGCACGACGCGCTTGCGCTCGACATACTGGGAGACGTCGCTGCCGTAACCCATGGCGAGGTCCTGCAGTTCGCATTCCCCGCCCTGATCGCAGATCGGGCAGTCGAGGGGGTGGTTGATCAGCAGGAATTCCATCGTCGCCTGCTGCCCGGAGATGGCCTTCTCCGATTTGGTGAAGACCTTCATGCCGTCCATCACGGGCGTTGCGCAGGCCGGCTGCGGCTTCGGCGCGCGCTCGACCTCGACGAGGCACATGCGGCAGTTGGCCGCGACGGACAGCTTCTTGTGGTAGCAGAAGCGCGGGATGTAAATGCCGGCGGCGTCGGTGGCGTCGATCAGCATCGACCCCTTGCGGGCCTCGAGCTTGCGACCGTCGACTTCGATGGTGACCAGATCTTCACTCATGCTGATGACTGCTCAGGCCGCCGACGGGTGCTTGGCGAGGATGCTGCACCCGTGGTCGATGTAATGTTGGAATTCGGAGCGGAACTGCTTGACGAAGCTGCGCACCGGCATCGCCGCGGCGTCGCCCAGCGCGCAGATGGTCCGGCCTTCCATCTTCGACGCGACGTTGTCGAGCCGGTCGAGGTCCTCGGGGCGGCCCTGGCCGTTGACGATGCGCGTCAGCATCCGGTACAGCCAGCCCGTGCCCTCGCGGCAGGGCGTGCACTGCCCGCAGGACTCGGAATAGTAGAAGCGTGAAATGCGCTGCAGGGCCTTCACCATGTCGGTGGTGTCGTCCATCACGATCACGGCACCCGAACCCAGCATCGAGCCGGCCTTGCCGATGGAGTCGTAGTCCATGTCGAGCTCCATCATCACGTGCCCGGGCAGCACCGGCACGGACGAACCGCCGGGAATGACGGCCTTCAGCGGGCGGCCGTCACGCATACCGCCCGCCAGTTCCAGCAGCGTGCGGAATGGCGTGCCGAGCGGAATTTCGAAATTGCCCGGCTTCGCCACGTGGCCGCTGACCGAAAAGATCTTGGTGCCGGCGTTGTTGGGCTTGCCGTAGCTCGTGAACCATTCCGGCCCCTTGCGCAGGATGGTCGGCACCGACGACAGCGATTCGGTGTTGTTGATCGTGGTCGGCTGGCCGTAGAGGCCGAAGCTCGCCGGAAACGGCGGCTTGAACCGCGGCTGGCCCTTCTTGCCTTCGAGCGATTCGAGCAGCGCGGTTTCCTCGCCGCAGATGTAGGCGCCGGCACCGAGGTGATCGTGGAGTTCGAAGTCGACGCCCGAGCCGAGGATGTCCTTGCCGAGCAGGCCGGCCGCGTAGGCTTCCTTCAGCGCGCCGACGAAGCGCTGGTAGGGCTCGTCCATGAACTCGCCGCGCATGTAGTTGTAGCCGACGGTCGCACCGATCGAGTAGCCGGCGATTGCCATGCCCTCGACGAGGGCATGCGGATTGAAGCGCAGGATGTCCCGGTCCTTGCAGGTGCCGGGTTCGCTCTCGTCCGAATTGCAGACGATGTATTTCTGCACCCCCGGGGTCTTCGGCATGAAGCTCCACTTCACCCCGGTCGGGAAGCCCGCGCCGCCGCGGCCGCGCAGGCCGGAGGCCTTCAACTGCTCGATGACGTCCGCCGGCGGAATCTTCTCGCGCAGGATCTTCTCCCAGGCCTCGTAACCACCGAGCTTGCGATAGGTTTCCATGGACCACGGACGCTCGTGACCGAGCGTCGCGTAGCAGGTGAGATTCAGCGGGATGTCGCTCATGTCAGTTTCGCCAGTATCTCGTCGATCTTCTCGGGCGTGAGGTGCTCGTGATAGACGTGGTCGACCTGCATCATCGGTGCGCCACAGCAGGCGGCCAGGCACTCTTCTTCCTGCTTGAGGTAGAAGTGTCCGTCCGGCGTGGATTCGCCGGTCTTGATGCCGAGTTTCTTCTCGAGATACTCGACAATCTGGTCGCTGCCGCGCAGCCAGCAGGAGATGTTGGTGCATACCGCAAGGCAGTGCTTGCCGACCGGCTTGGTGGCGAACATCGAATAGAAGCTCGCGACCTCGTAGACCGCGATGCGCGGCATCCCGAGATAGTCCGCGACGGCGTCCATCAGGGGGGTCGTGAGGAAGCCGTCGTTCTCGTGCTGCACTTCACGCAGCGCGGCAAGCACGGCCGATTGCTTGCGCTCGGGCGGATATTTCGCGACCCATTCGTCGATGACGTGGCGCGCGTGCTCGGACAGGGGGCTCAAGGTCTCGTTGCTCATCGCGAGGTCGGTCCTGCTTGCTATCTGTCGATCTCACCGAACACGATGTCCATCGTGCCGATGATCGCGACCACGTCGGCCAGCATATGGCCCGTGGCGAGTTCGTTCATCGCCGACAGGTGCGCGAAACCCGGCGCCCGCGCTTTCAACCGGTAGGGCTTGTTGGCGCCGTCGGACACGAGGTAGATGCCGAACTCGCCCTTCGGGTGCTCCACTGCCGCGTACACCTCGCCTGCCGGCACGCAATAGCCTTCCGTGAACAGTTTGAAATGGTGGATCAGCGACTCCATGTCGCCTTTCATCTCGCCGCGCTTCGGCGGCGTGAGCTTGTGGTCGTCGAGGATCACCGGCCCGGGATTGGCCTTCAGCCACCGCACGCACTGCTTGATGATGTGCGCCGACTGACGCATTTCCTCGACGCGCACGAGATAGCGGTCGTAGCAGTCGCCATTGGTGCCGACGGGGATATCGAAATCGAGGTCGGCATAGACCTCGTAGGGCTGCTTCTTGCGCAGGTCCCAGGCGATGCCGGAGCCGCGGAGCATCGGGCCGGTGAAGCCCAGCGCGAGCGCGCGTTCGGGTGTGACGATGCCGATGTCGACCGTGCGCTGCTTCCAGATGCGATTGTCCGTCAGCAGGGTTTCGTACTCGTCGACGCAGGCCGGGAAGCGGTCCGCGAAGTCGTCGATGAAATCGAGCATCGAGCCCTGGCGGTTCCTGTTCAGCTCGCGGCACTCGGCCTCGCTGCGCCACTTGGACGGTTCGTACTGCGGCATGCGCTCCGGCAGGTCCCGGTAGACGCCGCCCGGGCGGTAATAGGTCGCGTGCATGCGCGTGCCCGACACCGCCTCGTAGCAGTCCATCAGGTCTTCGCGCTCGCGGAAACAGTAGAGGAACATCGTCATCGCGCCGATGTCGAGGCCGTGGGCGCCGAGCCACATCAGGTGGTTAAGGATGCGCGTGATCTCGTCGAACATCACGCGGATGTACTGCGCGCGAATCGGCGGCGTGATGCCAAGCAGGCGCTCGATCGCCATCACGTAGGCGTGCTCGTTGCACATCATGGACACGTAATCGAGACGGTCCATGTAGCCGATGCTCTGGTTGAACGGCTTGCTCTCGGCCAGTTTCTCGGTGGCCCGGTGCAGCAGGCCGATATGCGGATCGGCGCGCTCGATGACTTCGCCGTCCATCTCGAGAATCAGTCGCAGCACGCCATGGGCGGCAGGATGCTGCGGGCCGAAGTTCAGGGTCATGTTACGGATTTCTGGCATGTCGGCTCTCAGTGTCCCTGCCGGCCGTCGCCACGGATCACGCGCGGCACGAGGACCCGGTTTTCGATCGTGACCGGTTGATAGACGACGCGCTGCTTCTCGGCGTCGTAGCGCACCTCGACATGACCTTCGAGCGGGAAATCCTTGCGGAACGGGTGCCCGATGAAGCCGTAGTCGGTGAGGATGCGGCGCAGGTCAGGGTGGCCCTCGAACAGGATGCCGAAGAGGTCGAAGGCCTCGCGCTCGTACCAGTTCGCCGCCGGCCACACGTCAACGACCGACGGCAGGCGCGGCGGCTCGTCGCCGAGGTACACCTTCACGCGCAGGCGCAGGTTGTGCGCCACCGACAGCAGGTGGTAGACGACGCCGAAGCGCCCCGGGAAGGCCGGTCCCTCGACCGTCTCCTGCGCACGGCTCACGCCGCGGCTGAAGCCGGTGGCGCTCGCGTCCTGGGTGCGCCAGTCGGCCTGGCCGTAGGTCTGGTAGTCGACACCGGAAACGTCGAGCAGGAGTTTGAACGCGAGATCCGGGGTGTCGCGCAGCGTCTCGCCGACATCGACGATGTCGACGCCGTTGACGACCAGCGTGACTTCGCCGCGGTCGACGATGAGGTCCTGCGCACGGGTGCCGAGCAGCTCGCGCAAGCGCTCGACCATTCTGTTCATGGCATCGGTAGTCACGGCCTGCTCATCCCACGCGCGCGATGGTGTTCGTGCGCTTGATCTTGTTCTGCAGCTGGATGATGCCGAAGAGCAGTGCCTCGGCGGTCGGCGGGCAACCCGGCACGTAGACGTCGACCGGCACGATGCGGTCGCAGCCGCGGGTCACCGCGTAGGAGTAGTGGTAGTAGCCGCCGCCGTTGGCGCAGGAGCCCATCGAGATGACCCACTTGGGCTCGGTCATCTGGTCGTAGACCTTGCGCAGCGCCGGGGCCATCTTGTTGACCAGTGTGCCGGCGACAATCATGACGTCGGACTGGCGCGGGCTCGGGCGGAACACGATGCCGAAGCGGTCCAGATCGTAGCGCGAGGCGCCGGCCTGCATCATCTCGACCGCGCAGCACGCGAGGCCGAAGGTCATCGGCCACAGCGAGCCGGTGCGCGCCCAGTTGACCACGTTGTCCAGTGTCGTCGTGACGAAACCGCGATCCGGCCCGGTCTGGGCCTGCTCGTTCACTCCCATTCGAGTGCCCCTTTCTTCCATTCGTAGATGAAGCCGACGACGAGTACGGCAAGGAACACCATCATCGCGCCAAAGCCATATACGCCGATATCGTCGAGCACGACTGCCCAGGGGAAGAAGAATGCGATTTCGAGATCGAACAGGATGAAGAGGATGGCGACGAGGTAGTAACGCACGTCGAACTTCATGCGCGCGTCCTCGAAGGCCTCGAAGCCGCACTCGTACGGACTGTTCTTCTGGGCATCGGCCTTGTAGACGCCGATCAGCTTGCCGATGACGAATCCGGCGCCCAGTGCGATGACACCCACGGCGACGCCGACGCCGAGGAAGATCAGTATCGGTAGGTAATTTTCCAGCACGCCTCAGCTTCCGCGTCAGGTCAGAATCGCAGCCGTGACCGGCCATTCGGGCCGGGCAGACGGATAAATGCCCGCGCCGCGGCTCTGCTATGCCGCGCCCGGGCCACATAGCGCTATCCCTGCAAGCGCCCGGGCATCAGCCTGCCGGCGACGCTTTCTTCCTTGTCGATGGTGCCGACGGTGAGACTCGAACTCACACGGGTTGCCCCACCACCCCCTCAAGATGGCGTGTCTACCAATTCCACCACGTCGGCGTCTTTCCTGGCCCACCGATGTTCGCGGTGCCGGCTCGACCGGCCGCGATCATACGAAATGCACGCAGTGCGTGCCAGAGAAATTAAAGAGATTTTGGCGAGAAATTCTGCATTCGCATCATCACGGGGTGTTTTGTGCGGGCGGAATGTTGGGAACATCCGCCGCGCCACTGTTCGTGGCGGGAGCGGGCACGTCGATCTTCGCCGGCGCCGCAGCCGTGGCGGCCGGCGCGGGGGTACTGGCGGCAGGCGCCTTGGCCGCATCTGGTGCGGGTACCGGCTCGCTGGCGATCTGCTCGACGATGCTGGCCGGACCTTCGCGCTGGCCACCGAGGAAGGCGAGCAGCAGGCAGTTCGAGAAGAACACCACCGCCAGGATCGACGTGGCACGCGACAGGAAGGACGCCGAGCCGCGCGCACCGAACACGGTGCTCGACGCACCGCTGCCGAAGGCGGCGCCCGTCGCCGCGCCTCGTCCCTGCTGCAGGAGGATAAAGGTGATCAGCGAAAGCGCGACGATCACGTGCAGGACGAGCAGAATCGTTTGAAGCATGGGGTTCTCCGGGAACGGGGGTTACGCGGCGCCGAGGCGTCCGCGCGCGGCGGCACAGATGGCGACGAAGTCTTCGCTCTTCAGGGCGGCGCCGCCGATCAGCCCGCCGTCGATGTCGGCCATCGCAAGGAGCTCGGGCGCATTGCCGGGCTTCACGCTGCCGCCGTAGAGGATACGCATGGCATCGGCGGCGGCGCCGCCGATACGGGCGCGGATGAACGCATGAACAGCCTGGGCCTGGTCGGGCGTCGCGGTTTCGCCAGTGCCGATGGCCCACACGGGTTCGTAGGCGATGACGAGCCCGCCCAGCAGGCTCGCGGCATCCGGCTGGGTCAAAAGCGCGTCGAGCTGGCGGGCGACCACCTGTTCGGTGGCGCCGGCCTGGCGCTCGGCGAGCGTCTCGCCGACGCACAGGATGGGGGTGAGGCCCGCGGCCTGGGCGCGCCTCAGCTTCAGCACGGTGAGTTCGTCGGTGTCGCCGAACAGGGCGCGCCGCTCGGAATGCCCGATGATCACCAGCGCCGCGCCGAACTCGGTCAGCATCGTCGCCGACACCTCGCCGGTATAGGCACCGCTCTCGTGTTCGCTGACGTCCTGGGCGCCCCAGCGCAGATTGCTGGCACGCAGCGCGTCGGCGACCAGCGGCAGCAACACATAGGGCGGGCACACACCGACCTCCACACCCTCGAAGCGCGGCTGCTCCGCGACGATTCCCGCGCACAGCTCGCGCGCCATCGCGCAGGTACCGTGCATTTTCCAGTTGCCGACGACGAGGGGCGTGCGCATGGGGTCAGTGGGGTATTGCGAAGCGGGGCGGCAGCTTAACGGCCTTGGCGCGGCAGATCAATTTGTACGCCGGGCGAGGCGGCCCTGCTGCCGCGCCTGGCCTTCCCGACGCTTCGCCGTGCGCGGTTCACGCCGCGGCGGCGGTGCCGGCGGCGGCTCCAGGCCGACCAGGGCATAGAGTTCGTTCAGGGCGTCGCCGGTCACTTCGAACCAGCGACCGGCCGGCACGTTGCGCGGCAGGCCGATCGGACCGAAACGGATCCGGATCAGGCGGCTGACGACGAGGCCGGCGTGTTCCCACAGACGGCGCACTTCGCGGTTGCGGCCCGTGTGCAGTTCGCATTCGTACCATTGATTGACGCCTGCCCCCCCGCGGGCCGTCAGGGCATCGAACTTCAGTACTTCCCCATCGACCTCGACGCCTTTGCGCATTGCCGCCAGCTGCGTCGCGTCGACGTCGCCGAGCACCCGCACGGCGTAGTGGCGTGGGACGTGGAAGCTCGGGTGCATCAGGCGGTGCGCGAGTTCCCCGTCGTCGGTGAAGAGCACCACGCCGCTCGTGGTCAGATCCAGCCGCCCGACCATGATCCAGCGTCGCACGCCGGACGGCAGCAGATCGAAAATCGTCGGGCGCTGTTCCGGGTCCCGGCGTGTGCACACCACGTCGGCCGGCTTGTGGACCGCGATCACGCGCGGCGTCTTGTCCGGTGCGCGCGCCGTGTAACAGGGCTTGCCGTCAATCGTGATGCGGTCGCTCGGCAGGACTTTCGAGCCGGGCTCCGCCGGCTTGCCGTTGACGACGACGCGGCCGGCCGCGACCAGCGCATCGATTTCGCGGCGGGAGCCATAACCGCAGGCCGCGAGAAATTTCTGCAGGCGCTCGGCGACGGGCTCGGCCACCGCCGGCGCCGGCGGGGCCTTCG
>CALRPY020000035.1:0-45281 GCA_943370145.1 Hydrogenophaga intermedia | reverse complement strand
AGACAGCCCGCGACGGGAACGGCGAAGACCCGCGCCCGCGTGCCTCAGAAAGAAAAGGTGTCAGATTTGAAATCTGACACCTTTTCTCGGCTCTGGACCCTGCAGAGGCCGTCTGAACGCAGCGCGGGACACAGTTGCTCGGTGGCCAGTCAAGGTCTGCACCGCGGTACCCGCGTTCAAATCTGACCAAGAGACAGCGCTGGCGGGAGAGACTGACGCCGACGGCGGCGGGTCCGTCGGCGCGGCGCCACGCTGAAACGGCCCTCACCCGCGCCGCGCGCGGCCTCTCCCTGGGCGGGAGAGGCGAAGACTCATCGCCTGCGGGAGAGGCGAAGATCTGGCGCTCAGGTACCGAGGCGCCGGATCGCGGCCTCGGTCAGGTACTTGTCGAACAGGCTCGGGTCGTTGACCTTCATCTCGTAGCCGCCGCCAACGCTGCGCGTCTGCTCGAGGCGGGTCATGCGGTTGCTCTGCACGTCGTGCGCGTGCACGTTGCACCATGACCAGTACGGGTATTTGCCGTCCATGACCTTCTTGTCGCCGTCCTCGTAGAGCGAGTACGAGCCGTCGAAGGACTTGAAGGGTTCGCCACGGCGGTCGTAGGTGACCATGTTCACCGGCAGCAGCGTGCGCGCATCGAACCACACCCGCTTCTTGCCGACGGGCGCCCGCGGATAACCCGTGGGTTCCGCCTCGACGACGATCACTTCCGGCACAAGCTCGACGTTGGTGTCCCAGAAGGTCGTGCCCTTCGGTCCACCGTGGGTGGTCCCCTCCCAGTTCTCGTGGCCGCTCTTCCAGTTCTTCGTCAGCCCCGCGAGGAAGGGCCCGCGACCGATGATCTTGTAGTTGCCCCAGGTGAGATACGGGTCGCCGGCCGCCCAGGCGTCCGAGAGATAGAGCGTGGTGCCCGGGATCAGCGGCTCGAAACGCTGGCTGGACGGGAAGCGGCGCACGCGCTTGAACGCAGGCAGATAGCCCATCAGTTCCGGGAACTGGCTCTGGTCGTAGGACCAGATGTTGAGGAAAGAGGTGCCCTTCGCGTCGTTCGGGTAGGTGAAGAAGACCGACTGGTAACGCAGCTTGTCCTCTTCCCCGGGCTGGTAGGGCTTTGGATCCAGCGTCACGCGCGCGACCGGCGCGTATTCGCACCAGCAGATCTCGTACATGTAGCCCTGCTTGCCCTCGGCGTCGATCTCGTAGTCCTTGATGGTGTAGAAGGAGACGTCATGCCGCCCCCAGGACAGGGTGATCGGCACGAACACCTCGAGCGCAGAGGTCGGGTTCGGGAACGGGTTGCCGCCTATCCAGGGCTTGCCGTCGAGTGTGTAGCAGTTGCCCTTGTCGTCGAGCTTGGCCTGGCCCTTGTTGCGCAGCGTCGCCTCGATGTAGTCGACCGGCGAGAGATGCGTCATGTCCGTCGTGGTCGCCACGAGGCCGAGCTTGCGGCCCATCTGCTTGATCTGCATGTAGCGGATGGGGTCGAGCAGGTCCTGCACCTGGTCGACGTTGTTGGCGTCGATGACATCACCCGGCTTCAGCGCGCCCTTGGTGTAGGCCTCTATCGACATCAGTTCGTCGGGGTAGACGTTCTCGAAGGTGCCGTTCTGCGCCACCGCGTCCCACACGTAGCCGAACACGCCGGCGCCGAGCAGGCCCTGCGACGTCTGGCGCAGGAAGTGCCGGCGGCCGTAATTGAAGTCGTACTTGCGAATATGCATCAGACGCTCCCCGTCTTCTTTATTTGCGTGTCTTTACGTGTCGCGCGGCCCGCCACGCGGACCGCCCATCCTGTACCTTCATCGTGCATGCGTGTACTGCGCCAGATCAGACACAGCGCGCTTCGAATCGTTCCTGGCTCGCCGCGGAACCCGGATCCCGGCCGAAGAAGACCAGCCGGCTGCCCTGACCCGCGTGTGGCCAGGTCTCCATCCATTCGAGCGGATGGAAGCTGGTCGGCACGGCGTGCGCAACCAGGGACCGCGACGCCCTCGTTACGAAGGCTGCGCGGCACGAGTTCACTTTTCCATTCGAGGATCCCGAACCGCTGCGTCGGCCGCCTGGTCTCGCCGCTGCCCGGAACACCGGTTCGCAGCGTGGCCGTCAGCATGGGGGGTCGGGTCTGCGTCAATTGACCGCGCGCTCGGTGTCCGCCCAGAAACGCTTGCGGATGTCGGTCTTCAGCACCTTGCCGACCGGCGAGCGCGGCAGTTCCGGCCAGATCTCGACCTTCTTCGGCGCCTTGACGCTGCCGAGTTTCTCCTTCGCGAATTCGATCAATGCGTCCGGCGTCAGGGACTGGCCCGGGCGCAGCACGACGATCGCGGTGACCATCTCGCCCCACTTCGGATCCGGCACGCCGATGACCGCGCAGTTCTCGACGCCGGGGTGGGCGTTGATCGCGCTCTCGACCTCGGCGGAGAACACGTTGAAGCCGCCGGTGATGATCATGTCCTTCTTGCGGTCGATGATGTAGACGTAGCCTTCCTCGTCCCAGTAGGCCACGTCGCCCGTGTGGTGCCAGCCGAAGCGGTGGGCCTCGGCGGTGCCTTCGGGATTGCGGTAGTAGCAGGGCGCGACGAGGTCGCCGCGCACCACGATTTCCCCGCGTTCACCGCGCGGGAGGATGCCACCGTCGTCGTCCATGATCGCCATCAGCGTCAGCGAGCACGGCTTGCCGCAACTCTTCAGGCGATGCCGCAGGGCCGGCGTGCGCGCCGCGGCGGCGATTTCCGCCGGCGGCAGGTAGGTGATCAGCATCGGCGCCTCGACCTGGCCGTAGCACTGGCACATGCAGGGGCCGAACACGTCGACCGCCTCGGCGAGCTTGTCCGGCGATACCGGCGACGCGGCGATCAGGAAATGCGTCAGCGACGAGTAGTTGAACTCGCGCACGCGCGGGTGCGCGAGCATCGCGTACAGCGCCGTCGGCGGCAGGAAGACGTGGGTGACCTTGTGCTTCTCGATCGTTTCCATGAGTTCGAGCGGCTCGATCTTCTCGAGCACGACGTTCGTCGGGCACTGCGGGGTCAGCATGAAGGTCAGGATGCCGGCGGCGTGCGTCATCGGCGCGGCGCACAGGTGCACCACCGGCTTGTCGGCGGGCATCGTGATCGAGGTTTCGGCCAGCAGTGTCGACCAGGTGAGGTTGTCCCACAGGATGCCCTTCGAGCGTCCCGTGGTGCCGCCGCTGCCGAGGATGGTCGTCATGCGGTGCGGGTCGTAGTGGACATCGGCGATTTCGTGGCCGTCGCCGCGCGGCATGAATTCGGCCAGCGACGGTGCGTCGTCGCCGGCGCAATCGATGCACACCACGGATTTCAGGCTCGGGACCTGCGCGCGGATTTCCCGCACGTTGTCGGCGAAGCTGCTGTGATAGAACAGCCATTCGCACCCGGTCAGGTTCATGAAATCGATGTTGGCGTCGAGCGCGTTGCGCGCGTTGATCGGCACCCACGTCGCGTTGGCGCGGAAGGCCGCCAGCACGCAGGCGAACGCGTCGACGTCGTTCGGCGCGTAGACGGCGACGCGGCCCGCGTCAGTCAGGCCCTGCGCGTCGATCGCACGGGCAATCCGGAGCGACAGTGCCTGCATTTCGCGATAGGTGTGGCTGCGCTCCTTCGAGACGAACGCGATCCGGTCCGGCTGGGACAGCACGGCCTTGTCGAAGAAGTCGATGACTCGCATGAATTTCTCTCCTGCGTGTTCGCCGGGAATCGGTCAGGGCGACAGCGCGATCGTGCGTGATGGAAACGCGCCCTGCCTGGTTGAAAGATGGGTGGCCGGCCTCAGGACGCTGCCCCGCAGTCCACCCGCTTGCGCAAATCCGCCCAGCGGCGTTCGAACGCCGGATTGGGCGCCTTTGGCTGCCGCGCCACCTTGCCGACGAGTTCGCAGGCCGAGGCCGGGCGCGTCGATGCCGCACGGAGTTCGATCCGGCTCAGCATGCCCTCCCACCAGACGTCGAAGCTCGGTGGCACCTTGTCGGTGATGACGGCCCAGGCATTGTCGGCCTCGACGAGGCGCCTGGTCGCTTGCGCCGATTTGGCCAGCATTCGGTATCCGTCGCCGGCCTTCGGATAGTCCTTGATCAGGGCGCGGGCGCGTTCGTAAGCGTCCTCGCCGCGCGAGAGGGCGAGCAGGTTCTCGATTTCGAGCAGACGGAAACGGCGTTCCATGTCCGGCAGCGACTTGAGCTTCGGCGCGAGCAACGCGGCGTATTCGGCCTGCACCGCCAGATCCGGCTGTTTGCGCACCCACGGGTAAAGCGCCTCCGCCATCCAGCTCGGCACGGGGGCGTCGCCCAGGGCTGCGATGTCCCGCTGCGCTCGCCGCGGATCCCCGAGCCGGTCATAGCAGCGCAGCCGGGCCCAGAAGTAGGCGCGGAGACTGGTCGCGCTGGCCTCGGGTTTCTGCGCGGCGCGCTCGATTTCCGCGAGCACCGCCGCCGGGTCCTTGTCGGCCACCGCCTTGAGCTGCAGGTAGAACGCATAGTTCTCCTGCCGCTTCTTGTCGTCCGACGGCAGTTCGTCCCAGGCATCGATGCCCTGCCGCGCGAGCGCTTCGACGCCGCCGTCCATGCTGTTCGCCACTTTGGCAAACTGCCGCGCGATGACGTAGAAACGGGTCGCCGCGACGCCGCCCTGCAGCGGCGAACCCTGCTTCACGCCGCCGAGCAGCTTGAGGGCCTGCCCGGTGTCGCCCGTGGACTGCGCGAGCACGACGCGCGCGCCGTCGGCATCCGGATCGGCAGGGCTTGCGTCCAGGAAGCGCTTCGCCGCCACGTTCAGCGCGGTGCGCGCATCGGCGGTCGATTTGGAGTCGAGGCGCTTCGCGCGCGCGACATAGGCAAGCTTGGTCGCTGCCTTGCGCAGGTCCGGCTCGAGCTTCGGAGTCTGGAGCAGGCGCTCGGCGATCTGCGCGGCCTCGACCGTCAGGTCGGCCTTGAAACTGGCCAGCGCGTGGCGGTAGCGGAAGCGATCGAACTTCAGGTCGACACCGCGCGCGGCTTGCGCGAAGAAGGCCTGGTATTTCTGCACGGCCGTGAACCATTGCTCGTTCGTGAACGCGAACTCGGCGCCGACGAGGTCGGTGTATTCGCGCAGGTCCTCGCCGACGATCTCGGCCTGGTAGCCCAGGATGTCCACGAGCAGGGGCATGCTCATGCCGCCGCCGTCGATGACTTCGCGCAGCTTTGCGGCCGCCTCGCGCGCGCCCGCCTTCGTCTTGCGGTGCTGGGCGAGCAGCGTGAAGGCTTCGGCGCGCTGCACGGGGTAGCGGTCGGCGGCGGTTGCCGCGGCCGGTGCGGCGCTGCCGGGCGCGGCCATCGGCGCGCGGCCATCCATGCGCGCGAGTTCCTGCTCGACGACCTTGCGCACCGGGTGGTTGGGATCAAAGGACAGGGCCTGCTTGAGGCTGTCGAAGATCTGGCGCGCGCGCGTGTCCTGGCCCTCGGCGCGAGCGACGAACCCGACACCCAGCCAGCCGCCATACACGAGACTGGGCTGGTAGATCTGCATCGACGCCGCGCGGAAGCCGCGCTTCGCGCGCCACAGCAACTGCACCCGGTTCGCCGCCTGCGAGGGGCGCTCGGCCAGCGCGAGATCGAGCCACGAACCCCAGAACGGAAACGCCGACATCGCGAAACTCAGGTGCTCCCAGACCTGCGAGCGGTAGAGGCTTTCCAGCGCGCCTTCATCGTCGCCGGCGGCGGCTTCCGCGCTCTGCAGGCGCCCCTGCGCGCGCTTGCGCATCTCGGCCGCCACCTTGCGCAGCGCGATCAGCGTCGCGTCGGCGGCGCCGGCCTGCCGCACCTCGTCGACGATAGCCCCGTAATCGCGCGCGGTCTGCGCAAAGGTTTCCGTGGGCACCGTGGCATCCAGTGCGGCCAGCAGCGCATGGGCGCGAATCAGCGGGTCCTCGCTCGCGGCGAAGGCCGGCAGGGACAGCAGCACACAGCAGAGCAGCCAGCAGGCGACGGGCCATCGCGGCACGAACTTCGATACGGTGGGGCGGGTCTCGCGCGGCATCAGATCAGTTCCAGCAGCGCCTGCATTTCACGCGCGAACTGGTCGCCCATGATCAGGGTCACGAGGCGGCGCGTGAGCGTGACCTCGCCTTCGAGCGTCGCGGCGTCGCCGTTGCCGGCGTCGGCGATATTGCGGAACTGGTACATGGAGTCATTGCGATAAAGCGCATGGTTGACCTTGCGCCCGACCCGCGCCTCGACGACGGCGGGGTTGGACTGGTCGCTGACGTCCAGCGTGGAGACCACCCCGCCCGCGGCCGCGAAGCGCTCGACCTCGCGGATCACGCTCGGCAGTCGGTCCTCGTCCGGCGGGGCATCGCCAATGAGGATGATGATCTTGCGCGCGCCGCTGCGCCAGTCGGAACCCTCGACCCCCAGCTTGATGCCGTCATAGACGGCTTCGAACATGTTGCCGCCACCCTCCGCCGTCAGGCCGCCGACGAAGTTCTGCAGCTTGAGGGTGCTGTAGGTCAGGGCCTGCGCTTTCACGACGAAGGCCGGGTCGTCCTTGTCGCGGTAGGCCACGATCCCGAAGCGCGCAATCGGTACCAGCGAGCGCACCACCGCGGCGATGTCGATGATCCGGGCCTTCACCTCGTCGAGCACCCAGCCCATCGAACCCGTGGCGTCGACGACGAACAGCACATCGAGCCCGCCCTCGCGCATCCCCGCGATGTACGCGGCGAACTGGTTCGAGGAGCCGCCCAGCGCATTGCCGATGCCGACGCCGAAGCCGGCAATACCACCGCCCTCGCCGCCCGCCGAGCCCCCCTGGGTCACGGGCGCGAGGATGCCAACGGTCGGCACGCTGGCCCGTCCGGCAATGGCCCTGCTGTCCTCGGGCGGCGGCTGGGCAATCTGGATGGGTTCGACCGCTTCGCCCGCCCCGCCCGCCTGCGCGCTGAGCGCCAGCGGAACGTTCGGCGGCGGCGGCACCACGGCCTGGGGCGCGAGCAGGATCTCGGGCGGCTCGAGCTCGAATTCCTCCTCGAAATCCAGCGGCTCGTCGGTCGGCGGCTTTTCCTCTTCCGCGACGGGCGCCTCGACCGCGTCGAGCTTGACTACAACCTTCTTCTGCGACGCGCGCTCGGCCGCGGCGCGCTCGCTGGCGGCGATGCCAGCCTTGATGTCCTCGCCGACGCGCGAGGAAATCACCGCGTGGATCACCAACGAGAAACCGACGAGGACGATCCAGAATGGCCAGCGCCGCATGGGCCCCTACCCGCCGCTCCCGCCGCCGGGCGCGCCATTCGCGCGCCCCAGCGTCAGCAGTGTCACGTGGTCCAGATCCAGCCCCGAGAGTGCGTCCAGCACCTTTGCGACAAGCACCGCGTCGACACCGGCGTCGGCGGTGATCAACAGCTCCTCGATCCTGCCCTTGGCCTTCACGGCCGCGGCGAGCGCGTCGATGTCGACGTCGGCGCCGTCGAAGCGCAGCCGGCCCTTCGCATCGATCACGAGTTGCTGGGCCGAAGCCGTCATCGGCTGCGCCGCATCCGCGCGGGGTGGGCTGACGTCGATGTTCAGGTTGAGGTTGCCGGCGACCACGAAGAACAGCAGCAGCAGGAAGATCACGTTGATCATGAAGAACGTGCTTTCCAGCCGCCGATCCTTGGAACTGGTCAGGCCGGAAACGCTAACGAGCCGCCGCGAGTCATCGCGTCCGATCATTTGAACTGCCTCGCTTCACGCAGCAGGACATCCGGGAGACCGCGCGTGCCGAGCAGGTCGATCACGTCGACGGCACGCTGCAGTGGAACGCCCGGATCCGCGGCCACGATGGCAGACTTGAAATCGGACAGCCGCAGCGTGTCGAGCGCGGACGGCAGCGTGGCGAGCGAATGGCGGACGCCGTCCACCCACACGCTCTGGTCGGCCTGCAGTTCGACGTAGAGGACGGTCGGCCGCTCGCTGCTGTCGGGTCGGGTGGGCGCCGCTTCGGGCTTGCTCTGCAGGAGCGCCATGCTGTTCGGTCGCAGCATGTTGCTCTGGAGCATGAAGAAGATGAGCAAGATGAACACGCAGTCGACGAGCGGCGTCAGCGACAGCTTGGCGGCGCTGCGGCGCTGTGGCCGGCCGCTGCCAAGCACGACTTCGTTATCAGCGTTCATCGGATACCACGGGCCGGGCGCCAGCTCGTCAGGCTGCCGGGCTCAGACAACCTTTGCGGTCATCACGCGCGTCAGGAGATCGCCGCACGCATCGCTGAAACGCTCGTAGCGGGTTTCCAGCATCGCATGGAACACCGTGAACGGCACCGCGATCACGAGGCCCACTGCCGTCGTGAGGAGCGCTTCCCAGATGCCGGCCGCGAGCGCGTTGGAATTCTGGTCGCTGCTCGCGACCGCTGCCAGCTCACGGAATGCGTCAATCATGCCGAGCACCGTGCCGAGGAGTCCCAGCACCGGGGACAGGTAATAGATCAGCTCGATGCTGCGCAGGAGGCTGCCATAGGGCTTCACGAACTGCGTGCCGCGGCGGGAGAGCTCGTCGCGCAGGCTGTCGCGCGGGGTAGTCTCGAGATGCGCGAGGCCGAACCTGACGTCGGCTGCGATGGCGAGCGAAGATTGCCCCAGCAGCCTGTCAGCCTGCTCGTGGTCCCCAGCCTGCCACAAGGCGATGGCGCGGCGGAGCGGTTCCAGGCGCGCGGTGCCAAGGCCCGCATACTGGAAGAATTTGTAGAGCACCAGGGCGAGTCCCACGACGGAGATCGCGAGCTGCACGGCGACGACCGGACCGCCCAGTTCGACCAGCGTGCTGGCGGAATTCAGAAGATAGCTGACAGGGTCTTGCATCGAGATTTTTCCTGACACTCGAGTTCGAACCAATCTGCCAGTGCAATAGCGGGGTCGCGTGGCTGCCGACAGTATTGTCGGCATGCAGGACGGCTACGGCGAGACGGTACTGCTCTCGGTTGAGTTGCACCGAGTGTATCGGGGTGCGGCGCGCAAAAGAAAGGGCCGGCATGAAGCCGGCCCTGAAGTTCACATGAAGCGGGTGGAGCTTCTTAGAAGAAGAAGCTCACGCGGGCGAAGACTTCATCCGCGAAGTCCAGCGTCTCGATGACGTCGTCGTTCTGGCCTTCCGAGAAATCCTGGAGGATGTTCGCGTACAGGTCGAACTGCCAGTCGGTGCTCGGCTTGTAGCGCAGGCCAGGCTGCAGCAGCACACCACCCTGGATGTCGATCAGCATCGCGAAGTCCGCACGCCAGATCAGGTTCGGGAACGGCTGCTGGAAGGCGAAGGACACGTAGTTGGCGCTGTCGTTGCCCTCCGGACGGCCGCAGCGGCGGTCGTCAGCCTGGCCCGGCGCGAAGTTCGGCATGCACGCGGCGTCATCCTTGAACTCGTGCTGCATGCCGTCGAGATGGCGGCCGAACAGATCCGAATCCGTCTTGTGCATCCACTGCGCAACCAGGTAGGTCGCCGGGATGTTCGGGAAGACGTTGTGGTACTTCTCGAGGATAAGGGCCGACGAGATTTCGTCGCTCTCGATGAAGTCGTGGCTGAGATCAAGCGCCGTGAACTTCTTGTCCGGCGTGTAGCTCATTTCGCCGCGGATGATCAACTGATCCAGCCAGGAGCCAGGCGTGGCTTCCATGATGTAGTTGAACGAGGCGCCGAAGACGTTCTCACGCTTGAACTCGCGGGTGATGTAGCCGCGCGGCATGCCGAAGCCGTTGAAGAAGGCGTCGAGCGTGGCGCGCGCGACACCGACGGTGTACGGGTCTTTCTGCGCACCGCTACGCGTCACGCCGTTGAGGGTGTCGAACAGCTGACCCGGGGCGCCGAGGCCGAAGTTCGCGCCCGCGAGGGTCGAGGCGTTCGTGCCCGAGGCATTGCGCTCGCCGCCGTTCAGGAAGCCCAGCGTGCCTTCGATCGGATTCAGGCGGCTCTTGCCGGCCATGGTCATCCACTCGGCCCACGAGGCGGTGCCCATCGGGTCCGGCGCGGCGGTGGAACCGCACTTGCCATTCGCGAGCGGGGTCAGCATTTCCGTAGTGTCGCCGATGCCGTTGTTGTTGGTGTCGGCGAGGTCCACGAAGCCCAGCGCGGCGGCCGCGGCGTTGTTCGGGCCGAAGCAGAACGGGTTGGCCGTGCCATCGGACAGGGTCGTCGGTGCGTCATCCCAGCGGACCACGCCATCCGGGTTGCGGCGGTTGACCGCCATCACGCCGAGGGTCAGCTTGTCGGTGACCGGCATGTTGACGCGCATGCCGAAATTCAGCGAGTTCTCGGCTTCATCGAATTCGCCGGTGTTGTCGCTCCAGCTGAAGCCGGAGGCCACCACGTTGTACGGCGTGTTGGTGCCGACGATCGTCGTCGGCGCGAACATCTGCATGAAGGTGTCGACTTCGAAACCGTTCGTGAAGGTGTAGCTCGCGCGGATGGCCGGCGAAGCAACGCGCTTGTCGGAGAACTCCTCCGCCGCGACGTCGAGCGTGAAGTGACGACGGGTGTCGAGGCCGTTCACGACGTCGAAGACGCGGAAGAAGTAGGCCTCACCCCAGGCGATCTGCTGCTGACCGACACGGACCCACAGGGAGCCGGCGTTGTAGTCGAGGTAGGCGGACGGGATGTCGACCATGAAGTCGGGCGAGTTCCATTCCAGCATGTTGCCGGCGCGGTCGCCGTGCCAGCCGCCACCGGTGGACCGGAAGTGGTCGCCGTTGAAGGCATCCGAGAAGTTGCTGACGGCTTCGCCGAACGCGCGGAACTTCACGAAAGTCTTGATGGAGTCGGTCCACTGCGCCTGCACGTCGATTTCGGCGCGGGTGGCGAACATGTTCATTTCGCTGTCTTCGCGCGCGGCATTGGCGTAGTTGCCGCAAGTGCCCGCAGCACCGCAACCACCTGCCGCATTGCCGGTCATGCGACCGAAGATCTGCGCGAAGTAGTTCGGATTCGTGGCGGCGGAACCCAGGTTGCCGGGCGTGAACAAGCCGTTGTCGTAGGCCAGGCCCTTGCCGCTGGTGTTGCCGAGGATCGAGTTCGGCACGGCCCGACCCATGAACGGGTTGCCGGACTGGTTAAAGGGGTTTTCGTCGTCGGTGATGGAAACCGCGATTTCCTGACGGACAAACCCGGTGATGTTGAAATCGACCGCTTGCGCGGCGCCAGACGCAAGTGCACCAGCGGTGGCACCGCCGGCGAGCATCATGCGCAACATGTAGTTCTTGTTCACTCCCGCTCTCCTCATGTAAACGTGAGATTGCTATTCCGTCCCCCGTTGGATGCCAGCCACACCCTGTTACGGCGCTGTTGGGCGCTGCGGGTCCCGGCTGTCATGCCGGCGTTGCTAAATTGCAACGCTTTCTTCTCAATTCCGCGCAAAATGACGCACGCAGGCGACGTTTGGGCACGTTGGGTGGAACATAGCCCATCGTCGCAAGCTGATCAACCGTTTGCGCCCCCCATTTCGAGGAAAAGCTGGGCTGTGGCTGGTTTCGATGTTTTTGCCACAGCGCAGCAGAAGCCTGGTGCGTCAGCGCAACACGCGGGCAATGGTGCCCTGATAGCCCGCGATATAGACCACTTCCTGGACCATCGCACCGCCGTCGCCCTTGAATTCCGCCTGGCCCATGGCGACCGGCACATACCAGTTGCGCACCACGGCGAGATCCTCGGAAGCGGTGAAGCTCGCGCCGCCGTCACTGCTGCGCAGGAGCGCGCGCATGCCGGCAACGACCACTTCACCCTGGCTGGACGCCCATACGCCGAACAGGTTGGCGTTCGAGCCGGTCTTTGCTTCGGTCCAGGTCGCACCGTTGTCGGCGGTCTTCATGACGAGGCCTTCCTGGCCGACGACATAGCCCACCCCGTCGGGCAGCATGTGCATCGCGAAGATGGATTTTTCACCCTTGTGGGCCAGCTGGAAGGTCTCGCCGCCATCGTCGGAGGTGATGACGTAGGCGAACTCGGCCCCGATGAGGATGCGGCCGTTGTCCTGCACATCGACCGCATAGATGTGCGGCTCGTAGCCGTCATCGCGGAACGTCGCCCAGTCGATCGGGCGCTGCTCCCAGGTCTTGCCGCCGTCCTTGGAGCGCATGATCGTGCCGAACTCACCGACCGCAATGGCGAGACCACTGCTGTTGACGTCGACATTCAGCAGCCGGGATTCCGTGCCGCTCTGGCCCGTGGTCCACTTGCCGTCCGCGTCGCCCAGCAGCACGGTGCCGCGCTGGCCGACGATGAGTTTATGGCTGCCCGCCATCGCAATCCCGAACAGGCCGAACTCCGTGCCGGACTCCGCCTTGGTCCAGCTCGCGCCGCCGTCCTTGGTTTCCAGCATCAGGCCGGCCGCGCCGACGGCCAAGCCCGCCTTGCCGTCGATGTGCATCGCATAGAGGGCGTCATGCGGGATGCCGCTGTAGACGGTGGCGAGTTGCGAACTGGCGGCTTCCTCGGCGCGGGCAGGGGCTGCAGTGGCGACCAGCAGGCCAGCGCCCAGGGTGGCGGCAAGCACGAACCGGGTGCCGCGGCCCAGGAGGTCTTTGCCCACGAAATCTCTGATGATGTTCACGTTGTCCTCGTTCTCAAAGTACTGAAAGTTGGTTCCGTAGGCCCGGTCTCAGGCCATGTGGGCGGACAGGTCCACCTTCTCCGAGATCAGCTGGTGCTCGGAGGCGATGAATTTCGGCTTGATCCACCACACCAGCAGGGGCAGCACGACCAGCGAGATGATCATGTTGATGGTCATCACCATCACGAGCAAGAGCCCCATGTCGGCCAGGAACTTCAGGTCGGACAGGAAGTACCACGGCATGATGCTGATCAGCACGATCGTCGCCGTGAAGAAGATGGCCTTGCCGGACGTCTGGATCGCACGCTGGATCGCGTTCCCGTAGTGCCCGGAATCCTGGAACTCCTCGCACATGCGGCTCAGAAGGTAAATGCCGTAGTCGATGCCGACGCCGATACCGATGCTCGCGATCGGCAGGCTGTTGACGTCGAGGCCGATGCCCATCATCACCATCACCGCCTCGAGCATCGCGTTCGACAGGTTCACCGGTATCAGCAGCAGCACGCCGGCGAGCAGCGAGCGGTAGGCCAGCGCGACCACGGCAAAAATGATCACGTTCAGCAGGCCGAGGATCAGCCACTTGTTGTCGCTGACGACGTCGTTGACGGACTGCTGGAGCGCGATAGCGCCGGTGCCGAGGCGGATGCGGAAGTTCTCGTGCTCCTCGCCCACCGCAGCGACCGCGCGCCGCGCCTGGTCCAGCGCAACGTCCACGGTCTCCTGCTTGTTGTCCTTGAACCAGAGCGACAGGGTGCCGTTCTGCATCGTGAAGTCGGACACGTGGCTGTAGTTCTTCGCGTTCGAGCCGAGCAGCAGCGCGGTCACCGCGCCGTCCACGGCCTGGTCTATCGGGTCCACCGGGCCCCATTTCGGGTTGCCGCCACCGAACAGGCGGTTCGCTTCCGGCAGGTAGTCCGCGAAGGACAGGGTCGCCTCCGGCGGGGTCGGTTCGGCTTCCAGCAGGCGCTGGATCTTGAACATCGTCGCCAGCGTGTGCGCCTGGCGCAGGATGCGCGGCGCCTGCTCGCCCTCGCCCTTGGTCTCGAACACGATCTCGAGCGTCATCAGGCCCGGGAAGTGCGAGTTGATCGCACGCACCGCGGTGTTGAACTCGGAGTCGTCGAACAGGAGGTTGCTGCCCTCGACCGGATTGCCGATGCGCAGCTGCAGCGACGTGTAGATGGCCGCCACCGAAAGGACGAGGAAGACAACGGTCGTCGGCACGGCGCGCTTGCCGTGGCTGAGGCTGCCAATCACGCCGAGGAAGGCAATCAGCTTGTCGTGCCAGGTCTTCTTGTCGGACTTGCCGATCAGCTGGTCGACATTTTTCGGCGTTGGCAGATAGCTCGCGAGCAGCGCCGAGAGGAAGACGTCCGTCGGGATCAGCACCATCGCCCAGAAGCCCGTGAAGATGGCGAAGCGCTCCATGACGGGAATCGGCGCGATGGCGATCAGGAACAGGCACACGCAGTCGGTGATGATGCCGAGGATGCCCGGCGCCATCATCACCCCCAGCGAAATCTGCGCGGCCTTACGCTTGTCCTTCACCTCGTGCAGGATTTCGTAGTAGCGCTCGAGGTACTGCACGCAGTGCGAGAACGCGCGCGCCACGAGCAGCATCGGGACGACCATGATCAGCGGCTCGATGGGCTGCCTGAGCCAGCCGGTCAGGCCGAACCCCCAGATGCCGCCGACGATGGACACGGTGATCGGTGCGACGACGCCGGGGATGTTCCGCATGTAGACGACGAGCGACAGGATCAGCGCCGCGGCGGTGATGCCGAAGATCGTCAGCATCTGCACCTGGTAGGTGTAGACCCAGCCGGTCAGCATCGGCTGGCCGGCGGCGTAGATTTCGTGGTTGGCGTCGCGCTCGCGCTCCACCATGTCCTGCACGTACTTGAAGGTCTCGCCGTAATCGAGGTGCTGCTCGATGAAGGTGGCCTGGACGATGGTCGCGGTTTCGTCGCCCGAGATCAGGAAGGTGCGGACATTGTTCGCGCGGTCGACGCGGTGCTTGAATTCGGCCAGTTCTTCCGCCGTTTCCGGCGCCTTTGCGTCCATCAGCGGCTTGACGTCGACACCGTAGGGCGTCGCTTCGGCGTAGCGCGCCTTTTCCGTGGCGATGGAGATGATCTGGTCGTGGTCCACCGACGGCGCGAGGTCGATGTCGCGCGTCATGTTCCAGATCTTGGCCAGCGTATCCTTGTTGTAGATATCGCCGTCCTTGCGCTTGACCATCAGGACGACGGTCAGCGGATTACCGAAGTTGCCGTGGTCCTTGTACGTCTGGACGAACGGATGATCCTTCGGGAACAGGTCCGAGAAGATCGTCTTGATCTGGACATGGGTCAGGCCCACCGCGAAGAAGGCCGTGATGGCCATCAGGATTGCGAGCGACAGCCCGCGGTTGTTGATCACCCATGCCGCGAATCGATGACGAAGTCCCATTGCTGTTTCAACCTGAAGTTAGGGCGACGGGCAGAGCGCGCTTGCGAAAGCGCCGCTCACGCGGCTGCCTCGTTTCGCACGGGTCTCCTCGACGGAATCCCTTTGGTAGAACGAATTTTCGTGTTTTTCTGGCTTGGCGGCGCCCGGCGCGCGGGTTCCGTGTCAGCCGCGATGTTGTCCCTGTCTGTCAAATCACGTGGCGCATTGGTGTTGTTCTACGCCGTGCTTCATCGCTGCTGATGATGCGGTCCGAAACCGGACTTGTCCGGACTATATGGACCATGTATTGCAGTGTCAATTGTCTGAATTTGCGGGATTTTAGGTGCTGCGCCGCAGCAGATCGTAGGACAAACGGGGCCTGCGCGGATGCCACGGACGAACGCTTCCGCGTGCCTCTGAATGGGGTATGCAGACGACTTCATGCACGCCGCGCCGGCACGCAACACTGGCCACTTCAACATCGGAGATCCCGTGCGACAGGGTCCCGCAGCGTTCCAGTCTCCCCGTCGCGCGTGACGGCGTGGCGCCATCACGCCGCGCCCAGGAGGTGTTGGCGCTGATCGAGCAGAGAGTACTACCGGATCCTGCTGAGCGGGCTGCTCGCCGAGGGCGTGGCGCCGGACTGAAGGGACCGGCTCGGTGCGCGCCGCGCGCGGCGGCTGATGGCGGCGCCAGGTGTTGCGGTTCCTGCTTCAGCGCTACAGGGCGGCAGGTTGCTGTGAAAGTGGCGTGACTGAGAGTTCGGCCTCTCTAGCTTCACCTCTCCCGAGGCGGGATAGGCGAACATTGTTGAGGGTACGCGGTAACGCACGCGCGTCATGACTGTTGGGCTGACGCGGGAAGTTCAACAGCAGGCGGTGAAATCCTGTTCCACCGCAAGCCGGCACGCGAGTCGGGCGAGTCGATAGGTACCCGCAAGATCGTCTGCGCCGAACAGTTCGTGCGAGCGGCCCCTCATCGCTTTCGTGAAGCGCTGCGTGGGCCTCTCACGCGGCATCGACTCAGGAAGAAAGCACGATGTTCGCAAGCGCCGCGTCATGCGCAACGTGCCTGCGGCGGGGTCTACGTCGGGAAGCGTGAAAGTAGCTTGCGCGGCGGGCCGGGATGGCCTGAACGGATGGGGACGGGAAACTCGAGCCAGGAAGGGATCCGGCGGCCGGAACCGGCCGCCGGAGAAGTTTGAAACAGTATCAGGTACCGAGACGGCGGATGGCCGCTTCGGTCGTGAACTGGTCGTAGGCGTCCGGGTTGTTCATATTCTGGGTGATGCCACCCGCGATACGCGGCACGGACTCGAAGCTCGTGATACGGTCGCTCTGGATGTCGTGCGAGTGCACGTGCGTCCAGCTCCACACCGGGTGCGGCAGGCGCCCGCCGTTGTAGGAGTTGCCGTTCTTGTCGTACCAGTCGAAGCCGCCTTCCCACTGCTTCCAGACCTGGCCGCGGCGGTCATAGCTGTTCATGACCTGCGGGGTCACGTGGCGCGCATCGTACCAAATCCGCTTCTTGCTGTATGGCGCGCGCGGGTAGCCCGTGGGCTCGAGTTCGACGATGTAGACTTCCGGGCACAGCTGCATGACGGTGTTGAAGAACTTCTGGTTCTTCTTGCCGCCGTGGCGGGTGTGCTTCCAGTTCTCCGGATCGCGACCGCCCTGCCAGTTGTCGTGCACGCAGCACAGCGCCGGGCCACGGCCGATCATCTTGAAGTTGCCCCAGGTCAGCGTCGGGTCGCCCGTCATCCAGGCGTCCGTCAGGTAGAACGTGGAGCCGGCGATCACGGGCTCGAAGCGCTGGTTCGTCGGGAAGCGACGCACGCGCTTGAAGGCCGGCAGATAGCCGAAGAAGTCCGGGTACTGGGTCGCGTCGTAGGGCCAGATGTTGAGAATCGAGGTGCCCTTGACGTCGTTCGGGTAGGTCCACACTGCGGACTGGTAACGCAGGTACTTGCCGTTGTCACGGAGAATCGGCTTCGGATCGACCGAGATGCGGCCGGTGCCAGCCACTTCGCACCACCAGAAGTTGTAGTGGTACTGCTCGTTGCCTTCGCCGTCCATGTCCCACTCGTCGATGCAGTACTGCGCGACGTCGTAGCGGCCCCAGCTGAGGTTGTGGCCGGCGATGACTTCGGCGGCATCCTTCGGCTTCGGGAACGGGTTGCCACCGATCCACGGACCACCGTCCGCGGCGACGACATTGCCCTTTTCGTCGAACTTCGCCTGGCCCTGATTCTTGAGCGTCGCCTCGATGTACGGCGGCGGGTTCATGATCATGGCGTTGGTCGTCGTCTCGGCGAGGTCGATGATGCGACCCTGCTGCTTCACCTGGATGTAGGTGATGTCGTCGAGGAGATCCTTGACGTAGTCGACGTTGTCGGCGGTCAGCTGCTGGCCGGCCTTGACCTTACCCTTGGTGTAAAGGTCGAGCGAGAGCAACTCTTCCGGGTACGCCTTCGTGATATCGCCGTCCTCGGCGATAACATCCCACAGCGGGGCCAACACACCGGCGGTGAATCCTGCACCCATCGTCTGCAGGAAATGCCGGCGGGTGAAATCCCTGCCGTATTTCTTGATATGCATCGTTTGAACCTCCTTCAGCTCAGCTGATTTTCTTGCTGTCCGCTCGCCTTGAGCGCCCGGTCAGCCTTGTGCGCCCGTTTGCCGCTTTGAGGCGACCGGCAGCCGCATTTCTTTCGCCGACATTTTTGTTAGCACATTCCCGGGAACCCCCGTCCCCGGAAAGGTCGGACGATTCTGTCATGAATGCACGCGCCAGCGGAAGGAGCGCCCCGCTTCGACACGGGGCGGCCGACTCTGGCCGTGCTGAGTTCCGTCGCACCGGAAAATGGTTCAAGCCGTCTCAGGCAGCGTGTCCGTAGAGCGTGACGACGCAGGCGCCGCCGAGCCCGATGTTATGTGCGATCGCAACACGCGCACCTTCGACCTGGCGCTTCCCGGCCTGCCCGCGAAGCTGGGACACCAGCTCGAAACACTGGGCGATGCCGGTCGCGCCGAGCGGATGGCCTTTCGAGATCAGTCCGCCGGAGGGGTTGGTCACGAAGCGGCCGCCGTAGGTGTTGTCACCGTTCTCGATCAGCGCCGTCGCGCCGCCCGGCTCGCACAGTCCCAGCGCTTCGTAGGCGAGCACTTCATTGATGCTGAAGCAGTCGTGGAGTTCGACCACGTCGACATCCTGCGGTCCGAGGCCGGCGGCCTCGTAGGCCTGGCGCGCCGCCTCGTAGCCCATGCTGCGGCCCACGGCATCCATCGCGAGCCCGTCGAAGCTGCTCGGCATGTCGGTCACGAGCGACTGCGCGAGCATGCGCACCGACGGCTTGATGCCGTGCCGGGCGGCGAATTCGTCCGTGCACAGGATGGCCGCCGCCGCGCCGCAGGTCGGCGGGCAGCACTGGTAGCGCGTCAGCGGATCGCAGACGCTGGGACTCGCCAGCACCTGCTCGACGGTCAGCTGCTCGGTGAACACCGCCCGCGGATTGTTCGCCGCGTGACGGCGCGCCTTGACCGGGATCTTCGCCAGCGTCGCCGCCGGCATGCCGTACATTTCCATGTATTCCCGGCCGGCAGCCCCGAACAGGCGTGGCGCCATCGGCGCCGAGGACTCGCCGAGCCGGCGGTTCGCGACTTCGAGGAACTTCTCGAGCGGGGTCGGGCGATCGGCCCAGTGCTCGGCGAGCGCACCCGGGGACATCTGTTCGAAACCGACGGCCAGGGCGCACTCCGCCGCGCCGCTCAGGATGGCCTGGCGGGCGAGGTACAGGGCGCTGGAGCCGCTCGAGCAGTTGCTGTTGACGTTGAAGATCGGGATACCGGTGAGGCCAGCCTCGTAGACCACGCGGTGGCCGCTGCAGCTGTCACCGTACACGTAGGCCGCGTAGGCCTGGTTGACGGCCGAGTACGGGATGCCGGCGTCGGCCAGCGCCTCGCCGATGGCCTGGCGGCCCATCACCGTATAGGGATCGGCGCTCTTGGGCGTCTTGAACGGCGTCATGCCGACGCCGATGACATTGATGTGACGGCTCATGCTTTCCTTTCGAGGGGGTTGCGCAGCGCCCGCCGGACCGGGCGCGCACTGCGGACATGCGCGGGCGCGCCGGACGGCGCTCGTTGCCCGCTCGCTCAGTCGTGCTGGGGCTGACCTTCGGGAATCGGCCACGGCCACTTGCGGCCGCGAATGAGACCCTGCCAGTACATCACGGGCAGCACGTACTTCTTCAGCAGGTACATGCTGCGACGTTCCTTCCCCTGGTCGAACGGAAAGGTTTCCTTCGGCTTCAGGTCATAGTCGAACTCGGCGAGCATCAGGCGTCCGTAACCGGTGATCAGCGGGCAGGACGTGTAGCCGTCGTAGACCGCGCGTGGCGCGCGACCGCCGAGCGTCGCGAGCAGGTTCTCGACCAGCACCGGCGCCTGCGAGCGGATCGCGGCAGCGGTCTTCGATGTGGGCAGGCTGCTCGCATCACCGAGGCTGTAGATGTTCGCGAAGCGCGTGTGCTGCAGCGTGCGCTTGTCGACGTCGACCCAGCCGCCGGCATCGGCGAGCGGACTCTGCTTGATGAAATCCGGCGCCCCCATCGGCGGCGCGACGTGGATCATGTCGTACTTCTCGACGCGCTCCGCACCCGAGTCCGTGTCGCGGAACACCGCTTCCTTCTGCTCCGGACGCAGGGCGACGAGGTCCTGCTTGTAATTGACGGCGATGTCACGCGCGGCGGCGATCTTGACCAGCTCCGCCGCGTACTTCGGGGCGCGGAAAATCGCGCCGACGCCGCACATGTAGACAATCTCGGTCGCCTGCCGCGCGCCGGTGCGGCGCAGGTGGTCCTCGGTGAGGAACATGATCTTGAGCGGCGCGCCGGCGCACTTGATTGGTGTCGTCGGGAAGGTGAACAACGCCCGACCGCCACGCAGGCGCTGCATGGTTTCCCAGGTCGAGTTGACCGATTCGAAACTGTAGTTGCTGCAGACGCCGTTGCGACCGAGGCTTTCCTTCAGGCCCGGGATCTGGCCCCAATTGATCTGCATGCCGGGCGCCACCACCAGCGCCTCGTAGCCGAGTGACTGCCCGTCACGCAGGACGATTGCGTTCTCGTCCGGCTTGAACTCGGTGACCTCGCCCCGTATCCAGCGTACGCCGGCCGGGATCACGTCCTGCATCGGCCGCCGGCTGCTCTCCTTGGGAAACACCCCGCCACCGACCAGGGTCCACAGCGGCTGGTAGAAATGATGTTCCGCCGGGTCGACCACGATCACCTCGTTGCCGCCAGCGCGCGCGAGCCGCGCCGCCACGCCCAGGCCGCCTGCGCCCGCGCCCACCACGACGATGCGACGATTCGATGCGTTCATTGAAGATTCCTCCTGATAGCGCGCGCTCGGGGGGCGTGGCGAACGCTCGGCCTACGGGACACCGTTCCGCCCCGAACCACACGGGTCACTACTATAGAGCCGCGTCAGCGCCACTCCAACCGGGGGTTTTCGACACGGCCTGATGCATCGCAAGGATTGTTGCGGCAACGCGCGTGTGTACGTGCTCCGGGCCGGTACACTGCGCGGCATGAAGGCAGTCCGCAGTCCGTCATGTTGACGACACTCCTGCTCGCGGCCAGCACCGGCTTCGTGAGCACGCTGCACTGCTGGGGCATGTGCGGTGGCATCGTGGCCGCGCTCGCGCTGGGCGCGCCCGCGACAGTCCGCACGCGCGGCGGCGCAGTGACAGGCCTCGCCGTGGCCTACAACCTCGGGCGCATCACGAGCTATGCCGGCCTGGGCGCGGCGGCGGGCCTCGCCGCCGCCGGCGCCGCAGGCGCTGGCGGCGGCGCCGGTATCGCCTTCCGGATCCTGCAGACCTGCGGGCTCGCCGCCCTGCTGCTGGCGGCCCTGCGGCTGGCCGGCTGGCTGCCGCGCAACGGCATCGTCGAGCGTATCGGTCTCCGCTTCTGGCAACGGCTGGGCCCGTTGACCCGTCGCCTGCTGCCGATCGATCGCGCGAGCCGGGCCGTGGCCGCCGGCCTGCTGTGGGGCTTCCTGCCCTGCGGCCTCGTCTACGCGATGCTGCCCGTCAGCGCCGGCACCGGGTCGGTCGCCGGCGGCGCGCTGACGATGCTCGCCTTCGGGGCCGGCACCCTGCCCGGCATGATCGCCGCCAGCGTGACCGCGAACCGGCTCGGCGGCCTCAAGCCGGGGCCCGGGCTGCGGCGCTACGCGGCCGCCGCGCTGATCGCGCTCTCGCTCGCGTGGTATGGCCTGCAATGGCTGGATGCCGGGGATGCGCACGCGCACCACGCGCCAGCGTCGGCAGCCGCCCCGGCCGACGCGCATCAGGCGCAGCACGGGATGGAGCATCACGGGCACTCGATGCCCCCGGCGACGCCCGCGCGCTGAGCGCGTCGCATTCAGCGCTTTGCGGGCGGCTCGTCGTCGTCCATCAGGATGGACGTGCCGGGCGCGTCCAGATCGTCGAACTGGCCACTGTTGACCGCCCACAGGAAGGCCCAGGCGATGACGCCGACCAGCACGATCGAGAGCGGGATCAGCAACCAGATGATTTCCACGCGCGGACCCTCATTGACTGCGGATGCGCCGCAGCCGCGCCGCGTTGACCGTGACGACCAGTGAACTTGCCGACATGCAGAAGGCCGCCAGCCACGGTGCGACATGGCCGGCAATCGCGAGCGGCAGCGCGATCGCATTGTAGCCCAGCGCCCACCACAGGTTCTGGCGCATCACCCGGCGGGTCCGGCGCGCGAGTTCGCAGGCCACCGCGACGCCGGCGATTTCGTCCCGCAGGAGCACGAGGTCGGCACTGAGCTTGGCGTGTTCAGCGGCGTTTGCGACCGCTATCGCGATCGATGCGCGGGCCAGCATCGGCGCGTCGTTGACACCGTCGCCGACCACCGCGACGACGGCGCCTTCGCGCTGCAGGACCTCGAGCGCGGCGAGCTTTTCGGCCGGCGTCATGCCGGCCCTGATGTCATCGATGCCGAGCTGCCCGCCGATGTGGGCCGCGACCGCCTGCCGATCGCCGCTGAAAATCGCGAGCCGGATGCCGGCGTCACGCAGCGCGGCGACGGTGGCCGCCGCATCGGGACGGATCGAATCGCGCAGCCTGAACTCGGCGAGCAGGCGACCGTCCGCGGCGAGCAGGGCTTCCTGCGCGGGACCGCCCGCATCGTCCGCCGCCAGCGGCGGCAATGCGGCAACCCGGCTCGCGATGAAGGCCCGTGAACCGAGGGCGTAGCGCGTCCCGTCGACGACGCCCTCGAGACCCGCCCCGGGCGTGTTATTGACGTCGGTCGCGACCAGGCGCGGCATCCCGTCGAAGGCTTCGAGGAAGGCCGCGGCAAGCGGATGCTCGGAACCCGCCTCCAGCGCCGCGGCAATCTCGCGGCAGGTGCGCTCGTCGCGGCGGTCGTGGACGATCACGCGCTGCAGGCGCAGGCGGCCGGCCGTGAGGGTGCCGGTCTTGTCGAAAACGACGTGCGTCACCGCGACCAGGTCCTCCAGCGCACCGGTGCGCAGCACCGCGACGCCCCGCTCGAGCAGCGCGCCGCTGGCCGCGGTCAGTGCCGCCGGCGTCGCGAGCGCAAGTGCGCAGGGGCAGGACACGACCAGCACGGCGATGACGATCGGCAGCCACGCCTGGCCGAGCCACAGGCCATGCCAGAGCGCCGCCAGCACGGCGACACCAAGCACGCCGGCGACGAACCAGCCGGCGACACGGCCGGCGAGCCGGGCGAGCGCGGGCTTGCCGCTGGCAGCCCGCGCGACGAGATCCGCGATGCGCGCCATGAACACGCCGCTGCCCGTGGCGGTGACCTCGATTTCGAGCGGGGACTCGACGTTGACGCTGCCGCTCAGCACCGGCTCGCCCGCGCGACGCAGCACCGGCACGCTCTCGCCGGTCAGCACGCTCTCGTCGACCGAGGATTCCCCGGCGCGCACGATGCCGTCGACCGGCAGCGTGCTGCCCGCCTTGATCAGCAGGCGGTCACCGACGGCGACGTCGCGCACCGCCACCCGCTCCAGGCGTCGGCCGTCCGCGCCCCGGGCAATCCGCTCGACGAAGGCCGGCACGATGCGGGTCGCGTGATCGAGCAGGCTCGACGCGCGCTGCTGCATGATGAGTTCGAGATAGCGCGCCGCGAGCAACAGGGTCACGAACATCGCGACCGAATCGAAGTAGGTCGCCCCGCCGCGCAGCGTGTGCCAGGCGCTGCCGGCGAAGGCCAGGACGATGCCGAGCGTCACCGGTACGTCCATCCCGAGATGCCCGTGCCTGAGCCCGCGCCAGGCCCCCGCGTAGAACGGCACGGCCGCGTAGGCGACGATCGGCAGCGTCATGGCGAGGTTCAGCCAGTTCAGCATGTCGAGGTAACGGCCGGCGCCGCTCGCGGACGGGTCGAAGTACAGCGCCGTCGCGACCATCATCACCTGCATGCCGAACAGGCCGGCGACCCCGAGGCGGCGCAGGTAATCCTTGCGCTCGCGCAGCAGGCCTGCCTGGCGGCGACGCGCGTCGAAGGGATAGGCGCGGTAACCGAGCGCCCACACGGCTTCCAGGATCCCGCTCAGGCGGGCCCGCGCCGGATCGAAGCGCAACCGCGCCTGGCGGTTGGCGAGGTTCACGCTGACGTCGACGACGCCCGGCACCCGCCTGGCGCTGGCCTCCACCAGCCACGCGCAGGCCGCGCAGCGCATGCCCTCGAGCACCAGGTGGGCCTCGCGCGTGCCGTCCTCCGCCAGCGGGCAGGCTGCTTCCAGCGCGGGGTCGTCGTAGGCGTCCAGATCGACGTCGGCGCCCGTGGGCCGCGCGCCCGGCGTGGTGCGCTGGACATAGAAGGCGCCAAGGCCGCTGCCCGCTATCGTCTCGGCGGCGGCCCGGCAACCGGCACAGCACATCGGGCGCGGCACGCCGCCGACGAGGGCCGTCCACGCACTGCCGCGCGGAATCTCCTCGCCGCAGTGGAAGCAGTGCGCGCCGGCAGCAGCGCCCGCCGGTTCCAGCGCGGGCGTCATGGCCAGCGCATCCGCGTGTGCCATAGTTGTTTCGTGTTCAGGGTGGGCAGGCATCTTGTCGTGCGCATCGCACGCCAAACTTGACTTGGATCATTTATAAAAGACACGAACACAACAGAATACGATCCGCTTGCTGCGCCGCGATTCCTCCAACCGGGTTGCGGGGCCTTCAGGCGCAAATACCAGCGCATCCAGGGGAGCAATCCGCATGGCGAATTCAGAAACATACAACTACAAGGTCGTCCGTCAGTTCGCGCTGATGACACTTGTCTGGGGTGTCGTTGGCATGGCAGTCGGCGTCCTGATCGCCGCGCAGCTGTGCTGGCCGGCATTGAATTTCGACGTTCCATGGCTGACCTTCGGCCGTCTGCGTCCGCTGCACACCAACGCGGTGATTTTCGCGTTCGGCGGCAGCGCGCTGTTCGCGACGTCCTACTACGTCGTCCAGCGCACCTGTCACGCGAGGCTCTTCAGCGACACCCTGGCCGCCTTCACGTTCTGGGGCTGGCAGCTCGTGATTGTGCTCGCGGCCATCACCCTGCCCCTCGGCATCACGACGTCGAAGGAATACGCCGAGCTCGAATGGCCCATCGACATCCTGATCACGCTGGTGTGGGTCGCCTATGCGGTCGTGTTCTTCGGCACGATCGTGAAGCGTCGCATCAAGCACATCTACGTTGCGAACTGGTTCTACGGCGCCTTCATCATCACCGTTGCCGTGCTGCACATCGTCAACAGCGCCGCGCTGCCGGTCGGGCCGCTCAAATCCTACTCCGCCTATGCGGGCGTGCAGGACGCCATGGTCCAGTGGTGGTACGGCCACAACGCGGTGGGCTTTTTCCTGACCGCGGGCTTCCTCGGCATGATGTATTACTTCATCCCGAAACAGGCCGGCCGCCCCGTCTATTCCTACCGCCTGTCCATCGTGCACTTCTGGGCGCTCATCTTCACGTACATCTGGGCGGGACCGCATCACCTGCACTACACGGCGCTGCCGAACTGGGCGCAGTCGCTGGGCATGGTGATGTCGGTGGTGCTCCTCGCGCCGTCCTGGGGCGGCATGATCAACGGCATCATGACCCTGTCGGGCGCCTGGCATAAGCTGCGCACCGATCCGGTCCTGCGCTTCCTCATCGTGTCCGTGTCGTTCTACGGCATGTCCACCTTCGAGGGCCCGATGATGTCGATCAAGACCGTCAACGCGCTGTCGCACTACACGGACTGGACGATCGGCCACGTGCACTCCGGCGCGCTGGGCTGGGTGGCCTTCGTGTCGATGGGCTGCCTGTACTATCTTCTCCCGCGCCTGTACGGACGCGAGCTCTACAGCCTGCGCCTGGTCGAATACCACTTCTGGATCTCGACGCTCGGCATCGTGCTCTACATCACCTCGATGTGGGTTGCCGGCATCATGCAGGGCCTGATGTGGCGCGCGGTGAACGACGACGGCACGCTGACCTACGCGTTCATCGAGACCGTGAAGGCCATGCATCCCTTCTACGTGATTCGCCTGCTCGGCGGCCTGATGTTCCTCGTTGGCACCCTGGTCATGTGCTACAACATCTACCGCACGATCGCCAACGCCAAGCCGGTGCTCGCACCGGTGCCGGTTCCCGCCGCGGCTCATTGAGGTCAGTGCCATGTCAGTCCTGCATCAGAAGATTGAAAAAAATATCGGCGTGATGATCGTGCTCATCCTGCTGACGGTCAGCGTCGGCGGCATCGTGCAGATCGTGCCCCTGTTCTTCATGAACTCAACGACCCAGCCGGTCGAGGGCGTCAAACCCTACGACCCGCTGCGGCTCAGCGGGCGCGACGTCTACGTGCGTGAAGGCTGCTACCTCTGCCATTCGCAGATGGTGCGTCCGTTCCGCGCCGAGACCGAGCGCTACGGCCACTATTCGCTGGCCGGCGAGTTCGTCTACGACCGTCCCTTCCAGTGGGGCTCGAAGCGCACGGGTCCCGATCTCGCGCGCGTCGGCGGCCGCTACAGCGACGAATGGCACCGCGTGCACCTGGTGAACCCCCGCGACGTGGTGCCCGAATCAATCATGCCGGCTTACCCGTGGCTGGAGACGACGCCGGTGGCCGCCGGCGACATCGCGGCGAAGATGACGGCGCTGCGCAAGCTCGGCGCGCCCTATACGGACGAGGAAATCGCCGCCGCGCCGGCTGCGCTCGCAGGCAAGACCGAGATGGACGCGGTCATCGCCTACCTGCAGGGCCTCGGCACCGCCGTGAGATTCAAGCGATGAGCCCGGAAATCATCAGCGCGATTTTTTCCACCTGGACCGTCGTGGTCTGCGTGCTCATGGTCGCCATCGGCCTGTGGGCATACAGCGGCGCGAAGCGCGCCGACTTCGAGTCCGCGGCGCGCCTGCCGCTGGAACCCGACGACGAGCTGGCAGATTAATGGAACGTTTTTCGGAGAACCGTCATGGCTGATTTCACGAGCGGCGGCTGGAGCATCTTCATCACCGTCATCACCCTGGTGAGCCTGGTCGCCCTATCCATCCTGTGCTGGATGCTGTCCGGCCGGGCCGGCACGAGTTCGGTCGAAACTTCAGGTCACGTCTGGGACGAGGACCTGGAGGAGTACAACAACCCGCTGCCGCGCTGGTGGCTGAACATGTTCTACCTCACCATCGCATGGGGCCTGCTGTACCTCATCGCCTACCCCGGCCTCGGCGCCTTCAAGGGCATGCTGGGCTGGTCGCAGCACGGCCAGTACGAGGCCGAGATGGCGGCGGCGGACGCCAAGTACGCACCGCTGTTCGCCAAGTACGCCGACATGGATCTCGCGCAGGTCGCGCAGGATCCGACGGCACAGAAGATCGGCGGCCGCCTGTTCGCCGCCTACTGCACCACCTGCCACGGCTCGGATGCCGGCGGGGCGCGCGGCTTCCCGAACCTGCGCGACGGCGACTGGCTGTGGGGCGGCGAAGCGGCAATGGTGAAGGCCAGCATCCTGCACGGCCGCCAGGCCGCGATGCCCGCCTGGGGCGCGATCATCGGGCCCGAGGGCGTGCAGCAGGTCACGGCGTACGTCGAGACGCTGTCCGGGCGGGCCACGGATGCCGCCGCCGCGGCGAAGGGCCAGCAGACCTTCCAGACCAACTGTGCCGCCTGCCACGGCGCCGAGGGCAAGGGCAATCCGATGATGGGCGCCCCGAACCTGACCGACGACATCTGGCTCTACGGTGGCAGCACCGCGAAGATCGCCGAGTCCATCGACAAGGGACGCAACGGCATCATGCCCGCGCAGGGTGAGGTGCTCGGGGAAGACAAGGTGCACCTGCTCGCGGCCTATGTGCTGAGCCTGGGCGGCGGCGCCAAGCCGGCCCCGTAACGGAAGGAGAACCACGATGCCGCTGTGGGACAAGACCGGCTGGATCCCCGTCCCGCAGCGCATCGCGGCGGTGCTCTGGATCACCTTCCTGACCGCCGGGGTCGCGACCGGCGCCTTCTTCTCCGCCATCGACCCGCTGGAACTCAAGTACTGCGTCAGCTTCCCTGAAGTCAGCAGGACCGCCGCCTACACGATAGGCTTCCTCCTGTTCTGGGCACTGTCCGCCAGCTCGGCGCTGATCGCGGTGTTCTTCGTCTACCCTGCCCCACCGGGCCCGGAAGCCGGCAATTCCGCCGACTCGAACGCGACCGCACCATGACCACGCCGGACACTACCGTGAAGGCGCCGGGCGCCACCCCGGACGTCGAGCAGTCGCTTTACGAAAAGCGCAGCAAGATTTACCCGCGCCAGGTCCATGGCATGTTCGCGACCGCCCGGGTGACGGCCGCGGTGGCCCTGCTGGGCATCTTCTACCTGCTGCCCTGGGTGCAATGGGGTGGCCGGCAAGCCGTGCTGTTCGACCTCCCGGCACGCAAGTTCCACCTGTTCGGCCTGACGCTGTGGCCGCAGGATTTCCTGTACCTGACTTTCCTGCTGATGCTCGCGGCGTACAGCCTGTTCTTCTTCACCGCGATAGCGGGCCGCCTGTGGTGCGGTTACGCGTGCCCGCAGACCGTGTGGACCGAGTCCTTCCTGTGGATCGAGCGCATGGTCGAGGGCAGCCGCCAGCAGCAGATGAAGCTGGACCAGGCGCCGATGAGCCTGCGCAAACTGCGCATCAAGACGACCAAGCACGCGATCTGGCTGGCATTCGCCGCCTTCACCGGCTTCATGTTCGTCGGCTATTTCACGCCGGTGCGCGAACTGGCCGTGCGGCTCGCGGCCTTCGACCTGGGGCCCTGGGAGTGGTTCTGGCTGGGCTTCTACGGCTTCGCGACCTACGGCAATGCCGGCTTCATGCGCGAGCAGGTCTGCAAGTACATGTGCCCTTACGCGCGCTTCCAGAGTGCGATGTTCGACAACGACACGCTGGTCATTTCCTACGACGAGAAGCGCGGCGAGCCGCGCGGCTCGCGACGCTCGAGCGCCGATCCACGCGCCCAGGGTCTCGGTGACTGCATCAACTGCACGATGTGCGTGCAGGTCTGCCCGACGGGCATCGATATCCGGAAGGGACTGCAGTACGAATGCATCGGCTGCTCGGCCTGCATCGACGTCTGCGACGATGTCATGGACAAGATGGGCTACCCGAAGGGGCTCATCCGCTACACGACGCAGAATGCGATGGACGGCGGGCGCATTCACGTGCTGCGGCCGCGCATCATCGTCTACGGCATGATCCTGGTCGTACTGTGCGGCCTGTTCGCCTGGCGCCTGTCGGCGCGGCTGCCGATCGGCCTCGACGTGCTGCACGATCGCAACCAGCTCTATCGCGAAACCGCGGGCAAGATTGAAAACGTCTACCTGCTGAAAATCATGAACAAGGACGACGCCGCCCACCGTTATGCGTTGACGGTCTCCGGCATCGAGGGTCTCGCGATCGCGACCGATATCGGCGAAATCCCCGCCGAGGGCGGCGCCGTGGTCGACGTGCCGATCGCGCTGCGCGCGGACGAATCGGCGCTCGTCGCCCGCAGCCAGGCGGTGCACTTCACGCTGACCGCCACTGACAATCCGGCGCTGACCGTGAGTGCCGAAGCGAAATTCCTGGGGCCGATACCATGACCGAAGACACCGGGCGCCAGTTGCCCTGGCATCGCGAGCCGCTGGTGTGGCTCGTGATCGCGTTTCCACTTGCCGCGGTCCTTGGCGGCTTCGCGACGCTGTACCTGGCCATCCGCTCATGGGACGGGCTCGTCGTCGACGACTATTACAAGAAAGGCCTGGAAATCAACAAGGTGCTGGCACGCGACGAGTTCGCGCAGCAGTCGGGCTACACCGCGAGCGTGGCCGTCGACGACGCCACGGTCACGGTGCGCCTCGGCAGTACGAAGGGCAATGCGCTGCCGCCAATCATCAAGGTTTCCTTCATCCACGCCACGCGCGCCGGGCTCGACCGGCAGCTCGAAATTCCGCAGACGAGCGCCGGTGTCTACCTCGCGCCGATCGGCAAGCTCCCCTCTGGCCACTGGCACGTGCACATCGAGACCAGCGACTGGCGGCTCATCGACCAGATCGTGCGCTGAGCCTAACAGGCTGGCGACGCGCAGACGGAGGCGCAGCTCACCCGCCGCCTTCGGTCGACCTCTCCCGGCGCGGGAGAGGTGAAGCCGGAGAGGCCGACCGCGCGACCACGCTTCTTTCCCAGCAACCGACTGGATCTTCGCCTCTCCCGCGCCTGGAGAGGCCGGCCGCGCAGCGGACGGACGGGTGAGGGTCGTTTAAGTCTGGCGCCGCGCCGACAGGAGGCGCAGCGCTGACGCGCACGGCAGAGGTGAGGCGTCGAAAGTCTCTGCCGGCAAACACCCGTCAGGGCTTCGCCTCCGAGATCGCCAGCTTGCGCAGCATCGAGCTCTTCTTGCGCTGGTGGCGCTCCATGCGCGCAAGCACGCTCTCCAGGAAGCGCACCGCGTCGACGACGCACGGGCCCTTGTTCAGCATCACGCATTCGGCGCGGCCACTCATTGCCGCGTCGGTGACCTCGGCCCGCGACGGCGTGCCCGTCTGCGCCATCTGCTCGAGCACCTGTGTCGCCCAGATCACCGGTACGTGCGCCGCCTCGCACAGCCACAGGATCTCCTCCTGCAGTTCGGCAAGGCGCTCGTAGCCGACTTCGACCGCAAGATCGCCACGGGCGACCATCACGCCCAGCGCCGGTGACTTCAGCCCCTGCAGCAGCAGCGCCGGCAACTGCTCGAAGGCCTGCCGGTTCTCAATCTTGAGAACCATGCCGAGCCCGTCGGCGCCGAGCGCGTGCAGGGCCTGCTGGAGCAGGGCGACGTCGGCAGCCTCGCGCACGAAGGACATGCCGACCATGTCGGCGTGTCGCGCGACGAACCGCAGGTCGGCCAGATCCTTGTCAGTCAGCGCCGGCAGCTGGAGTCGCGTGTCGGGCAGGTTCACGCCCTTGTCGGCGCGCAGCTTGCCGCCACCCTGCGGCGCTTCGGTGATTTTCACGGTGATGCGGTTCGGCGTCACGCGCTGCACGATGCCACCGAACTTGCCGTCGTCGAGAAACACGCGCTCGCCGCGCTTCACGCAACCGAAGACGGCATCGAGGGTGATCGGCACGCACGCCGGCCGGCGCGGCCTGCCATCCTTGCCGGGCTGGGCCGGGCCACCCTCGGTGCCGGCAGGCGTGAGCTCGAGCAGGTCGCCGCGAGCCAGCGGCACGGGCTGTTCGATCTCGGGCAGTTCACCGACCGTCCCCTCCGCGATCACCCGCGCGCCACGCGACAGCGTGACCGGCGCACCACTCAGCAGCCGCAACGTCTGCACGGTCTCGGCCATGCAGCCGGCGTCCTCCCGGGCAAGCACCGTGAGCTTGCGCGTCTTGCCGCGCGTGTCGGTCACGCGCAGCACGTCGCCCGTGCGGCAAGCATCCAGCGCAATGCCGCGCAACGGGCAGGATGCAGGATGCAATGCCAGCGAGGGGTCGCCGTCCGGGGCCAGCCACACGTGTAGCGGCGTCACGGTGCGACCCAGCGCATCGCGCGCGGGCCGCAGCCGGCGGTAGCGGAGCGCGCAGGCTAACGGTCCGGTGCGCAGCTTCGGTCCGCCGAGATCCATCAGCACGCGGCAGCGTCGCGAAAACTCCCGGTTCGCGCGACGCAGGTTGTCGACCATGCCGCGCCAGGCGCTATCGTCGTCGTGCGCGCAGTTGATGCGCATGATGTCCATCCCCGCCGCGACGAGGTCGCGGACCAGTGCGTAGTCGGTCGCCGCCGACGTGGGCATGGTCACCATCACGCGCACGGGATGCCTGCGGTGCGAACTGCCGAGGAGATGCATCGCACGGGCTTCGAGCAGCGCCGGTCCAGTGTCGAAGTCGACCGCCGGCGCCGCTCCGGTTGCGGGCGGCTGTCCGGTCAGGGCGCGCAGGGCGTCGTCCACCGCGCGGACGCTCGCCAGCACGTGCGCTTCCGCGCGGCCCAGCGACGACAGTCCACAGGCCGCCAGCGACAGCTGCAGCGGCCGCAGATCGTGCTGGCGCAGCGCGAGGTAGTGCACGAGGTTGCACGCGCTGGCCTGTTGCGTCGGCGGGATGCCCGCCAGCTGCGGCGCGTACTCTTCTTCCAGCGCGGTGCAGCGCCCGATCAATGCGCTGACGGCACGGTGCAGCCGCGCTTGTGTCGTCTTGCGTGTCATGTGGGGGAGACGCGTGGCATGGTCAGGCTTGCGATAGTAGGTGGCTGGCTTGAAGGCGGGTAGATCGGGATCAAGGCGGGGATGCGAAGTCCGGCGCCGCCTCCCGGTGTGGGCTGTCTCGTGGTCACGTCCGGACGCGGGTACCGGGGCCCGCGTGCTGTTGGGCCACAGAGAACACCGAGATTATTCGAGTGGGGCTGAGCCAGCGGTCGACGGCATAGCCATTGCCCCGACCACGCTCGAATAAGCTACTTCTCCGTGTCCTCCGTGTCCTCCGTGGTGAAAGCCGGCGTTGCCGCGGCAACAGACGCCGAATTTTGACCACGGAGAGCACGGAGGACACGGAGTAGAACGGTGAGCGGAGAAAAGGTGTCAGATTTTAAATCTGACACCTTTTCTCCCGTCCGGACGCGGGTACCGGGGTCCGCGTGCTGTTGGGCCACAGAGAACACCGAGAACACCGAGATTATTCGAGTGGGGCTGAGCCAGCGGTCGACGGCATAGCCATTGCCCCGACCACGCTCGAATAAGCTACTTCTCCGTGTCCTCCGTGCCCTCCGTGGTGAAAGCCGGCGTTGCCGCGGCAACAGACGCCGAATTTTGACCACGGAGAGCACGGAGGACACGGAGTAGAACGGTGAGCGGAGAAAAGGTGTCAGATTTTAAATCTGACACCTTTTCTCCTTACCACGGAGGGCACGGAGAAGAACGGTGAATTGCGGGATGCGCCTCTGCCGTGACAATGTCGGCCGGGCGGCATGCCCACCCCGTCGTCTCGCTGCTCCCGGCGCTCCCGGTGACGATCCCGAATTCCTGTCCTCGAGACGGCCATTCATCACGCGGCAGGCTACGGCTTCACGTCGCACGGCTGGAAAAATGTGACCAGGAGACAGCCGTGCGCGGGAGGCCTGTGTTCCGCCCGGGGACATGGGCGGGCAGGCGGGACCCGCCGGCCGGCATGCCGGCCCCTGTGGCCCGCGCTTACTGCGCCGCGAAGCGGCTGCGGAAACGCTGGGCGTAGAACTTCATCGTCGCGTTGAGCTGTTCCCACGACGTGGAGTCGCTGATCTCGGCGGTGGCCGCGCCCCTGTCGACCAGGCGCCCCACGACTTCGCCGCTCACCGAGTCGATGAGCTCGGCCTCGAGGCCTGCCGCTTTGAGCGTGACGCGCAGCCCGGCCACGTTCGCCAGCGTCGTCGTCGCGAAGCCGATTGGCGTGTAGCCGATCAGGCGGCGTTTCTTGTTTTCCAGCCGCACACCGGTGATGGCGAGACGCACGGCGAGCACGCCCGGGCCGGCCTGACCGACCACCGGCACGGCCGGCTCCAGTTCGCTCAGGAGCGCGCCGTACAGGCTGTCGGTGATGGCTTTCATTTCGTCCGGCGAAATGTTCTTGTGTTTCGATTCCGGGTCGTACATGACTTCGATAGGCGTGATCATGACTTTCGTGTACTGCGACAGATCGACGCCGGGATTCACGTGGCGCCAGGCGCCCTGGCGATCGGGATCGGGCTCGAGCCCGCTGTAGTCGTCGAGAAAACCGGAATTGCCGGCACCCTGTGCATGCACCGACACCGCACAGGAGAGCAGTGTGAGGATTGCGAATGCGTGGAAGAATCTGCGGTTCATGCGTGCCTCCCGGCTGCTGCTGTCGTGAAGAAAGATGCGCGCGACGTCCGGTGACTGCCATGGCAAGCACCGCCTCTCGCCGCCGCCAGCGCGCACTTCTCAGAAACGCACATAGGTGCGCAGGTAGAATACGGCCGCGGTATCGGTCCCGGCGAGGCGCCGGTTCCCGTCCAGCGCGCGCTCGAGGCCGGCGTCGACGATCTGGATGCTCGGCGACACGCTGAGCCAGTGCGTGATCGCGGCGTTGTAGAACAATTCGACCGCATCCTCCTCCTCGAGCCCGAGCGCGAGCCTGTCGCGCAGGAAGGGCACGAAGTCATCGCTGAACTGCGTACGCGCCCACGCCACGCCAAACGTGTCGCGCGGGCGCATGGGCACCACGCCCTTGCCGCCCAGGCCGAGCTGGTAGCTGTATTCGACGGGGTTCGGGTTGCCGTCCGTCGCGCCGAAATTGAAGAACAGGCCAACCCCTCGTTCCGGATCGCCGTCCGGCTGCCAGAGGTACTGGTCGAAGCCGTAACTGATCATCCAGGTCTCATCTTCGCGGTTCGCGGGCCGCACCGGCACGAGCAACTGCGGGAAGCGATCCTCGATGATGCGTGTCAACAGGCGGCCCGGGTCGCCGAGGCGGGGAAAGCGCTCCGTCAGCAGCGCGGACGCAATGTTCGACGGGTCCTGCTCGAGCGACAGCCGCGTCTTGTCACTCCACATGCCGGTCAGGGACTGGTGCCCGGGCAGGCCCCATGGGGCCACCTTGACATTGACGGCGCCGATCAGGGACACGCCGCCCTCGAAGGCGTCCCCGATATCGTTGTCCATCACCGTCCCGTTCGAGTCCAACGCAAGCGCCATCACCGTGATGGCGGGTGTCGGCAGGAAGACCGCGCCACCGCCAAATGCCGCAATCGGGATCAGGGCGGACGCCATCGGCACCGCGAGCGCGGTGTTCATGAACTGGGTCTGGAAGTTGCCGTGGAACTCGGCATGCGTGAGCTCCAGCGTGTAGATCTTGCCCATCGTCAGGCCGAAGCGCGGGCTCAGGAACTGGGTGAACGTCGCGCTCTCGAGGCCGCTGCCCTCGTCGAGTGGATCGGGCAGCAGGGTTGCCGCGTTGGTCGGCACGACGGCGCCGACATCCCCATACCCGTCATTGCCGAAGCCGCTGTCGCCACGCAGGTTGATGAAGCCGCCCTGCCACCAGCCGGCCTTGCCGGTATCGATGTTGAGCGTGTAGATCGCATTGCCCCACACTGTGGCGCCCGTGTCCCTGCCACCGCTCATGACGACCTGCGGCGTGGCGAGCAGGTCGAGGTCGAGCACGATGCCCTTGCGCGCGAGTTCGTCGCGGGAACCGCCCCAGTCGCCGGTCAGGCGCTCGCGCGTGCCGAGCGGACCACCCCAGGTCTCCGGCACGGCAACCGGCCCCAGCGCCGATGCCGGGCCGCTGCCGAGCAGCAGGCAGGCAGCGGCGTACAGGGCCGCGCCCAGCAGCGAAGAGCGCGGCATGGGGTGCGACGCGAGCTGCGTGGCCTTGCGAGGTTTGATGTGCGCGTCCAGTGAGGCCACGGCGAATGGTGAAACTTCCATTCGCCCACCCTAACCCTGCGCGAGGCCGATGAAACTTGGACCTTGGTCCAATGCGGCGCGCGGCGCGGGCGCCGTCCGCTTCAGGCCACCCGGCGTGGGGGGCCTTCGCGGACCGGCAGCAGCAGCGCCATGCCGAGCAGCAGCAGGCCGGACAGCAGGGTCCATGCCCAGGGCCATGAATGCGTGCGGTCGACGAACCAGCCGAAGAGCGGCGGCAGCAGGATGATGCCGGGGTACATCAACGACATGCCGAGGCCGACGGTCCGCCCCTGCTGCGCGGTGCCAGCGGTTTCGACGAGCAGTGAAATCCAGCTGCCATGCCAGCCGAGCGTGTTGAAGGCGTAGACCATCACGAGCGGCGTCAGCAGCCACAGCGGCGTGGCGGGCGGCAGCCATCCCAGCGCCAGCGCACCGACCGCCGCGACGCCGTTCGCGAGCAGCAGCGCGGGCTTGCGCCGGCGACGGAACAGGCGATCGCTGCCGACACCCCACAGGATGCGTCCCGCCGCGCCGGCAACCTGCGCGAGCACGAGCAGGGTCGCCGAGACTGCCACCGGGATGCCCTGCGTCTCCTTCAGGTACAGCGCGAGATAGGTGATCAGCGTGAACTGCCCGAGCGTCAGCACCGCGCCGCTCAAGCCCAGCAGCAGCACATTGCGCGTCAGGAGTTCGCGCACCGGCGTACCGCGCGGCGACGGCCGTGCCGGCGTCGCGTCGACCTCGGCGGGCGGGTTGCGATAGGCGACCGCACAGAGCGCCGCGGTGAGGAAACAACCGGCGCCCCCGACCGCGACCGCGACCCGCCAGCCGGCGGCCAGCGCGAGCGCCGGCAGCAAGGCCGCGGCCAGCGCGCCGCCGGCGGGGATGCCGGTCTGCCGGATTCCCATCGCCGTGCCGCGCTGGTGGAGCGGGAACCAGCCCATCACCGCCTTGCTGCCCGCCGGGGTCGGGAAGGCGCCGCCGATCCCGGCGGCGAAGAACACGACGAGCGCGGCGACGAAGGTGTCGGTCGCGAGTACGCACAGGCAGAACGAGCCCACGACTAGGTTGCCGCCGATCAGCGCGACCCGTTCGCCCTTGACGTCGACGACCCAGCCCGCGCAGAACATCGCGAGCAGCGAACCGAACATCAGCGCGGAATTGAAGAAACCGACCTGCGCACGGGTGAGATCGAGATCCGCCTGCAGGAACGGTGCGAGCGTCGGCACGCCCTGGATGATGATCGACACCGCCATCTGCGCGAGCACGGCGATGCCGAGCATGCGCCAGTGTCGCGGTACGCCCGCGCGGGTCGCGGCGGTTTCCGTCATGGCGCGGCCGCGCGGCGCCGGCCGCTGGCCGCCATCGCCGCGGGCAGCCGGCCCATTGCTCAGAGCTGCTCGGCGCGCCAGCGCTCGGGCCGCATGCGCACGTAGATGTCGCCGACGACGCCCGTGGGGCCGCCGAGCGCTGCCAGATAGGCGTCAGCGCCGTCCGGCCCGAGATAGCGGGTCACGAGGGGGCGCAACTCCGCCTCCCAGTCGATCGGCGCCATGCGCGTCACGGGGCCCTCGACGCTGACATAGCGATAGGGCCGCGTCGTGTCCTGCACGACCAGCGTCAGCCGGCCCTGCGTGGCGAGCAGTCGCGCCTTGCGCGAGGCGCCATCCATCCAGATCCCGATCTCCCCGCCCGGCGCATAGGCGTACCAGATGGGCACGCTGAGCGGCCCGCGGCCCGGGGCCGCGATGCTCAGCACGGAGACTCTGGCCTCGGCAAGAAAAGCTTCGCGCTCGGCGACCGACAGGACATGCGCCATGGGGATCTCGGGTCTTGGGAAACAGCCGCAGTATAGGGCAGCGGGCGGTGCTTCCGGCAGCGCCGGATGCGGGATGCGGGCCCGACGCATGAATTCCGTCGCGCACGGCCATAGACTGTGCCGATGAACACCGAAGAACTCTTCCGCGACAATGCCTATCTGCGCGAATGCGCCGCGACCGTCACGGCGGTCGACGACCGCCGCATCGTGCTCGACCGCACCGTGTTCTACCCGGAGGGTGGCGGGCAACCGGGCGATTGCGGCGAACTGCGCCGCGCCGACGGCGCGACCCTCATCGTGACGACGACACGCAAGGACCCGGATCTCGGGCTCGTGCACGTGCTGGCCGGGGACAGCGCCGCGCCGGCAATCGGCGAAACGCTCACCGCCGTCATCGACTGGGACACGCGCCACCGCCACATGCGCATGCACACGTGCCTGCACCTGCTGTGCTCGCTGATCCCGCATCCGGTGACCGGCGGCGCGATCGGCGCCGATCGTGGCCGCCTCGACTTCGACATGGCCGAAGGCATCGACAAGGCGGCGATCGAGAATGCGCTGAACGAGCTGATCGCGGGCGATCACCCGGTCGGGTATCGCTGGATCAGCGACGACGAGATGCGCGGGAACATGGCGCTGGTGCGCACGATGTCCGTGCAGCCGCCGATGGGCAGTGGCCGCGTGCGGCTCGTCGATGTCGACGGCGTCGATCTGCAGCCCTGCGGCGGCACGCACGTCGCGCGCACCGGCGAGATCGGCAGGGTCACGCTCGGCAAGGTCGAGAACAAGGGCCGCCACAACCGCCGCGTCAACGTGCTGCTCGATGCCGCCCCCCACGCCGGAGCAATCGGCGCGGCGCCAGCCTGAAATGGCCCTCACCCGGCCTCACGGCCGGCCTCTCCCGGGGCGGGCCGTCTCTTGGTCACATTTGGACGCCGGTACCGGGATACAGACTTTGATGGGCCACCGAACACCGAGAGGTTCGGGTGGGCAGGTGCCGCCCGGCCGGCATTGCCACGGCAGAGGCGCATTCCGCCATTCACCGTTCTTCTCCGTGTTCTCCGTGTTCTCCGTGCGCTCCGTGGTGAAACCCGGCGTTGCCGCGGCAACCGGCGCCGAATGTTGACCACGGAGCTCACGGAGGACGCAGAGAAGTCGCTTATTTGAGCGTGGTCCGGTCAATGGCCGCGCCGTCGACCGCTGGCTCAGTGCCACTTGAAAAATCTCGGTGTTCTCGGTGTTCTCGGTGGCCCAACAGCACGTGAACACTGCCACCCGCGCCCAAATGGGACCAAGAGACAGCGCCCGCGGAAGAGGTCGACGGCAAAGCAGGCGGGTGAGGGGCGCATCCGATGGCGCGGCGCCGGTTAAAAACGACCCTCACCCGGCCTCGCGGCCGGTCTCTGCCGGGGCGGGCGGGGCGAAGATCGCCCCCCGCTCGCGCAGCAGTCGTGTCAGCAGCGAGCGGTGGCAGAAATTCTCGTCGGCGCAGTAGCAACCAACCGAGAAATCCGTGCGCTGCGACAACGCGGCCAGCAGGTTCAGCAGGTGTGCCGCGTCCGGCCGCTTCATTTCCGCGAGATAATGGCGCGCGAAGCGCGGCCAGTCCGCGGCGACGCTGCCCGCCGCGCGGCTCGCCGCGAGCAGCGCCGCGCTCGGCGCGAGCGTCGGCAGCCAGAGATCGTAGTAGTCGAGCCGCGCGAAATCCGCCTTCGCCACACCGCGCGGCGGTCGCCGCACCGTCCCCAGCCGCAGGCCTTCACCCGGCACGCGCGGACTGCCCAGGCGCACGACGTGCACACTCATCACCTGTCCCTCCTCCGCGGCCGGCGCGGGCGTCGACGAGACCGCCACGTGATGTGGATCGCCGCCGAGCGCGCCGGATCCGTTAAAATCCGCCGATGAATGCCGCAATCCTGACCCGTCTGCTGTGTCTTGTCGCCCTCCTCGCGGGCGTTGGTCACGGCACGGCCGCCGTCGCCCACGCTATCGTCGTCGACGCCACGCCACCCGACCGTTCGGTGCTCACGCGCGTGCCCGCCGAGGTCGTGCTCAGGTTCAACGCGAAGCTCGAAAAAAAGCTCACGCACGTGAAGCTCGATCGCGCCGACGGCAGCACGCAGACGCTCGTGGACATCGCGCCGCAACCCGCCATCATCCGCGCGACCCTGCCGCCCGATCTCCAGAACGGGGCCTACACGCTGCACTACAAGGTGCTGGCGACCGACGGCCATGCGACCCAGGGCGTGCTGCGTTTCACGCTTCAGGGCCTGCGCTGAGCGCAGTCGGACATGGTTCAGCTGGCCGGCTACCTGACCGTCATCCTGCACGCCCTCGCGCTGGCGGGACTCGCCGCGAGCGTCGGCGGCACGGTGTTCTGCCTCGCGGTGCTGCGCCCGGTCGCGGGCGTCGCCAGCGCCCACGAGGCGCGGGTGCTGCAGGTGGCGGCGCGAGGCGCACTGCTCGCCGCCGCGTCGCTGGGCGGCATGCTGCTGGTCGGGCCGTGGGGTCTCGCCGAGGACGGCGCCGCGTGGCCCATCCGCGCATACCTCGGCACGGGCTTCGCGCAGGCGAGTTGCGTGCGCCTCGGCCTCGTCGTGGGCTTCGCCGCGCTGCTGTACTGGCTGCGCGGCGGCGCCCGCAGCCGCCTGCGCTGGGCGCTGACACTGGCCGCGATGGGCGCACTGACCGTCAGCGGCGCCTGGGTCGTGCATGCCGTCAGCCGCCTCGAACACGTGCTGCCGCTGATGCTGACCACCATCCTGCACCAGACCGCGGCGGTGGTGTGGGTTGGCGGCGTCATCGGGCTCCTGCTCTGCGCCGACCTGCGCAAGGCGGCCTCAGACGCCTGGCCGCGCCTGCTCGCCCGCTTCTCCCCGCTCGGACTCGCCTGCGTGGCGACGCTGCTCGGCGCCGGTATCTACATCGCGAGCCACTACGTCGGCGACTGGGCGTCGGTGATCGGCACCAACTACGGCGTGATGGTGATCGCGAAGGGGCTGCTGTTCGCCATCGCGCTGACGCTCGCGGCGCTGAACTTCGTCCACACGCGCCGGTGGCGCAGGGCGGGCGCCTGCGCCGACACCCGCCATCGCGTACCGGTGTACATCGAGGCCGAACTCGTCGCCCTGCTCGCGATCATGCTGCTCGGCGCGAGCCTCGCCGCGACGCCGCCCGCCGTCGACCTGCAGACCGAACGCGCGACGCTGGCCGAGGTGATCGACACGCTGGCGGCGAAGAAGCCGCAGCTGTCGCCACCCGATTACGCGGCGCTGACCGCGGACTACGCGTCGCCGCTCGATTTCTTCAATCCGTCGACTGCGGTCGAGCGCGTGCAGAGCAATTTCAACCACAACATTTCCGGCGCGTTCATGCTGCTGATCGGCGTGCTGGCGATCATGCACCGTCTCGGCCTCGCGCAGTGGGCGCGCCACTGGCCGCTGGTCTTCCTGCCGTTCGCGGTGTTTCTGCAGCTGATCGTCCAACCCACCGGCTGGCCGCTGGGCCCGGAAGGATTCTTCGAGCAGCTGCGCAGCCCCTCGGTGCTTCAGCACCGCCTGGCCACCCTGCTGCCGATCGCGATCGGCTTCATGGAATGGCGGGTGCAGGTCGGGGCACTGGCCGCGACACGCTGGCGCTATACCTTCCCCCTGCTCTGTTTCATCGGGGGCGCCGTGCTGCTGACCCACACGCACACCGCGCTCGGCACCAAGCAGGAGTTCCTGATCGAAGTCTCGCACGCAGGGATCGCGGTGTTCGCCCTGCTTGCGGGCATCGGACGCTGGCTCGAGCTGCGCCTGCCGGCGCCGGCGCCACGCCTCTGCGGCGCCCTGTGGACGGGCAGCCTCGTGATGATCGGGCTGCTGCTGCTCTTCTACCGGGAGTGACGACGTGCGCCCGCGGACGCGCATGCCCCGCTGGCCGGACCGCGTGAAACGCTGCGTCTGCGCACTCGTCGCGCTGGCGCTCACCGCGTGCGCGACGGCCCCGCCGACGCCCTCGCCCGCGACGACGACTGGCGCCGCGCTCCTGCTGCTGCGCCCGCAGCCCGCGCATGACGTGCAGCTCACGACGCGCGGGCGCCTCCAGCCCGAGTATCGCGCCGTGGGTCAGCCCGGCGAACCCATGCCCTACGAACATGCGGTCGATGCGTCGCTGGTGATGTGCGCAGGCCTCGGCCCGCTGTTCGGCGCCTGCGCCGGGGTGATGATCGGTGCACTGGCCGTCGCCGGCGTGAGCACCGCAGTGGCCGATGGCATGGCGCGCGCCGAGGTCGAAACCCTTGATTCGGCGCAAGCTACCCGCTTCCTCGCGCCGGACACGGCGCTCGCATCGACCCTCGGCACGCACGTCGCGCAGCGCGCCTTCGAGCACCTGCAGGCCGAGGGCCGGCAGGTCGGGTTGTTGCCGACCGCGAGCGGCGAGGGCTGCGGGCTGCGCGTCGCCGACCTCGCGCCCGCCCGGGTCGCCGACGTCGACATCGTGGGTCTCGAAATCGAATTCGAACCCGGTTACCAGTACCGCCTGATCGTCATTGCGCGTGCGCGCACGCTCGACTGCGACGCAGATGGGCGCGGCAGCGAGCGCCGCCTCGCGTATCGTGGCAGGCTGCTGGTAATGTCACGCGACGCGGATGCCGCGAGCCGGCTGTTCGACGCCGAGATGATGGGGGCGATCGACATCCTGGGGCGCGACGTTGCGGCGCACCTCAGCGGTCGGCCACGCGGCTGAAGTGCCGCGCCCGCCGCGGCGGCGCCCCCGCACCGGACTCGACCGAGGAAAGGATTCCACGCCCCATGTTCGAGACACGCCTCACCGCCCTGCACATCGACGTCGCCCGCTTCGCCTCGGACGACTTCAACCCCTTCCACGATCGACACAAGTGGCAGCGCATCGCGGGCAATCCCTTCGGCGGTCCGATCGCCCTCGGTTTCCAGCTCGGCGCCTGCGGACTCGAGACCGTGCGCGACGTCCGCGGCGCGGCGGGTGGCGGGGGGGAATCCCGCTACAGCACGCTGCAGGTCCGTTTCATCGACGCGGTGCGCGCCGACGACATGCTCGGCGTGACGGTGCGGGGCCGGCATGCCGGCGCCGATGCGACGTCGCATCGCTTCGTGATCAGGCGCAACGGCCGCACGGCCGCGCTGGGCGCGCTGCGCGGCGCGCACTCCGCGCCGCAGGCCCTGCCCGACGAAGCGACCTTCGCGCGTGCGCTAGACGGGCTGCCGGACCGCAGCGTGGTGCCCGGTGACAGCTGGTTCCTGAAGCGCAAGTTCATGCTGACCGCGAACGCGAAGAACTTCCTGGCGGCGGCCGGCATCGACCCCTTCCGCTATTTCGACGAACTGGAGAACCGCGTGCGCTTTCCGGAGATCTACCCGGCGAGCCTCATCTCCAGCGCGCTGCTGGAGCACGGCCTCCACCAGCGGCACGACTTCATGGCCGAACCGATGGTCTACTCGCACCACGAAATCACGACCGATCTGGAAGCGCTGGCGCGGCTGCGCAGCAACGACCGGCTGAACATCGTCGTCAGCCATCACCCGGCGAGCGTGGCGCAGCGGGTGGTGCACCGCTGCCTCGGCTTCACGGCGCGCGGCGAGCGTCTCTTCACCGCCGAGATCGGCCTGGTGCCGCTCGCTTCGTTGCTGGCCTGCGTGGCCGCTGGCGAAGCGGACGGGAGCCCGGAATAAAGAAGGCCGCATCGCTGCGGCCTTCAGTGAGATTGAAGATCGACTTCAACCCCTGGATCTCACATTCCGTGAATTCCCCTCTACCGCGGTGTCTCCACCGTGGCACGAGCGGGATCCAAAGGCTGCGTCGACACCACGTTAATCTCACTAGACATTGGATCACCTCCTTTCAAAACGAGCGGAGCGTCCAGTATCGATCGGTTTCGTGACGATTTGAACCCGGATTTCGCGGGATGCCGGCCTCAGCGCGGGGGGGTGCGCTCGTCGGTGTCGCGGATGACCTCGCCCTCGATGATCGTGATCTCGCGGCCGCCGGAGGCACGGCTGCCGGGCGGCGCGTTGCGCATCTGCTCCCGCAGCGCACGGCGCACCGCGCGTGTCTTCCACCAGAACCAGCCCCAGGCGACCAGCCCCAGGACCAGCGCGCCGGCGAGCACGAACGCGGACATCATGAAGGCGAGCACGAACAAGCCCGCGGCGGCCACGGTCGCGAGGATGCGGGCGAGCAGCCCGGGTGGCTGGCCGCGGCCGTTGGGAAACAGGAAGGGATCCGGATTCATGCGCATCGGGCAACGTCTCTTGCGTGGAAGGCCGACCTTACCGCAAAGCGCGGCGGCGCGATGCTGTCGATTCCACGTATTGACCCCCGGGTCAGCGTCCGCACAGCGCGCGCACCGCGTCCAGCAGCGGCGCACCACTGCGCTGTTCGAAGGCATAACGCACGCGCAGGCTGGGCGCGTCGAACGGGATGAGGCGCTCCAGGCGGCAGGGGCTCGCGTCGAGAACCAGCTCCGCGCCACCGGTGCGGATGGTCGCCGCGATCGTTGCGGCGAGGTCGGCCAGCTGCGCGGGCGCATACCCCAGCGCCGGCAGCACGCCGTGCAGCTCGGGGTACGCGGCGAGGGTCTCGGCGATCGAGCCGACCGCCGTCGCGCGCGGCTCGACCAGTTCGGCCGCGCCGTGGCGGCGGGCGGCGATCGTGCCGGCGCCGTAGCGCATGCCGCCGTGGGTCAGGGTCGGGCCGTCCTCGATGACCAGCACGCGCCGGCCCGCGATCGCCGCCGGGCTGTCGACGCTGACGACGAGGTCGGCCTCGACGATCGCGGCATCCGGGTTCAACGCCGTGACGCTCGCGCGCATCGCCTCGACGTCGGTGCGCGCCGCCCCGCCGACCTTGTTGATGACCACGATGTCGGCGCGACGCAGGTTGGTCTCGCCGGGGTAGTAGCGCAGCTCGTGGCCAGGGCGCAGTGCGTCGAGCACGCAGATCATCAAATCCGGCCGCAGGAAGGGGCTGTCGTTGTTGCCGCCGTCCCACAGGATGAGCTCGGACTCCGCGGTCGCCGCCGCGAGCACCTGCGCATAGTCGACGCCGGCGAAGATGGTCAGCCCCGCGTCGACGTAGGGTTCGTATTCCTCGCGCTCCTCGACCGTGCACGCGTGGCGCTCGAGATCGTCGACGCTCGCGAAGCGCTGCACCGCCTGCCGGCGCAGGTCGCCGTAGGGCATCGGGTGACGGATGACGCCGGCGCGGATACCCGCCTCGCGCAACCCGCGCGCGAGCCACTGGGCGAGTGGACTCTTGCCGGCACCGGTGCGCGCGGCGACGATCGCGACGACCGGCTTCGTCGCCACCAGCTCCGTCGCCCCGGGCCCGAGCAGGCCGAAGTTCGCACCCAGCGCCTGCACGAGGCTGGCCTTGTGCATGACGTCCTCGTGCGCGAGATCGCTGTAGCTGAGAAACACCCAGTCGATGGCGTGGCGCGCGACGAGCGCGGCCAGATCCGCTTCGGGATGGATCGGGATGTCCGCGTCGTACAGCGGCCCGGCGAGCTCGCGCGGAAACGCGCGCGCGGCGATGTAGGGAATCTGCGTGGCGGTGAAGGCCCGCACGCGGTATTCGGGGCGGGCGCGGAAATAGCGCAGGAAATCGTGAAAATCGCGCCCGGCCGCGCCCATGATGAGGACGTTCGCGGGCACCGCCGGGGAGTCGTTCATGCGTGCTCCACGCGGGTGCCGGCCGTGCCGGCCAGCGCCGCTTCGAGGTTGTCGGGTGCGCAGATGATCGCACAACGCGCCGCGCGATCGACGAACGCGCAGGCCGCTTCGACTTTCGGCAACATGCTGCCGGGGGTGAAATGACCGGCCGCGGCGAGCGCCGCGAGTTCGGCGGGCGTGGTACGCCCGATCGCCCGTTCGCCGGCGCGCCCGAAATCCCGACAGGCCTGCGGCACGTCGGTCAGCATCAGGAGCGTGTCGAAATCGAGCGCGTCGGCAAGCAGCGCGGCGCTCGCGTCCTTGTCCACGACCGCCTCGACCCCCTCGATGCGTCCGGCCACTTCGCGCACCGGGATGCCGCCGCCGCCGGCGGCGATCACCAGCACCCGGGCGTCGACCAGCCGCGCAATCGCCGCGGTCTCCAGCACCGCGAGCGGCCGCGGCGACGCGACCACCCGGCGAAAGCCCCGGCCCGCCGCGTCTTCCTGCAGCGCTTGACCCTGCGCGCGCAGGCGGGCCGCATCCGCCGCGCCGTGAAAGCCGCCGACCGGCTTGGTCGGGCGCGCGAACGCGGGGTCGGCGGCATCGACGAGCACCTGGGTCAGCACGGTGACGACCTCACGCGCGAGGCCTTGCGCGCGCAGCGCGTTGATGATCGCCTGGGCGAGCACGTAACCGAGTTCGCCCTCGGTCTCGGCGACGCACACATCGAGGGGTTGCGCGTAGGCCGCGGCGAGCGCGGCCTCCACGCGGACGAGCATGTGGCCCACCTGCGGGCCATTGCCGTGGATCAGGAGTACGCGCGGCGTGGCGGCGAGCGTCGGCAGCAGCCGCGTGGCGAGATCGGCGGCGAACGCGACCTGGCCGGCGCTCGTCAGCGGCACG